>JAGXFY010000033.1:0-65014 GCA_024636985.1 Clostridiales bacterium | reverse complement strand
TCTGGATCTAAGTTATACGGATCTAAAAGCCTTTCTAAGATATATCGGTAATTACGAAGACCGTACGGTACTGACCAATCTTAGCATGAATCTGTTAGAAGAAGAAAATAAGATTACGACGACTTTGGTTATGAATATGTATGGCTTAGTAGGCCAAGATCGTGAAGTTGAACCGGTTATTTTCAATACCGTACCAAAAGGGAAAGCACAACCCTTTGATTCACCGAATCTACGAATCACCCCACAGACGGTCATCAATCGTGTGACAGATGGAACAGGTGACTTATTTATAACCTTGAAACCGACTAGGGCAGATGGCTATGCTCAGATCATAGGTCTCACCAACGATCCCGGTCAAAGAAGTTATGTTACAGGGGATGAGGATGGTGTGGTACAAGCCAACCTTAGAATCTTTATTGAAAACGACAAGTATTACGCTACCTATGAGATGAATGGCGCTACGAAGAGTCGACAAACTTTTGAAGTGGGACAAGCCCTTGAGCTGGATCTCTATGCTTCTAAACGGGTGGATGCCAATGATCTTGTTGGCATGAACCTGACAATCGTCAATCAGACCGAGTTGCCCTTGTACATTAATAAAATAGAAGAAGATCCTACAAAACCAAGACTTAATATCGTATCCACAGAAGGCGATGTTATAAGGTAAGGTGGAATATTAAATGATAAAATCATGGTGGAACACATTCAAATCCAATAGCGGTTTTTCCCTCGTAGAGGCATTGGTAACCATTGCCATTGTTGGAGCTGCCATGATTCCTATTTCCTTCGTTTTTACCCAAACCATCGGTACGACAATAGAGACAAGAAAACAGTTGGTGGCGAATGGTCTTGGGCAAGAATATCTGGAGGCTCTAAAAGCAAAAGAATTCTCAGATTATGGATCTATATTTGTGTAGGGTCAACCATAGAGATTGATAATAGTTTTACAGAAGTTACCTATGACCTTATGGGTTTGACACCTCTACCTGAAGGTTATAAAGCAATACTGACTTACGATACAAGTGTAGACATTGGTGCGTTTGCGTTACCTTCGCCCACATCAATGCCGGATGCGGATATGATCATCGATATACCCAGCGGTTACACACATACGGTCTTACTAACAGATACTGATAGTGGCAATCAGATCACGTATCCACAGACGTCAACATCCACTACGGAAAGGGTCATCCGAATCAAGGGAGACCGAGACACCGGTATGATTACTTTGGATTATTTTGATCAGTTAACAGGTGGTGGTGGTTCTATTGACAGTCGTTTTAGCCTATCAGCAACTTCAGGTCCAGCAATAAGATTTCTTATGGGAGACGGTACAGGTGTTGGTACACCTATAACAACTCGAATAGATATCGACAGTAACTTGCCTCAAGAAATCAAATTGTATTTCTATGAAGAGGATACCAATACGGTACAAGCAACCACTAGGATTATAAGCGGTTCCGTCAGTATTAGTAGGAATCTAAATATTGTAGACAGCTTCGATCGTAGAATCATGGCTATTAAAGTTGAGATATTTGATGTGCATTCAGGTAATAAGCTTGGTACCTATACAACCACCAAGATTGATGAATAGGTGATCTTATGAGATTATGGGATAAATTGAACAATCAAAAAGGATCCACTTTGTTGTTTGTTGTCATCACCGTGGCGATTTTGTCCATGTTAGGTACAGCTCTACTTGCTATGTCCTTAATGAATATCAACATGAAGCATAATGACAATCGTATTAAGAAGACTTTATACTATGCTGAATCAGGGATAGATCAAGTCTATGCCCGTGTAGGTAAGGTGGTGGAAGTCTCTATATCCGATGCCATTGCAGATACGGATGATGATATTAAACGCATCTTAAACGAGATTGATGCCATGTTGTTGGATGAAACCAACCTTCCACCTTATGTTGGCATTAATAGCAGCATCACTTATGTTGAAGAAGCACCAATTATAGAACTGAGAGACCTGATTGTACCCAGTGGTGCCATGTACATGCTAGATGCAGAGGCCCTTAAGGTATTGTCGGATCAAATATACAGACATCATTTTAGAAGTGCTATGAATAGTAATGGTTCTCAAAGCAACCTTATTGCTTTTTTGGATTCAGAGTTATTTGTCTACTTGGATAACAATACACCTGCTCAGAATAATTCTTCCATTAACATCAATACAGCCGCCATTACAGTCATGCCTTTTTCCGGTGTTGACACAACATATCGTGTTGAAGGTATAGAATCAACATTTATACTTGGGGATCATACAGAGAAGAAAATATCCACAGATATTGTTGTTAGTGATCAGATCAAATCTTATCCCCTTAATACCATTGAAAAAAGAACCCTTTTACCGGACAATCCTATATGGCAAAAAGCTTTAGTCGCCAATGAAGATATAGCCTTTAATGCAGGTGCTGTCGTGGATATTCACGGTGATGTCTATGGTTATGGCAAGCTTCCGGTAGGTGGTGCCATTCATAATCCGAAAAATTATGGTGGGATTATGGTGAATGGTACGAGTAGGGTTACAGTACATGGCAATATCTTTAGTCGTAGTTATGTGCAATTAACGGACGGTAGTTCTAGTAATGCTAGGTTAACCGTGAACAATGGCTTGGTTTACGCCAATAGCGTTGTGTTACAAGATGGGGCCAGTGGTCAAATGAACTTCAATGGCAATGTCTATACCAGTGATGATTTGGAACTGAACGGTACAGGTGGTACCATAAATATTAACGGTAGTTATTATGGTTATACCGATGGAAGTGGAACAGGTGTTACACATGATCTAAGTAGTGCCATTGTTATCAACGCGGATATGAATGGTGGATCTTCTTTATCCATTGATGGCGCCTTTAGTCCTGTTGCCAGTACTAAAAATGACATTGACTTTTTGGAAAGTCATGAAGGTGTTTTAATTGGTGGGACAGCTTATGTGGATGTTCAACCTACCAGATATCAGACAGCAGAAAGCGTATCTCTAAAAGGCAATTTTGTTGCTTATACATGGGGTTTTGATCTTGAAACCATAGATCTTATGAAATCCATCGGAGATAGTTTTTTCAAGCAAGTGCCTTATGATTTTTATGCAGGTAGTGATGCTGTTCATGATACTACTGTAGAAAGTAAGTTATTAAAAGACAATGTTTCCTGGTTGGCTATAGATGGTTCGACCATCAGTTTGGCAAATGGTACGACAACACCAAACACAACATATGATTTGAAAGATCGAAAAGCTTATTTTGTAGCTTTTAAGCACTATATTGATGGCGATAGTAATACCTTTGTTAAAACCGGCCCAGGTGTCAACCTTCAGAATTATATCTATACCACAGGATTGAAGTTGGTTTATGATGCTACAGTGGGTGGCAATGACTTTTTGGACCTTACCCATCATAATGGAAGCAATACAAACCAGGTCGGACAAGAAGGCTATGATAATCTAAGAATCAAGACAAGCTTAGATCATATCTATCAACTTCATATGCTACGTCATAGAAGTGATCCGGGTACGCCGGTCATTGACAATCCGGACGCAGACCCTTTGGTTCTACCAACCTATTATAATGTAAACGCCGTCCATAAGTATACCAAGATTGATACCATAGGTTCACTCAACCATAATAATGCACCTTATCCTACAGTACCTAGTGTGTTGAATGCAGCTCAAAATGCTCTTGAGATTACTTATGTCAACGATGCAACCGCTCAAACACTACATATATATGCCGGTAGCTTAGGTTCAGAAAACCCTTCCATACATATACCAAGCGGTAGGGCTCAAGGTGTTATTGTACATAACGGTGATATTGTAATCCATGGTAATTTGGAATTTGCCGGACCTATTATATCAGGAGGATCCATAACCGCAACCGGTGGTACCCAGACCTATAAGAACAACACATTGGTCATAAAAAACTACTTGGCACAGAAGATTTACGAGGACAATGTACTGTATAACTTGTTTAATGTCGTGGACCGAAGTGGACCAGGGTCCGCACCGGTGTTCTTAGAAGAGATTGAATTTGTTGACTTTGATCAGACGACAACCTTAGATCCCAACAATAACAGCCCTTATAGATACAGTGATTTGATGGGTTTTGAATTCTGGAAAGTTGAAGAATAGGTGATAAAGATGTGTGTAAAATGTTTGAACACAATCAGAAGACAAGAGGGTTATACCCTTATTGAGATGATTATTGTCATGGCTCTATTGGCCATTGCCATTAGTCTTTCCGGCTTTGGGTTAAATACATTGTACACCAATAACATCAACACTTATTCAAACCAACTGATTAGTGAAATTAAGTTGGTTCAAACAAAAGAGATGGCTTCTAAGGATAAAGACTATAGATTGACTTTGGCCTATGATTCAACACTTGAACAATATATCGGAACCACTTTGGTACGTATGGGACCAACAGGAACATATTCGACTTTAAAAACCATCAAATTCCCTAAAAAAGTAGCTATAAAAAAATGGGATGGTACGAATTATGTGGATATTCTACCACCCAGTCATACATTAATCAGTTTTGAATTTGATACGACTTCCGGCCAAGTTAAGAATACGGCCAATGGTGACGGCAAGTATCAAATCAGTTCAACGGCGTCAAGTCGGGTGATTGAATTTGAGGTGATTAAGCAAAACGGAAGGGTGGTTATGGATGACTAGCGACAAAGGATTTACGACCATTGAGCTTATTTTGGCCATTGCCATAGCCGGTATTATTATGGGGGCTGTCGGTACGTTTTTGAACTTTAATCTAAAAGGTTTTAATGCAACGAAAGAGATCATAGACATTCAATATGAAGCTCAGTTGGCTATGAATCAGATTACGGCCATAGCCAAAGAATCAAAAGGGATTGAGGATATTTTCGATCAAGGTGGTAATTCCAGAATAGATTCTCCTGACCTTCTTATTAATCCAAGTAAGATCATTTTTCATCAAGAAGACCCTATAGAAGGCATGATTGAATTTGAAATAGACTTTGATCCAAGTACGAGGGTTCTAACGTGTACCATCACTTTGCCTGACGGGTCGTCTCAAAGCTATCCGATGGCCAGTCGTATTGAAGCACTTAGTGTAGCACCTACCAATGATGTTGACTTTGAATATACTAAAAGTATTCAAATTTTTCTTGATATGACAGATGGTGATGCGAAAATGAGTACACAAAGCCAGGTAAAATTCAGGAATTTTGAAAAATAGCGTAATATTATTGTGATATAAAAAAACAGACCATGGCTGAATTAGGTCTGTTTTTTTTGACACTCAGCATGTTTATTGATATAATAATGCATGCGTTATTTTAACACCTAAATATTGAAAGTACGGTGAAAAAAATGAAGATATTATATCCGGATGAATATTTGGATCAAGTGTATGATATAGATTTTGAAAGTCTGTATGAACAAGGGTATCGTGCTGTATTGTTTGATGTCGACAATACTCTTGTACCTTTCGATCAATTCGATGCTCATGATGAACTCATACGACTTATGGAAGTGCTTCAAACCAAGGGTTATAAAGTGGCTCTTGTGTCGAATAATTCAAAGGATAGGGTTGATACCCTTAATCAAGGCTTGAAGATACCGGTCATGGCAAACGCTATGAAGCCCTTTACTTATAAGTTGAAGCGCATACTAAAGACGATTGAGGTGGAGCCTCAGAAAGCAATATTTGTTGGTGACCAGATTTTTACGGATGTCTGGGTGGGTAACCGCTTAGGTTTGTATACGATTCTGGTTAAACCAATACAAGCAAAAGAGCAGATGGTCACTTATGTTAAGAGAAGAACCGAAAAGTTATTGTTAAATAGATATTTAAGAAAGAAGGGCGTTAGATGATTAAAGGGACAACGGATATATATGGTTTAATCGGAGATCCGGTCGGTCATAGCTTTTCACCTTTCATTCATAATATGTTGGCAGAAGCCCTGAGTGAAAACATGGCTTATGTGGCTTTCCATGTCAAGGAAAATCAATTGGAACACGCGATGGCAGGACTTAAAGGCCTAAGTATCAAAGGTGCTAATGTAACGGTACCTTATAAAGTTGATGTTATATCTTATCTAGATCATGTCGATGACATGGCTAAAGCCATTGGCGCCGTCAATACCATCAAGCTAGACAACAATGAACTGGTCGGATACAATACGGATTGGATCGGACTCTTAAAAGCATTAAAAGAAATTAAGATTAATCTAAGAGATAAATCTATATTAATTATTGGTGCGGGTGGTGCAGCTAGAGCCGTAGGTATGATGTGTGCCCATGAAGGTGCCGGACATATCGCCATCACCAATAGAACACAGGCGAATGCAGAGAAGTTAGCCAAATTAATTAACCGTCATTATGATGTATCCACAGAAGTAATACCACTTGAAGACCTTAAAGAAAGAAACGATTTGGTGATTGCCTTTCAGACGACACCAATTGGCATGTATCCTCATAGTGCCAACAATCCCATCTATGAAACAAAGTTCTATGAAACGTTAGAAGTGGCGGTGGACCTTATATACAATCCACTTGAAACCCATTTTTTACGAGAAGCTAGAGAAGCAGGCGCCATTACCATGAATGGTATGGGCATGCTTTTTCATCAGGCTATAGCAGCATTTGAGCTATGGCGTGAATGCACCATTGATGATGGAACTAAAAAAAGATGCTATCAAGCTTTTTTACAACAGATGACGAAATGATACAACAATAGGTGATTAGAATGAATGAAGGAAATAAAAGTGAAAATATAGTTTTAATAGGATTCATGGGCTGTGGTAAGACCTCCGTGACGAAAGAGCTTGCTAAAAGGTTGAATCTTAACTTTATTGACATGGATGAAAAAATTGAAAAAGCGGAAGGTAAAACAGTTAGCGAGATATTTAGAGATCATGGTGAAGCTTATTTTAGAGAGCTTGAAACGACCTATCTAAAAAGCTTAAAGGACCAAAAAAACAAGATTATTTCAACGGGTGGTGGTGTTATTCTAAGAGAAGAAAACATTGAGATGTTAAAAGAAATAGGTGTTGTTGTTTTTTTACAAGCCGATGTTGCGCATATTCTTAAGAATATCAAAGACGACAATAAACGACCTTTGCTTCAGGAAGA
This sequence comes from Clostridiales bacterium, assembly GCA_024636985.1. Taxonomy (GTDB): domain Bacteria; phylum Bacillota; class Clostridia; order Lachnospirales; family Vallitaleaceae; genus Petrocella. The sequence goes on along the minus strand of JAGXFY010000033.1, from coordinate 57,892 downwards.
GCAAGATCTTGAAGGAAAAATCACCAGTATGTTAGAGATTAGAGAACCCTTGTATTTAAGTACTGCCAATGTCATTATTCAAACATCAGGTAAACCAATCAAAAGTATCGTAGATGAAATCCTAGCGATTTTGTGAGGTGATGAAATGAAAATACTGGTCATCAATGGACCTAATCTGAACTTTTTAGGTATTAGAAGTACGGACATTTATGGACAGGAAGACTATAATAGCCTAATAGAAAAGATCATGACCTTCAGCCATAATCAACAGGTTGAGACGGATTGTTTCCAGTCTAACCACGAAGGTGCGATTATCGACCGACTACAGAAAGCCTACTATGAACAAGTGGATGGGATTGTCATTAATCCAGGTGCCTATACCCATTATAGTTATGCAATTCGAGATGCAATTGGTAGCATTCAGATTCCGACAGTAGAAGTTCATATTTCGAACATTCATGAAAGAGAAACTTTTCGCCATGTTTCTGTTACGAAGGATGTATGTGTGCATCAGATTATCGGAAAAGGTTTGGAGGGTTATCTGGAAGCCATCTCTTATCTAAAAAATAGACATTAAATAGAGTTGTGAACACGGAGGAAGACAATGACCGACAAATACAGGGTCCAAAGACATGAACGATTGCTTCAAAAAATGAAAGAAAAAGAACTTCAGGCACTGTTTATAACCAGTGCTCATAATCGGCATTATATCACCGGTTTTACAGGTACTTCAGCCTATGTATATATATCAACGGATAAAAAAGTACTGATGACAGATTTCCGCTATTTGGAGCAGGCTGCTATGCAATGTCCGGACTATGAGATTGTAGATTATATGGCACTGGGTTTAAATGAGACCCTTGAGCATATTATGGAAATAGATGGCACAAATACCCTTGGTTTTGAAGACCATCATTTAACAGTCAAGGCATTTGATTTTCATAAAAGCCATCTTGAACATATTAAATGGATACCCCTTGAAGACATGCTTGAAAGGTTGCGTATGGTCAAAGACCAATTAGAGCTGGACTTGATTGAATATGCTGCAAGCATTGGAGACGCTGCTTATAAACATATACTAGATTATGTAAAAGTTGGTATGAGAGAAATTGACGTAGCTTTAGAGCTTGAAATGTTTATGAAAAAGAAGGGTGCCAGTAGGCTTTCTTTTGAAACCATTGTAGCCTCAGGTAAACGATCCAGTCTACCACACGCAGTACCTACGACAAAGACCATTGAAAAAGGAGATTTTGTAACTTTGGACTTTGGTTGTGTCTATGAAGGGTACTGTTCAGATATGACACGTACTTTCGTTATGGGTGAAGCAAGTGCTGATCAAATCAGGCTCTACAATACAGTTTTAAAAGCTCAGGAAATGGCCCTTGAAGCTATTAGAACCGGTATGACAGGTAAGGAAGTGGATCTTATCGCTAGAGACTATATCTATAGCCAGGGTTATGAAGGTTATTTTGGTCACGGGTTGGGTCATAGTCTGGGACTTGAGGTACATGAAAATCCTAGGTTGTCAGAGCAAGGTCATATGACACTGCAAGAAGGTATGGTGGTGACCATAGAACCGGGTATTTATATACCTGACTTTGGTGGTGTACGTATTGAAGACCTTATTGTTATTACAAAGGATGGACACAAAAATTTTGTGCATTCAGATAAGCGTCTTATTATTGTTTAAGTGGCTAAAGGGTCAAAACTAAGTTTTTATGCCTTTAGCGAGATGTTTATTGACAATAATCGCAAAAAAGTGTTGAAATAATAAGGTATTTAGATTACAATATGTAAATGATTTCCAAGAGTTTATGAGGAAAAAATCTGTTAAATATCTAAGTGATTATTGGGTATTACAAGGAGGACAATAAATGGTTTCAGCTGGTGATTTTAGAAATGGTCTAACAATAGAAATGGATAATAACATCTATGTCATTATTGAGTTTCAACATGTTAAACCCGGTAAAGGTGCAGCTTTTGTTAGAACAAAGATTAAGAATTTAAAAACAGGTGCCGTGATTGAAAAATCATTTAGGCCAACAGAGAAATTTGAAAATGCAATTATTTCTAGAAAAGACATGCAGTATTTGTATGCAGATGGTGATATTTTCCATTTTATGGATGTAGAATCCTATGAACAGATTGGTTTAAGTGAAGATCAGTTGGATGGTGCCCTTAAATTCGTAAAAGAAAATGAAATTGTAAAGGTTTTATCTCATTCTGGCAAAGTCTTTGGCGTTGAACCACCAATCATTGTTGAGTTATTGGTAACACATACTGAACCGGGTGTTGCAGGTAATACAGCACAAGGTGCAACAAAACCGGCTACAGTAGAAACCGGTGCAACAGTCTATGTACCTTTGTTTGTTAACATTGGTGATAAATTAAAAATCGACACAAGATCCGGCGAATACATATCTAGAGCAAACTAGAATAAAGCAGCCCTAAAGGATAACAATAGGGCTGCTTTATTCTTGTTCTTGCATGCAAACCGCGACAATGTCGCTTTGTTCTTGCATACTTGAGCGACTTTAGATATAATGATACTAGCACGTTGTGAATACAATGGAATGGAGGCATATAATGGACAGACAAGTTTTAAAAATACATGATCATGAAGATGTAGGTGAGATTCACATTGCAGATGAAGTTATTGCAATTATTGCAGGTCTTGCAGCGACAGAAGTAGAAGGTGTCAAAGGCATGGTAGGAAATTTGGCAGGTGACATTGTTGAACTACTTGGAAGAAAGAATCTAGCAAAAGGTGTGATTGTTGAAGTTGGTGAAGGATGTGTTTCCCTTACGCTTGCAATTGTTGTAACCTTTGGTAGTCAGATTATAGAGGTGTCGAAAAGTGTCTCTGAAAAGGTTAAAAATGCAGTAGAGACCATGACCGGACTTAAAGTAGAAGTCGTGAATATAAATGTTACCGGTGTTGACATAGAGAAGTAATATCACAAATCGAAAAACGTTGATACCCTTAAATAGTTATTTAAGGGTATTGTAATGTATGGAGGCAATCATGAATAGAAAGAACATCAGAGAGAATATCTTCAAGATTATATTTTCCTATGAATTTGGACTTGAGGTCCCGATTGAAGAGCATATTGAGGATTATCTGGGGACCATTGAAGTCAAGGACGATGAAGCTGTTTATATTAAAACCAAGGCAATGGGTATTGTTAGTAAGAAAGCAGAACTGGATGCTACCATTGGTTCAAGCTCTACGAGTTGGAATCTAAAACGTATAGCAAATGTAGAAATGGCCATTCTTAGGTTGGCCTTATTTGAGATTCTATATGATGAAGAAATACCCACCAATGTAGCGATTAATGAAGCCATAGAAATGGCAAGAAAATATGGTGGTGATCAATCGCCAAAGTTTGTTAATGGTGTTATAGCAGGAATCGTAAATGAATAACTTTAGATAGAGTAGGGATAAGATGGAAAAACAGGTACTAAAGGTTAGTCATGTTAATGCCTATATTAAACAATTAATGGATAAAGATTTCATTCTAAAAAACATATCCGTACAAGGTGAGATTTCCAATTATAAAGCCCATAGTTCAGGACATCTCTACTTTACTTTAAAAGATGATGAGAGTACTATAAGCTGTGTAATGTTCAAAACCCAAGTCCAAAACTTAGGATTTGAAATTGAAAACGGTATGAAAATTATTGTTCAGGGTGCTGTATCTGTTTATGAGCGAAGTGGCCAATACCAGATTTATGTCCGCAAGATTATGCAAGACGGATTAGGTATACTCTATCAAGCTTTTGAAGCATTGAAGAAAAAACTAAGTGCTGAAGGACTTTTTGAAGAAGAAGCCAAAAAACCTATTTGTAAGTATGCAGCCCATATTGGAATTATAACCTCGGATACAGGTGCAGCTATAAGAGATATCGTCCAAGTAGCAAAACGACGGAATCCTTATATAAAAATGACCCTTTATCCGGCATTGGTTCAAGGAACGGATGCTGCCCAAACCATCATCAAAGGTATTGCTTATTTTAACCAAGAAAAAAATGTAGATACCATCATCCTTGGTAGAGGTGGTGGGTCTATTGAAGACTTATGGGTATTTAATGAAGAAGCGGTTGCAAGGAGCATTTTCATGTCCGATATACCCATCATATCTGCTGTCGGTCATGAAACAGATTTTACCATATCCGATTTTGTTGCAGATCTAAGAGCACCTACGCCTTCTGCTGCAGCTGAATTAGCAGTTTATGATTACTATACTTTACAAAATAATCTTAACCAATTGGAACTGACATTAAGACAAGCCATTTACCGACAGTTGGATCTAAAGAAAAAAGGATTGGAACTCCTGAAAATTCAATTATCCCATCAACATCCAGGGCTTAAATTTGAAAGAAAGTATCAGTATATTGTAGAACTAGAAGATAAGATGAAAATGCTTATGGCAAATATCTTGAGAAGAAAGCAACATCAGGTGAACTTACTTGAGGAAAAATTAAAAGGCTTGTCACCCACTCAAAGATTAAAAGAGGGTTATGCTTATTTAAGTGATCTTCAGTTTAACAAGATTACATCTGTTAACCAACTAAAAGACAATGACAAGGTTATGGTAACCTTATCTGATGGCCATGTTATAGCAACGGTTGATACCATCGAATACAATAAAGGAGATGCGTAAAATGGATAAAAAGACATCCTTTGAAACTTCTATAGAAAAACTGGAAAAAATCGTTCATGAATTAACATCAGAGGATCTGACTTTAGAAGTCTCAATTAAAACCTATAAAGAAGGTATGGCATTGGTAAAGCATTGTAACGATTCTATTGAAAAGATTGAAAAAGAGCTAGAAATCCTGACAAATAGGAAGGCGTAGAGATGAATGAATTTGATAAAAAATTAAGAAAACAGCAACAAAATATCAATCAGCTTCTTATCGAATTTCTCCCGCAGGAAACCAGTGGCTATCATGAAATCGTAATTGAGGCGATGACGTATAGTCTTTTGGCAGGTGGAAAAAGAATTAGACCTATGATACTTGAAGAAGTATATGGTTTGTTCAAGCCAAAGTCATTGTCTATAGAACCGTTTATGGTTGCTATTGAGATGGTGCACACCTATTCATTGGTTCATGATGATCTACCGGCTATGGACAATGATGATCTAAGGCGTGGGTTACCGACCTGTCATAAAAAATACGGTGAAAATATCGCCATCCTCGCAGGAGATGCTTTACTAAATAGGGCATATGAGATTATGCTTGAAGGTGTCATGAAATATAAGTTAGGTGAACAAGGCCTACTGGCCGCTTCATGTTTGGCAACAAATGCCGGAACGAAAGGTATTATAGGTGGTCAAGTTGCAGACATTACTTATGAAGATCAAGAGGTAGATATGGATGTCATTGGGTATATCCATCAACATAAAACATCGGCTCTGATTGAGGCAGCATTTATGATGGGTGGATACCTTGCCGGACAAAGCGATGAGGTCATAAAAAGGTTGAATAGAATAGGGCGATGTATTGGTCTGGCTTTTCAGATTCAGGATGATCTACTGGATATAACGGGAGATGAGGCTAAGCTTGGCAAGCCGATATTGAGCGATATGAAGAATAAGAAAACGACTTATGTAGATTTAAAAGGTGTTGAAGGCTCTAAAGTTATCGTAGCGGATCTACTGGAGGAGGCACTAAGTGTGCTTAAATCATTTGATAGCAATAAGACCGTCTTTTTAAGAGATTTTATTACCTATCTTAAGGAACGAACATTTTAGGTTTAAAGGGTAAAAATTATAGTATTCAAGGAGAATAACATGAATGAGATCAGTGATTTATTAACCAACAGAGTATTTCTTTCAGCAATGATAGCATGGTTTATCGCTCAATCTATAAAAATAACATGGATATTGATCAAAGAAAAAAGATTTGATGTTGGTAGAATAATGGGATCCGGCGGTATGCCCAGTGCGCATTCAGCATCTGTGGTTGCAACAACGTTTTGCATTGGCAAGATTATGGGTTTTAATAGCCCTATGTTTGGTTTTGCAGGTATGATGAGCTTTATCGTCATGTATGATGCAGCCAATGTAAGGATGGCGGCAGGCAAGCAAGCAAAGCTTATTAACCGGATAATCAAAGAACTAGGTGAACATAGATTTTCTATGTATAAGGAACTTAAGGAACTTTTGGGTCATACATATCTAGAAGTTTTTGTGGGTGGCTTACTGGGTATGATTGTAGGACTAAATATGGCATAATAGCTTCAGTGATGCTATAATAGTTTTGACCCTTTAACTATGAATAATAAGTTAGAGCTGAAGATGCAGTATTCTAGTCATGACCTGCGCATCAGAAGACGGGCCTAAAAAACCGTATAAGGGCATATCGATGAAGTTTCTGGTGTGAGCTTGCGACGCCCAGTCGCGGGCTTGTGCTGGGAGTTAAGACATTAGGGCGATCCACAAGGGCATGTGGGCGTTGACCCTTTTGTCGCGGAGACCAACGTATGTGGGTTAACATGATCTACGGCGTTGGATTAAACCTGTCATGCGGCGTAAGCTGTGGACAGTGTAGCCTGCCTTGCGTGACTTTGAAGGGGATAGTAATTTAGGCATTGATTCTTAGGCCAAAGAGGATGTGTTATTGTTGCTTGAAATTTGAAGTTGCTAAAGAGGCTAAGAAGCGTTTGGTGATGTGAGGAAAACTCCTAGACTGTTCGATAGAGGTTATCATAGGATTACAGTGTGGTTATTAAGGCGATCTAGCGCCAGTTGTTTTGGGAATTCAATGAAAGAGGAATCGCTCCTTTGGCGACATCGGAGTTTGAATTTGGGAAAACCTGCTAGACTACATGCCGCAAAATTTACTATGGTAATTATCTTCAGCTTTTAATTTTAATATAGTTTTAGTTTTGACACCTTAACCAGTTATGTAATTTAGAAAACTGAGTTTTGGCTTTAACCAAAGTGTTAATCAAAATAGGTACAAGTATGAGATGAGGGTATGCATGAGTGAACAAAAAAGTCGGGTTAAATTCCGCAATATGTATACAAATAAAAAGGTGAATTACTTATGGGTTTATGTAATCACAGTGATTACATTTTTTGTAGCCTTAATTTTAGGTTATATATCTTTAGTATTTATGGAAAAAGTTAGTGTTATTGGTGCACTTTTTATCTTACTATTTATTGTTTTTTTAGGTGTTATTTTTGACTTGTTAGGTATATCCGTAACGGCAGCTACAGAAACGCCTTTTCATTCTATGTCCTCCGGTAAGGTTCGGGGTGCCCAAGAAGCCATATTAATTATTCGAAATGCCGGTTCAGTAGCCAACTTCTTTAATGATGTAATCGGTGATATTTCCGGGATTATTTCAGGATCAGCTTCTGCTGCTATCATAATTAAACTGAATGAAACCATGACCATAAAAACAACTGCTGCAAGTATTATTCTAACGTCCATCATTGCCGCTATTACCGTAGGCGGTAAGGCAATTGGTAAAGAAGTTGCTTTACGACACGCCAATTATATTGTTTATAGATTGGGTATACTACTAAGCTACATAAAAAAAAGGAAAAAAAGGTGACCTATGTTTAAAGTATTGGATAAAATTCATTCCCCTGAGGACTTAAAAAGTCTAGATAGGGATGATTTAAATAGATTAAGTCATGAAATAAGAAAATATTTGGTGGATGTGATTAGCGTAACAGGTGGTCACCTGAGTTCCAACTTAGGTGTGGTGGAACTCACCATTGCCCTTCATTACGTTTTTAATTCACCAGTTGATAAATTAATATGGGATGTAGGTCATCAAAGCTATGTTCACAAGATCTTAACAGGACGTAAAGAAGCACTTAAGACCGTCAGGCAATACCAAGGCCTTAGTGGCTTTCCAAAACGTCTTGAAAGTGAACACGATTGTTTTGATGTGGGGCATAGTTCAACCTCTATATCTGCTGCTATTGGTTATGCTGTTGCAAGGGATATGAATAAGGATGATTATAGTGTTGTGGCCATTATTGGGGATGGCGCTTTGACCGCAGGAATGGCCTTTGAAGCCCTTAATAACGGTGCTCAGATGAAAAAGAATTTCATCGTAATCTTAAATGACAACCAAATGTCCATAGGAAAAAATGTTGGTGGTATGGCCGAGTATCTTGATACCATAAGAACCGGTCATGTCTATAAAGAGATTAAGCATGATGTTCACAAGGTATTTGATCGCATCCCAGTGGTTGGTAAGATGCTAACAAAAGGTGTTAGAGAAATCAAAGATGCCTTTAAGCAAGTATTTATTCCGGGGATGTTTTTTGAAGAAATGGGTTACACTTATTTGGGGCCAATAGATGGTCATGCGGTGCCACAGATTATAAAAGTCCTAAACCAAGCCCGCAGAATAGAAGGGCCGGTTCTAATTCATGTTAACACAATAAAAGGAAAAGGTTATCATCATGCGGAAATCAACCCATCTAAGTTTCATGGTACAAAGCCTTTTATAACAACAAATGGTGAAGCTTTAGTAAAAAAAGCGGCGAACACTAAAAAGACTTATGGCGAGTTGATGGGTGATCAATTGATTCAGTACATCGAAGATGGCCATAAAATTGCAGGCATTACTGCAGCCATGCCGGACGGAACAGGAATGACCCGTTTTATGAAAAAATACCCTAAAGCCTTTTTTGATGTAGGTATTGCCGAACAACATGCTGTTACATTTGCTGCAGGCTTAGGTCTAAGTGGTATCAAGCCTTTTGTTGCCATCTATTCAACTTTTTTACAAAGAGCCTATGATCAGGTGTTACATGATGTTTGTATACAAAAAATCCCGGTTGTTTTTATGTTAGACAGGGCTGGATTGGTCGGAGAAGACGGTGAAACCCATCAAGGTGTTTTTGACTTATCCTATTTGAACCACATGCCGAATATGACAGTCATGGCACCTATGGATAGTGAAACCTTTAAAGATATGATGGATTTTGCATTAACTTATATGGATGGGCCCATTGCCATACGGTATCCAAAAGGTGAAGCGCCCTTCTTCGGGTATGATAAAAGTCCCATTGTCTATGGTAAAAGTGAAGTATTAGAAACGGGTCAAGATATTGCAATTCTTGCAGTCGGTTCGATGGTGGATGAAGCCTTAAAAGCCAGTGCAATGGTCAAATCATCGGTCACAATTGTAGATGCTAGGTTTGTTAAACCGATTGATTACGATCAGATTGATCGATTGGCAGCCACACATAAGTATTTATTAATAGCTGAAGAAAACACTATGATTGGTGGTTATGGTAGTGAAGTGTTGCGCTATGTGCACCAAAAAGGTTATGATATAAAAGTGGAAATCATGGGTATTAAAGATGATTTTATTGAACATGGATCTAGAAATAAGCTAATGGAAATACTGGGTTTGACAGCCAATCATATAGCGGCATATATAGAAAGATATAACAGGTGATACTATGTCAGTAGAGAAAGAAAGGCTTGATATTTTACTCGTTGAGTTGAGTCTAGCACCATCACGTGAAAAAGCCAAGACATTAATCATGTCCGGTAATGTTTTTGTTGGCGGTCAGAGAGAAGATAAAGCAGGAACAAAAGTCAATAAAGCGCTGGAAATTATTGTCAAGTCCAATCCAAACCCTTATGTGAGTCGTGGTGGTTTCAAATTGGAAAAGGCCTTACAACAATATCCGATCGTTCTTGAAGACAAGATTTGTATGGATGTAGGGGCTTCAACAGGTGGCTTTACGGATTGTATGTTACAAAATGGTGCGAAGAAAATCTATGCAATAGATGTAGGTAGAGGACAATTGGATTGGAAGCTTCGACAAGATACACGTGTGGTATGTATGGAGAAAACCAATATTAGGTATGTAACGCCTGAGCAGATTTCAGATCCTATTGACTTTGTTAGTATTGATGTATCCTTCATTTCACTTCTTAAAGTCCTACCTACAGTTAAGCAGTTGATTAGAGAACAATGTGAAATGATTTGTTTGATCAAACCTCAATTCGAAGCCGGACGTGAAAAAGTTGGGAAAAAGGGTGTGGTTAGAGATCCTTTAATCCATAAAGAAGTTTTGATCCGTATTTTGTCAGAATCAGTTCAAATGGGTTTTGAATTTTTAGGTTTGGAATATTCACCAATAAAAGGCCCAGAGGGTAATATTGAGTATTTACTATATGTAAGAAAGCATGCAGTGGATGTGTCATATGAAAGCTTTAAGGCACGTATCGATGAGGTCGTAGATCAAGCTCATGAAACACTGTAGTTGGTGACGTAATGAAGAATGTCTATATGATAATTAACACCAGTAAGGACCCGACTTTGACCTATAGCTGTAAGATTATGGATTGGTTGAAGTCTAAGGACTGCAAAGTGTACATAGATAGCTATGTACGAGAGTGTTATGCCTTCAATGCGATTGATATTGAAGATGATTCAGAACTGGATGAAATTGATTTCGCCATTGTACTTGGCGGTGATGGTACGATTATCCATTCAGCAAGACGATTGGCGATGCATGAAATACCAATCTTAGGGATTAATCTAGGGAATCTTGGATTCTTAGCAGAAATAGAGGAACATGAGTGGCAAGAAAATCTAGAGAAGGTTCTGGAAGGTAAGTTTGAAATAGAAACCAGAATGATGCTAGAGGCGCAGATATACACGAATGGCATTTTAATAGAAGAAGGATTCTGCCTTAATGATGTTGTCATTAGTCGTATGGCATTATCTCGAATGGTAGGGTTTAGCATCTATGTTAACGATGAGTTTGTTAATTATTATTCAGCAGACGGAATCATTATTGCAACACCCACCGGATCAACCGCTTATAACTTATCTGCAAACGGACCTATACTTGCGCCACATAATGAGATGATTGTTATGACGCCCATCTGTCCCCATTCACTAACGGCTAGGAGTATTGTATTATCCAGCAACGATAAAGTGAGAATCACTTTTGAGCATAATCGAAGGTCATGGGACAATGACTTAATGGTGACCATTGATGGTCAAGAAGGTAAAGAAATCAACAATGATGCAGAAATCATTATCCAAAAAGCGGATTTAAAAACCAGGCTTATTCAAATAGAAGGACATAATTTTTATCATATATTAAGAAGAAAACTGGGTGGTAATTAGAGGAGGTTGGTTATGAAAATAGCTAGACAATCAAAGATCATAGAACTGGTGAATCATTTTGTTATAGAAACCCAAGAGGAATTGGTGCATCGACTGCAAGAAAATGGTTTTGAAGTAACACAGGCAACGATTTCAAGAGATATAAGGGACCTTAAACTCACCAAAGTCTCCATACCGGGTGGCAAACAAAAATACGCCATACTTCCATCTAAAGAAACTAATTTAAGTGAAAAGTATATTCGGATATTCAAAAATGGGTATAATGGTATGGACCGAGCGGGTAATATGATTGTACTTAAGACCTTAACCGGTATGGCTATGGCGGTTGCAGCCGCAGTAGATGCAATGGATTTTGATGAGGTTGTTGGATGTATAGCAGGTGACGATACCATTTTTTGTGCGACACGAACAGAAGCTGATGCTATTTTTGTTATGGAACGCTTAAGCAAAGTGGCACACAGCCAATAAGAACATAGCTTTTGGGAGGATTAGATGCTAACCTATTTACATGTAGAAAATTTTGCTCTAATTAAATCTTTGGAAATTGACTTTGATCATGGTTTAACTGTTCTTAGTGGTGAAACCGGTGCAGGTAAATCCATTGTCATTGGTTCGATGAATGCCATATCTGGTGGAAAATTAGATAAGTCGATTATTCGCAAGGGTTCTGATTATGCCTTGATTGAAATGATTTTTGTTCTACAGGAAGAAGCATTAATACGATTGAAAGAAAAATACGGTATTGACTATAATCATGAACAAGAATTAATCGTTTCAAGAAGATTTAATATGACAGGGCGTAGTGTTTATAAAGTGAACCATCAGACGGTTACTGCCACAGTCGTTAGTGAGATCGCGGATATGACTTTAGACATTCACAGTCAACATGAACATCAATCCCTTTTAAATCCAAACAATCATATTGATTTGTTAGACCGATATGTAGGTCAATCTCTAAAGTCTTTAAAAGACGATCTGTATATGGATTATATAACATACAAAAAATTGGTTAAAACCATTGAGGAAGACCATCTTACAGTAGATGATCGAAAGCGGGAAATAGATTTTTTGAGATTTGAAATCAATGAGATTCAGTCAGCCAATCTGATTGTAGGTGAAGATGAAACTTTAAGTAAAGAGTATAAGCTTTTGTCCAATCGTAATAAGATCCTTCAAAAATTATTAAGTGTTGAACAACGTTTAACACAGAATCCTGAAATAAATCTATGGGAATGGATTGGTCAAATGCTTCGTGAATTCGAAAGTATTCGACATCTGGATGATGAAATCGAGGACATGGCCATTATGATGGCTCAGATTGAAGACATGGTTAGAGATTTAAACAAGCATGTTGAAAGCTACCTTGAAGAATTGGGATCCGATCATCAAAGCCTGAACGAAGTAGAAGAGCGTATACACATCATCAATACCCTGAAAACAAAGTATGGTCAGACCATTGAATTGATTCTAGATGCATTAGAAGAAAAAGAAAAACGGTTGGAACATCTGGAAAACTATGAGACAGAACTTGAGAAAACCAAAGCGGCCATTCTGGCCTTAACGGCTAAACTGGAGAAAAAGTGTGCGACTATTTCTAATCTAAGACAGAAAGCGGCCAAAGAAATCGGAACAAACATTGAGTCGGTTCTGGTAGATTTGAATTTTTCAGATGCTAAAATGGAAATAGATATTGAAAGAATGGATCAATTTAGTCAAAATGGTTATGATAAGGTGACCTTTTTAATCAGCACGAATAAAAACGAAACCGTGCAACCTTTGGTCAAAATTGCTTCCGGTGGTGAGCTATCAAGAGTCATGTTGGCCATTAAGTCTGTTTTTGCTGAAATGGATCAAATTGGCACCTTGGTATTTGATGAGATCGATAGTGGTATCAGTGGACGCACCGCTCAAAAAGTGGGAGAGAAGATGTCAGCATTAGCTGTGCATAGACAGATTATCTGTATAACCCATTTACCACAGATTAGTGCAATGGCGGATCAGCATTATTTAATTGAGAAATCCGAATCACAAAATAGGATAGAAACCTATGTAAGACAGCTAAAGGGTGCTGAAATCTTCCAAGAGTTAGCCAGACTTATTGGTGGCGCTATCATAACAGAAAACACACTGGAGTCAGCTAGGGAAATGAAAGAACAAGCGACAGCGATAAAAGAGGCACATATTTCTAAATTATAACTCAAAAGCTTAGCATGAAAAGAAGGCTAAAGGGATGGTATGGTCCTTTAGCCTTCTTTTCATGTTTTATAGGAAAGTATAGAACAGCTTAATGATTTAGGGTAAGAATTTCAAACTGATGTCAAGGGCCTGAACCGAATGGGTAAGCGCGCCAACACTAATGATGTCCACACCGGTCTTAGCTACGTCAAGGATTCGATCTAAAGTCATGTTACCACTGGCTTCCAGTATGGCTTTTCCTTGATTGATAGCAACAGCGGCACGAAGCATATCGTTGGTCATATTATCAAGCATGATGATGTCCACATCAAGATCCAAAGCTTCTTTAAGTGCTTCAAGACTTTCAACTTCTACCTCGATTTTTGTAGTATGGGGTATGTGAGCACGAATCTGTGTCACAGCATTTTGCATCGACCCTGCTCCGGCGATATGATTGTCTTTAATCATAACAGCATCCGAGAGGCCATATCTATGATTATAACACCCTCCGACACGAACTGCATATTTCTCAAGTAACCTAAGTCCGGGCGTGGTTTTTCTTGTGTCGACAATTCGAACAGGATAACCCTGAACCTTCTGAGCATACAGATGAGACATGGTTGCTATACCGCTCATCCGCTGACTTAGATTCAAGGCCAATCTTTCACCCATCAAAATCTTATCTAGAGGACCGGATAGATAGCCTAATATGAATCCGGGTTTTACAAAATCACCATCTTTGGCAGAGGGTTCAAAAAGAATTGTCTTATCAAGGGTTTGAAACACAAGGTTTATAATATCTATGCCACAGATGATACCTTCTTCTTTTGCGATAAAAGTGGCACGAATATTATGACCTTGAAATAGGATGTTCTGAGAAGTAATATCCCCATAGGGCATGTCTTCTTCAAGCCACGCTTTAATTTTATTAATTAACTGATGTTCATTCATAGGTCCTTGCATGGTTAAAGCCCTTTCATTTCAATATCTTTATAATGACAACCTAAACTTTCATGGGCTAATGCGTCTTCAACAACCATCAAGCAGACAGATATAAGATTATAGGATTTGGCATGGTCGATATGATCATAACGCACTTTTTTAAGTTGATGTAAGAGCCGTGTTAACTTTGATTTGGCCAATCTAAGTTGGCTATCATAACGGACGATACCCACATATTTGGTCATGATTTCTTGAATATAAGCTTTATGTACAAGATAGTTTTGTGAAGCAGTTGTTTTTGTATACTTCCATGGATCGAGTGGGTCAATAGAATAAGAAGGCAGTGGAAGATCTTCGTGATGTGAGACAATATGTTCGGCGACGTTTTTACCAAAGACCAAGCACTCCAGTAAGGAGTTACTGGCCAATCGATTGGCACCATGAACACCTGTTGAAGCCACCTCACCACATGCATATAAATGCTTAAGATTGGTACGGCCCATTAAATCTGTACAGATACCACCAATGGTATAATGGGCAACCGGTGTTACCGGAATAAGGTCAACGCCAAGAATTAAATCATCTTTTTCAAGTGTTTTATAGATATTAGGGAAACGTTCTTTTAAATAGGCCGTTTTTAAATGTCTGGTATCCAGATAAACAAAAGGTTCATGGGTGGAAGTTATAACATCATAGATGGCTTTTGACACGATATCTCTAGGTGCTAATTCTTTTAGTGGGTGAATGTGATCCATAAAGCGGTTCTTATGAGCATCTAACAAATAGGCACCGACACCACGCATAGCCTCAGTAATAAGAAAATAACCTTTATCTTTATTTTTATAAGCTGTTGGATGGAATTGAATATAGCGCATATCTTGGCATTTTGCGCCAGTAAAAGCAGCGATAGCAATAGCCTCACCGGTTGAACCTTCTTGATTTGTTGTATGTTCATAGAGATCACCAAGTCCCCCGGTTGCCATTACAATATGTTTGGCATAGAGAACCTGTATGGTTCCATCCATCTCATAGACGATACCAATGGCTTGTTGATGATGTACCACTAGTTCTAGCAAAGAAGCGCCTCTTAAGATTTGTATATTGTCGGATGAATTAATCTTCTGGTCAAGTAAGCTCATAACCGATTGTCCGGTTTGATCACCGCCGGCATGAATGACTCTAGGAAAGGAATGTCCACCTTCTAAGGTAGCGCGAATGTTTTGTTTTGCATCTTGGTCAAATTCAACGCCAAGCTTTTTGAGTGTATGAATTTGATCGGGTGCACTTTCAATCAAAGTTTTAACAGCTTCTATATTATTGGTATGTCTACCGGCTGTTAGTGTATCATCGATATGAGCTTCAAAAGAATCCTTTTGGTCAAGAGAGATGGCGATGCCACCCTGGGCCAATGTTGAGTTGGTGGAGTGGTGGCACATCATGGTGATATCTAGATTAGAAGGTAAATTAAGTGCAACATAAGTACCGGCCAAACCGGTACCGATAATAAGGACATCTGTGGTTTTCATGGTATTTCACCTTCTAACTGAGAGCCAGCATTTGGTCTAAGGCATTATAAGCGGCCAATCGTGTTGCTTCTTCTATAATCATTTCCGGACGACTGTTAAGTAAACATGTATATATATCTTCTAACTCTGTTTTTTTCATATTCTGACACAATAATTTACTTGATGCTAGATGAAATGCTTTTTCAGGTTCATTTTGCCTAAGGCGGTGTATGACACCTTCTTCTGTACAAACGATGAAAGACTGGGAAGATGAAGTACTGGCACGATGAATAATGCCTGATGTAGAACCTATGTAATCCGCCAATTCTACAACACTTGGGTCGCATTCGGGATGGACCAATACTTCAGCATCCGGATAAAGTACTTTCATGGATTTTACGTCTTCAGCATTTAACCGATCATGCGTTCTACAAAAACCGGGCCACAAATGCATCTGCCTATCAGACAGTTGGGTGTTGATATAATGACCAAGATTCTTATCCGGTAAAAAAAGAATTTCTTTTTGTTCCAATTGACGGATGATATGTAAAGCATTAGAGGAAGTGACGCATATATCCGTTAATGCTTTGACATCAGCAGATGTATTAACATAAGAAACAATATAGTGATTGGGGTGTCTTTTTTTATGCATAGCAAGTGACTTCGCATCCACCATGTCTGCCATCGGGCATCCTGCATCTTGATTGGGGAGAAGTACTGTTTTATCTGGTGATAGAATCTTAGCCGTTTCAGCCATGAATTTTACACCACAAATAACAAGGCAATCAGCATCTACATCTTTACCATATTTGGCCATAGCCAAAGAATCACCCACAAAATCAGCTAAATCCTGTATTTCAGGAGACTGGTAAAAGTGGGCAATGATGGTTGCATTTTTTTCGGCTTTTAATTGATGAATTTTTGAGATCAGTTCTTGAGACATGGTTATTCCTCTCCAATTTTGCATGTGTCTTGACATTATTTAGGAGAAGTATATCACAAACAGGCTTCAAGTGTCAAAAGGAAGCTATAGAAACTTTTGGGAGATCTTCTTCTAGGAAATATGGTATGAGATATAAAGATAATAATCCTAGGTACATGTAATTATATACAAAAAAAATAAGAATAATCGTTAATAAGTGTTATATTTTATGATATAATGAATGCAAACAATCAAGGTTCGCTTAAGACTTTTCTTCGAGCTTTTTTTATGGAGTAATTATACAAATAACATTAAAATATTACACAACTGTTCAGAGATCGGAGTGATGGTATTGGAAACTCAGATGTGGCGGGAATTTTTAATTCCTTATCAGCAAGCGGTACAAGAGATGCAAATCAAATTTGAAAGCATTGTAAATGAATATCATAAATTAAGCCAGTACTCACCAATTGAATTTGTAACCGTTAGGGTTAAGAAAATATCCAGTATATTAGAAAAGGCAAAGAAAAAAGGTATTGCTTTAAGTGATATTGAAAATGAAATCGAGGATATTGCTGGGGTTAGAATTATTTGTCAATTCGTTGAAGACATTGACAAAGTCGTAAGTCTTATTAAAAGTAGAAGGGACATTGTTATAAAATATGAAAAGGATTATGTTACCAATACTAAGTCCAGTGGGTACAGAAGTTATCATATGATTATTTATTATGATGTTCATACGGCTTTAGGTGAGAAACGTATACAAGCAGAAATCCAAATTCGTACTTTAGCTATGAATTTTTGGGCGACGATTGAGCATTCTCTAAAGTATAAGTACAAACATAATATACCCATGGAGATTAGAAACCGATTGGTTGCTGCAGCTGAGGCAGCCCACAACTTAGATAATGAAATGTCTAAGATTCGTTCTGAAGTTCTGGATGCTCAGGATTCTTTTCAATATAAGTCCGGTATTATTGCAGACATTCTTAATAATGTTCAGAATATTAGCAGTGTGGCCAATGATGATCTGGAGATTCAACATATACAAGATGAGTTTTATCGGTTATGGGAATCCGGTGTTATTGAGGAGTTGACGGAGTTTAATAAGAGGTTGGATATTGTAGCTGAGACTTATAGGGCTCAGAGTTTGAATTAAAGATAAAAGATGTTGGTAGGAGCCATGTTATATTTGAGTAATTCTTTAACAATTTTATACATATAAGAATATTGAATAGCAGTAAGTTTTTATTTTAGTCGGATCGTCCGAAAGGAAGATGATAAAATAAATATTTACTGCTTTTTGTATCAAGAAACGAAGAGGCGAAGCCAATAAAGGCTATTTTTATGTTGTTTATTTCTAGCTCCCATGATATGATTAGACAGATTATGCGCTGATATGAATGGCGTGGTCATGAGTGAGGTTTAGGATGGATTTACCTTTATTATTTGAGAAAGAAATGCGCGTACTACTACAAGATAAGTATAGTGATTTTATAGATTCCTATGATCAACCTAGACATTTTGGGCTTAGAGTAAATGCCTTAAAAGTAGGGGATGATTTTGTTGATCAGATGGCTTTCGAGCTTGAAAAAATACCTTGGTGTGATCAGGGCTATTATTACCAAGAGGATGAACGTCCTGGTAAAGACGCTTATTATATGGCGGGCTGTTATTATATTCAGGAACCCAGTGCTATGATGGTAGGTACGGCAGTAGATGCTAAGCCAGGAGATAAGATCATAGACTTATGTGCTGCTCCAGGGGGTAAAACGACCCATATAGCAGCCATGATGGAGCATCGTGGCATAATTGTATCTAATGATATTAGTCCCTCAAGAGTTAGAAATCTTAATAAAAATATACAGATTAGCGGTATAAGAAATTGTATCGTTACAAGTGAAGATCCTGCCAACTTAGCGAAGGCTTGGCCGGGTTACTTTGATAAAGTATTGGTGGATGCACCTTGTTCAGGTGAAGGTATGTTTCGTAAAGACCCTAAGCTGATTAAGAGTTGGGAAGAGAACGGACCGGATGATTTTGTACCTATACAGAGAAGCATTTTAGCTTCTGCGCATAGATTATTAAAAAACGGTGGGACTTTAACCTATTCAACTTGTACATTTAATATGAAAGAAAACGAACATATGATAGCTGAGTTTTTAAAAGAATACCCTCAGTATGTGTTGGTTGAATTAGAAAATATTTTGCCCGTTTCGAATGGATTTCCTATTGATGGGTTAGATGAGCAATTTGAGAAAACTAAAAGACTTTGGCCCCATTTACAAGAAGGCGAAGGCCATTTTGTTGCAAAGTTACTTAAAAAAGATGTGGATATAAAAACGCCCATATCTGTTTTCAAGCCAGTAATAAGCGTGGAAGCTAAAGATGCTTTTCAAGGGTTTATAGAATCTATCGGTTATAAGCCGGAGGCAGGCATTCTAGAAAACATGCATCAACATGTTGAGAAGGTATTTTATATTCCTAAAGAGGCACCGGAGACCAAAGGGCTAAGAGTTTTTTCCAGTGGTTGGTTTCTTGGAACCTATCAAAAGAAGCGATTTGAACCTTCACAGGCTTTTGCCAGTGCACTCAAACCGGATCAAGTCAAGAACAAAATCATACTTGATCATGAAGATATTAACGTTACAAGGTATCTAAAAGGCGAAACATTGTCGATAGATGTAGAGAATGGATGGTATCTTGTTTGTGTCGATACTTATAGCCTAGGTTGGGGCAAAGTCGTTAACCATAAATTAAGAAATAAGATTGAAGCAAGTTGGAGATGGTTATAATGTCCATGCGATTAGATAAATATTTAAGCAATATGGGTGTTGGCACAAGACGTGAAGTCAAGAAGTTGATCCAATATGGTAAAGTTATGGTCAACGAAGAAGTTGTTAAGATTATAGATTTTAAAGTGTCTGAAGAGGATGACCATATTAAGGTTTATGGTAAGACCATCGGTTATACAGCCAATATCTATATAATGCTGAATAAACCAGCCGGTTGTGTTACAGCTACCCATGACTTAAAGGATAAAACGGTATTGGACCTCATCAACCATAAGAGAAAAAAAGATCTGTTTCCTATAGGTCGATTAGATAAAGATACTGAAGGTCTGTTGATTCTCACCAATGACGGCCAACTGGCCCATCGTCTATTGTCACCAAAAAAACATGTACCCAAAGTATACTATGCTAGAATTAAAGGCTGTGTTACCCTAGCTGACTGTAAACAATTTTCAGAAGGTGTAACACTGGAAGATGGTTATACGACCATGCCGGCAAAACTTGAAATCTTAAGCGCCGGTTCTGAGTCAGAGATTCATATAACCATTCATGAAGGCAAATTTCATCAGGTCAAACGTATGTTTGAAGCCGTTGATAAAGAAGTCATCTATCTTAAAAGAATACAAATGGGAGGATTGAGCCTGGATCCTAATCTTAGATTAAGTGGTTATAGAGAACTTCGTGAAGACGAAGTACAGGCACTCGAAACCTTCTAGAATAAGGAGAATTATGTTAAAAAATATAAAAGCAGTCATATTTGATATGGATGGAACACTCATTGATTCTATGTGGTTATGGAAAACCATAGATATGGAATACTTAAAGCGGTTTGGATTGACATTACCTGAAGATCTTCAAGATAAAATTGAAGGCATGAGCTTTAGTGAAACCGCAGCTTATTTCAAAAAGAGATTTAATCTTCTGGATTCTGTTGATACCATTAAAGATGAATGGAATAAGATGGCATGGTCATATTATATAGAAAAAGTGACGATGAAAGAAGATGCGCATCAATTTTTAAGTCATTTAAAGCACCATGGATATAAAACCGGCATTGGTACGAGTAACTCAAAAGAACTGGTGACATTGGTTATGAACAAATTCAAAATCGACCATTTTTTTCATAGTATACGTACAAGTTGTGAGGTAGCAAAAGGAAAGCCAAGTCCGGATATCTATCTACAGGTAGCGAAAGACTTGATGGTCTTACCGGAGGAGTGTTTGGTATTTGAAGACGTGCCGATGGGTATTATGGCAGCTAAAAACGCAGGCATGAAAGTGTGTGCTATTTATGATGATTTCTCAAAAAATATAACGGAAGAAAAAATAAGACTGGCAGATTATTATGTGAATGGCTATACCGATGTGATGGAACTGATTAGGAATGAGGCTTAACCTATGTTTTTACCAATCTCAAAATTAGATATGGAACAAAGGGGTATTCATCAACTGGATTTCATCTTGGTTACAGGAGATGCCTACGTGGATCATCCTTCTTTTGGTGCAGCTATCATTGCCAGAGTACTTGAAAGGGATGGTTTTACAGTCGGCATTATAGCTCAGCCGGACTGGAGGGACCATCAAGATATCATGGCACTTGGTGCTCCAAGACATGCTTTTCTGGTAACCGGTGGCAACATTGATTCTATGGTGAACCACTACTCTGTAACTAAGAAAAGACGAAAGGAAGATGTCTATACCCCTGGGGATATTGCAGGAAAAAGACCAGACAGAGCAACCATTGTGTATGCTAACTTAATCAGACAAGCCTTTGGAGATGTACCCATCATTATTGGTGGTATTGAAGCATCTCTTAGACGTATGGGGCATTATGATTATTGGAGTGATCAAGTTAGGCGGTCCATACTCCTAGACAGTCAAGCGGATTTACTCTTATATGGCATGGCGGAAAAAAGTATAACTCAAGTAGGGCAAGCTCTAGAATCCGGCATTCATATTAAAGATATAACCTTTATTAAAGGCACTTGTTATAGATCGACAACAATTGAGGGTATCTATGATACGATTGTTTTACCTTCTTTTAAAAGCATTAAGACCTCTAAGGAAGATTATGCAAAAAGCTTTTTACTTCAATCTCAAAACACAGATGCCATAACTGCAAAAACGCTTGTAGAAACCTATGGTGAGAGGGAGTATATCTTTCAACTGCCACCTCAAGCGCCTTTAACCGAAAGTGAGTTTGACAGCATATATGGACTGAATTATGAAAGAACCTATCATCCAAGTTATGAATCCTTAGGCGGCATATCAGCCATTAAGGAAGTCAAATTCAGTATTATAAGCAACAGAGGATGTTATGGGGCTTGTAATTTCTGTGCATTAACTTTCCATCAAGGCAGAGTTATGCAGGCACGATCCGCTAAATCTATTGTTAGAGAGGCAGAAAGCTTTGTAGATGATAAAGATTTTAAAGGCTATATTCACGATGTTGGCGGACCGACAGCGAATTTTAGAAAGCCCTCGTGTCAGAAACAACTTAAATATGGCGTATGTAAAGAGAAACAATGTCTATTCCCACAGAAATGTGAAAATCTGGATGTGGATCACACTGAATATGTAGAGATATTAAGAAAACTACGCAACATACCGAAAGTCAAAAAAGTTTTTGTTCGATCCGGTATTCGCTTTGATTATCTCATGTATGATAAGGATCCATCCTTTTTTAATGAGCTTTGTGAACATCATATTAGTGGTCAACTTAAAGTGGCGCCAGAGCATGTGGATCATGAAGCACTGAGCTATATGGGCAAACCGGACCATGCCATTTATGAACGGTTTACCAAACGTTATGAGCAAAAAAATGTACAACTGGACAAAAAGCAATTTCTTGTACCATACTTGATGTCCTCACATCCCGGTTCCACATTGCAAAGCGCTATAAAACTGGCCTTGTATTTAAGAGATATTGGTCATCAGCCTCAGCAAGTTCAGGATTTCTATCCAACACCGGCCACCGCTTCAACCACCATGTATTATACCGGTCTGGACCCAAGAACTATGAATCCTGTCTTTGTACCTAAAAAGGCGAAGGATAAGGCAATGCAAAGAGCACTGATTCAATATAAAAAACCACAAAATTATGAATTGGTTAAAGAAGCACTTTTATTAGCAGGAAGGGAAGACCTTATTGGTTTTAACCGTGACTGCTTAATACGACCAAGACAAGAACGTACATATTCTGCGTCAAAGCAGACACAAAGTGATCCGGCTAAAAAAGAGGGTGCCACTAGTAGTCATAAAAGCAATCATAAAGGTAGTTCGAAGCGTGATTCTAAGAACAGTTCCAATAACAGCTCGAATATCAGCTCAAAAAGCAATTTGAAAACAAATCCAAAACAAAAAAGAAAGACCATTCGAAATGTTCACAAGAAGAAAAAGTAGTTTTGACACTTTAACCATATTAAGTTATAATACAGTGTACTATAGAATCCTGTGTCTACGGATGAGGAGCAAATAACAAATGAGGAAGAGTGATGAAAATGATCAACAGTATGACCGGATTTGGTCGTGGCGAACATGTCAAAGATCAAAGAAAGATGATTGTAGAGATGAAGTCCGTCAATCATAGATACTGCGATGTGAATGTCCGTCTCCCTAGAAAACTGAATTTTCTGGAAAATGACATTAAGACATACACCAAAAAAAGATTGTCTAGGGGAAAAATAGATGTCTATTTAACTTATGAGGACAACTCGAAAAAGCAAGAAAGCATACGGTTCAATGAAGTTTTAACAGAGGAGTATTTAACCTATTTTCAACATATAAGCGACCGATTCAATCTTGAAAATGACATTAAGGTATCTCATATCACAAGATACCCAGATGTTTTTGTAGTCGAAGAGCAACAAGATGACGAGACCCTTCTATGGGGGATTCTAAAAGAAGCCCTTGATTTGGCTATTTTAAAGATGATTGAGACAAGACAAGTTGAAGGTGAGTTGCTTAAGAAAGATATCCTTATTAAAATGACGGCCATGAAAGAAGCACTGAATCATATTGAAAAGGAATCACCATCAGTTGTTAAAGACTATCAAGTCAAGTTAGAGGCGCGCATACAGGAACTGTTATCAAATGCGGCCGTTGATGAGGCTAGGTTGGCTGTAGAAGTGGCATTGTTCGCTGACCGTTGTTGTATAGATGAAGAAATTGTACGCTTAAGAAGTCATATTGAACATATGGAAAAAACCCTTGAGTCAGACCAACCTATTGGTAGAAAATTAGATTTTCTCACACAGGAAATGAACCGTGAGGCCAATACTATATTATCTAAAGCCAATAGTTTGCTTATATCCGGTCATGCTCTAGAATTAAAAACGGATATAGAAAAAATCAGAGAACAGATTCAAAACATTGAGTAAATGGTTAAGGGTCAAAACTTTAGTTGAACTTTCACTTTTGACATAAAGTTACGAAAGTATCAACGTAACTCTATGTTGAAGGTGAATATAGTGAAACTTAGTAGTGACCATTAACCATAATGGTTAAGGGTCAAAACTAGAAAAAAGGAATAATGGTGGGTCATGCAAAAGCCAGGTGTATTAACGGTTATTTCAGGATTTTCTGGTGCCGGAAAAGGAACCGTTGTAAAAAGATTATTAGAAACTAAGGAAAACTATTCCTTGTCGGTGTCAGCCACCACGAGAGCACCTAGAAATGGTGAAGTTGAAGGCGAAAGCTACTATTTTCTATCGAAACCAGTCTTTGAACAAATGATAGAGAAGGACGAACTATTAGAATGGGCGACCTATGTGAACAACTACTATGGTACGCCAAAGAAATATGTGTTTGAACAACTTGAAGCAGGGAAAAACATCATTTTGGAGATTGAACTACAAGGTGCCATGAAAGTCAGAAAGCAATATCCGGGCGCTGTTATGATATTTATCGTTCCACCTTCCATCAAGGAGCTTAAAGATAGACTTGTTGGACGAGGCACTGAATCTATGGATGTGATCATCAAAAGGCTTAAAAGAGCCGAAGAAGAGACAGCCTATATTAAAGACTATGATTATATCGTTGAAAATGATGTTCTTGAAGCATGTGCTGAAATCGTTCATAGTATTGTCGTCGCAGAACAACATCATGCGGCCCACTATGGCGGTATCGAGCAGGTTCTTGAGAGTCAGTTCAATGAAGTGTTGAAAGGAGAATAACTATGTTACATCCATCTTACTCAGATCTAATGGAAAGAATCAATGACCGAAATGACGACATTACTCTTAAAAGCCGTTATTCAATTGTAATCGCAACCTCCAAACGTGCCAGACAAATAATTGATGGTGCTGAACCAAGGGTGAATAAGTCTTATCCAAAACCATTGTCTTATGCGGTCAATGAATTGTATGAAGGTACAATCGATATCGATTCTCTTTAATCAACATCTCAATGAATCGTACATAAAATCCAATATAAGTGGTCAATCAGTGGTTAGGATTGGACCACTTATTGCGATTAAAGGAAAAGAGATATGATAAAAAAGTATGCCCAAATCATCATCAGCATATCTGTGAAAAGTTTAGATAGAATCTTTACGTATGGTGTTCCTGAGACATTAAGGCCAAGTCTTGGAATAGGATCTATTGTAGAGATTCCTTTTGGTGCAGGGAATCGTATCATTAGAGGCTATATCCTAGGGTTCTGTGAGGAAATCGATTTTGATCCTACTAAAGTCAAGTATATTCTCAAACAGTATGAAGAAGTGGGTATAGAGTCTGAATTATTGGACTTAGCTGTATTTATGAAGAATAGATATGTGACAACGATGCAATCTGCCCTTGGCACCTTATTACCATCAAGGCCAAATGTTCGTAAAAAAGAAGAAAAATGGGTAAGAAGCTTGATGGATCAGGATCAACTCCTGGATATGATGAGAACATTAAAAGACAAAAAAATATATGAGCCTAGACGAAGGGTATTAGAAGTTTTATTAGTAAAGCCCTATATACCTTTAAAAGAAATTATGGAAGAAGCAGATGTATCCCGCGGCATTATATCAACGATGGTTAAGCATCGGATGCTTGAACTTGAAACGAATATAAGCATTCGTATGCCTTATGATTTGGAAGCCTATGATACAAGTATTAATCTGGCACCCAATAAAGAACAAGACAAAGCCCTTACACAGATCACGCAAAGCATTCAGCAAAAGGAAAACAAGGTTTTCTTGTTGCACGGTATAACCGGAAGTGGTAAAACAGAGGTCTATATGCAAGCCATAGAGCAGGTGCTCAAAGTAGGGCAATCAGCCATCGTGATGATACCGGAAATTGCGCTTACACCCCTTATGGTCAAAAGATTTGTTGAACGTTTTGGGGAAGTGGTCGGAGTGATGCATTCTAGACTTTCAGAAGGTGAACGTTTTGACCAATGGCGTCTGGCAAAAGAAGGCCGTCTCAAAATCATGATCGGACCAAGATCGGCCATTTTCGCACCCTTTGAAAAAATCGGCCTAATTATTCTGGATGAAGAACACGAAACCTCATACAAATCTGAAATGCCGCCCAAATACCATGCAAGAGAAGTTGCTATCTATAGAGCTAGGTATCATATGTGCCCGGTTCTATTAGGTTCAGCAACACCTTTGGTAGAAAGCTATTATAAAGCCTTATCGGGAAAATACACACTGATTGAACTGGATCAAAAAGCAGAAGCACTTTCACCCCTAGAGGTTGAAACGGTGGACATGCGTAAAGAACTAGAAAAGGGCAATACAAGTATATTAAGCCATGAGCTCTATAAAGCTATAAAAGCAACATTACTTAAAAAGGAACAGATTATTTTGTTTCTAAACCGGAGAGGTCATTCCAATTTTGTATCCTGTAGATTATGCGGCTATGTTCTAAAATGTAACCATTGTGATGTTGCTTATAATTATCATAAATACAATCATAAACTACAATGTCATTATTGTAATGAAAGTATCCCCATGGTTCAGATCTGTCCCAGTTGCGGTTCCAAACATGTAAAAGCCTTTGGTATTGGAACACAGAAAGTGGAAGCCTATATAAAAGAAATATTTTCAGAAGCCAAAGTCTTGCGTATGGATTATGACACTACCACTGGAAAAGATGGACATAAAAGAATATTGGATCAATTTGAAGCCAAAGAGGCAGATATTCTCATTGGAACTCAGATGGTGGCTAAAGGTCATCATTTTAATAATGTTACCTTAGTAGGCGTTTTAGCGGCGGATATGTCCTTGTATGTCAATGACTTTCGAGCCAGTGAAAAGACGTTTCAACTGGTTACCCAAGTAACAGGAAGATCCGGACGAGGCGATAAAGCCGGTAGAGCGATAATACAGACCTATACACCGGATCATTATAGTATTATGAGTGCCCAAAATCAGGATTATAAGAATTTTTATAATAATGAAATCCAGTATAGAAAACTGATGGGCTATGCGCCATTTAAAGAAATGATGAGTGTTTTGATCATTTCTACGGATGAAAAATACTTAATTCAACTTTGCCACAGGATTAAAGAACAGCTAAGCATCTATGAGCAAAATAAAGGGATTGAGATTCTTGGTCCGTCACCCGCAACGCTATCAAAAATAAGAAATAACTTCAGATGGGTCATATACATCAAAGCAGATTCATATAAAGCATTGACGGCACTGGCCAATCATCTATATAATATAAATGAACAAGAAGATCATAGGCATATCAGTCATATGCAAATCGATCTGAACCCGATGATGTCTTATTGACATACTTATTAGAAGGAGGCATAATATGGCCCTAAGAAAACTAAGAATAGACGGTGATGATATACTTAGAAAGAAATCAAAGACCGTTGATAACATAACAGAAAGAATCAAAGAACTCGTTGAAGATATGATTGAGACGATGTATGAAAGTCAAGGTGTAGGTCTTGCAGCGCCACAAGTGGGTGTTCTAAGAAGGGTTTTTATTGTGGACATTGGTGATGGCCCAATTATTTTTATTAATCCGGTTATAGAAGAAGTAGAAGGGGAACAATATGGTTTAGAAGGTTGTTTAAGTGTTCCGGGAAAACAAGGTGATGTACTAAGGCCTTATAAGATTAAAGTGAAGGCAATGGATATAGAAGGTACAGAATTTGAACTCGAAGCGGAAGCGTTTTTGGCTCGTGCAATCTGCCATGAGTACGATCACTTAGAAGGTATATTGTATACGGATAAAGCGGAAAATATAGAGGAAATATAGGAGAGTTATGCGAATATTATTTATGGGTACGCCGGATTTTTCAGTCCCTACTTTGGAATCTTTATTGGATTCAGAGCATGAAATCATAGGTGTTATAACCCAACCGGACAAACCCAAGGGACGAGGCAAACACATTATTTTCCCACCTGTTAAGGTGGTTGCAGTAGAAAATGAGATACCTGTCTATCAACCCATCAAAGTCAAAGATCCGGAACTCTTGGATAGTATTAAGGCTTTGGAGCCTGATTTGGCGGTGGTGGTTGCCTTTGGTCAAATCTTACCAAAAGCTTTTTTAGATATACCTAAGTACGGATGCATCAACATACATGCATCTCTACTACCCAAATACAGAGGCGCAGGCCCGATACAATGGGCAATTATCCACGGTGAAACAACGACGGGTGTTACCACAATGTATATGGATGTGGGACTGGATACAGGCGATATGTTACTTAAAGAAACTGTAGAAATAGAACCAAATGAAACAGGTGGCAGTTTACACGATAAACTATCCGTCATTGGCGGTCCACTTGTTATTAAGACTATTGAAGCCTTAATAGAAGAACGACTTTTTCGGAAGCCTCAGGACAATGAACTTTCAACGTATGCACCAATGCTAAATAAAGAGATGGGTAATATTGACTGGAATCAACCTGCAGATACAATCGAACGGTTGGTTAGAGGTTTAAACCCTTGGCCCAGTGCATATACCCATTATGAAGGTAAGCTTCTTAAGATATGGGAAAGTGAAGTTGTGTTATGTGAAACATTAAATACGCCTTGTGGCTCTATTTGTGAAATCAGAGAGGAAGGCTTTATCGTAAAGTGCAAGGAAAAAGGCTTATTGATTAAAAGTCTTCAATTGCAAGGCAAAAAAAGGATGTCCACATCTGACTTTTTGAGAGGTCATCAGGTACAAATTGGACAGGAACTGTGTCAAACCATTGAGTAAAAAGAAAGAAGTGTGATGATATGTATTTTGGAGATATGAGTTTTTTTATTTATATAATACCACCACTGTTACTTGCCATGTATGCCCAGTCCAAAGTGAAGTCAACATACAGTAAGTATAGTAAAACTATGAATGTAAATGGGTTAACAGGTGCAGATGTCGCAAGACGTATTTTAGAACGTCATGGCATCGATTATGTTAAGGTAGAACCGATTAAGGGCGTTCTTACAGATCACTATGACCCTAAAGCCCGTGTACTTAGACTGTCCTCGGGCGTTTATGGCAACAAATCTTTAGCAGCAATCGGTATTGCAGCCCATGAATGCGGACATGCCATACAAGATTACGATGCGTATTTGTTTCTAAAGCTAAGACAAACCATTGTTCCGGTTGTTAACATAGCAAATAGCACAGCTATGCCCCTTGCTTTTGCCGGATTAATGCTTGGGTATTTTACAGGATCGGGTGTCGGCATTGGCTATTATATTCTTCAGTTTGCCATCCTTATGTTTGCAGCCGTTTTGGTTTTTCACTTAGTCACTTTACCGGTAGAACTGGATGCTTCAAGAAGGGCAATAGAGATACTCGAAGGTGAAGGGATTTTAGACCGTGAAGAAATAATTCCTGCTAAGAAAGTACTAAATGCTGCAGCTTTAACGTATATAGCAGCGGCAGCGGTGGCGGCTGGTAACTTAATCAGGTTCATTCTATTATCTAGGGGTAGTAGACGATGAATTTAAGATGGCTTGTACTAAAAATATTAGACGCCATTGAGTTTGAAGGCATTTTTGTTCACGAGGCTATAGAACGTTTTACCGCTGAATCGGATTTAAGTAAACAGGATAGAGCCTTCATAAAAAAAGTTGTTTTTGGGACCATAGAGCAACAGATCCGTATTGATTATGTTATCAATCAATTCAGTAAAATCAAAGTCAATCAAATGAAACCGGCCGTAAGGCTGACTTTAAGGTTATCGGTTTATCAACTTCTTTATATGGAGAATATACCGGATTCAGCGGTTTGTAACGAAGCGGTTA
Source organism: Clostridiales bacterium (assembly GCA_024636985.1). Lineage (GTDB taxonomy): Bacteria > Bacillota > Clostridia > Lachnospirales > Vallitaleaceae > Petrocella. The sequence continues at coordinate 28,226 of JAGXFY010000033.1, read as the reverse complement.
AGTTGATTAAAAAAAGAAAAATGCTTCGTTTGACTGGATTTGTTAACGGTGTTTTAAGAGCGATCATACGCCAAAAAGATAGTATACAATGGCCAAGTAAAGACGATATATTAACCTTTTTATCTGTAAAATATTCTTTTGAACCGGATATTATACAGCTTTTATTAGAAGATTACGATAAAGACGTGGTGGAAAACTTCCTAAGTGTCAGCAATGAACAGGCGCCACTAACAATAAGAGTTCAAAAAACGAACATGACGAAACAAGGCTTAATAGACGCTTTAGAAAAAGAAGGTGTTGATGTATCAGAGGGTCGATATATAGATGACGCTTTACATATTGGTCAAATAGATAAAATAAATCTTTTAGACAGTTTTAATCAAGGTTATTTTCAGGTTCAGGATGAGAGTTCGATGATGGTTGCTGACGTTGGGTTTGAAGACGGCATGACAACTATTATAGACTTATGTGCTGCTCCCGGTGGCAAAACCATGCATTTGGCTGATAAACTAGAAGGTAATGGCCAAGTTTTTGCTTTTGATATATCCGAAAAAAAACTCGACAGGGTTCGTGAAAACTACACCAGATTGGGACTTACGAATATTTCGGAAAAAATCAACGATGCAACGGTTCTAAACCAAGCATATATCGGTATTGCTGATTTAATTGTTGCAGATTTACCTTGTTCAGGCCTTGGGATTATCCGTAAGAAACCGGATATTAAATGGCATATAACGGTAGATCGAATAAAATCACTTAAGAAACTTCAGCAAGACATCTTAGAAGTCGCAAAAAACTATGTAAAACCAGGTGGTGTTTTGGTATTTAGTACTTGTACGGTGACGAAAACAGAAAATCAAGATAATGTTGACTGGTTTTTAGACAGAAATAAAGACTTTGAATTGGAACCCATTCAAAAAAACTATAGTGACCCAAAGACAGGTATGGTAAGTATGATGCCTATATCCAACGGACCTGATGGTTTCTTCATTGCCAAATTTAGAAAGAAGTGTGAAAATGTCAAATATTAAAAGGGACATCATGTCTTTGGAATTGGATGCCTTAACCCAAGAAATGATTCTACTGAATGAAAAAAAGTTTCGGGGCATACAAGTGTTCGAGTGGCTTCATCAGAAGGATTGTTTTACATGGAATGGTATGAACAATCTTCCCAAAGCTTTATTGGTGAAATTGGAAGAGCATGCATACATAACCGAGATGCAAATGGTCACCAAGCAGACGTCCGGTCATGATGGAACTACAAAATTCCTATTTAAATTATACGATGGTCAAATGATAGAAACGGTATTGATGCGTTATGATTATGGCAACAGTGTCTGTATCTCAACCCAGGCGGGCTGTAGAATGGGATGTACTTTTTGTGCGTCAGGGTTAAATGGACTTGAAAGAAATCTAACAACAGGTGAGATGTTGCGCCAGGTTTATGCCGTTGAGCGTGAAATCGGTAAACGTATCACACATGTGGTTTTAATGGGAACCGGAGAGCCTCTTGACAACTATGATGCTGTACTAGGTTTTATTAAGATCATCACCCATGATAAAGGCAAAAACTTGAGTCAAAGACATATTACACTTTCTACTTGTGGTATGGTAGACGGAATTCGTAGACTTGCAAGTGAAAAACTACAGATCAATCTTGCAATATCTTTACATGCAAGCGATGATGAATTACGAAAACAAACCATGCCGATAGCAAAAAAATACAGTATAGACGAAATACTAACCGCTTGTGAAGCATATTTTATATCAACTGGCAGAAGGATCACTTTTGAATATGCTTTGATAGCCGGTCATAATGATCATCCTTCACAGGCACGTGCTCTAGCGGACCTTTTGCGATTTAGGAAGTTTAAGTGTCATGTGAATTTAATTCCCATTAATAATGTTGTGGAAAAAACATTTGCTAAGTCCAACCAAAAAGAAGTGGCAAGATTTAGAGATATATTGTTGGACAAAAAAGTGGAGACGACAATAAGAAGGTCATTAGGTACAGATATTGATGCTGCTTGCGGACAACTAAGGTTTAATGCCATGAAAAAGTAGAGTTGTCATTGATTTGTAAGATTAATGCTATTCTAATGATTTAAAATGTGATCATATCATGTTAGAATGGATTTAGATTGTATGGATACAAGATTACGGAGGGGCTATGAGATCATTTGCATTAACAGATAAAGGATTAGTAAGAAGTCATAATGAAGACTATTATTATGTCAGTGATACACCTATTGGAAAACTGCCGAATTTATACATCATAGCGGATGGTATGGGTGGTCATAAGGCCGGTGATATAGCTTCAAAAAAAGCAATTCAACATATGGTTGAAAATGTAGAAGAAAATAGCGATTGGGATGTCGTCTATTCTCTTGAACATGCGATTAGAGTTGCTAATAGAGCAATCTTTGATGCAGGTGAACATAATCTGGACCAGAAGGGTATGGGAACCACACTCGTAGCCTGTGTCATAAAAGATGATACTTTGTTTGTGACCAATGTTGGCGACAGTAGACTTTATGTATATGCGGATGATTTAGAGCAGGTTACCCTAGATCATTCTGTAGTTGAAGAATTATATAGAGCTGGGCATATATCAGAAGAAGACAGATACAATCATCCAAATAAAAATATGATTACGAGAGCCCTTGGTGCGGAAAACGAGGTTAAAGTGGACCGATTTGTTAGGGCTCTTAATAAATCAGATTTGATATTATTATGCTCGGATGGCTTAAATAAAATGTTGACCGATGACGAAGTGCGCATCATTATGAAACAAGCCACAACGATTGAAGATAAGGGTTATGCTTTGATGAAAGCATCCCTTGATAAAGGCGGCATTGATAATACAACGCTGATTATAATAGGTAATGGAAATGAGGTACAGTCATGATCCAACTTGGCGCACTTATAAATGAACGTTATACAATCGAGGAAAAAATCGGTTCCGGTGGTATGTCCATCGTTTATAAAGCAAAAGATATCAAGCTGGGACGTACGGTAGCTATTAAGATTTTGAGAGATGATTATGTGTATGATGATGAATTTGTCGGGAAATTCAAAGTAGAAGCTCAGGCTGCCGCTAGTTTATCTCATGTCAACATTGTCAATATATATGACGTCGGTAATGAGAAAAAAACACATTTTATAGTTATGGAGTATTTAGATGGTATTACACTTAAAGAATACATCAAGACCAAAGGCAAATTAAGCAACGAAGAGACATTGCGTATAAGTGCCTGCATCGCCTCAGCTTTGGATTGTGCCCATACCAACCATATATTTCATCGGGATATCAAACCTCAGAACATCATTATAACAAAGGATGGACGTGTGAAGGTGGCTGATTTTGGCATTGCTAGAATTGCCACTGGCGCGACGATACCCGCAGCAGATATGGCTTCCGGATCGGTGCATTATATACCACCGGAGCAGGCGAAGAGTGGTTATTCAAATGAAAGAAGTGATATTTACTCCTTGGGTATCACCATGTTTGAAATGATTACCGGGTCTGTACCTTTTACAGCTGATTCAGCAGTATCGGTTGCTTTAAAGCAGATACATGATGATCTACCGAATGTAAAAGAGCTTAATCCTGAGGTAGACCAAAATCTAGAGCAGATTATTATAAAAGCAACACAGAAAAAGCCCGAGTTAAGATACCACTCCTCAGAAGCATTGCTTATTGACTTAAAAAAAGCGACAAGTTTTCCTACAGAAAGTTTTGTGGAGCTTAATGCCTATGATGCGGATTCTCCAACTATGGTATTGAACAACACACAAATGCGACAGATTCGGAGAACCAATGATATAGAAGCGACATCAAAGCCCAAAGTTGAAAAAATGGTTGCAGTTGGAGCTATTGTTTCAGCTATTGTTATGACCTTATTGATTCTTGCATTTCTTTTTAGTATTTTTAGAGATAGCCTTATGCCGGTAGAAATTACCATGCCAAGTCTAGAACACATACCATATAGTGAAGCCGAAGTTATACTTGAGGATCTATCTTTAACATTAGAGATAGCATCAAGTGCGTATTCGGATACACATGATAAAGATACAATTATCAGTCAAGATCCAATTGAGGGTACCATTGTTGGCAAAGAAGCTAATATTAAAGTCATTCTTTCCCTAGGTGTTGAATCATTCGAAGTTCCGGACGTGATGGAATTGAATTATGATGTTGCAAAGGATTTATTGGAGGATGCTAACTTTGAAGGTGTAATCTCACAGGAATACAATGAGAATATACCGGTTGGCGTCGTTTTTGAACAAGATCCTGAGTTTGGAACGATGATGGAAAAAGGAAGCCAAGTCAAGTTAAAAGTTAGTCTTGGAAAAGAAGATGTTTTTGTGGTCGTACCTGATGTTAGAAGAAAATCACTAGATGAAGCCAAAGCTCTATTAAGTGGGGCAGGCTTGAAGGTTGGCCCAAACATATCTGAATCCTATAACGACGAGATTGTTGAAGGTCAAGTTATTGCGATGACAGTCATGCCCGGTACAACAGTGAAAGAAGGCTATGAAGTAGATTTAACCATTAGTCTTGGTAAAGAAATTAGACCTGTAACAAAAAACATTACCATCAACAATGTTCTTGAACAAGATGAAGATTCAGGGATTATTTCAGTTTTGTTGATCAAAGCGGGCGTTTCTGAAGAAGTCTTTAATAAAGTGGTGTATCATTCAGACTTTGACACGCCATTAAATGTGCCTGTGACAGGTCTTGGTTCTGCCACTATTGAAGTCTATAAAAATGGCAGTCTTGAATATACTCAGAAGTTAGATTTTACTGAGGAGCGTGCAGAGTGATAGGTAAAATTATAAAAGGTATTGCAGGTTTTTACTATGTTCATGTACCGCATAAGGGTATTTTTGAATGTAAAGCGAGAGGTATCTTCAGAAAAGAGAACATTAAACCCTTAATTGGTGATAACGTTGAGATTGCTATATTAGATGAAGAGCACAAAAAAGGCAATATTGAGACCATTCTTGATAGAAAAAATCAATTGGAACGACCAACGGTTGCCAATATTGACCAAGCAGTCATTGTTTTTGCTGTTGCCTATCCTGAACCCAATTATAATCTATTGGATCGTTTTCTTGTCATGATTGAAGAAAAAGGGATAGAAGCCATTATTTGCTTTAACAAAATAGACATACTCACCAAAGAACAAGTAGGATCCATTAAAGCCATATATGAAAAAACCGGCTATAAGGTTTTTGCAACAAGTTCTATTGAAGAAAGAGGCATAGAGGCATTGAAGGATGCTTTATATAATAAAACTACTGTATTTGCCGGTCCTTCTGGCGTCGGGAAATCCTCAATACTTAATCTGATACAAAGTGAAATTCTCTTGGAAACGGGTATTGTTAGTGATAAGATCGGTCGAGGCAAGCATACAACCCGACATGCGGATTTAATCTGTTTTCACGAAAATAGTTATGTTGTCGATACACCGGGTTTTTCTTCTTTAGATATTGACCATTTATCTGAGGAAGATATAAAGCTTTATTTTAAGGAATTCTCCAGATATGAACCTTATTGTAAGTTCAAAGGTTGTAATCATTTAAATGAACCTATTTGCGGCATTAAAGATGCTGTCAGAGATGGTGATATATCCGCTAGTCGTTACACCAGTTACAAGCAGCTCATTGATGAATTAAAAGACATAAGGAGATGGTAATATGAATTTATTAGCCCCGTCCATTCTTTCAGCAGATTTCTCAAAGCTTGGAGAAGAAATTGAAACCGTAATTAGTGCAGGAGCAGACTACATACATGTTGACGTTATGGACGGTCATTATGTCCCTAACATATCCCTAGGCCCACCAGTTATCAAGTCCATTAGACAGTCTACAAAAAGTTTTCTGGATGTTCACTTGATGATCACAGAACCCTTACGTTATATAGAGGCCTTTGCAAAAGCCGGTTCAGATATGATTACTTTTCATCAAGAAGCAGCAAGTGATGTAACAGAAACCATCAACGCTATAAAGTCCTATGGCATAAAAGTAGGGTTGACGATTAACCCCAACACATCAGTATCAGTACTCGACCCTTATCTTAAGGACGTGGATATGATCTTGATTATGTCAGTTGAACCGGGTTTTGGTGGACAATCATTCATGCCATCTACCCTAGACAAAGTAAGGTACTTAGTGGAACAAAGAAAGGCTTTGAATCTGAACTTTGATATTGAGATGGATGGTGGTTTATCTTTTGAAAATATTGAAGAAGTTGCTAAAGCCGGTGTTAACGTTTTTGTTATGGGGTCGTCTATTTATGCTCAAGAAGATGTGGCCTCTGTTACAAGAGCTTATAAAAAAAGACTAAAGGCATTGGAAAGCACAGTATGAAAAGGGCTCTTGTTGTAACGGGAGGACATGTCTTGATAAATCAACTAAAAGAAGTTGTGGCTCAGGCGGATTTTGATCTTAAGATAGGTGTCGATCATGGTATTGATTATATGGCAGAATGTGGCATAGTACCAAATATCATTTTAGGTGATTTTGATTCTTGTGAGCCAAACACTTTGGCTTATTATGAGAAAAAAAATGTAGAAAAAATTGTTTTCCCGGATAAAAAAGATATGACCGATACCCAGCTGGCCTTTGAATTGATGGTTGAGCGCTCTTTGGATGAAGTTGTTGTTTTAGGTGCATCAGGAAGTAGGCAAGATCATACCCTAGCAAACCTATTGCTTATGGCATATTATGGAAAAAAATATAAGCTAATTTACTTAGATGCACATAATAGAATTGAATTAGCAAAAAGCTATCAGAGTATTGAAAAAGGCCATTATGACTATATTTCACTCGTCCCATTAAGTGAAAACGTATATGGTGTTAGCTTTTTGGGCGTAAAATATCCTTTGAATAAGGCGACCCTCAACGCTTTTAGCTCTTATGGCATTAGTAATGAAATCACTGAAGCATCTGCAAAGTTATGGGTGGATGAAGGTGATCTTTTAATTATTGAATCCAAGGATAAATAATTAAGGTTAACCTTCCTGTCAATAGGATAGAACCACAAATAAGCCAATAGCAATGCTTAGATACCTAAGACTTGCTATTGGCTTATTTATAGTTAATATTTTAGTTTTATTTCATTAGAAGTGCACTTAAAAACACATCAAATGGAATTATGCACGTACGATTTTGCCTGCACGTAAACATTTTGAACAAACTTTGATTCTTTGTGATTGTCCATTAATGACAGCTTTTACTGATCTGATATTAGGTTTCCATTGTTTGTTTGACCTTCTATGAGAATGACTGACTGCGTTACCGAAGTGTACGCCTTTATCACATATTGAACATTTAGCCACAACTGCACCTCCTTAATATATATCTTCATAACAAATCAATTCTATCAAAAATCTTGTATGAATGCAAGCATTACTTATAATAACTTTCAATTAATTAGAAAAAACCTATAAATCATAGGGAAAAGATGTTATAATACAGTGAACAATAATCTCATATTTCTAGGTTTAAGTATCTATACGATTGAGTTTAGGTTCATTATACACTTTGTATATGACTTAAGTAAATAAGTATGGACACTTCAACCTGTTTAAAGATTTTATGAAATTATACGACGATATAGATGAAGGAGGCATTTTTATGATTGGTAGACTAGATACTGGTTATGGAGAAGTAACAATCGATAATGAAGTCTTAGAAAAAGTTGCCGGTGTTACGGCAGTTGAGTGTTATGGTATTGTCGGCATGGCCATGGTTAATGTTACCAGCGGTATTGCCAAACTGCTAAAAGGTGATAGTATCACCAAAGGTATTTCCTTGAGAGTGGATGATAATTGTATTCAAATCGATCTACATATTATTATTGAATATGGTGTAAACATTAAAGCCGTCACAGACAATCTGGTTAGTACGGTGAAGTATAAATTAGAGACTTTTTCAGGTTTGGAAGTCAAGCATATTAATATATATGTAGAAGACGTCAGAGTAGACGAATAAGAAACTAAGGAGGAATACCAGTGACTACTTATAACATATCACCTAAGACTTTAAAAAGTATGTTTATTGCTGGTGCAAAATATTTAGAGTCAAAAAAGAAATACGTAGACGAACTTAATGTTTTTCCGGTACCTGACGGCGATACGGGAACTAATATGACACTAACCATTTTAGCGGCAGTACGAGATGTTCAGAAAGTAGATTCAGATGATTTACAAGCTTTAGCAAAAGCCATTTCATCCGGTTCATTAAGAGGCGCAAGAGGTAACTCAGGCGTTATACTATCACAGCTTTTCAGAGGTTTCTGTAAAGAAATAGCAAGTCATGATGTTTTAGACGCAGTTGTCTTAGCCAATGCCTTGCAAAGAGGTTCTGAAACCGCCTACAAGGCAGTCATGAAACCTAAAGAAGGTACCATATTAACTGTAGCTAGAGAAGCTGCAGAAAAGGCTATTGAACTTGCTCGTGTTAATGAAGATATTGTTGATATCTTAAAAAAAGTGATTATTCATGCAGAAGCAACTTTACAGTATACACCGGAATTATTACCTGTTTTGAAACAAGCAGGTGTTGTGGATTCAGGTGGCCAAGGTCTTATGTATATTTTAAGAGGCGCCTTAATGGCTCTTGAAGCCGGTGATGATTATATTGTAGAGTTTGAAGAAGATGATACACATCCTGAAGTGGAATTGATCTACGATCACAGTGGTGAAGAAATCAAATTCGGGTATTGTACAGAGTTTATTATAAATGTACGTAATGATGTGGAAAGCGATAGGGAAGCTTTGGGCCTTAGAAATTACCTTGAAACCATAGGTGATTCAATTGTTGCTGTTTCAGATGAAGATATTATAAAGATTCATGTTCATACCAATGATCCCGGCCTTGCACTTCAAAAAGGTCTATCCATTGGTGAACTGAGCAATCTAAAAATCGATAACATGCGTGAAGAACATGCCAATCGATTGATTGCTCAAGAAGAACTGGATAAGCTCCATCCGACAGAGTTAAAAGAGAACGGATTTGTGGTTATTTCCATAGGGGACGGTTTAAGTGAGATTTTCAAAGGTCTCGGTGCCGATTACATCGTTGAAGGGGGACAAACGATGAACCCTTCTACAGAGGACATCCTTAATGCAGTTTCAAAAGTGAATGCAAAAAATGTATTCATTTTGCCAAATAATAAAAATATTATATTAGCAGCAGAACAAGTGAAAGATATTGTTGAGGATAAGCAAATAATTGTAATTCCGACAAAGTCTATACCGGAGGGCATTACAGCTATCATTAATTTTGAAGAAGGTAAAGCGCCGAATGAAAACCAAGAGGTTATGACCCAGTCTCTTGATGATGTAATATCTGGGCAGGTCACACATGCTATTAGGGACACTGTTGTGGATGAGAAAGTCATTAAAGAAGGTGATTTCCTTGGTATCGGCAAAGGCAAAATCAATGTGGTTGAGGCCGATGTAGAACAAACGGTCAGAAAGCTTTTTGATTCTTTGATTGAAGAAGACAGTGAATTAATTTCCGTATATTATGGTATGGATATTGATGAGGATACAGCTAATCAACTATCTAAGGATTTAGAAAACACATATCCGGATTGTGAAATAGAAGTTCATTATGGTGGTCAACCATTGTATTACTATATTTTATCCGTTGAATAAACTTAAAAGCACTTTAAAGGCTCTCCTAAAAACAGTTGAACATTACTGTTATCAGGAGAGCTTTTTTGTTCTCTTAGAAAGTCTATGTTATATTAATGCGTTGAAGCATCGCATTAACTATCAAGGAAGTCTTTCCTGCCGTAACAATTTGCTTCGCAAAGCGAGGCGTAGCCTCTTTGTTCACTATTATAGAAAGTTAGTTTTGACCCTTTAGGCTTTATTATGGTATTATTACCCTAAATGATTTGTAGAAATAAGGTGATACTCATGGAAGCAAAAAGACCGATTACAGACTTGAGTGGTATAGGCACAAAAAAAGCTCAATTGTTTGAGAAGATTAGAATTAAGGATCTGATGGATTTAGTGACCTACTATCCGGCAACCTATGAAAAGAGGATTGGTTTTTCCAACATACAAGATATTAAGCCCAGTGGCACGTACCTCATTCAGGGTGAACTTATTGCAACGCCTTTTTCTAAAAGGGCCGGACGTGTTATAGTGACATCTACACGACTTAGAGATGATACAGGTGAGGTTAGCTTAACATGGTTTAATCAACCTTATCTCCAAAAGCAATTGAAAGAAGGAGAAACCCTTACAGTAATGGGGAAATCGTCTTATAAATACGAAAAATTACAACTAACTTCCCCCAAAATTCTTACAAAATCAGATTTAGCTTATTATGAGAATAAAAGTATAATTCCAATATACCCTTTAACTAAAGGCCTCAGTCAAAAAGCCATTCGGTTGGCAGTAGCTTCAGCCATGGAGGCAATCCACTACCAGATTGATGAGTATTTGCCGTCCACAATTAGAGAAACTTATGAACTTGAGTCCTTAAAAGATGCCATCGTTCAGGTTCACTATCCCAAAGATGAAGTACTATTGAACGATGCTAGGAAAAGACTGGTTTTTGATGAGTTTCTATTCTTTCAATTAGGTCTTATGATGTTAAAAGATGAACAGGTCAAAATTAAAAATCAATATACCTTTGAAAGTTGTAAGAAGTATAAGCATACTCTTGAAAATCTACCTTTTACATTAACAGGTGCTCAAAGTAATGTCCTAGATGAAATCATAAAAGATATGAAGGGTTCCTATAATATGAATCGTTTAATTCAAGGCGATGTTGGTTCTGGGAAAACAGTGGTAGCTGCACTGGCTATTATTTTGGCAGTAGAAAACGGTTATCAAAGTGTTTTAATGGCACCTACTGAAGTATTGGCAAAGCAACACCACCAATCCTTAGAGAAGATGTTTTTGAATTTAGACCTTCGCGTTGGATTACTGGTAGGTTCTATGACAAAAAAAGAAAAAATGGATACCTACGAGAGAATAAAAGCGGGCATAATTGATGTGGTTATTGGTACACATGCAGTCATCCAAGAAGGGGTGATTTTTAATGATTTGGCCTTGGTTATTACAGATGAACAGCATCGATTCGGTGTTTCACAAAGAGAAATTCTGGCTGGAAAGGGGCACTTCCCACATGTACTTGTTATGAGTGGAACACCAATACCAAGAACCTTGGGACTTATACTCTATGGCGATATGGATGTTTCTATTATTGATGAACTACCGCCCGGAAGAAAAAGTATCGAAACCTACGCTGTAAATGCTTCTTATAGAAATAGGGTTCAGACTTTCATTGTTAAAGAAATTGAAGAAAAAAGACAATGTTATATTGTATGTCCTATGGTTGAAGAAAATGAAGAAAATGACCTGAGTGATGTACTAAGTTACACGGAAAAACTAAAGGCAGAATTGCCACCGCATATACGTATTGAATATCTACATGGTCAAATGCGTCCAAAAATAAAAAATGAAACAATGGAGCGATTTGCTAGAGGTGAGTTGGATATTCTTGTATCTACAACAGTAATTGAAGTCGGCATCAACGTGCCTAATGCCACTCTTATGGTCATAGAAGATGCCCATCGTTTTGGACTGGCTCAGCTTCATCAACTTAGGGGTCGAGTAGGTAGAGGTGGTAATCAGTCTTACTGTATATTGATTTCAGATTCAAAATCAACACTTGCTAAAAAACGTATGGCGATTATGACAGAATCTCAGGATGGTTTTTATATCGCCCAAAAAGACTTAGAAATCAGAGGTCATGGTGATTTACTTGGCCTTCGTCAAAGCGGTATGCCAACGTTTAAAATTGCCAATATCGTGGAGGACATAGAGATTCTTAAACAAGCCAATATAGTAGCAAAGACAATTAGCGAAAAACGTGATATACTGCAAGAAGCAACCTATGAAAACTTTAGAAAAAAATTAGAAAACTATATGGAGACCAATATGACCTATATAGCGTTATAGGAGTAATAGTATGCGAGTAATAGCAGGAAGTGCTAGGTCTTTACCTTTAAGTGTTCCGGAAGGTAAAGATATTCGGCCGACAACAGATCGTTACAAAGAAACAGTTTTTAATATTCTACGTCCATATATATTTGGTTCTAACGTACTGGATTTATTTAGTGGGACCGGCAGTATTGGAATAGAGGCTTTAAGTAGAGGTGCAACCCGTTGTGTATTTGTTGAAAATCATAAAACGGCCATAACTTGTATTGAGAAAAATCTGAATTTCACAAAACTATTTGAAAAAGCTGAGATTATGAAGTATGATTATAGCAAAGCATTGATGGATCTTGGTAATCATGGTATTCAATTTGATTTGATATATCTGGATCCACCCTTTGATCAAGGTATGGAAGAAGAGACAATTTCACAAATCCATGGATATGATTTGTTAAAAGATGATGGTATAATGGTATGCGAAAGCAGTTTAAAAACGGACATGTCTTTCATCGAGAATCTAAAGACCTATGAAATCATCAAAGAACGTACCTATAATACTTGTAAATTCAGTTTTATAAGAAAATTAAAGACGATGTAAGGATGTGACATAATGAAAACAGCGGTCTATCCTGGAAGCTTTGATCCGGCTACCAATGGACATTTAGACATCATTAGAAGAAGTGCCAGTCAAGTCGAGCATTTAATCGTAGGGGTGTTAAACAATGTTAATAAATCGAGTCTATTCACAATAGATGAACGTGTCAAATTATTAGAAGCATTGACAATAGATTTGCCAAATGTAGAAATCAGATCCTTTTCAGGACTTTTGGTAGATTTCATGGAAAAAGTATCAGCAAATCTAATAATCAGAGGGTTTAGAGCTGTATCTGATTTTGAATTTGAAATACAGTTAGCCCAGACAAACCATAGCTTGAATCCAAACATTGAAACTATATTTTTTGTGACAAAGAATGAATATTCCTTTTTAAGTTCAAGTGTTGTAAGAGAGGTTGCTATGTTTGGTGGCGATGTGAGTCAGATGGTTCATCCAATAACCGTTACCTATTTAAAAGATAAATATGAGAGTATGGAGGAATGAGTATGAGTGATGTATTTAATTTAATTGATGAAATGGAAGGTTATTTTGAAGAATGTAAGACAATGCCTTTTTCCAATAAAATCATAGTGGATATGGAAGTGGTATACGAGTTTATGACAGATTTAAGGTTGAAGTTGCCAGAAGAGATTAAACGCTCACAAAGAATTCTTGAAGAAAAAGAACGAATTATTGAGGATTCAAAAAAAGAGGCCGACCATGCTCTAAACAAAGCTTCAGCAAGGGTCAATGAACTGGTTGATGACCATGAAATTAGTAAAAAAGCAGAGAAGAAAGCACAAGATATTATTGAGGCAGCCAATCAGACAGCCAAAGAGATTAAAGTCGGTGCTTATGAATATGTTGAAGAGCTTGTTGAACAAATGGAATATGCTATGCGAGACACGATAGAACAGACCAATGTCCACTATGGTAAGTTTGAGAATTATATCAGCCAACAAGTTAAAGTTATGGCCAATAATAGAGAAGAGCTTATTATGAGTAAAAACAAATTAGATGATTAAATAAGAATCTTATATCATGTTTTTTAAATATAGTGTTGACATATACATCTTTATATTGTAATATATAGATATAAAATAAACCTGATTTAATCAGGTAAACAAATATAGAGGTGTATAATGAATTTTTTGAAGAAAAGTTATCAGAGTATTTCAGCAGATGAAGTTAACAAGATCATGAAAGACAAAGACGTTCAGATTATTGACGTGAGAGAACAATACGAGTTTGCGGCCGGTCATATTGAAACAGCTAAACTTATTCCCTTATCGACAATCCCAAGCCGTATCAATGAGATTGATAAAGATAAGAAAATTATTGTTGTATGTGCCAGTGGTGCAAGAAGTACCAGTGCATCGAAGTTTCTTGGAAAAGAAGGTTATGATACGTATAACATGGTTGGTGGTATGATGGGATGGCGTTATAAAACAAAATAGTATTGTAGAAGCTGTCTCAGAATGTTGAGTCAGCTTTAATTTTGTGGTAATCCCTGTATTAATGAGTCAATTAAGTCAGATTTTTTTATACGCCCTAATACAAGATAGGGATAAAGTGAGTGTGATTTTAATGTGGGTCCCTTGAAACCCTCCAGACTACTACCATCCTATATTTATATTATTAATTGTATTCCAGTATCATAATCGTAGATATAATACACACTTTTTCCTTGCCTTACACTTCGTACGGTCAGCGGAAAAACTGTGTATCACATCTACTCGGTAATAGATCGTCATTTCGTCAAGAATAAGCACTGCTCAATCATCCTTCCTTTTTTACATCCTGTAAAAATGAAGGACGTTCTACATCCATGTAGAACTGTGATTGATCAGCGCTTTTTCTTTCCTCATTCGGTTCCGTATCTGCGTCATTTCATTAGGCTTTAATTCGTATTCTCTTATGATGCTCTAAAGTAGCCCGAAATGCTGTAATAAACCAACATCGACTATGAAGTTCCAGGAGTGGTGTTAGCTGCTAGGCTCATAAGAAAGTAACCTTAAGCATCATGTCAATCTTCAAGACATGATGTTAATATGAAAACTTTCTTATGAAATTTGCAAGTCTGCATGGATGCAGACCGCCGACTTTTCCTACATGGATGTAGGAACAAGAGGCCGTTGTAGCTAATCCACGGATGGGTTTTCATAGGACCCACATATAGCCAGATTCATTCTATCCCCAGCTAATACTAAGGAGTAAAAAGGAATCCAACTTCATCTACAAAAAAAGTCTCTAAGCGTTTCCACCTAGAGACCTGGTTGATTCATATTTTGCTAACTAAGAGCCTTAATTCATAGAGAATAGACTACCATTTACCTTTGTTCATGTGGATGCCAAGTTCTGCTTTTGCAAGATTCTTGATTTCCCATGCCATTTTGATGGTTTTTTCAAAGACATCAATACAACCTGGATCTAGACCGATTTCGATTCCGGCTTCACTTAAGTCAATCATTGTAGCAGCAAGATTTACCAATTCCATATGTAGATCATTGGATTCATCGGATGCATAAATCTTATTAGCGTCTTCCTCAGATAGAAGAACATGTTTTTCTTTTGGTGCGCCACATTTTGGACAAAAATCCAATGCTTCATCAGCCTCATATACAAAGCCACATGCCGTACATTTAAATAGATTCATTTAGTTACCTCCTTATTATTCATGTTTGGTTAAACAAATACTAATTGTTTGCTTCAATTCATTATATCACATATGAAATGAATAGGAAGACCATAATTTATTATGGTAATCGAATAATGGGGGTTTCATATTCATTATTCATTTTCGTATTATAATAGAAATGAATGAGATGATTATAGTGTAACGTACTATTTAGATCAGCTTTATAGGATAGCAATTGTATATCATCTAATTGCTTGCACCCTTGTCGTATGTTGACAATAATTGGCAAATCTTCATCATGCTTTTTAATGGCTTTTAACATCTTTTGCCCCGTAGAGTTGAAGCCCAAAACTTTAAGATAAGGCTTCATTTCTGAATTTAATAATTCAAAGGTTTTTTGCTCATGACCGAGATAAATATGTAACAGTGCTCTTGCGATTTTGGTTCTTGTGTAGCGTTTAGATAGAATCTTATTGACCAAACTATCATAATCATAAGCATGTAAAGCCGCTTCGATAATCTTGTATTCTAGTCCTTCATTAACATCCTGATAAGTCCCTAGAACTTCAGGTGTACTTGCAAGTATTTTGTATTTTAATAAAGGGAAAATCATATCGTAAAAGATAGGGCCTTCACCGCAATGTATAGCGTTTTCAAGTGTATTATAGGAATGTGACGGAAGCTTTTCTGATAGGGGGGCGTGATTGTCATGCTCTTGTAAGAACTTTCGTATAGCCGTAGCAGAGGGTATGGTGGTTCTACTGTTATCGTCATGGTAAGCTGAACCAATACGCTTAACCGTTGTGGGTATGATTTTGCTTTTCTGTCTTCGTAGTGCTTTTATATATTCAATACCCAAAATGTTGTTTGGCGTCTTGATGGCTTTAGCTGTATCCTCGGACATCAAATGATGGTTGTGGACGTATTTATATAGAGCTTTTTCTCTTGCTTTCGGGAAGGTATTCCCTGTGCTAAGATACTCATTAAGAAGGAATCGAAATCCAATGGGCTCATTATGAAGGATATCTGCGATATGAACAAGGTCATCAATGGATCCTGATTCACTACCGAAATTCAAGTGTGTTGTAATACCAGTTGCGTTTAAGAGTTTAATTGCCATATGTGAAAAATATTCAGCGCTGGACGTAGCAAAATAAGTAGGTAGCTCAAGAACTAAATCAACACCGGTATGAAGGGCTGCCTGGGTTCTTGCATACTTATTAATAATGGCCGGTTCACCACGTTGGACAAAATTGCCGCTCATAATAAGTACTACACCCTGAGCTTGTGTGCGTGTTTTTGCAGCTTCTATTTGGTATGCATGGCCCAAGTGAAGTGGGTTATATTCGGTGACAATGCCACATATGTTCATAATTACCATCCTTTTTAAGTGTTCTCTAGAAAGTATATCATAATTTCGACTTACATGGCTATACAGTTTAACCCTTTAACCTGACGATGTTTATAAAAAAAACAACAAAAACCTAAAAAAGCATTGTATACAATGAACACAAAGTATATAATAATCATATATGAACAATGATCATTAACTGTAAGCAACTATGATGTGCTTAGAGTCAATGGTCTTTGATAATTATAACGTAATAAATGAGCCAGTCTGAAAGGGGCAAAAAATGAGTTTTATTGAAGCAATTAAGGACAGAGCAAGACAATCCAGAAAAACCATCGTTTTACCTGAAAGTATGGAAATAAGAACACTTGAAGCCACGGCACAAATATTAAGCGAAGATATTTGTGATGTCATTCTAATCGGTGATAAAGATGAAATCACAAAAGTAGGTATGAATTTTGACATCTCACGTGCAACCATCGTTGATCCAAATTCATTTGAGCAAATGGATGCTTATGTTGCCAAGTTGGTGGAACTCCGAGAAAAAAAAGGTATGACTTTAGAAAAAGCCGGGGAAATCCTAAAAACAGATGCATTGTACTTAGGTGTCATGATGGTGAAAATGGGATTGGCAGATGGTATGGTAGCAGGTGCTGTTAATTCAACAGCCAACGTACTTAGACCATCTCTTCAGATTCTAAAAACAGCACCCAACACAAAACTTGTTTCTTCATTTTTTGTCATGGTCGTTCCAAATTGTGAATTTGGACATCAAGGCATTTTTGTTTACTCCGATTGTGGATTGGTTCAAAACCCTAATGCAGAAGAACTTGCGGCAATAGCGGGTAGTTCTGCAAAATCATTTAAAAGTCTTGTAGGCGCTGAACCTATCGTAGGCATGTTGTCCCATTCTACAAAAGGAAGTGCCACACATCCAGACGTAGACAAAGTTGTAGAAGCAACCAAAATTGCAAAGTCACTTTATCCTGAGTATAAAATTGATGGTGAATTTCAATCGGATGCAGCAATTGTTCCAAGTATAGGCGCAGCGAAGGCACCTGGCAATGAGATTGCAGGTCATGCCAATGTATTGGTATTTCCAGATCTTGATGCGGGTAATATCTGTTATAAGTTAACTGAAAGACTTGCTAAAGCGGATGCATACGGACCTATTACACAAGGAATCGCAAAACCTGTCAATGATTTATCTAGAGGCTGTACAGCTGAAGATATTGTCGGTGTCGTTGCAATAACAGCGGTACAAGCTCAATAGAATGACGAAGGAAAAGGGAGTAAAGATATGAATATTTTAGTATTGAATTGTGGAAGTTCATCAGTTAAGTATCAACTCATTAACATGGAAAATGAAGACGTATTAGCCATCGGTATTTGTGATCGCATTGGTTTTGATGGTTCTTTTATTGGCCATAAACCAAAAGGCCATGATAAGATGAAATTACAAATACCTATGAAAGATCACAAAGAAGCAGTAAAAGCAGTCCTTGCAACTTTAACAGATCCTGCTCATGGTGTTATTGATTCAATGGATGAGATTGCTGCTGTAGGTCACAGAGTTGTACATGGGGCAGAAGCATTTTCAGCTTCAATTATTATTACGGAAGAAGTGAAAGATGCTATCAAAGCGTGCAGTGATTTGGCACCTTTGCATAACCCAGCCAATCTCGTTGGTATTAATGCTTGTGAAGTACTTATGCCAAATACGAAACAAGTAGCGGTATTTGACACGGCTTTTCATCAGACAATGGAGCCAAAAGCTTATCTATATGGTCTTCCATATAAGTATTACACTAAGCATAAAGTCAGAAGATATGGTTTCCATGGTACTTCTCACAAATATGTCGCTTACAGAACAGCTGAGTTTTTAGGACGTAATATTGAAGACATGAAGATTGTTGTTTGTCATTTAGGAAACGGTGCAAGTGTATGCGCTATTGATGGTGGTAAATCCGTAGACACAAGCATGGGCTTAACGCCCCTTGAAGGACTTGTAATGGGAACCCGTAGCGGTGATCTTGATCCGGCAATTGTTCAGTTTATTGCTGAAAAAGAAGGCTTAACATTAGATGAAGTTATTAATGTACTCAACAAGGAATCCGGTATTAAGGGATTATCACAGTTCTCAAGTGACTTTAGAGATATTGAAGATGCAATAGCTGATGGAAACCAACAAGCAATATTGGCCATGGATGTGTATCATCTTAGAGTTGCTAAGTATATAGGTGCTTATGCGGCAGTTATGAATGGTATCGATGCTGTTGTCTTTACTGCAGGACTTGGCGAGAATAACCACGAAGTGCGTAAAGAAGTGTGTAATTATTTAGGATATTTAGGTGTTAAAGTTGATGATGAATTAAATCATGTTCGTTCTATGGAACGTGACTTTTCAGCGGAAGGTGCTACTGTAAGATCGCTTGTCATTCCTACGAATGAGGAGTTAGCCATCGCTAGAGAAACGAAACAACTTATCAAAAAACACTAATCTACTTATAATAATTTGATGTATCGTATCAAGGCAATGGCTCATGTTGTTGCCTTTATATTTTTGAAAATAAAGTGCAACTTATATTTGATATAATATTTGCCCTTGACAAAATATTTGGGCATATGTATAATTACATGTGGTTATTATTCGAGGTATAAAGCGGTTTTGCTTTACAGCTAAAGGAGTGGTATCATGCATATTAATTTAACGGAACTGTTTTCACAAACGGTTAAAGATGTTACTATCCAGCGAACCTTAGAAATGGATCAATTTGAATTCGGTGGTGAAGTTTATGAAATTAGTAAGCCCATCAAAATTGAATTCGAAGTTACCCAATTAGGTGAAGGCGAATATTTGACCCAAGGCAAGGTTGAAGTAGAGTTAGTAATGTACTGCAATCGTTGTATGAATGAAGTCATAACAATGGTTGAAGGTCAGTTCACAAGAGAATTAAATGAGCATGTTGATGATCCTGAAAGCGATGATATGAAGGATTATTATAAGAACTCAGTTCTGAATGTGGAAAAATTGGCTTTAGACGAAATCTATATGAATGTGCCTATGAAAGTTCTTTGCAACGAATCATGTCAAGGTATTTGCAAGGTATGTGGTGCAAATCTTAACGAAGAAACATGTAATTGCGAAGATGACAATGTAGATCCCAGACTTGCTGGACTAAAAGATTTATTCAATGAAAGATTTAAGGAGGTGTAGACCATGGCAGTACCAAAACGTAAAGTATCCAAAGCGAGAAGAAATAGTAGAAGAGCCAATTGGAAATTAACGGCTCCAAATCTGTCCACTTGTACAAAATGTGGCGAACTCGTAATGTCTCACAGAGCTTGTAAAAAATGTGGCACATATAAGAGCAAAGTAGTATTAGAAGTAAAATAATCTACACTTTTCCAATGAATATAAACAGCGTAACCATTATGGTTACGCTATTTTATGTATTAGGAAATGACGACTTTCTTTTACATAAAAAGAGGAGGCGGAACATGGAACTAAAGAAGATTGTAATTGACGCCATGGGTGGCGATGATGCACCTAAGGCCATGGTAGAAGGTGCTGTTTGGGCACTGAATACTTGCGAAGACATTCATTTAATACTAACCGGTGATGAACCTAAAATCAATGAAATATTAAAAGGTAAGACGTATGATAAGAACAGAATGGAAATCATCCATACGACAGAGGTCATCACCAATGATGAATCTCCAGTACTTGCCATACGAAGAAAAAAAGATGCGTCTTTGGTCAGAGCTTTGTATCTTGTTAAAGATAAAAAGGCAGAAGCGCTGGTATCAGCCGGGAGTACAGGTGCTGTATTAGCAGGAGGGACTCTGGTCATTGGGCGTATGAAAGGCATTGAACGTCCTGCACTAGGTTCTTTAATTCCTAATGAAAAAGGTATGACTTTGCTTATTGACTGTGGTGCCAATGTAGACAGTAAGCCTCATTTTTTACATCAGTTTGCTAAGATGGGATCCATCTATTATGAAAACATTTTATATATTAAGCATCCTAAAGTTGCTTTGGTCAACAATGGTTCGGAGGACAAAAAAGGTAATGCTTTAGTAAAAGATACATTTCCTTTGTTGAAGAACGATACCACTTTGAATTTTATTGGTAATATGGAGGCTAGAGATATTCCTACAGGCGAAGCCCATGTTATTGTATGTGATGGTTTCGTTGGTAATGTTATTCTAAAGTTAACGGAAGGTTTGGCCGCATCTTTACTTGGTATGGTAAAAGAATCGATTATGTCTACAACTGTGAGCAAGATTGGTGGTCTACTTATTAAAAAGTCCATGAAATCCATGAAGAAGAGATTAGATTATACGGAGTATGGCGGGGCGCCCTTACTCGGTCTTGAGGCTTTAGTTGTAAAAGCACATGGTAGTTCAAATGCTAAAGCATTTAAGAATGCTATCCTACAATGTAAGACTTTTATCGATCATAAAGTGAATGATAAAATTAAACAACAATTATTATAAGTCAGTGGTTGATTATGTTATAAAATTATAGTAAGATGGTCTTATTATATCAAGGTTAACGTATGAGAACTTTTTCGTTTTACATAGTTTTTATGCCTTAACCATATCAGACAAGTTCTTTATAGGAACTCAATGAGAAAGGAGCTTATTATGGATGAAAGTAAATTATTAGAAATCATAGCAGAATTTACAACGTACGGGCCGGAAGAACTAAAAGAAAATATGCATTTTTCGGATGATCTTGGTATTGATTCCCTTGATTTGGCACAAATCATTATGGCTGTAGAAGATGCCTACGATGTAGAGTTGGATGAGGAAGCCTTAGACAGTATTCAGACAGTTGGCGATGCTATCAATATGGTTAAGAATAACGGATAATTTTTAATAGATGTTATTGAATACAGGATAAATGGAAAGAGGTTTCAGAAATGAAGCTTCTTTTTTGTTATAAGATTATGAGCCGTTATTTAATAGAAAATTAAATAAGTTTATGATATAATATTTAACTGTGATTACTATTTAAGAAAGTGAGAATAGATATGTCCATTGTAAAAGATATTGAAGAATTTCAAGATATTATTGGGTATCAATTTGTTGATTTGAGACTTCTTGAAAGAGCTCTGACGCATAGTTCCTATGCAAATGAACATCGTTTGAGTAAGTTTGAGAACAATGAACGGTTAGAATTCTTAGGTGATGCAGTTCTTGAGATTATTACATCAGAATTCTTATTTCGTAAGTACCATGAGATGTTAGAAGGGGAGTTGACCAAATTTAGAGCCAGTATTGTTTGTGAACCAACGCTTGCTAACTTTTCCAGAGAAATCAATCTAGGAGATTACTTACTACTTGGAAAAGGCGAAGATAATTCTGGTGGTAGATTAAGGTCTTCAGTTTTGTCAGATGCGGTAGAAGCGTTAATAGGCGCTATTTATTTAGACGGTGGTCTTGAAGAAGCACGGATTTTTGTCGAGTCTACATTATTAAAAGATGTTGAAAAGAGAAAGCTGTTTGTAGATAGTAAAACCCATCTTCAAGAAATCATTCAAAAAAACAGTGATCAATCGGTTGAATATCTTATCGTAAGTGAAAAAGGTCCTGACCATTCTAAGCTTTTTGAAGTCATAGCGGTTCATCTAGGTGAAACCATTGGTCATGGATTTGGAAGAAGCAAAAAATCAGCAGAACAAGAGGCTGCCTTTGACGCTATTAAAAAAATCGTGTAACAATAATTTCTGAACAATTTATAAACGATTATAAGTTGTCCAATTTTTATTGAGTGATTACGCGTGTCTGGGACAAATGAATCGAAATTTATGTAAAATATCGTGATGAAATACAATCACATTTTGGAGAGATCAGCATGCATTTAAAAAGCATAGAGTTGTACGGTTTTAAGTCTTTTGCCAATAAAATGGTATTTAAGTTTGAAAAAGGCATCACAGCCATCGTTGGGCCTAACGGGAGTGGTAAAAGTAATGTAGCAGATGCCGTTAGATGGGTGCTGGGTGAACAAAGTGCCAAACAGTTACGTGGTAGTAAAATGCAAGATGTCATCTTTGCAGGTACAGAAGCGAGGAAACCCCTTGGTTATTGCCAAGTTGATTTGACCATTGACAACCATGATATGAAAATTCCCATCTCATATTCCGAAGTTACTGTATCTAGAAGGGTCTACCGTTCCGGTGAAAGTGAATATTTCATAAATGGTACGAATTGTAGAATGAGAGATGTACTTGAGCTATTTATGGATACAGGGATCGGTCAAGAAGGCTATTCTATAATCGGCCAAGGCCAGATAGAAAAAATATTATCGAACAAGCCGGAAGAGCGCAGGGCATTATTTGATGAGGCAGTTGGCATCGTAAAGTTTAAAAAACGAAAAGAAAGCGCAGAAAAAAAATTAGATGAAGAGAAGCAAAATCTATATAGAATCAATGATATTATCACAGAATTAGCCCATCAAAAAGAAACATTAACAGAACAAGCCACAAAAGCCAAAGCCTATCTCAAGTATAAAGAAGAGTTGAAGGTTAATGAGATTGGTAGTTTTGTTATGGAAATAAAAAAAATCAATGACCAAATTGATGAAAATGAAGCTAAAGCTAAAATTATTGATGAAAATATTAAGCAAGTACGCACAGATTACCAACTCAACAAGATGAAGCACAGTGAATTTGTAAAAAAACTTGAAACCCTGGAGAGTGAGATTGATGTTATCAGGAATCAGTCAACTCAACTGACGGTGCTTAAAGAAAAAAAAGAAAGTGAAATCAAACTGACGCAGGAGCAGATTACGCATCTAAACAGCAATATAAATAGATTTGAGTCTGATATTAACATTCTAAAACAAAAAAGGGAAAAAATTGAAGAAACTTTACAACAGTATCAAGAGGATATGGCTTCTCTTTTTGAAACCAGTGAAAAAAGTGAAGATGATCTAAGAGAACATGAAAAAAAGCTTAAGGAAATCAATGAGATCATATTAAAAGAAGAAGATGCTGTTGGCATGATTCAAAGCAATATGATAGAACGTCTGAACGAAATTTCCAACATAAAAACAAAAATGCAACGGTACCATACAATGACTGAAAACGCCTTTTCTAGGAAAGAAAGTCTTGAAGCGAGGCAAAGGATTTTATCGAAATCTCTTGATACATTAAAATTGTCATTAAAGAATGAAACAGATTTAAGAGAGAGCTATCAGGCTGAGATTCATAAACTTGAGGATGAAAAAAATGTTTATAATCTCTCTTTAAGTCGTATACAAGAAAATATTAAGCGTATAGAAGAAAAACGTAATGCCATGATTTTGGATGTTCAGAATCTGAAATCAAAGCATAAAGCTTTAACAGAAATCACAGACCAGTATGAAGGCTATAATCTTAGTATAAAAAAAGTAATGTCACAAAGGCATCTGCCGACATATGAGGAAAAAATATGTGGTGTTGTAGCCGATATCCTTAAAGTGGAAAAAAAATATGAGAAAGCCATTGAAATTGCCCTTGGCGGCAGCTATCAAAATGTTATTACAGAAGATGAGGCAACAGCAAAAAGCCTTATAGCGTATTTGAAAACACAAAAAGCCGGTCGTGCTACTTTCTTACCCCTTACGAACATCAAGCCCAACATACAAAAGAATGCAGCGCTTCGATTGGAAAAAGGGTTTGTCGGATATGGTGATGAATTGGTAGAAGCATCCGATAAATATTCAAAAATATTATCCTTCTTGCTAGGACGTACCATCATTGTAGGTGATATAAATGATGCTATTTCCATGGGCAAAAAACACAACAACACCCTTAGGATTGTTACCTTAACCGGAGATATGGTTAATCCAGGCGGATCCTTAACAGGCGGTGCTTATAAGAATGATAATACACAATTCTTATCAAGAAAAAGGGATCTTGAGACATTAAGCGTACGCATACATGAATTGGATCAGCAGCTTAAGGAAACAGATTTGGTGTATCAATCACAATTAAAAGAAAAAAGTAATCTAGATGAAAAACTAGAGACAATAGCATCTAGACTTCAATCGGTCTCTATAGAATTAAACGGAAAAAATATTCAAATGCATCAATTAAAGGGTGATGTTACTAAAAGTGATGAAGAACTAAAAGAACTCAAAATAGAAGTCGACCAGATTATAGTCCAAGAACAAGAATTGACCTTTCAGTTGACAGAACTTGAGAAAAATCTCATGGAAAATGAAATCAATAAGGATGAGGCAGAATCGACCGTCAAGGATATGATGGAAAAAACAGTTGGTCTTAAGAAAGAAAAAGAAATTTTACTTGAAACCATCACCAATATTCGACTTGAGCATGCTTCATTAAATGAACAACGACAAAATGCAAAAAGCAATCTGAATCGTATGCATGAAGAAATAAAAGAACGGACAGATGACATCATACGTATAGAATCGGATATTTTGTCAGCAGTATCCAATCAAAAAACTAAAATTGAACTTCTTGAGACTTATGGTCAAGAGACGGCTACTTTTGAAGCACAAATTCAAAAAGTCCAGATTCAAATTCAGCAAAAAACTCAGGATAAACAGCACCTGAGTAAAGAACAAGAGGCATTGTACCTTAAACAAGAAGAATTATCCGAAAGCATAACTTTACTTGAAAAAGATGCCTTAAGGATTCAAAACACCTTATCCAAGCTGGAAGCACAAAAAGAAAGCCACATGGAATATATGTGGAATGAGTATGAGTTGACCTACAACCATATAATGACGCAAGAACAAGATCAATTAGCTAGCATGTCATCCATTAAGAAATCCATTGAAGCCCTAAAAACACAGATTAGGGACTTAGGTGATGTTAACGTTAATGCCATTACGGAGTATAAGACGGTGGATGAACGTCATCATTTTCTATCTGAACAAAAAGAAGACTTAATTGAAGCTGAGAAACAACTTAGAACAGTCATAATTGAGCTCGAAGAAAGAATGCAAACACAATTTAGAGAGCAGTTTAACGCTATAAACCTTAAGTTTCAACAGGTTTTCAAAGATCTATTTGGTGGCGGCAAGGCTTTTTTACGGCTGTCTGATGAAGAACAGGTACTAGAGGCCGGTATACACATTAATGTACAGCCTCCGGGCAAAAAGCTTCAAAGCATGATGCTTCTATCAGGTGGTGAACGTGCTTTTACAGCAATTGCACTTCTTTTTGCTATACAAAGCTTAAAACCATCTCCCTTTTGTGTACTCGACGAGATTGAGGCTGCTCTTGATGATGCTAATGTTGAGCGGTTTGCAAAGTATTTAAAAAAACTCACAGTAAATACGCAATTCATCATCATAACGCACAGAAGAGGCACAATGGAAGTGAGTGATGCTTTATATGGGATTACCATGCAGGAAAAAGGTATATCAACGCAAGTGTCTGTTAAACTATTAGAAGATATATTGGAATAATTCCGGAAAGAAAGGTTATTATGTCAGAGAATAAGAAAAGAGGTTTCTTCGGCAAATTGGTCGAGGGACTAACAAAAACGAGAGATAATATATTAGGTGGTGTTGATCAGGTTTTAAGTGGATTTTCAAGTATTGACGAAGATTTTTATGAAGAACTGGAAGAAGCTCTGATTATGGCTGACTTTGGTGTCCATACAGCTCTTAGAATCTTATCTGATATTAAGGTTAAGGTAAAAGAACAGCATATAAAAGATCCAATGGAAGTCAAAAATCTACTAAAAGAAGAATTAATGGAAATTATGCACTTATCGGATGATGCTTATATTTTCGAGGAAAAAAAATCCGTTATACTCATTATTGGGGTTAACGGTGTTGGTAAAACCACGACCATAGGCAAGTTGGCTATGCGTTATAAAGCCCAAGGTAAGAAGGTGGTCCTTGCAGCTGCAGATACTTTCCGAGCGGCCGCTATTGAGCAATTGACCGAATGGTCTAACCGAGCAAATGTAGACATTGTTGCAGGTCAAGCCAACTCGGACCCAGGAGCGGTCGTCTATGATGCTGTTTTTGCTGCCAAAGCCAGAAAAGCAGATATGCTTATTTGTGACACAGCCGGACGTCTTCATAACAAGAAAAATCTTATGGATGAGCTTGGGAAGATTAACAAGATTATTGACCGTGAGTACCCTGAGGCCCACAAAGAAGTGTTGTTGGTCCTTGACAGTACGACGGGCCAAAATGCGCTACAACAAGCCAAGCAGTTTAAAGAAGTTGCAAATATTACAGGCATCGTTCTTACCAAGTTGGATGGAACAGCAAAAGGTGGTATCGCCATTGCCATACAGTCAGAACTGAATCTATCGGTTAAGTTTATTGGCGTTGGTGAGGGTATCGATGATCTACAAGATTTTAACCCGGAAGAATTTGTTGAAGCCCTTTTTAAACAGTAAGGCATAAGCCTTAACAAAACGAACTTTTAAGGAGAACTATGAAATACACCATATTAATGCGCCCTAATTACAACGTGGCTTATCATGATGCTTATGTCAAGATGTGTCAAGTAGAATTAAAATCATTACTAACAGCTTATAATTTCCTAGAGAGTGAACCTACCATACAAGGGGTGAATAAAGCCACTTATATGACCTTTGAATCAGAGGTGACACTTAATGCTAATATGCTTAAATCTATCTGTAGATTATCCTTTTTTTATGCTTTGTTTCAAATCGTAGATAAGGATCTTTTTAAGCCGATACTTATTGAGTATGCACCGGATTTTGAAGAAGATCTGAGTATTCGATTGAAATACAATGGAAAAACCAATGAAGTCATTACACGTATGATGATGAACCTCGCTTTATATCATTCAGATTTCTATGACGAACCCCATCTTAAATTGCTAGATCCTTTATGCGGAAAGGGGACGACACTATTTGAAGCCATGATTAACGGTTATGATGCTTATGGTGTGGAAAAAGATAAAAAACATGTGGCGGATCTTGGTACTTATATAACGCGGTATATCAAGGATGCCCGATTTAAACACACCAATCAAAGAGGCAAATTAATCCATAATCGTAAGACCATAGGTGAAACCTTCGAGTTACAATATGCAAAAGAAAAAGATCAATATAAGTCAGGCGATCTCCGTGAATTAAAAGTGTTAAGAGCGGATACGACATATTTTGAAGGTGCCTTTCGTCATAATTCAATACATCTGATTGTGACGGATTTACCTTATGGTGTACAACATAGTGGCAAAGAAAAAGGAGAAAAAACCATTGGCTTAAGTGGTCTGTTAGATCAAGGTTTAACATCCTGGGATCCTTATTTGAAAAAGGGTGGTGCGATTGCTATATCCTGGAACATCTATACGGATACAAGAGAGAGCCTCATACAGATTTTTGAAGATCATGGTTATATTGTTATGAAAGATCTTGAAATGTCTAAGTTAGAACACCGAGTATCTCAAGCGATAACAAGAGATATCATAATTGCATACAAAGGCTAGTATTAAGTATTTTGAATTTTGTAGGACTTTGGGTTATGATAGAGTAGAATCTAATTCATTAACATTTGAAAAGTGGGTGTAGAATTGAAAATCAATCATATTGCAATATGGACCAATCAACTAGAAGTTATGAAAACTTTTTATTGTCAATATTTTAAGGGTAAATCCGGACATAAATATCATAATAAGAAAAAGGAGTTTGAATCCTATTTTATTAACTTTGATG
>JAGXFY010000032.1:0-19281 GCA_024636985.1 Clostridiales bacterium | reverse complement strand
GCCATGAAGATAGTTGGAACACCGGCATGGGGTGAATTTACTAAGTTTTATGATGAGATTATGGATGAGGATTAAATGAGTTAATAAGGTCTCTAAAGGGGTCCTATGAAAACCCATCCACAGTCTATATGACTACGGCAAGTGCTTGAGTGCATATATTTTTTATAGGACATAGATTATTCGGAGATAATATGAATTCATTACCATTATCGTAGATATAACACACAGCTTTTCCTTGCCTGACACTTCGTACGGTCAGCGGAAAAGCTGTGTATCATATCTACTCGGTAATAAGTCGTCATTTCGTCAATAAAAAGCACTGCTTAATCATCCTTCTTTTTTACATCCATGTAAAAAGGAAGGACGTTCTACATCCCTGTAGAACTGTGATTAATCAGTGCTTTTTCTTTCCTCATTCGGTTCCACAAATGTATAATTCGAATAAGTCTAAATTCGCATACTCCATATGATGTGTTAATGTAACCAGTAATACCTAAGTAAGCCAACATCGACCATGAAGTTCCTGGAACTGGCTGTATGACTTAAGCTAGTCTGCATGGATGCAGACCGCCGACTTTTGGTGCAGGACGCACCAACCTGAGGCCGTAGTCATACAGACTGTGGAAGGGTTTTCATGGGACCCCCTTAGAGACTTGGTTGACTCATTCTAATTCTAATCCTCATCCATAATCTCATCATAAAATTTAGTAAATTCTCCCCATGCCGGTGTTCCTACTATTTTCATAGCTGATCTTGGATGCATATTCATCTGACCGGTAATCATATAAGGAACATCATAACCCCATATAATCCCTTGCTCTTTGATTTTTGCTACATCATTCTCAATCACATTCAGCATCGGCCTCAAGCTGTACTTAGGATTCTTTAGAAAGCCTAATAACAATTCAATCGGGCAATTACCGGCACCTCTACCCAGACTGGATACCGTCGCATCTAAGTAGCTGATACCAAGGGTTAAGGCTTCAATCGTATTGGCAAATGCTAGTTGTTGATTGTTGTGAGCATGAATACCAATCTTCTTATTATATTGTTCTCCCACATCCAAATATTTTTTTGCCAGTAAACGGATTTCTTCAGGATAATAGTGACCAAAACTATCCACCAAATATATGATGTCCACATTTGATTGACCCAATAGATGAAGTGCTTCGTCCAGTTCTCGTTCGTTGACATGAGAAACAGCCATAACATTAATACAGGTTTCATAACCTTTTAGATGAAAATCATTCACCATCTCAATTGCCGAAGGAATTTGATGAATATAACAAGCTGTACGTATCATATCAATGACGCTCTCTGATTTTGGTAAGATATCTTCTTTATAGTTGGTTCGACCCACATCTGCCATCACAGAGATTTTAAGATCTGTATCGTTATCCCCTACAATTCTTCTAAGGTCTGCTTCTTTACTGAATTTCCAGGGTCCAAAATCATCTTCACTAAAGTATTCTTTTGAGGATTTATAACCAAACTCCATATAATCCACACCAGATTTGACACAAGCTTTATAAACATTCTTCACAAATTCTTCATCAAATCTAAAATCATTCATTAAACCACCATCTCGAACGGTGCAATCCATGACCTTTATATCTTCTCTATAGGAAAGTAAACTACCAACCTTATTGATTTCTTCTAACATCCTCTATTCCTTCTTTCGTTTTATGACTTTTCACGTTATTGCTTTAAAGTGTAACATTGTCAAAGTAATTCGTCAATCTTTTTTTATGGAATATTCCCTCTTATTGATCTATTCCATCTATCAGTTCTTTTTTAATCCCAAGGTTTGAAATAAAGACTTTCTTTTTGATGACCCTCGCTTGCATGATAAATGCTATTATAATATAATAACACTTTAACCATATCTGTCACCCATTTTTATGCTGAAAAGAGGTATTTATGAAAAAAAATATAGAGATTTTCACCCTAAAAGGACAAGATACAGCAACCTTAAATTCTGGATGTAGCGCATGTAGCAGTGGTTGCGAACCCATAGCCCATACGATTACATCCACGATTACAGCTTTTGAAGAACTCTACGGGGCTCTAGCTGATATTACGCGATTCGATCTGGAAGAGCATAATATGGAGCAGGTTGCAAGTAGACTACAAGCCGTCTATACTGGGTCCGGAGAACAACTGATTATAACAGCGTCCAATATTCGCTTCATTCTTAGTAAGTTAGCACCTATTGTTGCTATTGATGGCCGATTGGTCGCTAACAATTATGTGCCCACGGCTGATGAGTTGAAGTATGCTATTGATCATGGTGAAGGGATTGACGCTTCCATTTGTTCATAGTTAGAGTCCCATGAAAACCCTTCCACAGTGTGTATGATTACGGTCTCCGATTGGTGCATCCATGCACCAAAAGTCGACGGTCAGCATCCATGCTGACTAACTTCATCATACACACTGCTTCCAGGAACTTCATGGTCGATGTTGGCTTTTATGGTATTTCTGGCTGCTTTAGCGCATTATAAGTGGTACACGAGTTTAAGTATATTGAGATGATGCATAGAGAAACCGAATGAGGAGAGAAAAAGTGCTGATTAATCACAGTTCTACATGGATGTAGAACGTCCTTCATTTTTACATGGATGTAAAAAAGGAAGGATGATTAAACAGTGCTTTTTATTGACGAAATGACAATCCTTTACCGAGTAGATGTGATACACAGGTTTTCCGCTGACCGTACGAAGTGTAAGGCAAGGAAAAGTTGTGTGTTACATCTGCGATTATTACCTAGGGTTAGAGTTCAAAAGGGTATACATAAAAAAAGGCAAGCGCTCAAACGCCTGCCTTAGTCTTTTAATAAAACGATACAACAACCTATTACTTCGTATACATTTCAAGAAGCTTCATGATTTCTTTGACTTTTTCGTCACCGGAACCGGATTCAAAAGCCTCTTTAACACAATGGTTCATATGTTGCTCTAGTATTAATAGATTGGCTTTTTTCAAAAGACCTTGAACCGCTAATATCTGCGTTGATACATCCACACAGTAGCGGTCTTCTTCCAACATAGTAACAACACCTGCCACTTGGCCTTTTGCAGTTTTTAATAGATTAAGGGCTTTTTTTTGTTCCTCATTCAAAGCACTCACCTCTATCCTTTAACTTCTGTCACTTCATAGCCTGCTGTCTCAACCGCTTCTTCAAATGTTGCATTACTAATATCTTGACTGGTTTTAACAACCGCACGTTTCGCTTCAAGATCAACTTGCACTTCTTCAACACCTTCAATACCATTTAATGCCTTATCAACTCGGCCTACACAATGCATACATGTCATACCTTCTACTGTTAATATTTTTTCATTCATTTTTATATCCTCCTTATTTTGTGTCACTGCTGTTACTTCTGATTGTATGTTGTCTTCTTCTTGATTCTCATTTTGATGCATAATCTGAACATCCTTCTGATTTTCATTCTGATTCACAAATGAATCCTCTACTAATTTAGGCTTGAACCCTCTAAGTCTTAATGCGTTCATCACAACTGAAACGGAACTAAAACTCATGGCTGCAGCTGCAATCATTGGATCCAGTAAAATATCAAATCCTTTATATAATACACCTGCTGCTATAGGGATACCAATAATATTATAAATAAAAGCCCAAAATAGGTTCTGTTTAATATTCCTAATAGTAGCTTTACTTAATTGAATAGCAGTTACCACATCCATAATCTCGTTTTTCATCAAGACCACATCAGCAGACTCAATGGCAACATCCGTACCACTGCCAATAGCTAAGCCGACGTCGGCACTTACTAGAGCAACGGCGTCATTGATACCGTCACCGACCATCATAACCCTTTTCTTATCAGAATTCAGACTATCTGATTTTAGGCTATTAACGATGTCTGACTTTTCACCCGGTAATACTTGAGCATAAATCTTATCCACGCCTAACTGCTGACCAATCGCCTCAGCTGTAACCTGATGATCACCTGTCAACATAACCACTTCAATGTTCATCGCTTGAAGCTGTTTAACCGCTCTAATGGCATCCGGCTTAATCGTGTCTGCCAAACCAAAAACGCCTTGGAGTTTCCCATGGTAGGCAATAAGGATTGGGGTTTTGCCGCTTTTCGCATATTGATTAATTAGGTCTTTGTGACCTGCAAAATCAATGTCATTGTCTTTCATCAACTTTTCGTTTCCGATAACCACTTGGATGTCGTCAACAGTTCCTGTGACACCGTGACCCATGACTGCGTCAAAGTCCGTTACTTTCTTAAGGATGACGCCTTTAGACTCAGCGTATTTAAGTATGGCTTGACTGAGTGGATGCTCGGAATGCTTCTCTACCGAAGCTGCTAATGTCAATAAGGTTGTCTCATCATCTAGAGCATTAAGATCTGCCACTTCTATCTTGCCATTGGTTAAGGTACCTGTCTTATCAAAAATAACTGTTTGAACCTTGTGCATGAGTTCAAGGGCTTCACCACTTTTTATCAAGGTTCCATATTTGGCGCCTCTGCCTGTACCCACCATAATGGCCGTCGGTGTTGCTAGTCCAAGGGCACAAGGACAAGAAATAACCAATACTGAAATACCAATTCTAAAGGCAAATTCAAATTCATATCCAAGAAGTAACCAGATACCAAAACTCGCCAAACTGATAAGGATGACCACCGGAACAAAGTAACCACTGATTTGATCCGCTAATTTTGCAATCGGTGCTTTTGTTCCCTGGGCGTCTTCAACCATATGTATGATTTTGGCCAAAGCCGTATCATCTCCGACAGCTGTCGCTTTAAAAATAAAACTACCGGTTTGATTCATGGTGCCGGCTATAACCTTATCTTCTTTTCCTTTTTCAATCGGTAGACTTTCACCGGTCAGCATCGATTCATCCACCGTCGAGTGACCCTCAGTCACGATACCATCCACAGGAATCTTAGATCCGGGTCGAATGACCAACAAATCATCCACTTTCACTTGTGTTGTCGGAACTGTTTTTTCTATCCCATCTATCAACACGATGGCTTCATCCGGCGTTAGGGCCATAAGTTCTTTAATGGCAGCACTGGTCTTACTTTTAGCTCTGGACTCCAGATACTTGCCCAAAGTAATCAAAGCAATAATAACCGCTACCGATTCAAAATATAGCTCATGAGCATAATGATGTACAAGGTCCATATCGCCATGGCCATAACCATAGATGATCCTATAAATGGCAAAAATACCGTAAATGAAACCGGCGCTTGTACCTACAGCTATTAGTGAATCCATATTAGGTGCTCTTTTTATTAAGGTCTTAAACCCGACACGATAAAATTCCTCCCCAACCAGCATAACCGGTATGGTTAATAGCATCTGGGTAAAAGCCGTTGTTAATATATTCATATCCCCGGCCAAAAAAGAAGGTACAGCCAGTCCTACCATAGGACCCATAGCCAAATAGAATACAGGCACCGTAAATATCAAGGAAATAATCAAACGTCGTTCCATATATTTCAGATGTTTTTCAGCTTTGGAAGATGCATCCTTATCATCCTGATGCACCTCTTTTGAAGCATCTATCGCTTCATAACCCACCTTCACTACAGCATCCTGTATGGCTTTAATATCCAGTTGTTTGTCATCATAAGTGACTTGCATCTGCTCTGTTGCATAATTCACGGCTACAGACTGTACACCTTCCATTTTCCCAAGCTGTTTTTCTATGGTTAAGGCGCAAGCCGTACATGTCATTCCGTTAATATCAAACTTTTTGTCATTCATCTTTAGGTCCTCCTTACTTTATTCATTCACCCCTCACTAGGGGGGGTATTATATTCTTGATTATACCCTCATCAACCACAAATGTCAATAGTCCAGTCAGAACAAAGAGGCTACGCCTCGCTTTGCTAAGCAAATTGTTCCGGCAGGAAAGATTTCCTTGATAGTTAATGCGACGCTTCAACGCATTAATATAGCATATACTTTCCTAGAGAACAAGGTAGGACATATCACCCTACCTTCTTCATGGCTTCCTCCAAGGCATGCCATGCCAACACCGCACACTTCACCCTTGCCGGCATGTTCTTAATATTCGCCAAGATTGATGCATCTTCAAGTACTTCAAGGGCTTCTGTCTCATCCACTTCATCTTTGATCATGCCCATAAATGTCAAAATCTTCGTACGGGCAGCATCTAGAGTTAAGCCTTTTATCAAGTCAATCATAATGGAAGCCGAAGCTTCAGAAATAGCACATCCAAATCCTTCATATCGAATATCGATGAGCCTATCTTCTTCTACTTTAATATGAACGGTCAAATCATCCCCGCAATTCGGGTTATGACCTCTTGCAGATTGATCTGCATCTTCCAGTCTGCCTTTGTTATGCTTACTTTGATTGTGTTCCATGATTAATTCTGTATATATATCACTAAGATTCATAACCTAACCACTTCCTTACCTTTTTCAAACTTTCTATAAGCCGATCGATATCTTCTGTCGTATTGTAGATTGCAAAACTCACACGACAGGTACTGGGAAGACCTATTCGCTTCATTAAGAGTTGGGCACAATGATGCCCGGCACGAATGGCAATATGATCTTGATCTAAAATAGTGGTTACATCATGAGGATGAACATCTTCCACATTAAATGAAATCACCGGCCCCCTGTCTTCAATATTAAGAGGCCCATAGATCTGTATATGCTTTAAGTGACTGAGTTGATCATAAGCGTATTTTGTCAATCGCATCTCTTCTTTATATATAAAATCATAACCAATCTGTTCAATAAAACGAATGGCCTCACCAAAACCAATCACACCCTCTATATTTGGTGTGCCTGCTTCAAAACACTGAGGTAAAGATGCAAAGGTGGATGTCTGTTCCTCGACATATTCAATCATGTCCCCACCTGTTTGATAGGGTATCATTTTTTCTAACAACTCATATTTGCCATACAAGGCCCCTACACCTGTAGGCCCAAACATCTTATGGGATGAAAAAACAAGAAAATCTGCATCTAAGGCTTTCACGTCTACCTTTTTATGAGGTACACTCTGGGCACCGTCTAAAACCACAACGGCACCAACTTCATGGGCACGTTTAATGATCGAAGCAATGGGCTGAAGGGTACCAAAGGCATTGGAAACCATCGTTACCGATACAATCTTTGTTTTCTCTGTGATTACTGTATCTATGGCACTTTCCATAATTCTGCCTTCTATATCCACCGGTAAATACTTCAGCACGGCTTTTTTATTTTTGACCAATTGCTGCCAAGGCAAGATATTACTATGATGTTCTGCTATAGATAAGACGACTTCATCACCCTCTGATAACATGGGCATACCATAGCTATAAGCGATTAGATTTAAACTCTCTGTTGTGCCTTTTGTAAAAATGATTTCCTCATCTCTTCGTGCCGATATAAGGTATTTAACTTGTTGCCTTACCTGATCATACGCCGTCGTCGCTTTTTGACTGAGATCATAGACGCCCCTATGAATATTAGCATGTTCTTGCCTATTGTATTTGGATATTCTGTTAATCACTTGGTCCGGTTTCTGGGTCGTAGCAGCACTATCTAAATAAACCAAAGACGCATGATGTCTTATTAAGGGGAATTGGGCTTCCACCCAAGCTTTAGTAGCCTTCATCATCACGCCTCCTTAGGATGATAGTCTTATACTGATTTCTTTTTCCAACATCTCTTGAAGTCCTTCAATCGGTATTTGATCAATTACAGGTGTAAAGGATGCCATGATAATCAGCTGTTTTGCTTCTTTTTCTGTTAGTCCACGGCTCATTAGATAAAACAGTTTGTTCTCATCTACTTGACCGGCACTGGCTGCATGTTCACCTTGAACATCATCCTCCTGACACATGAGCGCCGGTATCGAGTCCGATTTAACGGTTTCATTTAATAAAATAACATATTCTTGCTCGGAACCGCTGGCTTTTTTAGCGCCTTTTCTAAAAAATAGATTACCCCTAAATACCTTGTGAGCTTCATGAAGTAAAGCACCTTTGACAAGAATATTGCTTTCTGAACGCCTTCCTTCATGATACATATTATAACTTAAATCCATTTTGCTTTTACCATCACCTAAATATATACTCTCAACGAAACCTTCACTGTTCTCCTCTTGAAGGTAGGTGGAAAAGTCTGTTACAGCTAGTGTACTTCCTAGATCTATACTGTTAAAGGTAACTTTTCCATCTCTCTTAACAAGTGCCAAACCACTAAAAATGTGGGTGGTTCTTTTAGAGAAATTCTGTAATTTAATAACTTGAACATCGGCGCCTTCTTCCACCATTATATTGATAACACCGTTATGAAAACCATCTACATTTTCATCCCTGTAATCCAGCACAACGACCACGCGGCTATCTTTCATAGCATGTATCACATGATGGTCTAAGAGAAGTGGGTTCTCCTGATTAAGAGGTAATTGAATGATGATGGGTTCTTTTATTTTTGTTCCTGCATCCACACTAATATAAGTGCCTGTGTTACTAAAAGCTTCTGTTAGTGTTCTATGCTTAATGCTTGGACCATACTCTTTGTCCAACAATTCATCTGAAAATATAACTTCCTGACTGTGTATGGGTGTCACATGAAGCCCTTCTTGTCGGTACATTAAGGTTTTTTGATTGTTGTATTTCTGATAATCCGGCAACGTCGATTTGTCAATTTTTAACCGCTTCCAGATTGGAAATTCTTCTTTTTCATAACGTTCAAAGCTTATTCTTCTACTTTCTTGGTCTTGTTCTTTGTTCTTGCTTTGAACCAGAATTTTATCTAATAATATTTTATTATACATAATGCCTCCTATCCAATGCTGCCTTCAAATTCCAGATTGATCAGTTGATTTAATTCTACTGCATATTCCAGAGGCAACTCTTTGGTTATGGGTTCAACAAAACCTCTGACGATCATAGCTTTTGCCTCCACTTCACTAATACCACGTGACATCAGGTAGAAGATGGCCTCATCACTGATGCGACCGATTTTGGCTTCATGACCGATATCAATGTCATCATTAGCAAGCTCAATAATAGGTAGAGTATCTGAAACCGATAAGTTATCCAGCATCAAAGATTCACAAGATACAGTGGATTTACAATGATGGGCACCCGACGTCACCCGCATCAAACCTCTATAAAAAGCATGTCCCCCATCTTTTGATATGGACTTAGAATTGATGTTTGAAGTCGTATAAGGTGCTGCATGTATAACCTTAGAACCGGTGTCTAGGTATTGACCTTGTCCTGCAAAAGTTATGCCTGTAAATTCACATTTTGCTCTTTCACCTCTTAAGATGCTCATTGGATAGAGCATCGAAACCCTTGAACCAAAGGATCCGGAAACCCATTCCATGGTACCGTCTTTATCCACTATCGATCTTTTGGTATTTAGATTGTACATATTTCTAGACCAGTTTTCTATGGTTGAATAGCGCAGTTTGGCCCCTTCTTTAACATTCAACTCAACACAACCGGCATGTAAGTTCACTACATCATACTTAGGTGCTGAACAGCCTTCAATAAAGTGTAAACTGGCGCCTTTTTCTACAATGATTAAGGTATGCTCAAACTGACCGGCTCCCGGTGCATTCAATCTAAAATAGGACTGTAGAGGGAATTTCACTTCAACACCTTCGGGTACGTATACAAAAGATCCACCGGACCATACCGCACCATGTAAGGCAGCAAATTTATGGTCATGCGGTCTTACCAACTTCATAAAATAAGCTTTGACGATGTCTTCATGCTCTCTAACCGCCGTTTCCATATCTGTATAAATGACACCTTGCTTTAGCAGATTGTCTTGAATACTATGGTAGACCACTTCAGAATCATATTGGGCGCCTACCCCAGCTAAAGATTCACGTTCCGCTTTGGGTATGCCCAGTCGATCAAAGGTATTCTTAATATCTTCCGGAACATCATCCCAAGATGCTTTCATATCTGATTTTGGCCTAACATAAGTGACGATATCATCCATATTTAGTTCACTAAGATCGGCACCCCATGTCGGTACCGGCTTACTATTAAAGATCTCAAGTGACCTAAGTCTAAAATCTGTCATCCATTCCGGTTCTTTTTTTTCTCTTGATATATCCCGGATAATCGCTTCAGTAAGCCCCGCTTCAGATTTATAAGCAGCAATATCCTCGTTTTTTATATCATAGACGCCACGATCCACGTCTTCAATTACGGTTCTCTTTCTTTCCATTTTTTACCTCCTAATTGGTGTTAACCCCTGCAAACCCTTCTTCATCAATGGTGGCCGCCAGTCCTATGTCGCCTGTCTGAGTAATCTGGCCATCTTTAAGAATATGAACATAATCCGGCCTAATATAATCCAGCAATTTCTTATAGTGGGTTATGATGATCATGGCATTATCTTTGTTAGCAAACTGATTAACACCTTCTGCCACCACTCTTATTGCATCCACGTCCAGACCTGAATCCGTCTCATCTAATATAGCTACTTTGGGATTAAGTACTTTCATTTGGAGTATCTCGTTTTTCTTTTTTTCACCACCGGAGAATCCTTGATTTAGATATCTTTTAGCATAGCTTTCATCTATTCCAAGTGTCGTCATTTTTTCTTTTAAGAGTTTATTAAATGCGATTATTGATTGTTTTCTTGAGTCAACAGCATTCTTAGCTGTTCTAAGAAAGTTCTCTACCGTAACGCCGGGGATAACTTCCGGATACTGAAAGCTTAAGAATAGGCCTTTTCTAGCCCGCTCATCCACCTTCATTTCCAGGAGGTTTTCTCCTTCTAAGAAAGCATGTCCACCGAGCACCTTATAATTAGGATGCCCCATGAGTGTATATGCCAGTGTAGATTTACCGGCACCATTGGGTCCCATAATAATATGAATCTCTCCTGCATGCACTTCCAAATCCACACCTTTTATGATTTCTTTGTTATCAATTTGGGCTCTAAGCCCTTCTATTTTTAGCAATAATTTTGACATAGTCACTTCTCCTTTATTTGATAATGATTATTATTTACATATTATAGCACTATAATATCGGTTTTGCACGGGTTATAATGCACAAACAATTTACAAGTTTAAACCGTTAAGCTATACTGTTTTTATAGGACCTTTATCACAATCGACCTACTATGGA
Source organism: Clostridiales bacterium (assembly GCA_024636985.1). Classification (GTDB taxonomy): domain Bacteria; phylum Bacillota; class Clostridia; order Lachnospirales; family Vallitaleaceae; genus Petrocella. The sequence goes on along the minus strand of JAGXFY010000032.1, from coordinate 8,157 downwards.
GGTAAGAATGATGCTGAAGCACATACCGAACATACTCTCGACACTACGAATCGGCATGGTACCTCTATTTGCCTATGTCTATTTTTCAGATCTTCCAAGCGCCCACTATCTGGCCCTCGGCATTTTTATTTTAGCCGGTATCACCGATGTGCTTGATGGGTTTTTGGCGAGGCACTATAACTTAATTACCAAAATTGGTACTGTTTTAGACCCTCTGGCGGACAAACTTATGCAGCTCATGGCCATCACTTGTTTGGCCATTGATGAAGCCATCCCTGTGTGGTTGACACTTATCGTCGTTTTCAAAGAGTTAACTATGATTATAACCGGCATCTACATGTATTTCAGAAAAGAGAGCACCGTAATGGCTTCTAATTACTTTGGCAAAGCTGCTACTGTTTTGTTCTCCTTTGCTATTTTTATCACCATATTGTATCCGAATTCTCTAGCCAGCATTCTACTCATCGGATCGGCCATATTACTAAAACTTACCGCACTCATATCTTATATCCGACATTATTTCATGGATGTTAAACCCAATTTGGGTAAGAATAAGGTATGAAAAAAGACGGCCACTAAAAAACAGTGACCGTCTTTTTCTTTTTTGGGCCAATGATTAATCTGTCATCAAGCGCTTTTCTCCTTCAAGTGCTAGGATTGGCTTAATATTTTGGGTAACTTCAAGAACGCCTAAGTAAGTACCTTCACTGTTACGTACAGCATAATACCGAATATAGACAAATTGCTCACCCATTTTTATCCAAAAATCTTCGTGGCTTTTTCGACCGCTTTTTAAATCTTCAACAATTTTTTCAACGATATGGACACTTGCCGGTGGATGGCAATTGCTCACTTCCCTACCTATTATGGTCTTTGCTCTTGGAAATATGCGTTCTTCCCCTTGAGAAAAGTACTTCACTAAACCGTTGGCATCTACAAAAGTAACATCCAGTGGTAAGGTGTTCATAATAGCGTTAATTTCTTCTTGTGTCATTACCCCTGCATCAAATTTAATGAGCTTATTGTCTACATCCGGAGCACCAAATGGCTCTTCCTTAGACTTTGTCTCTGTACCCATATTGGGTTGCCATATTTTCATCGGTGGTTCAATCAAGTAGCCAAATTCATCACTTCCTTCAAGGACTTCTAACCATTCTTCTTCAGTAAAGGTATCAATCACCATCGGAAATAATATATTTTCTTCTTTGAAGATCATTTCTTTTATTTTATGAACTGTTTCATGGATAGCATCAATAATATAGTTAATATTTTCATCGGCTTCCAGCTGTAAGGCGATGCCTTTTAATTCTTGTCGTACTTCATCATCGACACCCCACATCACTTTTGGTGGTGCCGTGATATCATGCTTCTCCATAATCGGAAATAAAAGATTCTCCTTACGCGCATAATGAACATCAATTTGTCGGAGTTGGTTTAAGATATTTTGTAGAGCATTCTTATTGGCTTGACTTTGTTCAAACTCATAAGCACTTAGAACTGGTAAAAGTTTTTTATCTATTAAAGCTTCTATCGCCCTGTTTTCTTTTATAAAGGTGCCTACCGGATGACCCGGAATCTGATGTTCTTCTTTTGGTGCGTGTATTTCTTCGATAGATCCCTTAAACACCTCTGCATGTACATCACAAAGACTTTGTATCTCCTCAACCGGCATGCCCTCACGAATAAGAGCCGCTTCAAGATTACTAATCTCCGTGGGTGATACATGTTCAAAATGCTTTGCAAATTCCGCTTTAACATCATCTACCGTCTGTCCTTCGTGTAGTTTTTTGATCAGTCCTTTAAGTACTTCTTGTTTTTTAGATTGGTTGTCAATAAATTCACTCATTTTGGATCCTCCTTTGCCTCACCTATGTTATAACCTTGTTCAATAAATCTATTTTTAATGGTTGTGATGTCAATGTTTTTCATTCTAGCGCCTTTGCTTATGGTCATCATCTTACCAACTGTGTTCATCATTGCTGGCTTTGTAATATCCGTAAAACCCAGTGTATTCATGATTTCTATAATTTTCGGGTCTTCTTTACACAAGTCATAAATACTTTTGTTCAAATCAATGTACAAACAATCACCTCAGTTCGATTAACCGTTTTTTATCTTTCTATAACTATTTTACATCATTATTTAATAAAAACTGTGAGCCAGCGCACACTTTGTTTTTATTTTGATTCATAGAACAAATTATGTTTTACTAAATCTATTTTTTAAAGCCCCTATATTTTCAATGTATATCTTTTTATTACCGATTATTTGAATCAACCCTTCTTCATCAAGGGCATTCATACTCCTACTCACCGTTTCTCTGGTGACACCGATGTAACTGGCGATGCCTTCTCGACTAAGGGGTAAAGCTACCATTCTTCCGGCTTCTTTTTCCATCCCGAATTTATCCGCAAACTCAAGAAGCGCTCCAATAACTCTTATTTCAACCGTCCTTGTCCCCATTTGTTCTATGGTGTTCTCAAGTCTTTCTAATTTCATCGTCAATTCTTCCATAATCTTTAGGCCTATTTCCGGATGATTCTTTATGAGTTGCCTAATATCTGCTTTTAGAATCATGCATACATGTACCGTTTCTAAGGCGACAATACTATAACTTGCCTTAAGGTTCGTAAGCAGATTCCTTTCTCCAAAAAAATCACCATCTGAATAGAGATAGAGGATCTGTTCTTTACCATCTATACTATATTTACAACCTTTGGCCTTACCTGAATTGATGATGACTAACCGATCGATGGTCTCGCCTTCTGTCACAATAGCCTCGCCTTTGACATAACTTTTTCTAATGATAAGGTCGGTGATCTCATTAATCTCTTCTGTTGACATAGCACTGAAAATCGGAACACGTTTGGCACAAAGCTTATGCTGACAGTGTTCACATTGACGGGTGACTTGCATAAGGTCACTTCCTTTCCTTAATAATACTGTTTTCATGATGACAATAGACAATTGCACCATAATCCACCATAAATCTGGATTTTATCTCAATGAAATGTTCTAAGTCGTTTAAATATTGAAACAATACGGCTCTATGCTCGAATTCCTCTCTCGTGACGGGTAAGTCAGACGCTTTATAATGATTTTTTAAGTCTTTAAGAGCCCTTAATAAATCTTCACCATCGTTACACTCATTTAGCTCGATGACAAGTCGATGGGTAAAAGCACCGATGGGTAAGGCTTCCTTAACCGTTATAAATGACTCATGAAAGAGTTGATTCATATGTTTAAGCACACGGTACTGTTCTTTTCGCATTTGAAAATACTTGATAAAATAACGGTGGTCCTTTAAGATATAGTTATTATGATAAATATAGGCCTTTTTTGTACCTTCATCCAGTTGTATTTTTAGGTCATCTAGTCGATCTGTAGATGCAGACTTATCCTGACCCATTAATTTTGCTTCAATTTGTTCAAGCACTCCTTTAATCCTATCTTCCACTTCCATTTGAAGCATTCGAATTTCATTCTCCAGATTGGGCATATGTAAGTTAAGAACCCAAGCAACTAAGACCCCAATGATGGTCAAGGCCATCTCATTCATGAGTATACCTACACCTAAGGACTGAAGAGTATAGATATGGGTTACTAAAACAGTATTCACCGTTAACGCTTCTGAGGCTTTGAGCCATGTCATCAAAGGTACATATAGTAGTAGAAAAAGCCCAAATACTAAGAGATTGTGTCCCAATAGGGCGAAAAGTATCGTAACAATGAGGATTGCCATTAATGAAGTCCAAATACGTTTGAAGCCTACATAAAGTGTTTGCTTTCTAGTATCTAGTATACTTAACATGGCAATAACACCTGCCGTTGTACTATACATTAGGCCGATACCTTCCGCTAAAAATATAGCACCGATAACACCCAATGCTATTTTAACGGATCTATACAGCAACATTTTCATGAATTTCTCCTCTCATGCACTACTTTGGTTTTTTACTTTCATTATGAACAGATGGATTAAGGAGGTCAGCCCATGTGTGGACGTGTAACTCTAGAACTGGATATACAGCTGCTTAGAGATATCTTAAATGATGCTTATGGTGTTAAAACAATGACCCTTAATCATTATAAGCCTAGGTACAACATAGCTCCAAGCCAACCGGTCTTATCCGTCATTAATGATGGCGTCTCTAACCGTGCTGGTTACTTGAAGTGGGGTTTTGTGCCTTCCTGGTCAAAAGACACAAGTATTGGAAACAAGCTTTTTAATGCTAGAAGTGAGACATTGGCCCTTAAGCCCACTTTTAAAGATGCTTTTTCTACCAAAAGATGTTTAATACTAGCTTCTAGTTTTTATGAATGGCAAAGTCATAGCTCCGATCGAACCCCTTATAGGATCTCCTTAAAAGAAAGTCCTCTTATGCCCATGGCCGGTTTATGGTCTTCCTATAAGGCCCCTGATCAAACCAAAATCTTCACCTGTACCATTATAACCACCCAAGCCAATGACATGATTAAGAATATCCATGACCGAATGCCTGTCATTTTGAGCCCTGACCAAATAAATACTTGGTTAAACCCTTCCAATAAAGATGTCTTGGCACTTCAATCGATGCTATTGCCTTATGCCTCAAAGGGTATGACCATGCATCCTGTTTCAACCCTTGTTAATAACGTAAAGATTGACCATGAAGATTGCATCCGTCCTTTATGATGTTGTGTCTTCTTTTGAAGCCATCAGTACCAACCATTTCATCAGCAGTTCTTCTTTGAAGGTTTTTTGTACTAGACTTTGTCTTCTAAGTACTTTGGGCATAAATTCTATATCGAAGGTTTTTTGTGGTGCTTTCGCACATTTTTTTAGAATTAAGTTTAAAAACGTCTCATAGTCATAGAACTTTAGACGCTCAATATTAGTCGCAGCTGCTAAGTATTCTAGGGCCCCTAGAACGATTTCACCATAAGACATGGATAGGTCGAAACCTAACATCTCACATAATTCCGATACAATGACTTCAAGCATAAGTCTTTTAGGATAACCGGTTTCATAGCCAATAATCTTTCCCATGGTTAATATCTGCTCATCGGATAACTGAATCAATTTGTCAAAAAAAATAGATTCTTCAGGTATATCCGTTAGGTAGTAAGAGCTACCATAACACTTGCCATAAGACTTCATCGTGTCCAGATATCCCATTTTAAGATTATTTCTCGACCGTTCCTTATCAAATTCTAATAGCTTACCGACATCACCGGAAGGCTTAATTCTTCTTATAACCAACTCTTTGTTCTTAACCGGTTGCTCAATTCCTATAGCGTTCAGTTCCACTGCAATAATCTCTTTGAAGCCTTTCTTGGCCAATAGATTAATGGGTAAGTTATCATAAAACCCTCCATCTAGGAATTTTTTCCCATCCAAGGTTTGAGATTTGAATCCGGGTAGAAATGAAGATGCCAATATATAATCTTTGATTTTCCCTTCTTCGATGTCTTTTACATATAGCTCCATAGGTTTCAGATCTGATAGCGAGACCGTTACCAAACCAAAATCAATATTTGAGCTACGCATACATGCTTCATCGATTTCTTTCTCAATAAGATCCTTTAAAGGTTCAATATCAAGACCTTTTTGTCTGATTATTTTTTTCAAATACTCAAAATACATCTGAACATTTTTAATATCTATATCAAGGTTTATTAATTGTTTGTACAACTCCGGATCATCTTTTATAACCAAACGCGGGTCTACATTGTACCAAAGATTATATGCCTCTTCAAACTTATCCTGAACAATAAGGGCTCCGTTTATGGCACCAATAGATGTGCCGGTTACACCCCCAATCTCAATACCTAATTCTCTTAGTGCTTTCCAAACACCAATTTGATAACCACCTTTTGCGCCGCCACCTTGTAAAACTATACCCACCATAAACATGCCTCCTTTTACCATATTTCTATTATATCATAGCCATTAACATCCCTAACATTAAAAAATTTTGACGTTTTTTCTTATAGGTGTTCATTTTTTATACGTTTATGCCGATATTATGCGTAGAATATGAGAAATATTGGCTTATTTGAACGATTCGAATTGTATTCTCATTCCAGTTAGTGGTACAATATAGGCATAAGCAACTATCGGTAGTATGATTCAAAGGATTTAATAGGTACGATACACTATACTCATGTCATCATTGGAGCAAAACTTATGGATGATTACACACTGCATAACCTTGGGCTAGGCGAGACAATTACAGATTCCGTTTATAATGATGAGGGTCACCTTCTAATCAGTAAGGGTGCCATTATTAGTTATGAACTTTTATCTAAGCTTAAGAAGCATAATGGTAATTATTTCAGAACGCTGGATCAACTGTCTCAGTCTCTAAAGCCTAATGACCTCGTAAGCAAAGAAGATATGAAGCTTTCTGTTGAAGCCGTTCAGACTGTTTTTGTGGAGATGATTCACAATGAAAAGACGGGCCTTAATCCTGCCATCCCTAATGAACATATTGATTTAGTGGTGAATGTTGTTGAATCTCTTATGGCAACTTTATATACATCCGAAAAACTTCTATATACCGTAACGGAACTCATGGACTCTGATGACTACACTTATAGACATAGTGTTAATGTGGCTATCTTAAGTATATTAACGGCCAAATCCATGCACTACACTGAAAAAGAAATTAAGAATATTGCCCTAGGCGCACTCCTTCATGATATCGGCAAAGCTAAAGTGGTAAGCCTTGTCCGTAAACCAGCTGAATTGACTGAATTCGAGAAAAAAGAAATGAAAATGCACCCAGAATATGGTTACCAAATGGTTAAGGATATTGAAACTTTGCCCTATTCTGTTAAGCAGATTATCCGTTATCATCATGAAAAAATGGATGGGTCTGGCTATCCTTTTGGCTTAGTAGGTATGGAAATCCCATTATATATAAGACTAATCACTGTTTGTGACATGTACGATGCCATGACATCAAACCGAACCTATAGAAAAAAAATGCCTATACATACGGCTCTTGAGATTCTTATGAAGGATGCCGTTTATAAAATTGACCCTGAGGTTTACCGTCAGATGACAAGTACCATCTGCATCTTTCCTACCGGACAGGGTGTTTTATTGTCTGATGGCAGAATTGGTATCGTTTCTCTTTATAGACATCAAAACCCCACAAGACCAAATGTCCAGATCATCGACTTTAATGTCAAAAAAGGAAGCATCAACGTCCAAGAGGTCGATCTAACCAAGCACTTCACCTTATTTATTATTGATACTTGGAACCCTTCTGATTTTGCCAAAGATTTTAGAGCCACAATTGATCAGAATGCCTTCTACCAAATGTCAGCTGAAGAAAAAGAAAAATACGCTTCAAGTATTCTATAACCTTATTAAAAATTACACCAAAGCCTCTCATCTTGCACCGTATTAAAGTCCGTGGTATAATGCTATCAATCAAACCCTAGATTGCATCAAGGATGAGGAGCCTCAATATGAATAAAGATCAAATTATAAATATATTAAAATCCAGAATTCTCATACTCGACGGTGCCATGGGCACCAGCATACAAAGCTTTAAGCTCAGTGAAGCTGATTTTAGAGGTGCGCGTTTTAAAGATCACCCTTCTTCTCTTAAAGGTAACAACGATATTCTTGTTTTAACCAATCCGAAAATCATCGAAACCATACATAACCAATTTCTTGAAGCCGGTGCAGATATCATTGAAACAGATACCTTCAATGCAACCGGTCTTTCTCAAGCTGATTACGATACCCAAGACTACGTCTATGAAATAAATATGGCTGCTGCTAAGATAGCCAGAAAATGTGTTGATCGGTTTACCGAGTTAACGCCTGATAAACCACGTTTTGTTGCCGGTGCCATCGGACCGACCAACAAGACCCTTTCTATTTCACCGGATGTTGAGAATCCTGGCTATAGGGCCGTCACTTATGAAGATGTTCATGATAATTATGTCCGTCAAATAGAAGGACTTATTGACGGCGGTGTGGATTTTCTATTGATTGAAACCATTTTTGACAGTCTTAATGCCAGAGCTGCCATCATTGCCTGTGAAACTGTTTATCAGCAAAAGGGTATTCAATTGCCCATCATGATCTCTGGAACCATAACCGACAAGAGCGGACGTACCCTATCCGGTCAGACACTTGCGGCCTTTGTTGAATCT
>JAGXFY010000031.1:0-6739 GCA_024636985.1 Clostridiales bacterium | reverse complement strand
TACCTTGGTATGGATCAATATAACATGCTCTAAATACATAATCAAGACCAGGTGTTACATCTTTATTAGTTGCTGTTGGTGATATCATAGGAATGCCAAGTTCGTTAGCAATCGGTGCTACAGCAAGACTTGTTGTTGAGATAACGGGGCCGATTAGAGCGTCGATTTCATCAACATCTACTAATTTGTTAAATAGGTTAACGGTCTTTGTTGAGTCACCTTCGTTATCATAGAAGAACAATTCCACATCAGCGCCATTTATGCCGCCAGCTTCGTTAATTTCTTGAATGGCAAGTTCCACTGAGTTTTTAACCGCTTGTCCGTATGGTGCAAGATCACCACTTGTTGGTGCAAGAAGACCAAGTCTTACAGCTTCGCCTGAAGCTTCAGTCTCAGTTCCTGTTTCTGTTTCTGTTTCTGTTGCATCTGGTGTTGTTGGTTCAGCATCATTACCAGCACATCCTGTTAAGAACGTTGTAAGCACGATGACTAAAACCAATGCTAATGATAAAAGTTTTTTCATATGATTTCCACCCTTTTCTATTATGCTCTTCTGAGCTATTTTTATCATGGTCATAGAACAAAGAGGCTACGCCTCGCTTTGCGGAGCAAATTGTTCCGGCAGGAAAGACTTCCTTGATCGTTAATGCAATACTTCAGTGCATTAACATCGTATTATCTTTCCTAGAGAATTAAAAATGAATCCATGACTTCACAATAATGAAATTATACACGCTTTTTCTTTCATTTTCAAGCGGTTTTGCACTTTATCTTGCTATAATGGTGAATTTATGCAACGTCAACGTATAATTTAAGCTCAAACCTTGATTTTTGGACTTATTTTCGAGTGTAATTTCATAAACCATCCTTATTTTTTTTAGTTTTCTTTTAATTACCATAATATATTAAAGAATTATAGTGAAAGTTTTTAAGTCCATTTATTCATTTTTATTGAAGGCCAACCATTAAATCAAAAAAAATAAAGCCCCCATATAATATGACCATAAGTTTTAAGGCATTTAGGGGCTTTTGAAGTATATCTGCCCATTAGAGCAGTAGTTTAACCGCGTCATGGTGAAAGGCTAATAAACCACCGTGACATGATAGCTTTCATTGCGAAGGGCTTTTTTGATTTCTTTAACATGTTTATGGCCATTGGTTTCAAGCGTGATCTCCAACTGAACATGCATAAACCGGTCAATGGTTTTAAACTGATTGTGCTCAAGCTTAATAACATTAGCCTTGTGATCTGCCAGTATCTTAGCAATCTTCAACAATTCACCAGGGGTATCATGTAGTTCCACCGAGAAGCAGAACAGACGGCCTCTGGATATTAAGCCTCGGTTTATCATTTCCGAAATGGTCACCACATCAATATTACCACCACTGATGACACTTACTATTTTCTTATTCTTATAAGGTAGTTTTTTTAACGCAGCTAAAGAAAGCACCCCTGCATTTTCAACAATCAACTTTTCCTTCTCCACCATTAAGAGAAAAGCTTCCAAGACATCTACATCAGATACAACAACAATCTCATCTACATAAGTCTTTACCATAGAGAAGGTCAACTCTCCCGGTTTCTTAACCGCTACCCCTTCAGCAATGGTTGATACAGCACTAAGTTCACTAACACAATTGTTTTGCAAGGAATAATTTAAAGTCTGCGCACCCTTTGGCTCAACACCAATGATACGTATTTTAGGATTGATTTCTTTAATCGCACAAGCAATCCCACTAATAAGACCACCGCCACCAATAGGAACGATAATAATATCTACATCTTCAAGGGCTTCTATAATCTCAAGTCCTATGGTCCCTTGTCCCGCAATGACGTAAGGGTCATCAAAAGGATGGACGATGGTAGCGCCTTTTTCTTTATGAATTTCTAGCGCCTTTTCTTGAGCATCATCATAGCAATCCCCATAAAGTACCACTTCGGCCCCGTATTCTTTGGTTGCTTCTATTTTAATTAAAGGTGTCTGGCTAGGCATAACAATGGTGGCCTTGACGCCGAGTTTACTTGCTGCAAAAGCGACACCTTGGGCATGATTACCTGCTGATGCGGCTACAATGCCACAGGAGCGTTCCAGTTCTGTCAGATGACTGACCTTGTTATAGGCACCACGTATCTTAAAAGCACCTGTAATTTGTAAGTTTTCCGGTTTTAAATACACCTCATTGCCGCTCTCAGTACTGAATACCTGACTATAAATTAAAGGCGTCTTCTTAATCACATCTGCGAGTAAGTCAGCCGCCTCTTTTATCATCTCTATTTTCATCATACACCTCTTATTCTAAGATTAAGGATGTTGAATAAACATTCAACATCCTTAAATAAATGTAACATTATGATTATGGCTTGTCAACCAACTCTAAAACTTATTAAACCTGTAGCCGGCACCCCATACCGTTTCTATTATTTTTGGTGTTGATGGGTTTTTTTCAATTTTTTTACGGATTTTCTGAATATATACCGCCACCGTTGCGATGTCACCGTATTCATCTTCACCCCAAATACGATCAAATAGAATGGTTTTACTATGAACAATATCCGGATTTTTCATGAAAAATTGTAGCATGTCAAATTCTGTTGCAGTAAATGCCACTTCTTTCCCTCCGATGATTACCTTTCTAGCTTCCTTATTAAGTACGATGTTGTGATACTCTAAGGAAACGCCATCTTCATTGGTTTTTAAAAACCGCTCATAGCGCGCTAACTGATTCTTGACCCTAGCTATAAGCTCACTGGGGCTAAAAGGTTTCGTAATATAATCATCAGCGCCAAGTCCTAGGCCTTTAATCTTATCAATATCATCATTTCTTGCCGATACAATAATCATAGGTATGCTTAATTCATCACGAATCATAGCACATATATCAAACCCATTGATTGTAGGCAACATCACATCAATAATAATAAGATCATACATTTTGGTTCTGGCTTCCTTTACACCTTCCAAACCGTCTGCTACAATTTTTGTTTCGTAGCCGTTCATTTCCAAATAATCCTTTTCAAGACCTGCAATGTTTTTATCATCTTCAATAATTAATATCTTTGCCATGTTTTACCTCCTTATGTTGATCCAATAAAGTGAAGTGTATGGTCGTACCTGTTCCTGGTGTGCTTTCCGCCCATATCGTTCCGCCATGAGCTTCAACCAATTGTCTTGATATGGAAAGACCCAGTCCGGTACCACCCACATCCTTACTTCTGGAATCATCACCTCTGTAAAATACATCAAAAACCTGATGAATATGGGCCTCATCTATACCGATGCCATTGTCTGAAATGCTTACCATAATGCCATGCTCTTTACCTTCTATGGCCTTAACTTGCAAGCGTAAATTCAAATTCGGCTTGTCATTATATTTAACTGCGTTGCCAATAAGGTTACTTACAATCCTATGGACCAATTTCGAATCTATGGCCATGACAAAGTCTTCTTCCAAATCTATGTCATAAACGACTTTAGCACTCTGTTCTTCTAAATCTATTTTCTTTTCAACAAATATATCCAAAAAATAGTCTTTGACGGATATGAGCTCAAAATTATAGTCCATTTGATTGATATCTAGCTTTGAGAAAAGAAAAAGGTCGTCAATGAGTTGGTTTGTATACTGAGCATTTTTATAAATAATATCCATATATGTCTGCATTTTCTCTTCTGTATTGGCAACCCCTTCATTAATACCTTCTATATAGCCAAGAATAGAAGTGATTGGTGTTTTAAGGTCATGAGATATGCCGGCTATAAGCTCTTTACGGTTTTGCTCGTATTTTTCTTTAACCGCTTGTCCTTCTTTTAATTGCACGCTCATTTTATTAAAAGAATGAAAAAGGCCACTAATCATGGTAGGGACTGTATCATCAACTGTATAGCCGTAATTGCCGCCTGCCACCTCATCAACCGCTTGCTGAAGATGCTCTAGTGGTCGTAAGATATTGTTGCGCATCCTAAAAGAAAAAATCAATGTGCTGACCTCACGGATAAAAATAACCATGAAAATACCTGACAAAATTAATCTAGGGAAATTATACCTTGATAGATAAAAGAGAAGATAGAAAAACCCAGTGGTCACCAGTAAAAAAATAAATGGAAACAATCTTAAAAATAGCAGATATTTTTTAAGCCTAAGGCGTTGTTCCTCTGTGGTGTTTGTATTATTTCCGTTGGTCCTAATAAAGGTTTTGATAAAAATCTGGTTGGTCATCGGCATTTCAAGTTTCTTTTTCACCGGTTGCTCTGTATCTTTTTTCTGATTGTTGTCCACAAAGCCACCTCCTATATTTTGGGCCTATTTTTTCTTATTTTAACACGTACATCTATATAAGTTCATAAAAAGTTATAAAAGCTTTATAAAAAAATATGTTTGAATAAAGCCTCGGAAAAATGAATTAACAAAGTTATTGATAAATTATTGACAAACTGCTGATAATCTTTTACAATAAGCTTATAAATTCATTTTCTAAACTCAAGGATGCGTCTAAGAGTAAGGAATTCAAGTATTTCCAGTCACTATGTGAAGTGGGTATCCATGACACAGCAGGGTTGGGTTTTCTTATACCTTTTTTCACATACACTTTAACCCTACACCATTGAAAGTAGGTTATTTATGGATTTTCGAACAGAAAAAGATCAGCTAGGCTCTATCTCTATAGATTCAGCTTCCTACTATGGCATACACACCAAACGGGCTCTTCTAAATTTTTCACTGGCAGGTCGCCCAGTTCATATGGATTTGGTGCATAATCTAGTACTTGTAAAAAAAGCCTGTGCTATGGCCAACCAAAAAACAGGAGCACTTGAGCCCGAGATTGCCGGTAGTATCATTATGGCTTGTGACCGTATTATGGCAGGCGACTATGATGCTTATTTGATAACCGATGCCTTACAAGGTGGTGCCGGTACCTCCACAAACATGAATGTTAATGAAGTCATCGCAAATGTCGCTCTTGAGCAAATGGGTCTTCCCAAGGGGAATTACCAAAAAATCCACCCCATCAACCATGTGAATCTGTCCCAATCCACCAATGATGTATACCCTACTGCTTTAAGGATTACTGCCATCTACAAGGTCAGGACCCTTGCAGATCATTTGGCTGCCTTACAAGAAAGCCTACAAGAGAAGGAGCAACTTTTTTCAGATGTCCTGAAGCTGGGTCGTACCCAACTTATGGATGCTTTACCTGTTACCCTCGGTCAAGAGTTTGGTGCATATTCAAAAGCCATATCAAGGGACCGATGGCGCATATACAAAGTTGAAGAAAGACTCCGTGAAGTCGGTATCGGTGGAACGGCGGTAGGTACCGGTCTTAATGCAACCATGCCTTATATCTATATGGTAACGGACTTACTACGAGAATTGACCGGCCTTGGTATTGCACGAAGCGATCTTCTCATGGACACTTACCAAAATATGGATGTTTTTGTAGAAGTCTCGGGTTTTCTAAAAGCATGTGCCACCAATTTAATCAAAATTAGCAGTGACTTAAGACTAATGGCATCCGGACCTGCCGGTGGACTTGATGAGATTAGAATGAAGCCTTTACAAGCCGGTTCTTCCATAATGCCAGGCAAAGTCAACCCTGTTATCTGCGAATCTGTGCTACAAGCCGGGCTAAAAGTCATTGGTAACGATGCTGTACTTACACAAGCTGCTTATCTCGGTCAATTGGAGCTTAATGCCTTTACGCCCTTAATCGCTGATACCCTTCTTGAATCACTGGACTTACTTATACGAAGTGTGGATTCATTTGACCGGTTGTGCATTCAGACCTTAACCGCCAATGCAGATAACTGTAAAAAGCATCTGGAAAAATCCACATCACTTAGCGCAGCATTGATCCATCACCTTGGTTATGAAGAAACCGCAACCCTAACATGTGCTGCAAAAGAAGCTGATATGACCCTAAGAAATTATCTTATAAAGCACAAAGTGATGCCTGAAGCCACCGTTGATCTTATTCTTAATCCCAGGCAAGTGACCAAACCGGGTATCCCCGGCATGTCATAAGGAGAATCTCATGAGCTTAAACCAAACACCACAATCCAATCGTATACATATTGCTTTTTTCGGGCAAACCAACGCAGGCAAATCCAGTCTGATTAATGCCGTCACCCAACAAGACATCGCTTTGGTCTCTGATGTAAGTGGCACCACAACAGACCCTGTATACAAAGCTATGGAACTTCTCCCCCTTGGCCCTGTTATGTTAATAGATACTGCCGGACTCAATGATGCCACCCAGCTTGGCGCACTCAGGAAACAGAAAACTTTGGATGTCTTAAACAAAACCGATCTGGCGGTTCTGGTTATGGACAGCCTCCAAAAAAATCATGCATTTGAAATAGAGCTTATCAAAACCATTCAAGACAAAAAAATACCGTTAATCGGCGTCTTAAATAAATCTGACTTAAATACTTTAGATGCCCATCAATTAGAATCCTTGTCAAAAGAAATGGGCATCCCCATCTATCCTGTTTCAAGTGTTACCAAGGAAGGGGTTAAGGAACTAAAAATTGCCATGAGTCTTGCTCTTCCAAGCGATGAAGATCAGTTCAAAATTGTTGGTGACCTGATTCAACCCGGCGATTTTGTCGTCTTGGTCACCCCTATTGATAAAGCGGCTCCAAAAGGACGTCTCATCTTACCCCAGCAACAGACCATAAGAGATATACTAGAAAGTGATGCTATAGCCATTGTTTGCAAAGAACATGAACTTAGGGAGACTTTG
>JAGXFY010000030.1:0-58657 GCA_024636985.1 Clostridiales bacterium | reverse complement strand
CCTAAAAACTCATTTTCTTTAATTTCAAAAGTAACGTCTTTTAAGGCCGTCACTTGATCATATTTGACTTCTAAATTATGAATGCGTATGCCTGACATACTGTCACCTCTATTTTAATACTGCTTTAAAAACATCAAAAAGACGTGTTAGACTATCTAAATAATCTTTCGATAACGGCTCAAAAACCATGGTACTACCACCGATTTCATCCGCTAATGTCTTTGCCTGTTGGCTATCAAATTCTTGTTGGTACAAGACGACCTTAATATTATTTGCATTGGCAAAATCAATAATTTCACCTAAACGCCTAGCTGTCGTTGCTTTACCGTCTTCTTCAATGGCTATCATTTCAAGATTGTAGTCATCGGCAAAATAGCCGAGTGATGGGTGCATGATGATGAATTTCTTATTAGATACTGTGGCAATAAAATCTTGAATCTGGTCATCCAAAGCTGTTAATTCATGGATATAGGCTTTGGCATTATCCTCATAAAAAGAAGCGTTTTCAGAATCGAGTGTTATGAGTTCATCTCTTATGGCTTCTATCATCACCATAACTCTTTTTGGTGACATAGACATATGAGGGTCTCTACCTTCGTGACCATGATTATCTTCATCTTCATCTTCATGCTCATCTTCATCTTCATCATGATTTTGATTGTCTTCATAGTCTTCAAAATACATAGCCGGATATACCTGGTCCACCACTTCGTCTAGATGAATGACTAATAGGTTCTCATTTAAAGAGGCCATATTGGGTAATATGTTGGCTACTTCCGTGCCCATGCCAATACTAAAATAAATCTGTGACTCAGCAAGTGCATTCATTTCTTTCGGAGAGGGCTGATAGTTACTTTCACTCGATCCTGGAGGTAAGATGATATTAACATCTACACGTTCACCACCGACTTGCTTGACAAAGTCACCTATAGGTCCAATAGGAACGGATACTTTGATTGGATCTGATGTTGCAGAATCCTCTGTTGTTATTGGTGTTTGCTCATCAACATTTGTTTCAGAAATTGTTTCTTTTGGTCCACAGCTGACGAATAATACGATTATAATACTCATGTATATCAGCGATTTTATATATTTCATTTCATCATCCTCCTTGTTGCAAATCATTTGCATTTGTATTTAATGATACCACAGGAAGATGAATTGTCAATCCGTAATTGGTTTTGACCCTATAACCAAAATAATAATTTTCTCTTTTAGCCTGCTTATTTTCCTTCTTTTATAGACGTCTTTTATAATCCTCATATCCAAAATCTTTGAGAACTCTGATACCGGCTTCATTGACCAATGCAATCGATGGTAAGTTCACACCGTTAAAGGTATTGTTCTTAACCATGGTGTAATGGGCCATATCCGTAAAAACCAATCGGTCTCCAATCTTAAGGGGCTTCTCAAATGCATAGTCGCCAATAATATCACCGGCTAAGCACGTAAGTCCTCCTAAACGATAGGTATATGGTAATTCACCTGGCTTCTTAGCCCCAATAATTTCCGGACGATAAGGCATCTCGATAACATCCGGCATATGACAAGCAGCGGATGCATCAATAATTGCTAAGTCCATCTGATTCTTAATAAGATCCATCACTTCCGTGACCAAGAAACCGGTATTTAATGCTATAGCTTCACCAGGTTCAAGATAGACTTGAACATCATAGGTGGCCTTGATTCTATTGACAATCCTAATTAAACGGTCCACATCATAGTCCGCTCTGGTAATATGATGTCCACCACCAAAATTGATCCATTTCATTTGATGAAAATACTTGCCGAACTTAGCTTCAACCACTTCCATTGTACGCTCTAGGGTGTCTGAGTTCTGTTCACACATCGTATGAAAATGAAGACCATCAATGCCTTCTAACTGGTCCGGTTCAAACTGGGATAATGTCACGCCTAATCTAGAACCGGTATAGCAAGGGTCATAGATGGGTGTTGTAATCTCAGAATATTCTGGATTAAGACGTATACCGCATTCAATTTTTTTGTCTTTAACAGACTTAACTTTATCTTTAAATCGATGCCACTGGTCAAAGGAATTAAATACAATGTGGTCGCAAATGGATAAGATTTCATCCATTTCCTTTTCCTTATATGCCGGTGCATAGATATGCACCTCTTTGCCCATTTCTTCATGACCTAACCGGGCTTCATTTAATGCACTGGATGTAATCCCTGCAAGTACTTTCCCTATTTGAGGGAAAGTCGCATACATAGAAAACCCTTTAAGGGCTAAAAGGATCTTACAACCTGTTTCATCTTGTACTCTGGCCAATACATCCAGATTCTTCTGAAGCAAACGTTCATCTACCACATAACAGGGTGTTGGGACTTGATTAAAATCTATATTTAAGTCTTTGTTCTCATTCATATTAGTCCACCAAAGCAGGGTTAAATTCTTCAACCCATGGAAGACCTTGCTTGTTCAACTCTTCCATAAAAGGATCTGGGTCCATTTCCTCTACATTATAGACGCCTGGCTTCTTCCATTTTCCTTCAAGGAGCAATTTAGCGCCTATCATTGCCGGTACCCCTGTTGTATAAGATATGGCTTGTGATCCGACTTCCGTATAGCAAGCCTCATGGTCACATACATTATAGACATAATAAGTTTTAGGCTGACCGTCTTTTGTACCTGTAAAAATACAACCGATATTGGTTTTACCTTTTGTTCTTGGACCTAAGCTGGCAGGGTCCGGAAGTACGGCTTTCAAAAATTGTAAAGGCTGTATCTCCATACCTTCATACATAATCGGTTTAATAGACGTCATCCCTACATTTTCAAGTACATTCAAATGGGTGATATATTTTTCAGAAAATGTCATGAAAAACCGGATTTTCTTAAGACCTTTTATATTTTGTGCCAAAGATTCCAGCTCTTCATGATAGAGAAGGTACATGTCCTTATCTCCTATTTGAGGAAAATTGTAGACGCGTTTGATCTCAAGAGGTTCTGTTTCAATCCATTCGCCTTGTTCCCAATATCTACCTTTTGCTGTAATCTCTCTAATATTAATCTCAGGGTTAAAATTAGTTGCAAAAGGATAGCCGTGATCCCCTGCATTGGCATCTAGAATATCAATCGTATGTATCTCATCAAAATAATGCTTCATGGCATAAGCTGAGAAAACACCGGTAACACCAGGATCAAAACCACTACCTAATATCGCTGTAAGACCAGCTTTTTCAAATTTCTCTCTATAGGCCCATTGCCATTTATATTCGAATTTTGGTATGTCCAGTGGTTCATAATTGGCTGTATCCAGATAATGAACACCGGTAGCAAGACAAGCATCCATGATGGTTAAGTCTTGGTAAGGCAATGCTACGTTTAAAACCATATCCGGTTTATATGCATTGATCAGCTCTATTAATGCTTCTGTATCATCTGCATCTATTTGTGCTGTTGTAATCTTTGTCTTACCACCGTCTAGAACAGCCTTCATTGCGTCGCATTTTGATTTTGTACGACTGGCAATACATATCTCCTCAAATACTTCAGGATTTTGACAGCATTTGTGTACAACTACATTGGCAACACCACCGGCACCAATAATTAAAACTTTTCCCATTTTATTACCTCCTATTTCACTTTCAAATTTAGTCAACCCTCTAAGCTTTTATCCTTGGAGGGTTGAGTTAGATATTGCTTTATCTTTTGTACTAGGTCTGTCTTTTTATAATACGTCTATCTTTCGTAATACGTATAGCCTCTTAGGCCATTATCAAAAGAGAGCATGATTTCCTTACGGTCACTTGGTGTCATTAAACCTTCACGTATAGCTTCTTCAGCTGTTTCTCTGAAATTAGCGCGCATTTGCTTCACATCAAATTCCACGTAAGATAGTACGTCTTCCACGCTATCTCCTTGAATCTCCTTAATCAATTCAAAGCTACCGTCTTTATTAATACGAACACTGATAACATTGGTATCTCCAAATAGATTGTGTAAATCTCCCTAAGTCTCTTGGTAGGCGCCCACTAAGAAAATACCTAAATAATATTCTTCTTTTTTCAACTCATGAAGCGGTAATGTTGACCTTTCATCATGCAAATCAATAAATCGATCAATCTTGCCATCGCAATCACATGTAATGTCTGCAATAACGGCATTTCGTTTAGGCAGTTCTAGCAATCTATGGATGGGCATAACCGGAAATAACTGATCTATCGCCCAACTGTCCGGGATCGACTGGAATACTGAGAAGTTACAATAATAGATATCTGCAATCGCACTTTCAATATCTTCCAGTTCTGGGGGTGCAAATTTTAACTTCTTTTTCGCTTTGGCGATTTGATGAATTGTATTCCAAAAAATCTTTTCAGAAAAAGAACGATCCCGCAGACTAATCCTGCCGTGCTTAAACATATCCTTGATTTCATCTCTATAATAAAGAGCATCGTTATAACATTCCTGTATGTTTTTATGATTAATACTCTTGTTCACTTCATAAAGATTTCTAATTTGTTCCGGTAAAGATTCATCTAGCTTTTCAGGAATCTCATATTCTTCAAAAATAGCTACATCCAGTACATTAAAGAGCAAAATGGAATAATAAGCAACCAATGCACGCCCAGATTCTGTTATAATAACCGGATGGGGTGTATCTCTTTGGTCCATAACGCGCATAACCGCTTCAACCACGTCCATGCAATATTCTTCTACAGTATAATTTCTGCTGTTGGTATAATTGGTGCTTGAACCGTCATAATCGATGGCAAGCCCTCCACCTAGATCTAGATAGCCCATGGCAGCACCTTCATTCACCAATTCAGCGTAGACCCTTGCAGCTTCTAGTACAGCATTCCTAATATCTCGGATGTTCGGAATCTGTGAACCCAAATGGTAATGTAACAACTTTAAGCTGTCTAACATACCTTTTTCCTTCAATTCATCCACGATTTCAATAATTTGAGACATATTTAGGCCAAAAATGCTACGGTCTCCACCGGAATCTGTCCAATGACCTCCGGCCTTTGCGGATAGCTTAATACGGACACCAATATTCGGCTTAATATTTAATATTTTTGATCTTTCAAGAATAATATCCAACTCATTGGGCATTTCTATAACAAAGAAACAATTAAAACCCATTTTTGTTGCATAAAGCCCTAAGTCGATGAATTCTTCATCTTTATAGCCATTGCAAATAAGACATGATTCTTTGTCTTTAATGTGAGATAAGGCCGCAATCAACTCCGGCTTACTACCTACTTCAAGACCATGATGGTATTTTTGTCCGAATTTGGTGACTTCTTCAACCACCTGTTGTTGTTGGTTCACTTTTATAGGATAGACACCTCTATAAGTGCCATTGTAATCCAATGACTTCATAGCTTTGGCAAAAGACTCGTTCAAGTAAGTAATTTGTGAATCCAATAAATTCTCAAACCTTAATAAGACAGGCATATCTAGACCTCTGTCTTTAACACCGGATACAATATCCATGAGGCTTACTGCTGATTTTTTATCGCTATAGGGATTAACTAAGACTTCGCCTTCGTCTGAAATTGAAAAATAAGTACTACCCCAGTTCTTAATACCGTATAATTCTTCAGATTTTTCTTTGGTCCAACGACCAAGTATTTCTGTTTTATTCATAACCACTTTCCTTCCGTTCACATATTGCCCTATCGAACCAATCCCTTGCTTCATAAAGATATGAAAGGACTATGACAAAAATATCATGTCATAGGTTACTTGTCAACATTTCATTTTTTCCTTTAATCTTTTAGGGTTAGTACAACCGGACAATGATCGCTTCCCATGACTTGTGGATGAATCATAGCATCCTCAAGTCTTTCTGACATGCGTTCTGAGACAATAAAATAATCGATCCGCCAACCTGTATTATTGGCTCTTGCATTACCCATATATGACCACCAGGTATAGGCATCATCCACTTCAGGATAGAAAAACCTGAATGTGTCAATGAAACCCGAACCCAGAAGCTTGGTCATCTTTCTACGTTCTTCATCTGTGAAACCTGCACTTCTATGATTGGTCTTATCATTCTTAATATCGATTTCCATATGGGCAACATTTAAATCGCCACATAGGATGACGGGTTTAACTTCGTCTCGTTTTTTTAGATATGTTCGAAAATCATCTTCCCATACTTCCCTATAGTCTAGGCGCTCAAGTCCTCTTTTGGAATTAGGGGTGTAACAATTCACCAAATAAAATTCATCAAACTCTAGGGTAATTACGCGCCCCTCTTGGTCGTGGTCATCCATCCCTATACCGTAAGTTACATTTATAGGCTTGATTTTTGTAAAAATGGCGGTGCCTGAGTAGCCTTTTTTCACTGCTGCGTTCCAATATTGTTCATAGCCCGGTAAATTCAAATCAACTTGACCGACCTGACATTTGGATTCTTGAATGCAGAAAATATCCGCATCCTGTTCTATGAAATACGCCATAAAACCTTTTTTTAGGGCTGCTCTAATACCGTTTACGTTCCAAGATATCAACTTCATAACTGTCTCCTTTGATGTACGCATTAAGAGGCTACATGTTCATGATATTATTCGTAGCGCACCTTTGTAAGACATAGCGCATGAGCCATGGCCTTGTGGCCAACATCTTTGTTATCTCTTGTCTTAAAACCACGGTGAATAGAGTCCACTTTTCGTTCAAGGAGACCAATTTGAATCAAGGTTCCTACAATATACCGTTCCATATTTAACAGATAGCCATTTGCTGTCATTGTGATTATGATTTCTAAGTCAGTTTCCTCTATATCCATCGACATAATTTCCCTTGTGGTGCTACCTGATTTACTCTTGGTAGCATATGCGGCAAAATCATGACTACCTTGGAAAACCTTAGCACCTTCTCGCATCAATGTCACATCTAATGGCTTCTCCATCACATTAACAAGCTGTCTCTCAAAAAGTGGGCGCCTTGGTGCATTCTGTTTCCACAACCTGTATGTATAGGTAATCTGTGTTGCCAAATAACGACTATGAAAACGATCATCCGCTTTTTCTACAGAAAGTGTAATAATATCGTCCGGTAGATAGGTTTCAAAGTATTCAAAAATCCCTTTTTCATCCAGTCGCGCATCCGGTCCGTGAAAGTTAATCACCTGGTACTGTGCACAAACCCCGGCATCGGTGTTTACCGCACTGATGACCTCTACATCTTTTTCATAGAGCTTATAGAGTATTGTTTCTAATTTACCTTGAATGCTTTGCTGACTATTTGTTTTGGTTTTTCGATAGCCTTTGTATCTTCTGCCGTCATAGGCAATGATCATTTTATAATTTTGCATGGTGTCCTTTCAGGATCCTAGATTTAATCATACTTATATGGGTCATACTTGAAAATTCTTAATGTTGTTATCCATTTTTTCTATGACCTGTGACAATTTATACGCCATTTCAGACAGATGCTCTGCTGAAGCCGTTTGTTCTTCACCGGTACCAAGAACTTCTTCGATGGCAGCGGCTGATTGTTGGGCAACAGCTGCGATACTGTTTATTGAATCTGTTGCTTTTTGTTCAATTTCTTCTAAGCCAAACAATAAGATATACACATTATCCACTTCATGTATGATGCTATCCATGTCTTTCACAATCTCTGCAAATGTGGTTCCTGTGTTCTTAGCTGCTTCTTCTTGTCTTTGATAGATCGCTTCTCCACTTTCAATCATATTGCTTGTTTTTTGTGTTGCTGTATTTATATTTGTAACAATGGCACTAATACTTTTAGCCGCTTCACTGGATTGATTTGCTAGTTTTCTGACCTCATCGGCTACCACAGCAAATCCTTTGCCGGCATCACCTGCTCGTGCTGCTTCTATAGCTGCATTGAGAGCTAATAAGTTGGTTTGAGAACTGATTGCGTTAATCATGTCGATGATGCCCAAGATTTCTTTAAACTGCATGGTCAGTTGACTCATATCCCGTTTAATATCATTGAACAATACAATGGTCTCAGTAGTCGTTGCATTCAAATCGTCAATGGTGGAGGAAGCCTCTACGCTGGTTTTTTTGGTTCTTGTAGTCACCCTAACCACTTCATTGAAGCTTTCTTCTGTTTTATTCATCTCTGTTACCAATTCCTTGATAACCTCTACCGCTCTTTCTGAATCATGGGCTTGTTCAGTTGCCCCTTCTGAAAGTGACTCTACAGCTTCGATGACTTCTTTAGACGCCAAAGCTGAATGAGACGCAATGCTTTTTAACTCTTCAGAATCTATGGCAACTTCACTGGTGATCTCACCTGTTTCTTTTATAATCTGTGCCATGGTTTCTGTCATGGCATTAAAGCTATTTGAGAGTTGGCCTATTTCATATTTGCCTTTGATTGCACTACGAACCGTCAAATCACCTTGTTCCACTGCCTTCATTTTTCTTCGAATATAGTCAATCGGCTTTGCAATATTAAACGCCAACAAAAGACCTATAACAACGGCTAAAACAAAACATAAGAAAACGATAAATGTTGCTTGTGTTTTCATATTGTTGATGCCGCCATAAATGGTTGCTGTCGGTATTTCTGCCACATACATCCATCCATTTTTTAATTCTTTAAATACAACCATGGTTTCTGAACTCACTTGGTTACTAGTAACAAAAGAACCATTCGCATGAGGTACTTCTTCTTCACTACGCTCAATGCTTTGCATAGCATTGCCCAGAAGCTCTTCTGATATGCCAATCATACTACCCACTTCAGCTGTATCATCTGAGGAAACCACCACTTGGCCATTCATATCAACGATAGACATCTTAGCCCCTTCTCCCAACTTCTCAGGGTCTAATATTTTGGTTAGATAAGAAGGATCTACGACTAACATCATTACGGATGGCTTTGTCATATCGTATACATTCGCTACGGTTTTATATAAAAAAAGGTCTGAAGTATCATACGTACCATAGGACCAATAAGGCTGTGAACCTGACTCTAATATTTGGGTTCTCTCATCACTGGCCATAAAATTTTCTATAAACGAAGGATCATTTATAAAATCAATATTGGAATAATCAATAATTTCATTTTCTTTAATAAACGCAACTGTTTTAAGCTCCGGTTTGGAAACATTTAGAGATACGTAGAGTGTCCTTATGTTATCTCTTCTATCCTGAATGAAGGTAAATGTATTATCATAATCCTCTGGTGAGCGACTAACCAATTGGCCGATTTTAACATTAAATAAAAAAAGGTTAGAATCCGAGTCAATGGCATCTAGTTTCAGATTGGCTTGCTCTGTAACTTGATCTGCTAATGCAAGATTTGCTTTTTGCACTTCTTCCAATATGGAATCCTTCCCATTAGTAAATAGTAATACAGCCACAATGGCTATGGGAATGATAGAAATTAGAACATGGGACAACGTAAGCTTGAGCTTAATGGACATACTTTCGTTCATCCTTACATCTTGATTGACAGCAGTCGCCTTGACTTGCTTCGTGAACATTTTTTTCTCCGTTTTCATATGCGCACCTTTAATCCTTTTTAATTTAGTTGTTGCTTCCAATTACTCATGTTGTATGTATGAACTGACTCACTTTATGATATGGTTGCACCTAATTCAATATGCGTGTAAACACCTACCTTTTCTTTGGATTTTCTTCTTTATTCTTAATATAATAGTTTATGCCATATAAGCTATTAGGATTCTTACGTTTTAGCACATCAAACTGCTCAAGGCTTAGAATCAATGGTGATAACTTTGAATGACCATAGTTTCTTGTATCAAAGTCCGGGTATCTTTTATTCAGTCTTGTACCGA
Source organism: Clostridiales bacterium (assembly GCA_024636985.1). Classification (GTDB taxonomy): domain Bacteria; phylum Bacillota; class Clostridia; order Lachnospirales; family Vallitaleaceae; genus Petrocella. The sequence continues at coordinate 48,896 of JAGXFY010000030.1, read as the reverse complement.
CCTCTCCTAGATTAACCCAACCTTCTTCATCAGAAGCCTCTGTGATGATCGTCTTTATAGACTGAATCAATGCTTGTTTACTGGTGATGCCTTCTTTTCTTGTTTCTTCTTTCGCCGGTGGCTTATCTGACTTGACTTCTCCCCTTGGTGGTCCTGCTAGCACTTCAAGATACTTAAAAATCTCACATGCGGATATAAAAGGAGTCGGTGTTTTTTTCTCACCCATACCCACCACATACATACCGGCTTCTCTTAACCTGGCTGCTAATCTTGTAAAGTCACTATCACTAGATACTATACAAAACCCATCCACATGGCTTGAATATAAAATATCCATGGCATCAATAATTAATGCCGCATCTGTTGCATTCTTTCCGGTGGTATAGCTGTATTGTTGAATGGGAGAAATCGAATAATTCAGTAGAACATTCTTCCAAGAAGCCAAATTAGGCTTCGTAAAATCTCCATATATCCTCTTATAAGTTGGTGTTCCATGGTTGGATATCTCATCCATAATGTATTTTATATATTTTTCAGAAACATTATCTGCATCTATCAAGACTGCAATCTTTTTATCTTTTTCATCCATCTACGTAGGACCTCTCTCTTCTCATCCATCACTCATCGGTTGTAACCGGTAGATCTTCTTCCTCTAGAGAAACACAATATGCACCGAAAATCCAACCCAATACATCTTTTTCAGTTTTTATCTTGTACCAAATCTGATCTTCATCATCCATCGCTTCTTCAAGGACCTCAAATATAGCATTCTCCTGAACCTTATCAACGATGGTGCTATTAATTGAAGCTGATTCACGTACATTTAGAACATCTGCAATAATCTGAACATGTAAAATATCGGTTTTTTCAGGTTCGGGAATCATCTCGGGTTCTTCAACAGGTGCTTCCTCAATCACTACCGGACCATCAATAGGTTCGGATAATCCATCATTAGGCTCTAACCCCTCAATGGGTCTACAACCTGATAAGAATAAAAAAACCATTATTAATACGAAACTTTTTACTATATTACGCTTATCTGTGATATTCATATGTTTGTCTCCAAATAAAAGTAGTAGCCTTATTATATTTCAAAGTTCGTTTACATCGTTTTGATACTTTAACCATTATAACGTATAAACGTTCTATAATAAACCCCATATGTCGTTTATGTATCAAAACATCCTTAACTTCTTAAGAGCGATCTAGAAGCAGCATACCACATTTTTTGCAACTTGGTGTTTCAAACACATCGATTTTATAAATAGGGTTCTTCGTATCACACATGGTACATACAACCACTTTTATTGGTTGAGCAGATTCAGTATCGGACTGATCTACGTGAAGCTTTTTCTCAAGGTCCTCAACCGACACGATGGTATCAATATGTACCTTTTCAATATTTAAATCTGGTGTATCACTGGGTTGATGTTCATTTATTGGTTTATCAAAGTTTGTATTCGATACTTCATGCTTCTGTTCCATCTCAAAAGCTGTTGGTTCATTCACCTTTACATCTATAACATTTCCAACCTCACCGGCGTAAGACGTTTTTGTTGGTGTCTTGACATCGTCTATTCGCGGTTTTGGAACAATTTCTCTTACTTCTCTGGCATCTTTAGAATAAACACTTTCTTTATTATTTTGAGATTGTAGAATCATAAAAATAACCTTACCAATGATTGCAATAAACCCAAGAGGTGGAAATATGAAAAACAATACTATAATAACTAACCAAGTCTTATCCATTGATATACTTTGTCGCATAATGACCCATCTCCTTTTTATGTTGGTTGATGGCCTACTTATTCATATACTTCTTATAGGCTTCATATGTAATTTTATCTTGGCAAACCATAAGAACCTTTTCAAGGTGCTCATGTTCATTACAAAATGCTTTTATGGTCCTAGTCGCTATTTTAGCGGCCTCATCAATCGGATAACCGTACACGCCTGTACTGATGGATTGAAGTGCTATTGATTTTATTGGATGATGCTCGAAATAATCCATAAGTTCAGATTTTGTATCCTGTGTATAAGCAATTTTTGCAGAACCGTCTAAATGACCAATATATTTATCCAACACATCCAGACATTGTTTCATATAATGTTTTTTGTAATTGACCGTTAGCTGTAGAGCTGCTTCATAACTGTCTGCCAGAAGATCATCTTCAAAATACATACCACCTGCATACCTTGGACCGACTGCATGAATAATCCACCCAATCCCTTTTGCTTCAAGATCATAAGACATGGTCAACTTGGCCTTACCGGTAGAACAGCCTCCCAGTTCACTACATTCTTTTCCTAGACTCTCACCTGCATTTCTAAAAATGAAATCATTATGACCGCCCTTATAATCCAAGTTCTGGTTGGTCAGGTTCAAAATAACATCGACATCTTGTTCTAACAACTCTCCCTTAATCAATTCAAACTTAATCATATCCATCTCCTATACAAGACAATTATTTTTATATCCGTATGCCTTATTGACCGGCCACAGCCTCTAATTCATTTAGAAAAGCATTGACACCCAGATGCCAGTTGCTATCTTCTGCATACTTTCGGTTAATCCACTTAACAGGATCTTCGCCAAGTGGCCGATCCTCACTTAATGTTAATATGGTTCTTGATGCAATACGTGTAGCCTCGTCAAAATCTGTGTTGTAAAGCTGCCAACTTCTGTAGATATTATATGGATTATTTATCATAAGCTCCGCAAAATCATGGTCTTTTTGCACAAAGTTCTGCTCCTGCCCTGTGATGGCAACCAACAACAGAGGATTAACACCATATAACTTAGAAACATCAATAAGGTTTTCCAAATAAATATCTTCGCTAATCTTAGCATTGCGCGCTTCAAGCCATGCTTTAAGCGCTGTCTTGTCAATTTCTTTATACTGAATACTTGTATCTAAATGACTGGCATCAATAAAAATATCTTCCGATTCCGGATGTGCTATTTCTTCCATTTGTTCTGTATTAACAACCGGCCATGTCATATACAAATCGTTTTGAACCATTATGTTGTCTTCTGTCCTTGATAACTTACCAATCAAGGCAAGAGCCACCACAAGCAATACAAGAGCACCCACAATAACAATAACAAATTGTTTAAGATCCCGCCTATAGCTACCAAAATTTATATAGCTTTTCAGCCTCATAATCCATGTCTGTTCTTCTTCCAATTCATTTTGGACGGATCTAAGAATCAAAGGTTCAATTATTCTCTCACGTTCTACTACAATAATTGGTCGAGGATCCTTGACTTCTTTTTCTAAAGTAGACTCATCTACTTGAAGATTCTCTTCCGTCATGGTTGTATCTTCAACTTCAAAGGATGCTGATTTATCTGTCGTCTGACTGTTTAAATCCTTATAATTGATATCAAAAAATCTTTCATCTAATGATTTGGGATCAAGCAACAGATAATCCGAATCCAAATGTGTTGCATTCGCTGTAAAAGCCGCTTCTAACTGTTCTAATAATGCGTGGCTTTCTTCGTCCACTTCTTCAGTATTAATCTCCAGAAGAAGTTCTTCTTTAATGACTTGTGTTATTTGAAGTAGGGTTTCTTGATTAACCGGTACTGGTTGTTGGTGGTTGATCCAGCTGGTCAAGTGCTCTATAAAAGTATCTTCGTCTATATCTAGGCCAACACATGTTTTCATAATATCATAGGCACAGATTGAAAATACTGCTTTTTCTGAAACTTCTGAAAATAAAGCTTCTTTTATACGTTTCTGGTCATCTCTTCTAAATTCCCGTATATGATCATTAATAATCTTATGAACAGCATCGGCAAAAACCCTGACTCTATAAGCACTTGTTGAATCAGGGTATTTTTTTTCAATATACTGTTTGAGTAAGTCTACAGATTTTTGATAGATGATTTCCTTTTTTTTAAGGTTATTAATGACCTCAATCATAGCCTTATTCACTCAATTCTATTGAATATATTCTTTTAAACTGTTGCGGCTGTATCTAATACACCTATCATTTCCATCAACTTTATTACACCTTCATCCATTTTTTGGTAATCTGACTGGGCTGCGGCACCTTTGAATTCAACAGGGTCTACAAATGTCCACTTCATCCCTTTATGTTTCATAATCTCATCCAACTCTTTTTGTGCACCGCCTGACCAGCCATAGGAACCGATCCGTAGCGCTTTTCGGTTATGAACTTTTTTATTGCCAAGCTCTTCAAGGACAGCCGCCATAGGGGGAAACATCTTGTATTCATATGTTGGCATTGCTAGGATTATTGCAGGAGAATTCCATACAGAAGCTAAAATAGTCCCCCATGAAGTCTCAGGTACTCTATGAACATTTACTTTTACATCATAGTTTTTAAGACTTTCAATAATATGATGCACTGCTTTTTCAGTCATGCCATACATGGAACCATACAATACTGTTATTTCATGTAAATCTGGATCTTTTTGATAAGCTGCATATCGTTTATAATCATCTATGATTTTACTAGGGTTCTTGCGCCATACCAAGCCATGTCCTGGCGCGACTACTTTAATCTCTATGTCTTTTAATTTATCTAATGCTTTCTTGGTAAAGTCAGAAAAAGTCGCTACAATATTGGAGTAGTATCTAACGCCCTCCTCTTCAAATATGACCAATTCCTCTTCTGTTAGATCTTCATCAAAATGCTTTCCTTCAATATAACCATAAGTTCCGAAAACATCACAAGAAAACAATGTTTTTGTCATTGTGTCATAGGTTACCATAGCATCCGGCCAATGAACGTTAGGTACAGTAGCAAATGTTAAGATGCGTCCATTGCCAAGGTCTAGCGTATCCCCGTCTTTTACCACACGTATGTTGTCCACACGACCATAGAATGCTTCAAGTAACTGCTCTGCAGGTTTTGTGCAGATTATGTTTAGATTGGCTTTGATGCTTCTTAAGTCTTCAAGCCAACCGGAATGATCCGGTTCCATATGGTTAATAATCAAGTAATCCACATCATCAATTTTCATATTCATCTGATCAAGCATCTCAAAGAGATGTTCAGGAACACCATCCCATCCACAGACGCCATCCACCAACGCAATTTTCTCACCTTTGACAATGTATGAATTAACAGAAACCCCTCTTGGAATCTCCCAAATACCTTCAAACAGCACATTTTCCAAAGAAACACTTAGTTTAAATATATCATCACTTATTGTTGTTATGTTCATCATGACACCTCTTTCATTCTAAGTTATACAAATAATTATGGTTAAAACATCAAAATTAAGCTTCTCTATGTCTATCGTTGGTTTTAACCACTTGCACATTGTTAGTGTTAATTATACATGATTTTCTTCTATAAATCATCAATAAATTCCAATAACCTTAATTTCATCTGGTACTTACTTTAATTATTTCTTTCCGGCAGATACATAATGACATAATGACATATTTCTTTTCATGTCTATTAATGTTATACTCAAACCAGTCCGTCTAGTAAATGAAATCTAGAATAGAAAAGGGAGTGATAGAATGAATTATATGAACATATATGAATCATGGCTAAGCAGTGATTATGTGGATGAAAACACAAAAAAAGAATTATTAAGTATCAAAGATGATACTGCACAAATTCAAGACCGATTTTATAAGTCTCTTGAATTTGGAACTGCAGGACTAAGGGGTAAACTTGGCGCCGGTACCAATCGCATGAATACTTATATTGTTGCCAAGGTCACACAAGGCATTGCCGATTATATCCTGGATTATGGCAAAGCATATATGGACAGTGGCGTCGTGATTGCCTATGATTGCAGGCATTTTGCACCTGAGTTTGCCAAGCTAACAGCATTGGTATTTGCTGCTAACGGTATTAAGGCTTATCTTTTTGAAAGTTTGAGACCAACACCTGAACTCTCTTACACCCTTAGAGAATTAGACGCTATTTCCGGCATAAATGTAACTGCCAGCCATAATCCTAAAGAGTACAGTGGCTATAAGGTCTATTGGGAAGACGGTGCACAGGTACTGGATGATATCGCTAATGGTATGACAGAAAAAATCAACCAAGTGCCAATCTTTAATGGTACCAAAATGATTACAGAAGAAGAGGCCCTTAATCAAGGCTTATTGGTTATGCTTGGGCAAAAGGAAGACGATGCTTACATCAAAATGGTCAAATCTCTATCTCTGCGTGATCAGGATGTTGAAAAAGACATCAAGATTGTCTACACGCCTTTAAATGGTGCCGGCAGCATTCCGGTCATGCGTGTACTTCGTGAAAAAGGATTCACCCAAATCACCATTGTCCCTGAACAGGAACATCCGGACCCTAACTTCACCACCGTTGATTATCCAAATCCCGAGGATCCTAGGGCTTTTGAATATGCCGAGAAACTAGGCTCATCTCTTGGTGCTGAACTTCTTATTGCAACTGATCCAGATGCTGACCGCCTTGCTATTGAAGTTCTTGATCAGGCTGGGAACTATGTACCTTTTAACGGTAACCAAACCGGCGCCATTCTTGTCCAATATATTGCACAAAGCATGGAAGAAAAAGGTGTTTTGCCTAACAAACCAGCCATTGTTAAGTCCATCGTCACAGGGGATTTAGGTAAGGTTATCGCTGCTGATTATGGCTTCACCACATTTGAATCTTTAACCGGTTTCAAGAACATTTGTGGCCGTATTCCTGAGCTTGCTAATGAAGGATACCAGTATATCTTGGGTTATGAAGAGAGCATTGGTTATTCCGTTGGCACAAGTGTACGCGATAAAGATGGTGTTAGTGCTACCATGTTGCTTTGTGAAGCCGCCGGTTATTACAAATCCAAAGGTAAAACCTTGTTAGACGTACTTGATGAAATCTATAAAACTTATGGTTATTATAAAGAAAAGCAAATCTCTTTGGTGCTTGACGGTGTAGAAGGTCAGAAGCGCATTGAGCGTATGATGACTTATTATAGAGCTCATTATCCTCAAGTGATTGGTGCTTTTAAGACTGTTGAAGCCATTGACTATTTAGGTGGTTACATGGATATTCCAAGTTCTAATGTATTGAAGTATATGTTGGATGATGGTAGTTGGTATGCTGTTCGACCTTCCGGTACTGAGCCCAAAATTAAGCTCTATATTTATACCAAAGGTGATACAGATGAAAGTGCTGCTGCTAATATTGAGTTGATTGAAAAGACTGTACTTGGTGTATTGGAGAGTGTGGGGTAGTAGAGGTATTAATAAGCTGGTCCCATGAAAACCCTTCCACAGTATGTATGATTACGGTCTCCGATTGGTGCATCCATGCACCAAAAGTCGACGGTCAGCATCCATGCTGACGAACTCCATCATACATACTGATTCCAGGAACTTCATGGTCGATGTTGGCTTACTGTAGTTTACTAATTAGCGTTAGAGTAAGTTTTTAATAACTGATTCTAGCGCTGTTTTTTTATAAAATTGAAAACCTAAGATTTAAATGAAGATGAATATGAGTTAGATAGATTTCTATTGATATATATGGGTCGCCATGGTAATCTTGAGAGGATTAATTTTAGGGGGTGTATTCGTGAAACGTGTTTTTAGATCTGCATTTCCATTGACCATACCGGTACTTCTTGGCTATATCTCTGTGGGTATTGCTTTTGGTCTTCTGGTTGTTAAGTCGGACCTAGATCTTTGGGTGGCGCTACTTATGAGTGTTCTTGTTTATGCAGGCGCTATGCAATTTTTGGCCATACAGCTTTTAGTTAATCCCGTCAGTATATTACAGGTGGCAATTATTACTCTATTTGTTAATATCCGTCATTTATTTTATGGCTTGTCATTTATCGATCTTTTTAAGACCTTTGGTTTTAAAAAACATTATATGATTTTTGCCCTTACCGATGAAACTTACTCTTTACTCTGTGCCATTGCACTAAAAGAGGATATGGACCAAGAAAATCTATTTTTTGCTGTCTCTTTTCTAAATCAACTTTATTGGATTTCCGGTACGCTTATTGGATATCTCCTTGGTTCTTGGCTAGTTTTTGATACGACCGGTATTGAGTTTGCTATGACCGCATTATTTGTTGTCATCTTTATAGAACAATGGTTGGGCTATAAAGATCACAGACCCTCCTTGATCGGACTTGGCACTTCTCTCATCGCTGTTATGGTCTTTGGTCCAAAAAACATGATTTTGCCTGCCATGGTCATGATATTAATCGGGCTTATGGGTAGCAAGTCTTTAATTGAATCAAAGGAGGTGCGTCCATGACCCTTATTCTGATTCTTGTTATGGCTCTGGTTACCTATCTTATACGCATATCTCCTTTTATATTGTTTGGAAAGCATCAGAAAACCCCTTTGTGGGTGACTTATCTTGGCAAGTATCTACCACCAGCTGTTATGAGTATGCTGATTATCTATAGTCTAAAGGACATTAATCCTCTCGATTATATCCATAGCCTTCCAGTTTTTATTGCCATCCTTACGACAGGCGTACTTCATCTATGGAAGCGCAATAATTTGCTCAGTATCATAAGCGGTACTGCCGTCTATATGCTACTCCTTCAGAAAGTTTTTATCTAAAAAGCAGTGATCAAAGAAATTCGTCTTTGAACACTGCTTTTTTTATTTTGCTTTTATTTGTTTTAATCTGTTATGGCCCCTTTTGAAGATGAGCCTACCAACTTGGCATACTTTGCCAAAACACCTCTTTGATACCTAAGTGGTGGGGCTACCCATGACTCTTGCCGCGTAGTCCATTCTGCTTCTGTAAGTTCTACGTCAATTTCACCTTTGGTTGAATCTATGATAATACTGTCACCATTTTTTATTAATGCTATCGGTCCACCCACTTGAGCTTCCGGCGCGATATGCCCGACCACAAAGCCGTGACTACCACCTGAATAGCGACCGTCTGTGAGCAAGGAAACTTTACCACCTAAACCTTTACCGATAATGATGGCACTGATGGAAAGCATTTCCGGCATACCTGGCCCACCTTTTGGGCCTTGATAACGTATGACAATCACATCACCTTCCACAATCTTGTCCGCCATGACCGCTTCTATAGCTGCCTCTTCCGAGTCAAATACCTTAGCCGGTCCACGCATCTTCTTAATCTTTACACCGGACATTTTACACACAGCACCTTCCGGTGCCAAATTACCTTTCAAAACATAGAGTGCGCCTTCTTTTTTTAGAGGATGGTCCATGTCTCGGATAACTTCTTGTCCTTGGGTTAGATCCGGTAGATCTCTTAGATTGTCTTCCAATGTTTTTCCGGTTACAGTCATACAGTCTCCATGAAGCAGTCCTGCGCGAAGCAGTAATTTCATGACACCTGGTACGCCACCAACATTGCTCAAGTCCTGCATAACAAATCTACCACTTGGCTTTAAATCAGCTAAATGAGGTACATTTTTCCTTATTCTTTCAAAATCATCATAGTTTAAATCCACTTCAACAGCATTTGCCATTGCCATTAAGTGCAAAAAAGCATTGGTAGACCCACCAAGAGCCATGACCACGGTAATAGCATTTTCAAAAGCCTTCTTTGTCATGATGTCTCTGGGGCGAATATCTTGTTCAAGCAACTTAATAACTGCTTTACCCGCATCCTCACACTCTTGGGCTTTGGAATTTCCTATTGCCGGATTTGATGCATTTCCTGGCAAAGCCATGCCCATAGCTTCTATTGCGGATGACATGGTATTGGCCGTATACATACCACCACAAGAACCCGGTCCCGGACAAGCCTCACACTCAATCTGGTGCAGTTCCTGATCATCAATTTCATGTTTATTATGTCTACCGACTGCTTCAAAGGCCGATACAATATCGATATCTTTACCTTTACTTTTACCGGGTTGGATACTACCGCCATATACAAAAACCGCCGGAAGATTCATTCTACCAATGGCAATCATACAGCCAGGCATATTCTTATCGCAACCTCCAATGGCAACAATACCGTCAAAACGTTCTGCACCCATCACAGTTTCGATAGAATCTGCTATGATCTCTCTGCTAGGTAAAGAATACCGCATGCCTTCATGCCCCATGGCAATACCGTCTGAAACTGTAATTGTATTAAAAATAAGAGGTGCACCGCCACCCTCCCTTGCGCCTTTCTTAGCCGATACTGCCAGCTGATCTAGGTGCATATTACAGGGTGTTACCTCACTCCACGTACTGGCTATCCCAATCATAGGTCGCAAGAAATCTTCATCTGTAAATCCTACTGCACGAAGCATCGCTCTATTCGGTGTTCTGTTACTGCCTTCACTGATCACAATGCTTTTTATTCTTAAGTCTTTATATGTGGACATTTGCATCATTCCTTTCCGAAGTATTACATACCATTATCCACCAGTTGATAATGATTGTCAATATTCCGATATCTATATGACTTTTATCTCATGGTCTTCATAATAATAACGCACAGGCAGGTTTGACTTATCTTTCACTAAAATCTGTTTATCCAAAAGCTTAATCAGGACATTCGGATAAATGAATTTTTTTGCTACTACTTCTCCTAAACCTTTGGTGTGTAAATAACTAATATAATTCTTCTGCGTCTCATACAGATTCTCAAGCCTTTTTTTATAGGTCATGTATTTGTGTCTGGTTTCCTCATAATCTTTATAATCTTTTTGATTGATTTCTCTTTTACCAAAGGCTTCATAAGCTTTTCTATAATGATCAAGCTTTTCTTTCGTAAGTTCTACTGCTGTACTTAGCATATTGTAGTCTTCCGTAATTTTTTCCCGATCAAAACCACCTATAATGATTTTTGTATGAATTCCGGCGCGTCCCCCTATTTCACTGGCTTCTACTTTGACTGATGCTCGTATTACACCACCGATAATCTTACTTGATGGCGATTCCAAGATGACTTCTTTAGCCGTAATGTCGCAGTTCATAGCATAGAATCCGATATGGACTGTACCTTCACAGATGATGGTACAGTCAGAAGCGAACTTCGTATAAATGTTTTTTTTAGCTTTAATAATGGCTTTATGCTTACCGGCTATACCACCCTTGACATAAATATCACCCATTCTGCTTTCAATCAGGGATACTGCACCAATACCCATCTTACCTAAAACCTGAATATTTTCAGTGGCTATGACAGTGAAATTATCATCCACTGTTTGATTGACCTCTACAAAGCCATCAAAATCCACATTACCTGTTGCAAAGCCAACATCACCATCTATTCGAATAGCATTTTGTACACTAATCAGATTGTCCGTATAAACAACAGCGCCATTTCTTTTGGCATATAATGTGGTAATTCCTTCTTCTTCATTCAATACACTGATCACGGAATTCGTATCAAAAACCAAGGCTTCTTGATGACCTGGAATAGGTGGAATCTCTTGACCTGTTACTGTCATACCGGGTATTCCAGGGGTAGGCTCTAATCTTTCTCCCAACCAGTCACCTTCATTCACACGGTTGATAACACTCAGTTCGTAGTGATCCACACCACCTGTTTCAACGATTTTTGGAACAACTTCACCGATGGTGTACATTCTAATCTTGGCGTCATCTCCATTAATAGGTTGTCGACCTTCTGCCACAGTTATTTTTTCTAAAGGCATCAGATTCTTATAATCCAACGCCATATTGAGTCCATAGATGACATTCGCATCTTTACAGGCTAGGAGCATCTGTCCTTTAAGCTTTTCTTTATCATAGGTTTCGTATTCTATAGGGGTCATCAAAATAATCGCCTCTGCAATAAGGCCATCGTTAGTCATTCGTATATCCACAAGAGGTAACCACTCACCCACCTCAATTGTACTTGTCAATCCATCTCTTAGAGCAGCACTTAGTGCTGAGAATTTTGTAATTCTCAGTCTTGGTAAAGTGGTGGCTACATCATTGTTAAATGTCATGATGGTCATGCCCATTTTCTTTTGACGCATCCATACTTTTTGATCTTCTTCTTCCAACTGTATATACTCATCTGCAAATATGATTTTACTCATAAAACAACCTCCTTGATTCTTGGGTGTTGTTGCGTTCACTTGTCATTATGGTATAGCTTTATAAGAATATCGTCATAAATCCTAAGATACCTGAACCTATGATCAATATTATGGGATGAATTTTTGTTTTTAGCTCAAGAATCAATACAATGATGCCAATAGCTAAAGTTTTAAAGTTTATCTGATTCAAACTAGGGGTATGGTTAATAAACAAAGCGCTTTTCCCTATAGATAGAGCTGCTGCAAATATTAATCCCGCGATAACCGGTTTTATCCCATAAAACACTTTTTTCATGATGATATTTTGACTGTGTTTGAAGAAAAATGAAGATATAAACAATACAATCAACAAAGAAGGTAATGCTACACCAAGTGTCGCTATTGCCGATCCTCCTATGCCACCCATCTTATAGCCGACAAAAGTAGCCGCATTAACAGCAATCGGGCCTGGTGTCATCTCCGCAATGCCGATAATCTGAACGAACTCACTTTCAAGTAACCATCCATGTCTTTGGATTTCACTGGATATAAGGGGAATCATAGCATAACCGCCACCAAAACTAAACAGACCCACTTTAAAAAAAGTAACAAACAAATCCCAGTAAATCATAATGGTTTTTTCCTCTCTCGGATTTGTCTATAAGAAACCATCCCTAATATACCACCAAGAACAATAACCCATATAGGACTCATATTTGTAAGGATAACACAGAGAACTGTCCCAATGAAAATCATGAGTGTCATCCCATCTACAACCGCACTTTGTATCATTTTTTTAGCAGCCATTAGAATCAAAGCAACCACAGCACCATTAATACCAAGAAATATAGCTTTTACTGCAGGCGTATCTGCAATCATGCTAAAAAAAGTAGCTATGGTAATGATAATAACAAAGGAGGGCAAGATGACACCTGTGGTCGCCGCAATGGCACCACGACGCCCGGCAACTTTATAACCAATTAGAGTAGATGTATTAATAGCAATAGCGCCAGGTATTGATTGTGCTATTGCAAAAAGATTAATAATTTCATCTTTTTGGACCCATTTCTTATGGATAACAACTTCTTTTTCAATCAAAGGGATCATGGCATAGCCGCCACCAAAAGTGAAAGCGCCAATTTTTAGAAAAGCAAGAAACAATTCCAGATAAGTCTTCATAAGTACTCCTCAAATGTCAAAATAAACGACTTTACCATAATTTTACATATCTCACCTTAATATTACCATTTTTAAAATTTTCAGTCAATGAATGCTTAAGCCGTAAAACTATTTAGTTGAACTTCAGTCAAAGTTACATAGTATCGAATGCTTCTACGGTACTATGTAACTTTGACTGATTAGTGAAACTTAGTTTTACGGCTTAAGCATGTGTTAAAGGATCAAAACATATAGTGAACTTCTGCCTGTAATACATAGTATCGAATGCTTCTACGGTACTATGTATTATAGGTAGATTAGTGAAACTTTGTTTTGAGGTTTTAACACAGTGTTAATGCGTCAAAATATATAGTGAACTTCTGCCTGTATAGTATCGAATGATTCTACGATACTATGTATTTAGTAAAACTTCAACCACAAAAAAACCTCAAGTCAAGGATTAAAATCAATCCCTAACTTGAGGTTCTAATATTATTTTTTACAAAGCGAGGCGTAGCCTCTTTGTTCTTTACTATTGGTTTTCTGTTTTTTTACGTTTGATAATTTTAGCACTATGCGGGAGAAGTTTCACCTCTATATGACCTTTGAGTACGGAGTAGTTAACTTCATTGGTAAAGAAAGCATCTTTCGTCGTTTCTAAGGTTTGTTGGCATACATCCATATTTCTGATACCAATCTCCCAAACCGGAATTCTAACACTCTTTTCTTCACTACCATTGTTACATACCACCACAATCTTATCTTGTTCATCAAAACGTCCATAACTGATGACCATGTGTTCACCATGTAAAAATTTAATGGAGCCTGTTTTCAAGGCCGAACAAGCTTTCCTCATGCTGATGAGACACTTGTGAAGATTGAGAAGCTCTTTGTTTTCTCTGCCCCACGGGTATGCTCTCCGATTATCCGGGTCTGTCCAACCGCAAAGGCCAGCCTCATCTCCGTAGTAAATGGTAGGTGCACCCGGCCAAGTCATCTGAATCACAACCGCTTCCTTCATAATACCAAAGTTAATATCATCTGAAGCGGATTCAGGTCCATGGGTATGGGTTCTACCTACTTTATGGTTTGTTCTGGTCAAAAAACGACTATGATCGTGATTGGATAGCTCGTTCATGGCCACTTGTAGAGACTGTTCTTGAAATCTAGACATATTATGGGTCATGGCATCAAAAAATGCCCTATGATTCCCTAACAAATCTCCACGGAACTCATCACTATGTTTTTCCATACCTGTTAAAAACCAAGTGATCGGTTCCATAAAGGCGTCATAGTTCATCACAGTATCCCATTGATCACCATTTTTTATCCAATCGCTTGGATCACCATAATGCTCTGCTAAAATAAGAGCTTCCGGATTAGCACCCTTGACCGTGTTCCTAAAGTCGCGCCAAAACTGATGGTTAAATTCTTTAGTATAGCCAAGATCTGCAGCCACATCCAAACGCCATCCATCGGCATTATATGGTGGGGATACCCATTTCTTAGCCACTTCAAGTACATAACGATATAACTTCGGTGATCCTTCAAAATTCAATTTCGGCAGGGTATCATAACCCCACCAACCGTCATAATGTGGGTTGTCCGGCCACGATTGTCGATTATGGAAATGGAAAAAAGTTACATACGGACTAGCATTTGAAGTATAAGCACCTGCCTCGTAATTTCTAGCATGGGCATAGAACTTCTCTCGGTCCATCCATTTATTAAAGGAACCGCAGTGATTGAAAACGCCATCTAGTATGACTTTCATACCAAGGGCATGTGCTTTTTCAACCAACTTGATAAATAAAGCATTACTTGCTTCTATATTCGCAGGTTCGGTTGTTCTGGTGATATATTTTGTAGCATTATTATTATCCGGTTTGAGTTCATCAAGGACCTTACCACCATCTAATACTATGGTTCCAAAATGTGGATCAACACTATCATAATCTTGAGTATCATATTTATGATTGGAAGGTGACACAAAAATAGGGTTCATATAAACCACATCCACACCCAATTCTTTAAGGTAATCCAGTTTATCCATAACCCCTTGCAAGTCTCCACCATAAAACTCTCTAATACCATCCGGATTTGGATATTGCGTCCATTTCTTAACTTTTTTTGCAAGTTTTCCTACATAAAGGTATTCGTTATCCACCACATCATTGGAGGGATCACCGTTGTTAAAACGATCTACAAAAATCTGGTACATCACTGCACCTTTGGCCCAGTCCGGGGTCTTAAAGTTCGGTACCATCATAAAATGGTAATAGGCATCCGGTTCTCTTGTTACCCCTCTTTTGTTATAGTAACATTTCAAATTACCGGCATGGATTTCAAAATAATACTTTATCAATTTAGCAATCGGGGGCATCTCGGCACTGTAGTAATCAAATAACTCATCCGAAAACTCTACGGACATGGGCATCTTTTTTCCTTCACTACAAAGCCATACATCCTCCACGTTATTTTTAGCCGTTCGAATACGTATCTTAATTGTATCCTTACTTGTTGGTTCTTGTGGCATCCTGTAGAAATTTGTGCCATCAGAAAAAATTGCTTTTTCATCTAATATAGGCTGTCTCGTCTCAACATACAGGAACAGTTTTTGTGCTCTTGTTAAGTGTTCATAGGGTATATGCATATTCATAAGATTATCTGACACTAAATGTCATCCAGCCTCCTTTCGGTTTATATCTCGTATCCTCATCACATAAAGTACATTGTATATGAAAGCTGTCTGATTTACAACTTTTCCAGCCATATCTTTACATGAACAGTCATAAAATTAAAGTATTTATACTTTTTTAGGTTCTGGACCTTTGTATGTTTTCTTAAAAGTTTCTCTTAAGAAATCAGCAGAAGCTCTGAGTTTAGACGTCTCATCAACACTAAGGGGTACTTCCAATCGTCTACCGATACCATCTTTGGTAACAATACAAGGAAGGCTAAGCGCGACATCCTCTATACCATACTCTCCTGTAAGTGTCGTAGACAAGGGCAGAACGCTTAATTCGTTGATTAATATGGCTTGAATGATACGGTCCACACTTTTAGCAATCCCGATATTGGTATAGCCCTTATTAATAAGAATCTCATAACCAACTTGTTTTACTTCTTCTACAATGGCCTCCTTATCCAGTGGCACATCATCATAAATAATATCGAAGTCATCTATAGGCACGCCTGCAATATTCGAACTACTCCATGTTGCAAAGGCTGTTTTACCGTGCTCACCTAGGATATACCCATGGACATTTTTTGTGTCCACCAAATATTTTTGTCCTAGAATACGTCTAAACCTAGCTGTATCTAAAGTGGTCCCAGTACCGAATATTTTTTCAACCGGGTAACCAAAATAATTTTGTGCGTAATAGGTTAAAATATCCACCGGGTTGGAAACCATAATAATAATAGCGTCCATGGTGTAGGTAATAATCTGTTCCATGACTTCCTTTACCACTTCAATATTCTTCTGAGCTAAGGCGATTCGGTCAACCACTTCATCCGGCTTAGCACTCGGTCCAGCTGTTACAACAATGATACTGGCATCTTCACAATCCTCATAAGTACCTTGTTTCACCTTAATGTTAGGACTATAGGCAAAAGCAGTGGAATGCGAACCATCAAGAGCCTCTCCGTATGCTTTCTTTTCATTTTTATCAATTATGACAATCTCCGCCAAAGAACCCGATGAAAGCAAAGTTGACAGTACTGCCGAACCCACTTGACCTGCACCAATAATCACCACTTTATTTCTTTGAATTTTCATAAGTCACCTTCCTTTATCCCTCTATTGTTCTACCAATAAGGTTCTAATACGGTCTCTAATCATAGACAGAGCCACTTTGTTATAACCGCCTTCAGGCACGATAATATCTGCGTGCTTCTTTGAAGGTTCTACAAATTCTTCATGCATAATCTTGACTGTAGTGAGATACTGCTCGATGACAGAATCCATACTTCTACCCCGTTCTTTTACATCTCTCACCAGACGTCTAATAATTCTAACATCTGCATCTGTGTCAACAAATATCTTCATATCTAACAGCTCCCTAAGAGACTTGTGCTCAAAAATCAGGATGCCTTCAACTATAATGACTCTCTTCGGTTCTACATGAACTGTTTCCTTAGCCCTTGTGTGATTCATGAAGTCGTATACAGGATGTTCAATCGCAAACCCCGCTTTTAAAGTTTGTATGTCTGTCACCATCATATCCGTATCGAAGGCATATGGGTGATCATAGTTCATTTTGCTTCGCACTTCAAAAGGTTTATCCTCATTCGCCTTATAGTAATAATCATGGGTAAGGGTAACAACTTCATTACCCACCACTTCTTTAAGCCTGTTAACTAAAGTCGTTTTTCCGGATCCCGTACCACCTGCAATTCCAATCACAATCGGCTGCTTCATCATTCTTTCTCCTTTGCCTGTCCTTCGTTCTTGACGATTCTCGAGTACATTTCATAAAGTCCACCGGGGCAATCCTTAAGCAAAAAGCATTGCTCACATTTTGGTGAACGAGCTGTACACAAGGTACGCCCATGAGCAATAATCTGTGTATTGTATCTGAGCCAATGCTCTTTTGGTATTTTTTCCATTAAATCAAACTCTATTTTAACAGGGTCGGTGAATTCCGTAAATCCCAATTTGTTAGATATTCTCTTTACATGGGTATCTACAACAATCGCCGGAATATTATATTTGTGCCCCAATAGGACATTGGCCGTTTTTCTACCAACACCCGGCAGGGCCGTTAGCGCATCAATATCCACAGGAACCTTACCACCATGCTTTGAGATGAGCAGTTGGCAACAGGCTTGTATATTTTTCGCTTTGTTTCTATAAAAACCGGTTGAGTGTATGGCTTTTTCAATATTGCGAATATCCGCCTCTGCAAAAGCCTGCACAGAATCAAATTCTTCAAACAAGGCCGGCGTGACCATATTGACACGATCATCCGTACACTGGGCACTTAATTGAGTTGCAATTAAGAGTTGCCAGTCATTTTCATTATTCAAATAGCAGACATGCTCCTTACCATACACCTCATCCAACTGATCTAGAATTCTTTCCATTCTCTTCTTGTCTATCATACGTCACCTATAAGGCTCTATAACCTGATTCTGGTGGCTATTGCCTGTCCTGTCATCTTGTCTCTCATTTTGTAGTTATAAAATATATAGCTAACTACGTTATCCTTTGGTCCTTCAAGTGGGTTAAAATCATACCGTTCTACATGGGTCATACGTATGATTTGCTTGGTGTTGTAGCCCTCATAGGCTTTAAAAAGACTATCCGAGCAATCCTCACTCTGATAGAAATTCTTTACTTTGGCTAACAATCCATCTTTGACATGAGCAAAGTCCGGCCATTTCTTTGGCTTTTCTTGCAAGCATAGATCATGAATCAACCACTGTGACAAAAGGTCTTCGTCCACTTTTGACTCTTGTTGACCAAATTCATATAAAAGGTCATAGAACTTGATTTTATGATGTTTGATATGATGCAACCCACCCGCTTCCCAGTATGCACGTAAATCTTCAAAAAAAGCAAAAGGATGGTCATATAAATCCATAAGATAGGCTATGCTATTAGAAAACTGTCCGCTGTTGTAATAATATTCAAGTAGCACTTCTATATCTTTAAGTCTTCTAAGATCTTCATAGCTCATTTCTCGTGTCTTTAGAACTTCATAGGGTGGATGCTTCCTGCTTACGATGCCATAAGTTTCTTGTTTTTTGTCTATTTTTGAGCCTTTTAGTACTTTAAGAAACCCTAATTGTAATTGTTCCGGCCTAATCGCCATTACATCATTGAAAGATTTTCCAAAAGCCAAGTAGGTTTCTTTTGGTAATCCGGCAATCAAATCCAAATGGAGGTGAATATTACCATTTGCTTTTAGAGCCAATACCCGCTTTTTTAACATTTCAAAATCAGTCTTTCGATTAATATCCACAATGGTTTCATAGTTGGTCGACTGAACACCAATCTCAAATTGAAACAAACCTGTCCTTACAGTTTTTAGAAAAAGAATTTCGGCTTCGTCCAGTAAGTCTGCAGTGATTTCAAAGTGAAAATTTGTTTTTCCATTATCATGATCCTTCAAATAGGACCATATGGCCATGCTGTGGCTTTTTTTTGCGTTAAAGGTACGATCTACAAATTTAACCTGTAAAACACCTTGATCCAAGAAAAATTGAAGCTCCTCAAAGACCCTATTAAGCGGCCTAAAGCGTACACCTTTCTCAATAGATGAAAGACAATACTCGCAATTAAAAGGACATCCTCTTGAAGTTTCATAATAGATAATTCTATGTTCAAGTCCCAAAAGGTCTTCCTTGTAAGCAAAGGGAACCTCCACCATAGACATAGGCGGTGCTTGATGGTTTTGTTTGATTCGATCTTCGTCTCTATAGCTTAAGCTACCAACCTGCTCGAATGCGTCGTCATGACCCTTTTCAAGACACGTGAATAAATCAACTGTAGATATCTCGCCCTCTCCAGAGATAATATAATCTATTTCAGGATAAGTCGTCATCCACGTAACCGGATTATAGGATACTTCAGGCCCCCCCAGGACAATCAACATTTTCGGACGAATCTGACGTATCATTTGAAACAACTTCACGATGATTTCTATATTCCACAAATAGCAGGAAAATCCGATAACATTCGGTTCCTGCTTAATGATTTCATCTAATATATAGTCCAAAGACTGGTTAATGGTATATTCACAATACTCTATGGTTAATCCCTTTTTTTCACCATAAGCTTGTATATAACGTATGGCAAGGTTGGAATGTATAAACTTTGCATTAATGCCAATCAATAAATGCTTCATTGGTCACCTAACTTTCTAAATATCACGATCATGACTATTTGAAACTCTAAAACTATTATACACAATAACAACCCAAAATTGTTATACTTTCGTACTTTCTCTATGTATAATTTCAAAGCCCATGGTCATCTCATGGTGGTCTTTTAAATCGCCTTCAATTAAATCAATCAGCATCGTTGCTGCAAGTTTCCCCATGACATACTGTTCCACCCTCACAGTTGATAAACTAGGGGTCACATACTTTGCAAATTCTATGTCATCATAGCCAATGATCTCTATTTCCATAGGTAATTTGAAGCCTTTTTCTTTAAGCGCCTTCATAGCACCTATCGCCATATGGTCATTAGCAGCAAAGACTGCTGTTGGCATATCTTTACAGCGTGTGACAATCTCCAACATAGCTTCATAACCTGAATCAACGGAATAAGCACCTTCAGCAACAAGGCCCTCATCATAGATTAGACCTGCTTTCTCCAAGGCAGTCTTATAGGCTTCTAAACGCGCTTCGTTTGACCGATCATAGGAGGAACCTTTAATAAACGCAATCTTTTTATGTTGATTTTTAATAAAATAATCCATGACCTCCTGAGTCGGTGACACAAAATCCTGAATCACACATGGCAGTCTTAGGTCTCTGATTTCTTTATCCGTAATTACCACAGGCATCTTCTTGCGAATATGTTTGATAACATCAATATGTTCCTGCATCACATTGGTAGGAAAATAAATTATACCATCCACTCTCTTTTCATATAAGAGGTTAAAATTAGCAATATCTTCTTCCGTTGAGTTGTTATCCTTGTAATTGGCCGTAATCATCAGTCCATAACCCCGTTGTTTACAAACCTTGTTTATGGCGTCAATTCGGTCACTATAATAATTGTTCATCCCGGGCATAACAATACCCAAGATATTGGTTTTATTATTTGTCAGGCTTTTTGCAATCTGGTTGGGTCTAAAACCTGTCTCTTCAATCGCCTTAAGCACTCTTTCTCTAGCTGCCGCACTAACACCCGGTTTATTATTTATAACTCTTGAAACAGTTGCTATAGAAACATTCGACAACTTGGCTACATCATATATATTCATATCTGTTCCACCTTCATTTTAGCGAGTTTGCTACTACCTTTATAATATAGTGTATGGGATTTGTCAAGCATTGCTCATACTTCTACTTTCATTAATGAAAACATAAAGAAGACGCAGCATCGTCTTATCTTAATAAAACGACGCTACGTCTTCTGTATATTGATGCTTTTGCATCTCTTTCTTATACGTATCCCATCATCAGTACATAGTGACATGCACTACCGCCCATGACAAACAGATGAAACAACTCATGAAATCCAAACCATTTATGATGTTTTAGTGGCCACTTAAGTCCATAGATAATACCACCAATGGTATAGGTGATACCGCCTGCGACCAACCATCTGAATCCTTCTTGTGGCATAGCTTTGAATACAGGATAGATGGCAACAATAACGAGCCAACCCATTAGAAGATACATGCCTGTGGTCAACCATCTAGGTGCATCTAACCAAAATGCTTTCATAATGATACCAGCTATGGCAATCCCCCATATAACCACCAACAAGACGACACCTAAGGTGCCTTTTAGTGAGATGAGACAAATAGGAGTATAAGTACCTGCAATTAGTATAAAAATCATCATATGATCAATGCGTTTGTACTTACGTCTTAAGCTTTCAGGTTGATCAATGATATGATATACCGTGCTAGCTGTATAAAGCAGTATGAGGCTAAGTCCAAATATGGTAAATGTTATAATGTATGTCATAGAGCCAACTTCAATTGCTTTTATAATTAAAGTGGCTGCTGCTATACATGCTAATACAGCACCTATTAGATGCGTTAATGCACTGATGGGATCTTTTACTTTCATATCATTACGCCTCCTATGTAGTAATCAATACTATGTGTTGTTATATTGATATATTATCACAGGGTATATATAAATGCAAGAAAAAAATACACCTACACCCTAGATACTTATCCATGGTTAGATGTATTCATTTATAGTTCTAAAGTCATTATAAATAAGATGCTACAGCTGAAAGTACCAAACTTAATACGATGACTAAGGATACCACGATACTCACTTTTTTAATTAGCTTTCGGTTCTGAAAAAACATTCTGTTCACTCCAATTCTGAAACGTTTATATTTGGTTTACATGCTTTGACTGTTCACCATTCAATATTTATATTATAATGTAAATAGCAAATAAACTCAAGTAGAACAAAGAGGCTATGCCTCGCTTTGCCTGCAAATTGTTCACAACGGGAAAGATCCTTGACGCTTAGCTTAACTTAATCTTTCCCAAAGTAGAACAAAGAGGCTATGCCTCGCTTTGCTAAGAAAGGATATAATTATATGGCATTTCCCATTCTTTTTGTATGGTTCATAATAGGTATTTTTATCTTTAGGCATCACCTTAAAAAGGGCTCAAAAATAGAAGATGCTGCACACGATGCTTTTTGGAAAAAAGAAGCTTCCTCCCTTGTGGTAAGAAAACGTGATTTAAATCCTAGTGACTATATACAGACTTCATTATCTTCAAAACTTAAAATGGATTCGGCTTTTTTTGATAAAATACAAGCGCCGGATCTCTATCGTCAACAAAAATACGTCTTCGACTTATCCCAAAAACCTATGGTTAATTTTCAAGATCTTGACAATGCAGATGTAAGACTTCAATTCGGAACCGCTACTATAACCACCATTGAAGCCTATGAAAATAACTACATTCAATATATCAAGACCCTTCACACACTCGCTAAAGGTCTAATTGACGCAGGTCAAGAAGACTTGGCACGACAGTATCTAGAAGAAGGCCTTGCAGTAGGTACTGATATCAAAGGTAATTACATACTATTAGCCACCATCTACAAAAGACATCAACAAGAGGATGCTATCGCCCATCTCTATGAAATCGCCAAGAATCTTAATACATTAACAAAAACTAAGCTTCTCGAAGAATTAGATCAAATCAAACAGGGTAAAGAAACAAATCAAAAGCCTTTGCCATATTGACAGATTAGACCATCAATTCTTTGACTGGCTTCACTCTTGGTCAATGCATCTAGATCAAAATCTATAGCAACTTTATGTTTATTCATTAAACTCAACAAAAATTTTCTTTGTTTATCCGTCATTGGTGATTGTTTTTTGGGCTTCCACATCAAAGGACTGGGTCTAAGTTCAATCCCCTTATGGGTATCCATATATTTATGCTTAATGGTTTGAAAAAGCTCATGGGTCGCAAGTGCATCATCCAAAGCCCTATGGGCGTTTTCTCTATTTATTGAACAAAACCTTAAAAGGTGACTTAAACTATAGCTGCTTTGATGGTCCATATACTGTCTGGACAATATCAAAGTGTCCAATGCATTTTTTTCGAAATGCAAGTTCAACCGCATAGCGTTTGTTTTGAGAAATGAAAAGTCAAATGGTATATTATGTCCCAAAATTGGTAAATCTTCGCAAAATAATAAAAACTTTGGCATAACTTGACTAATTATAGGTGCATCCACAACCATCTCGTTCGTGATCCCTGTCAGATTGATGATATTTTCCGGTATGGCTATTTCAGGGTTGACCAGCATATTAAAAATAGCTACCGTTTGGTCGTCTATGACTTTGGCCGCTCCTATTTCTATTATTCTAGCATAATCCGGATGCAAGCCTGTCGTCTCAATGTCTATAACAATATAGTCTTTCATATTTATTCCAGGCTTCCTCTCAACTTTATATTTATTCTTTGTAAGTGGCCTCTACAGCATCCAAGAGAACAACAATCTCCTCCAAAACGTCTTTTAAGGCTTTTGAAAAAGCCTTTAAATCCGATGCCCTCGTGTCCAAATCCGCTTCAATGGCTACTTCTAGTGCTTTAGATTTTTCTACCAGTTCCGTAGCGCCTAAATTACCACTAAGACCTTTGATGCTATGTGCTAAAAGACGGGCATCCTCTTGGTTACCCGTCTCTAACAGTTTCTTTATGTCTTTATCTACATGCCTATATTGATTATAGAAACCATTAATTAATGTATCAAACAGAGCTTTGGAACCGCCCAAATGCGCTAAAGCAGCTTCCATGTTCATTTTCTTTTTAACCATAGTATCACCCCTCATAACTTGATACAAAAGTTGACGCATACTTACTTCATATTATAGAATTCGACTGATCACGGCTTTCTCTTGATTCTCAATATGTCTGGCCGCAATTTCTTGAGCTTCGATACCGTTTTTCTCCATGATGGATTTGACAATTTCCTCGTGTTCTTCAACTAAAGCCTTAAAATCACTCATTTGACGAATATATTCCACTCTAAACCTATAAATCTGCTCTCTTAAATTGTTAATCATCTGAACCAGCTTTTCATTATTCGTAGAATGGTAAATGACGTCATGAAATTCAACGTCTTTCTTGATTACTGTTTCCACATCCATAATGCTCGCTGCCTCTGTAAAAGCGTCATTAATACTTAGAAGGCTTTTCATATCCTCATCTGTCATTTTTTGACATGCTAATTTGACAGCTAGACTCTCAAGTGCCGCTCTCACCTCTAAAACATTCTTAATGTCTTGCTCTGTAATTTTGGCCACTTCAGCACCTTTTCTAGGTATCATAATGACCAAGCCTTCAAGCTCCAGCTTTCTAATGGCTTCACGAATTGGTGTACGGCTCACGCCCATCTTTTCAGCCAATTGTTTCTCCATCAAGCGTTCACCCGGAGCTAACTCTCCTTTAAGTATTGCTTTTCTAAGTGTACTAAAAACAATATCTCTAAGGGGTAAATATTCATTAACTGTAACTTTAAAACTTGTATCCATGATTCGTATCCCCACTTTCAATCTTCATTCTTAAGCTAATTATTTAGCTTTTACCCTTACTGAACATTATACGTTGTTGTGACAAAAACTTGCTTGACCTCTTCCAGGCGCTTTAATTTTTTGGCGGCTTGATGCGCCATACTTTGATCTTCAAAAATACCAAAAACTGCTGACCCACTTCCACTCATCAGTGCTCCAAGTGCTCCATTGTTGAGTATAGCCTCTTTTATCATTTTAACCTCGGGATATCCTTTAAAAGTAACCTCTTCAAGTACATTACCTAGATTTTGCACAATTTGCGCCATATGATCTTCTTCTATACCTCTAACCATGGCATCTATATTAGGATGATTGCTTATGGTCATTACATCAAGATTCCCATATACATAGGCCGTAGATACACTTTGTTTTGGCTTTACAATGAGCAGATGAAGTTTCATAATCGGTTTTATAGGCGTTAATATTTCCCCTATACCTTCAGCGATCATTGTACCACCTCGTATGCAATAAGGTATATCTGCCCCGAATTTTGCACCTATTTCTTCCATCGTTTCTACATTCAGACCCAACTCAAAAAGTTCATTCATACCAAGGACACTCTGGGCTGCATCCGTACTACCACCCGCTAGACCGGCACCAACAGGAATGACTTTATAGAGATCAATATATACCCCACTCTTAATACCATAAGTAGCCTTCATATATTCAACCACTTGGTAAACCAGATTCCTATTATCTCTGGGTAAATAGGGTAGATTCGTTTTCATAAGAATTTTATCGGATTTGATCTTTTTTAGCCTGACTTTATCATGCAATTCTATGGTCTGCATAACCATACGGACATCATGATAACCGTTTTCTCTTTTACCAATAACATCTAGAGCAAGATTAATTTTGGCTCTCGCTTTTCTCTTCACTTCTTTCATATACACCTGCTTATGATTCATTTGTATTTTGTATACTTAATATTATATACAATAATGGTTAAAGTGTCAAAATATATAGTTGAACTTTTACTTACGATATATAGTTATGAACGTACCAACGTAACTATATATTGTAGGTAATTAGAGAAACTTTGTTTTGATGCTTTAACCAATGTTAAAGTGTCAAAATATATAGTTGAATAGAAAAAAAACATCAAGGATTAACTTGATGTTTTTTTACTATTCGCCACAAATGGATAATTCTACATTATGTGTTAATAAGTCTGTATAACTATAGGAAACACTCCTAAATGAATTTTGCTCTAAATTCTTTACCTTAACTACGAAGATACTAGGATATGTGTTTTCCAACACACCTTCCTTTACCACAATTCTCTTCCGTCCTTTGTTGGCTCGAATTAGAACCTTGCTGCCGACATGAGCTTTAACCTGTTCTCTAACTGCAAATAAGTCCTCTTTTGCGATCATTCATACACCTCATCTTTACAACGTATTGGGTTCATGATGTTATCTCTCTATATCCCCTAAGTTACTAGATTATAGCATATATACACTAAAAAGTCAATTGCGTAATCAATTATTCTAACAAAAGAATTTTCCATTGTCAATACTTTTTTTAATATTTATAGTTCTATGTACTTATATATTTATAGGTCCTATGAAAACTCAGGGACAATATGCGAATACTTAAGTAGGTACGCTACAAAACCAAACAAGAAAAGAAGCTTCGCTTCATTATGTTGAGAAAAATAAGAAGAGCTAAAACAGATTTATCATTGTTTTAGCTCTTCTTATAATACCTACATAGTTCTTTATATTATTTTATTTTATTTATTTGGACTTGGTGCAACGTCTATTCCTTTTTCATCATCCTTCTTATTTCCAAAAAGCAAGCGCTCTACAGAGGCTTCATCTAATTCTACTTCATCCAATATACCCTCTTTTTTTGCTTCAAAAAGAGCTCTAAACTGGGCACCTGTAATTTTTTCTTTCTCCATTAACAAATCTGCTGTCTTATGAAGTATGTCTATATGATTTTCTAGTATTGATTTTGCTTCTTCATACCCAGAGTCAACCATACGTTTGATTTCACTATCGATAAGTCCAGCAATATTCTCACCGTAGTTACGTGTATGACCCCAATCACGACCTATGAAGACTTCTTCATTGTCGGAACCAAACTGTATCGGTCCAATGACATCAGACATACCGTACTTAACCACCATATTTCTTGCAATGGCACTTGCCCGCTCAATATCATTTGAGGCTCCGGTTGTTATGTCATCTAACACTAATTTTTCAGCTGCACGGCCACCCAGTAAGGATACAATTTCTTGCTCCATTTTCTTTTTGGTCATATACATAGGATCTTTGCTTGGCAATGGCATAGTATAGCCACCTGCCATCCCTGTGGGGATAATGGAAATGCTATGTACTGGATCTAACTCTTCAAGTTCTTCAAACAATATCGCATGTCCAGCCTCATGATAAGCCGTTATTCGTTTTTCTTTTTCAGATATAACGCGACTACGCTTCTCTGTTCCAATGCCGACACGAACAAAAGCATGTCTAAGATCCGATTGGTTGATGACTTTTTGATCGGACCTGGCTGCATATATGGCAGCTTCATTCAAGAGATTTTCTAGATCTGCTCCGGTAAAACCTGCTGTAGTTGCCGCTATCTCTTTAAGACTGACATCATCTGACAATGGTTTTCCCTTTGCATGAACCTTGAGAATCTCTTCTCGACCCTTTACGTCCGGTCGTCCGACAAAAACCTTACGGTCAAATCGACCCGGTCTAAGAAGGGCCGGATCTAATATATCCACACGGTTGGTTGCCGCTATGACTATAACACCTTCGTTAATGCCAAAACCGTCCATTTCAACAAGCAGCTGATTTAAAGTCTGTTCACGCTCATCATGACCGCCACCGAGTCCGGCACCTCTTTTTCGTCCAACAGCATCGATTTCATCTATGAAAACAATACATGGTGCATTCTTTTTCGCATTCTCAAATAAGTCTCTAACCCTCGAAGCACCTACTCCTACAAACATCTCAACAAAATCCGAACCGGATATGCTAAAGAAAGGTACGCCTGCTTCACCGGCAACAGCCTTTGCAAGTAATGTTTTACCTGTTCCTGGAGGACCTACCAATAAAACACCTTTTGGTATTCTGGCACCAACTTCAACAAACTTCTTCGGACTCTTCAAGAATTCGACAACTTCTTCTAATTCATCCTTTTCTTCCTCAAGACCTGCGACCTTGTCGAAAGTAACATTCTTATCCTCGTCCAACATCATCTTTGCCTTACTTTTTCCAAAAGACATGACTCTACTGCCACCGCCGCCACCTTGGGCTTGATTCATAATGAACATAAACAAGAATATAACCGCCACCATAATAACGATGGATGGCAATAAACTGACAAACCAATTAGCTCTTGGCACATCTTGCGTATAAACCGGAATATTATTCATCTTCAAATCTTCATGAATCAGATTTACATCCGCCATAAAGAAACTCTTGCTTTCAACATCATCGGTCCAAACGGTAATCTGACCTGTTGGAATCTCAATATTGGGTTTGATTTCTACGCGCTCAACCCTATCAATTTCGGCGAGGAACTCTGTGTACCCATATTGATTTTCATTCGTTGGTGTATTTTGTGTTGAAAAGAATAGGGCGAACATAAGAACTAGAATAAGTAATAGATAGAAACTATAACTTTTAAAATTCTTCATAACTTTTCCTCCTTTAACTTTAATGCCTGAGGCACTTTTTTGTACTGCAACTTATATCCTTTTTCCTTACTCAATCCCGACTAATTTACCAATATAAGGTAAGTTTCGGTATTTTTGTTCAAAATCTAGTCCAAAACCTAAGACGTAATAATCCGGAATTTCAAATCCGACATAATCCACTTCCACATCCACAATACGACGATCCGGTTTATCAAGCAATGTACATATCTTAATACTTTCCGGTTTTCTATCTTTAAGAATCTGAAGCAAATAACTAAGTGTCCGCCCAGAATCTATGATATCCTCTACAATAATGACATCTTCATTTTCAATGCTTTCATCAAGGTCTTTAACGATTTTTACGATACCACTCGAACTGGTTTCATTGCCATAACTGGAAACCGCCATGAAATCCATGGTCACCGGAACCGATATATATTTGGACAAATCTGACATGAACATCACGCCGCCCTTTAAAACACATATCAAGTGTACTTCCTTCCCTGCATAATCTGCAGATATTTTTTCGCCCAATTCCTTAATCCGTTGCGACAGTTCTTCTTGTGATATGAGTACCTGAATCTCACCTGTCATAATCGTTCCTCCTTAGAATATACCACTTCAATAATGGTCTTCGTTGCATCCGTCACTGTATAGGCTTCATTGATTCTGTAACCTACAATCCATATGACTTCATGACCCAATACCAGCATGGGTACCTGATCTCTAACCGAACGATTTACCTTTTTGTCAATGAAGTAATCTTTAATCTTTTTCTTGTGTAAAGCAGGCGAAAACCTTATAAAATCGCCATTTTCTCTGGTCCTTATGCGTAAATTACCTCTTATTTTATCATAGTCAAACCATTTCGTACATGACTTTTTTGAAAATTCCGTTTGTTTTTCACAAGGGAAAAGTCTTATGGTGAATTCACCGTATGTATAGGTCTTATAAAGCGTCATACCCGTCAAATCTATTTCTATTGGCTCTGGTTTGACTATTTCTTCATGGTTACCTCTATCTAAGGTAACAACATCATAGTCACACCTAAGTCGCCTGTTCATGGGCAAATCCATGGCTTTTCCCGTCTTCTTGGATCTTACAAGAGCCATCATCTCATCCGTATGTTGCTTACTAACGTTCCTAAGACCACCCTCTAACCGAGCCATACCTTGGCGTAATACACGTCTTAACACTACCGAGTCTAAGCCGCAAAGATCTCTTCTTTGCCATTTTATCTTTTCATTAGACTGATAAATAACTGCTTTTTCATAGGCCTCTACCGCCAAGTCCTCCAAATACTTATCATCTTCTCTTATAAGTGAAGCTGTTGCACATACGTGTTGGGATAGCTTTGGTTGTATCTGCTCTGTAAGCATAGGTATAATCTGTAAACGCATTTTATTACGTGTGTACTTTGTCTCATAATTGCTTTCATCCACATCAAAAACTATGGCTTTTAACCGACAGTATTCCATAATCTCTTCTTTTGTAACCTCCAACAAGGGCCTTATATAAGCGCCCCTTATCGGTTGCATGCCACCAAGTCCTTTAAGGGCACTGCCTCGAAAAAGATTCATCAAGACCGTCTCAGCTTGGTCATCTTGGTGGTGGGCCAAAGCTACTCGCCCGCCTTCTTCTTTTATAATCCGATCAAAAACCTCATACCTTAAGTCTCTTGCTGCCTCTTCAACCGATTTGCCACAAGCTACAGCAGCTAAAACATCGACGTGAAATGTCCGACATAAAATACCTAAGCCCTCACAATGAGCCATAACACGTGCCGCTTCTATATCCGAAGCCTTTCTTAGACCATGGTGCACATGAATCGCTTCAACTTCTATACTAAATATATCTTGATATTGAATGAACAAATCAAGCAGTGCCATGGAATCTGCACCACCGGATAAAGCAACATGAATCTTCCTTGCTTTACCTATTAAATCATATGCTTCTATAAATTTTATAAATTTTTCCATGTCATCGCTCACTTTTTTTAAATACTGAACCAATAGCACAAGACACCCACTGACGATGTCTTGAGAATGATAGAAAAGGCCATCCAAAGGACAACCTTAATTTCTCATTCTTTTTCAGCTATATCAATTAATGTCTCATCCGGATAAATTAACCCAAACTTACTTCGTGCTGTTTTTTCAATAAAGGCTCTGGTTTTCATTTCTTCTTTGACTTTAAGCAGTTCTAATTGCTCAAGTTGTTCTTCTTTAATCATTTCCATAAGAACCACAACTTCAGCTTCTCTTTCCTTATTATCTGTATAAGCTCTCGATATTTGCACAATGCCAACGCCAATAAATAGCATCAGAACAAAAATAATAAAAATCATAGCCTTTTTCTTACTTTCTTTCTTACGTTTCATCCAATCACCCTTCTTAACACATAGCTAATCGCTCAGGTATTCGAACATTTCCTTGGCTTCATCCTTTTTGCTGGTCTCTTTAACATCTAGAATTTTTGCCTTTACAGTCTTGTTTCCAAAGGTGATTTCAATAATATCGCCTTCACTGACTTGGGTTGATGCTTTGGCAACTCTATCGTTAATCATGACACGACCTGCATCACATGCTTCATTGGCCACCGTTCTTCTTTTAATAATTCTTGATACTTTTAAGAATTTATCTAATCTCATAATAATCTTCACTCCTCATTATATCCATATACCTTTTGAATCTCAAGGAAATAAGAACAAAGAGGCTTAGCCTCGTTTTGCGGAGCAAATTGTTCCGGCAGGAAAGACTTCCTTGATAGTTAATGCGATATTTCAACGCATTAACATAGTATTGTCTTTCCTAGAGAAGAACAAAGTGGCTACGCCTCGCTTTGCAAAGCAAATTGTTCCGGCAGGAAAGATTTCCTTGATAGTTAATGCGATGCTTCAACGCATTAACATAGCATAGAATTTCCTAGAGAATGACAAAAAATCTACACCGACAGTGTAGATTTTCAGCATTGTACTATTTAGATGGTATTATACGTTTACTGCGTCTTTTAATGCTTTTCCAGCTTTGAATCTTGGCGCTTTTGATGCTGGTATCTTCATTGCATCGCCAGTTTGAGGATTTCTACCTTCTCTTGCAGCTCTTTCTGCAATATCAAATGTACCAAACCCAACCAATTGAATTTTTTCACCTTTTGCTAATTCTTCAGTGATGACATCCACCAATGCTTTTAATGCTTTTTCAGCATCTTTCTTGCTTAACTCAGTTTTTTCTGCCATTGCAGCTACTAATTCAGATTTGTTCATAAATAACTCCTCCTCTACATTTTTATTGAATTATTAAACAACTTTTGCGCCATATTATTTGGCTATATAATAATCGCTAAGCGACTATTCGTCTTTTTTAACTTCACTCCAGAGTGCATCCATTTGTGCTAAACCCATTTGGCTGATATCCTGACCTCTTGATACAGCAAGGTTCTCAATGCCCTCAAATCTATTTATAAACTTTTCCAAGGCATTTGTCAAGGCATTTTCGGGATTTAATCCCAAAAATCTTGAAATATTGACCACAGAGAACAGTAAATCCCCTAATTCTTCTTCAATTGCCTTCAAATCCTTATTTTCATAGGCTTCCATCAGTTCTTGGGCCTCTTCCGTCAATTTTCCAAATGCCGTATGAAAATCCGGAAAATCAAATCCGATTTTACCCACTTTCTTCTGAACTTTTGCCGCTTTGATTAAAGCGGGTAAGGCCTTAGGTACTTGCCTTAGATCTTGTGTAACCGTTGTGATCGATTTCTCCTCTAATTTAATCTTATCCCACTGGTCCAAGACAGTTTCACTATCTTCTGCCAAAACGGTGTCAAATACATGAGGGTGTCGACGCAATAATTTCTCAACTATACCATCTACCACTTCATCAATTGTAAAAGTTTCAGCTTCCTTGCCTATTTGGCTATGAAAAACAACTTGTAACAGCAAGTCTCCAAGTTCTTCTTTAAGATTGGAAAGATCATTTTTATTGATGGCTTCTACCAATTCATAGGCTTCTTCGATAACC
This sequence comes from Clostridiales bacterium, assembly GCA_024636985.1. GTDB lineage: Bacteria > Bacillota > Clostridia > Lachnospirales > Vallitaleaceae > Petrocella. The sequence continues at coordinate 16,377 of JAGXFY010000030.1, read as the reverse complement.
GCATTTTTTATAGATACATGGTCCTGTTCCCTGTCCCAAGGACAACCTTCTTCACTTCTCAGTATGGTCATAACTTCAAGTAAGTCCTCAAAGGAATATGTATCACCTTTTTTTACAATATTTATCATAATTATCCTTTCGCCAACCTGTCTGTTTTACAGGTATAGAGACCTTGGAATTAATTTTTTATGGCTTCTAAAAAGTCAAGTTCTAACCATTTTGGTCCTAGTTCTATCGCTACTCCTTGAAGCCATTTACTGTAAATAGTGTCAAAAGCTTCTTTGTATAAATTCGCTCGTGCTTCTTCATAAAGAGACTTTTCCCATACATCAAATTGAGTGTTATATTCTCCTATGGTGTCTTTATCCGGTGTCTCTACAAAAAGTAACTTAAAGATATGAAAACCATACTCGCCTTCAATGATTGGTGTCATCTCGCCTTTATCGACCTCTTGAAGATGAACAATAAAGTCTTCCGGTAATTGAAATTTGGATAGCATGATGCCCAAATCCTCTGCACCACTTAAAGGGTCTTCTGAATATTCTGTTAGAACGTCTTCAAAAGGTATACCTTGATTTGCCGCTTCATAAGCAGCCTCAATCTTACTCCGGGCTTGTATTATTTTCTCTTCATCCAAGGTTACCCATTCCTCATCACTGTTTTTTTCATGGGTATAGACAACGATATGCTGAACATAGTACGAAGTTAGAATATCGATTGCTTTTTCACTTTTCAACTTAACATATTCCGCATTTTCTCTAACTTTTTCTTCAACTTCTCCAGGATCAAGTTCATAGCTTTCTATGGTTTGATTCTCCAAGCCTCTCGCCCTATAATTATCTTCAATGACATCATATATTGTTTCTAATGAAATCCCATGATTTGTTTTAAAGTTTTCAGGTAGACTGTCATAATAATTTTTTGCTTCCTGTTCCAGCAGAGCGACTTCACTCTCTGATAAAGTCATGATGCCTTGTTCCTTAGCTTTTTGATTTAGAACTTTCACTTTAATAAGGTTATCAAGAGCGCCTTGCTTAGCCACTTCATCGGCCGATTTTCCACCGCTAAAATCCTTGATATCCCAAACATCTTCGCCACCAAAGGCTAAAAAATCATTATAAGTCTGAAACAGATACACCATAACTTCCGCTTCACCTACTTCACTATTACCTACACTAAGCCAAGTGTTTGGATTAGTTTTATTTGAGCTGCAACCGATCACGACTATGATCACTATTAGCAGACACATCAACGATGGTATTATCTTTTTTATTACAGCCAATGCCAAACAGCTCCATTTCTATATTACTAAACAACATGAGGGTAAAAGTTCAACTATATAGTTTTGACACCTTAGACCTATTGGGGCTAACCTCTCATAACTCATTTTCTATATAGTTCTTCATACTCATTATATGCTACTAGAGTTAAACCTTCAAACCCTTTAGAGCTTGTAACAAAGTCTTAATATGTCTGAAAACTTCCTTTTTACCTTCTCCCGGCATCTTAAGTTCAAAATAAGGTTGGTCGACTATGGCAAATTTTAATGAGCGCCCATAAGACTTAATCAAATCCGGTATGCCTGATGGGTCAACTTTTGCATCTTTTTTAATCTCAAAGACACATGTATCGCCTTTATCCAAAATCGCTATAATTCCGATATCATGAGCCAATCCCTTGATATAGCCAATCTCCAGTAAATTCATAACCGGCTTCGGCAGCTCTCCAAAACGGTCCATGAGTTCATCTTGTATATCGAGGTAGTCTGCTTCCGATTCTATAGTAGCAATCTTTTTATAGGCTTCTATTTTCCTAACTTCGTCCTTGATATAAGTGACAGGTATATAGGCGTCCACATTGATATCTATAAGCGTCTCAAAACTTTCTTCGGTATCTAGGTCATTTTTTAGTTTTCGGACTTCTTTTTCTAAAAGTTTACAGTAAAGATCGTACCCTACAGCATCCATATGACCATGTTGTTTAGCGCCAAGCAGGTTTCCTGCCCCTCTTATTTCCAAATCTCGCATGGCAATCTTAAAACCGGCACCAAATTCAGTAAACTCACGTATGGCTTCCAGTCTCTTTTCTGCTATTTCCTTAAGCACTTTATCTCGTTTGTACATGAGATACGCATAAGCCACGCGATTGGACCTTCCGACCCTCCCTCTTAGCTGATAAAGCTGAGATAAGCCCATTCGATCTGCATTATGTATAATCATAGTATTAACGTTTGATATATCAAGTCCTGTTTCAATAATGGTGGTGGCCACTAAGACATCGATGTTGCCATTAATAAAATCAAACATGATATTTTCAAGTTCTCTTTCACTCATTTGTCCATGGGCATAAGCCACACTGGCTTCAGGGACCTCCTTGGCTATCTGATTGGCAACTTCGTCAATCTCTTTTACCCGATTATAGACATAATAAACCTGCCCGCCTCTAGCCAATTCTCTATATATAGCATCCTTTATAAGGGCTTCATTATGTTCCAAAACATAGGTTTGAATAGGGTGACGTTCTTCCGGTGGATCTTCAAGAACGCTCATATCTCTGATGCCAATCAAGCTCATATGAAGGGTTCTAGGAATGGGTGTAGCTGTCAGTGTTAGTACGTCCACCGTCTCCTTCATGGATTTGATTGCTTCTTTATGTTTAACACCGAAACGCTGTTCCTCATCTACAATCAACAACCCCAAATCTTTAAAAACGACATCCTTGGAAACAAGTCTATGGGTACCGATGACCACATCTATTAAGCCTCGTCTAAGTCCCTCAATGATTTTTTTCTGTTCTTTAGCGGTTCTAAATCTGGAAAGCATTTCTACTTTTACCGGAAAATCTTTCATTCTTTGTACAAAATTATTATATTGCTGTTGTGCCAAAATGGTGGTGGGCACCAAATAGGCAACTTGCTTATTTTCTTGTATCGCTTTAAAAGCAGCTCTAATGGCCACCTCAGTTTTACCGTAACCCACATCACCACAAATTAGGCGGTCCATAATTCTTGAACTCTCCATATCCCTTTTTGTGTCTTCAATAGCCGTAAGCTGATCATCCGTTTCCTCATATGGAAACATCTCTTCAAATTCATTTTGCCATACTGTGTCCTTATCATACCGATAGCCTTTTGCCATTTCCCTTTTCGCATAAAGGGCTACGAGATCTTTGGCAATCTCTTCTACGGCTCCTTTGACCCTTTCCTTTGTCGCTTTCCATTCACCGGTACCAAGCTTATTCAACTTAGGCTTCTTACCTTCTGCACCAATGTATTTTTGAATAGCATCCAACTGTGTGGTGGCAATATATAGATTGCCATCATCTTTATAAGAAATCTTAATAAAATCTTTTCCGATACCATCTACTTCAATTTTTTCTATCCCTTTGAAAACGCCGACACCATGATTCTCATGTACCACATAGTCCCCTTGTTTTAATTCATTAAAATGACTTAGTTTTTTCCCGCCTTTGAACTTCTTAGGTCTTTTGTGTTGTTTTTTCCCTACCAATTCAGTTTCCGTTAGCACCACAAGCTGAATATGAGGGTATTCAAAGCCTTTATGCATGGAACCATAGGACACGGCAACAGAACCACTTGTAAGACCCATTTCAGTGTTATAAAGGGTATAAGCTTTAATATCTTGTTCCTTTAATAATTCCACCATATGGGTGGCTCTGGTTTTTGAGGCGCAGAGTAAGAGAATCTTATAATGATTTTCAGCCCAGCTTTTTATATCCTTAATCATAAGCTCAAAACTACCATGATAGGGATTAACCGATCGTGCCAGCATCTCTATCTTTGAAGTGTTATGAACAAGGGCATCCTTATGATTTAAAGTACTAAGACTCACCACTGCATGGTTTTCAATTTTCTTAATAATCTGTCCTTCTTTAAAAAGAACATCCACTTGGTCTTTTAATAGATATCCTTTTTCATAGCGACTACGCATACTTTCATTAAATTCCGAAAAAAGATTGGTCAATCTTTCTTTGATCCTTTGGGGCTCATCTAAATATATAACAGGCTCTTGGAAATAATCTAATATAGAAGCGACCGCGTCTTCATAATAAAGTAAATTTCCTTCTATACCATTAAAGTTGCCTTCTCCTTTTATTTTATGTATCAAATCATCAAAGCTACGCTCCAATCGTTCTGAATGTTGGGGATCGCCTTTTAAAAAATATTTTTTTGTCTTATCATAATCCTTTTGAACGGCTTTTTCAGCTTTTTGTATTGAAGCATCGGATACCACAACTTCTCTAGCAGGATAGATTGCCACTTCTTCCAAAGCAACTGTTGATCTTTGAGTCTCCATATTGACCTGTCGTATAGAGTCAATCTCGTCACCCCATAGTTCAATACGCACCATTTCAGTCTCCGTCAAAGGGAAGATGTCAATAATTCCGCCACGAATGGTAAATTGACCTCGGCTTTCTACTTGCTCTGTTCTTTTGTACCCCATATAAATCAAGCGCTTGCCAAGGCCCGTCATCTCTAGCACTTCACCTTGTTTACAGAAAATGATACTTTCTCTTATGCTATCTAAAGGCATAAGGGTATCAACCAATGCATCTGCTGACATAACTACAACTGCTTTTTGTTGTTCAATCAATTGTTTAAAAAGACGCATTCGTTCCTTAACGATATCATTACTATGCACATCTGCACTATAAAAAATAATGTCTTTTGAGGGATAAATATAGACATCCTCCTGAAAAAACATCATATCTTCATAGATTTCCCTAGCTCTAACGTCATTATAAGTAATGATCAGCTTCTGGGGATGGTCGGATAGTGCTGATACCAAGTGACACTTTTGAGAATCAATGGCGCCATAGATGGCAATAGGTGTTTCTTTATATTTAAGTTTTTCTTTTGCTATATGAAAAGCTTCCAGCTTTTCCAAAGGCTGATTCAATATATTCATACATAACCTTACTTTCTAGAACCGCACAAAAGGCCTTAACCTAGCGGCTAAGACATCATGAATTTTCCTATATACTTTGACTTCATTATACTTTATAAAAACTGTAAAAACAACCTTGGAAGTGATTCCATAAAGATCCTTCCACAGTCTGTATGACTACGGCCTCTAATTGGTGCGTCCTGCACCAAAAATCGGCAGACAGCTCCTGCTGTCTTACTCCGTTCATTCAGTCTGCTCCAGGAACTTCATGGCCGGTGTTTGTGAATGAAAAAAGAACAAAAAATTGCCTCTTAGTTCATGAGGGATTGACTAAGAGGCTAGGGCCAAAAATTTTTATCAGAATCTATTACCGCAACGAATCGCTTTGGTTCTAGAGTTCTTTCACTTTTTGATACACAGTGGTATCTTTTTCAAACGCGTAGAGTTGATTGTTTCTCTTCATATAAGCATCATATGTAGCGTCAACGACAACCCATCGGTTTTCACTTGCCAAGTACACTTCATTCCAAGCATGGTAAACACTTGTCCATGTCGTATAGCCCTTAGCCATTTTGGTTGGTATACCTTGACTTCTCAACATAGCCCCTAGCAAAGCGGAATAATCATAACATATACCAGATTTGTCAAGTATTGTTTGATCTATATTGGGTAAATAGTTATAGTTCAAGGTTTTTATTTTATTATAGTCATAAGATATATTGTTGACGACATAATTATAAAGCACATTTACCTTTTCTCGCTCAGATAATTGAACCGTCGTATTTTTATGACTTTGTTGCTTTTTCAAGGTTGCTTCTTGTAGAAGTCTTCCCGCAAGCAAAACAGCTTGACTGTCTTGCCGCCAACTGATTTCTTGAACACTGTTTAAATAGACTTTTTTCACATCTGTGATGGTCACATTAAAGCTTTTTGTGTGGACCGCTCTGTATTTGCTGTCCGTTGTATTCTCATAAATTCCTACGGTATAAGTGCCATCTCCTAGTTGCAACGGAAATCCAATATAAGCCTCACTGTTTGATAGATTATATTGAACCCTTTGCTCACCTTTTGATATAAGCAACTTTACCTTTTTTGTTGTTCCTGTATTAAATTTAACCCTTACTATACCATTATTAACTTGACTTGAATCCACATCTACTGTCGATGAGGCCAATGTTGTTGTTTCAGATATGAGAAAGAGAAAGATCACTGAAAAAATAAAAAATACAACCTTCTTCATTTGAAACTCTCCTTTCGGTAACCGGCTACCACCTGCTGTGCAGAAGGCCCTTGGCTTTGCGTCCCATCCTTTCGAATGGTTTGCGGTATCGTTGAAAGCTTATTTTGAAGTGTTGTATCACCTGAATAATGCATGCTTTAAGGGTACAAAAAAACTTCCCTTTCGGCAACCGGCTACCACCTGCTGTGCAGAAGGCCCTTGGCTTTGCGTCCCATCCTTTCGAATGGTTTGCTATTATCGGTGAAAAGCACCAAAATCATAAGCTATATTAATCTTGAGTATATTATAGCATAATAGGTCTATAGAATGCAATCTTTGTTGATAATTCACTACTTAATGCCTACTTGCATGATTCTTTAGACCTATTTTTATATATGTTTTATTATTTTATAACACCATGAACAATCAAACGGTGGGTAGATGTATACAGCGGGTGGCATGTGATTAGCGTAATTACTTTGTGATTGCTACTGCCTCTTAATACAGATAAGTCATCCGGTTCAACAATAAGCGTCTCATACACTTCATAGGTATATGTTTGTCCACCTGTTGTTACTTTTATGGTATCGCCAACTGCCACTTCATCCAAACGGTTAAAATACGTACCAAAACTATGGCTTCTATGCCCAGCAACAACGGCATTTCCCACACTGCCAAGTGGAGCTGTCTTTGGCATATGTCCGAGTGCAAATTTCAAGGTCGCAAGGTCAACACCCTCAGCAACCGGTAATTTAATACCTATTTTATCAATTTCAAGAATAGCCACAGCCTTAGGTCTTTGTTTAATGATAACCGGTTCCTCAAGATTACCTTCCGTATCATTTTCTTCTTCTAAAGTTTCTATAGGAGATGAAGGTTCCGTAACTTCAATTGATTCTGATAAGTCCTCTTGATTTTCTTCTTGTACGCCCCACTCTAATGATGCACTTAGGTCATCATAGCTATCCGTATCTTCTATCATTAAGCTTTGCTCAAGAAAATCTGCCATTAGGGCTTCTTGTCTTTGATTTGCTATGTATCTTCCCACAAGTGGCACCGTTATGATTACGATACCAATAATAATGAGTAAGGTTCCAATATGCTTTCTCAATCTTATTCACCTGCTTTTCTACTATTATAATGATTCATGGCTTTTTCTACACCGACGTCCAATATCATAGCTACTGCATCTGCCGACATTTTTATGGAGGCTTGAATCGTTTTTATTTCTAGTTCATCAAATCTGGAAAGGACATAATCAGCCAGATCCCAGCCCGGTGGTTTTTCGCCTACCCCTACTTTAATCCTAATAAACTCCTGAGTTTTCATATGGGCAATAATATTTTTGATACCATTATGACCGCCAGCACTGCCTCTTTCCCGAATTCTTAGCTTCCCCACATCTAGACTGGTATCATCATAAACGACGATAATCTTATCCGATGTTTCCTTATAAAAACTAAGAACATCGGCAATGGCTTCACCACTTAAATTCATATAGGTTTGAGGTTTCATCAGTACGACTTTTTCACCTTTAATGACACCTTGACCAACAAAAGCCTTGTGTTTTTTGCGATCTAACTTAATATGATAATCATATGCTAATCTTTCTATAACTTCAAACCCAATATTATGACGGGTTCCATTGAACTTTGTTCCAGGATTACCAAGACCTATGATAAACAGCATTTTATACCTCTTTCATTCTTACATATTCTGCCATAGTTTAGGGTCAAACAGATGGAATTTTGACACCTTAACCGTTATTCCATTATACGTCAGTTGTGTTCCTAGTGCAATAACAAACAAGGCTGCCAAATTGGCAGCCTCATAATTAGTTAATATATATGTTTTGTTCTCGATCCGGTCCAACACCAACCATGGTGATCTTGGCACCGCAAAGTTCTTCACATCTTTGAATATATGTTTTCACTTCTTTAGGCAAATCTTCGTATTTTCTAATGTGATCGATTGGACCCCAACCGGGTAGTTCTTCATAGATTGGCTCACATAGAGCTAAATCTTCAAGACTTGCAGGAAATTCTTTAACAACTGCATCGCCTTTTTTATAAGCTACACAGATTTTTACAAAATCTACATTAGCCATAACATCTATTTTGTTAAGTGCTATACTGGTCAATCCACTTGTTCTAACAGCGAATTTTCCGATAACCGCATCAAACCAGCCCACTCTTCTAGGACGACCGGTAGTTGTTCCATACTCGTGACCTACGTCCCTAATCTTGTCTCCTACTATATCAAATAATTCTGTCGGGAAAGGCCCTTTTCCAACTCGCGTAACGTAGCCTTTCATAACACCGATACATTCATCAATGGCAGTAGGTCCTATACCTGATCCCACGCAAACACCACCGGTTACAGGATGAGAGGATGTAACATAAGGGTAAGTTCCAAGGTCGATGTCCAACAATGTACCTTGAGCACCTTCAAATAGTACTTTTTGTTGCTTACTAAGAGCTTCAAAAACTTCAACCGTTGTGTCTTTTACATACTTTTTCAATCTTTTGGCATACTCTAGATAAGTCTCTATAATTTCTTCAGCATCTACTTGAATCTCTTGATCGTAGACATATTTGATTATTTTGTTCTTGATTAAAACATTTTCTCGGACCTTCTTTTTAAAAACTTCTTCATTATATAAGTCACAGACTCTTATACCGGAACGCTCTGCTTTGTCCATATAGCATGGTCCAATACCTTTTTTGGTTGTACCAATGTCACCATCACCCCTATGATCTTCCTTTATACCATCTAAAATCTTATGGTAAGGCATAACCAAATGTGCACGGTCACTGATACTCAATTGATCTGTTGAAATGCCTTTTTCATGAATATGGTCAATTTCTTCCAAAATACCTTCTGGGTCTATGACCACACCATTGGCTACGATACATTTTGTACCCTTATACAGTATTCCTGAAGGTATGAGATGGAACTTATAGACTTCGTCGCCAACAACTACGGTATGACCGGCATTGTTTCCACCTTGGGAACGTACGACCACCTCAGCCTCTTCTGATAATATGTCAATGATCTTGGCCTTACCTTCGTCGCCCCATTGTGCGCCGATTATTATTTTTGCAGACATGTCAACAGCCCCTTTCGTTCCTATATCTTAATTTGAATTGTTCAAACACAATTTGATGTACATATATTTCTATAGCGTGACCAAAGTGTTAATTTTCAATGAATCCCTAATATTTATCTTGCCATTGTACACTTTATGTCCGATAATAATTATACCACAACAACATAGCAAGTTGGCTACCAAAAGCAACCCTAACAAATAGTATCAGATTTGTAGGTATAAATCAACTGTTTTCGAACATTTTTTAGAATTTTAGGGAAAACATTCGGCTTTGCTTTTTCCATACTTTTATCGTATAATATAAGTATAAGATGCTGAATTGCTTTCTATGTAGTGAATGTAACTGACCCGAATTTGTTGCCTTCGAAAAGGAAGTGATGATATGAGAATTGAAAAAATAAGTAGCAATCAAATAAAATGTGTACTCGACAAGGAAGAACTCTTAAACAGACACATAAATGTCAACGAACTTGCATATGGTTCGGAAAAAGCTCAAGAACTATTCAAAGACATGATGCAAAAAGCTTCCTTTGAGTTTGGCTTCGAGTCAGGCAATACACCCCTGATGATCGAAGCAGTCCCTCTATCATCCGAAGGCATTATGTTAATTATCACAAAAGTAGATAACCCAGATGAATTAGACGATAAATATTCAGGATTGTCCATTCCAAGCGCTCGCACCTTTAAGAAAAAAGAAGAAGCTGCCGAACAAACAGCCAGTGAAGAGATACATCCCGAAGAACATCATAAAGAACCTTCAATAGAAGATGAGAAAATAGCAGCTTTTTTTGTATATGGATTTGAGACATTGGATGATTTGACAACGGCAAGCAGATTCTTACTAAAGTATCCTTTTGACCAGAGTCGTGTATACAAAACAGATTCACCACAAAAATACATCTTCAGCATGCAATCCGAAGGACTTCATAAGTCAGATTGTAAAGTCATTCGAGGAATCTTATCTGAGTATGGTGAAGCCATACATTGTAGAAAATCAAAACTGGATTTCTATGATGAGCATTTTGACATTGTTATTAAAACACAAGCAATCAACGTCTTAAGCAATTTATAAATATGCATTATTTGCACAAAAAAGCTGTCATAATTATGACAGCTTTTTCTATGGTTTTCTTCCAATTATAGGCCTTTTAAGTATGTGTTAATGTCGTCTGTCAATATATCAACATCCATACCATGAACCATACATGCTTCTTCAAGGGATTCACCTTGTGAAGATGGACATCCTACACAGTGCATACCAGCTTCCATAAGAATAGGAATGACACCTTGATCAACACGAATAATATCGCCAATAATCATATCTCTAGTAATTTGAGCCATGACTTACCTCCTTTATATCTATTTGAATGATTTTAATTATCATATAACATAAGCTATTATAAACCATTTGGTCATAAAAAACAAGTTCAACCCAATGAAGACAAGAATTTTATAAACCTATTGGATTTATTCCTCTATATACCGTACTATTGGTGCTTTCATCACCATAATATGATATAATAAGTCTAAGAAACAAATCATTCACTGGAGGTGTTTTTATGTATGTAAAAAACCAAATGACTACTGATGTTGTAACTGTTTTTAAGGATGCTTCAATCGATTTAGCTTTTCAACTTATGATTGAAAAGGGATGCAAACAATTGCCGGTTATAGATGACGGTCAACTTGTTGGTTGCGTTACCGAACAACTTCTTTCAGAAGTTAGCCCTTCAAAAGCCACAACACTTAGTATGTATGAACTAAATTATTTGCTCAGTAAAACCAAAGTTAAAGACATCATGATCAATGATATGCCTACGGGTACACCGGATATGCTTATGGAAGATGCTGCACAACTTCTAATTAATAGTGGTGTTGATTCCCTACCCATAACAGAAGGCAAAAAATTGGTCGGCATCATTACACGTACTGATATTCTCAAATCCTATCTTGAGTTAACTGGTGTCGATGAGATTGGTACACGTGTATCCATTAAAGCCAAAGATGAGACCGGCATATTAGCAGATATCACCAGTATCATTAAAAATTTTAACATCAACATCGCTCATGTAGCGAATTATGACCACATCGGTAGTGATGAGGCCGGAGAAATCATTATCCGTCTTGCATCAACAGAAACTGATGCATTAATCACAGCCTTAGAAGCCTCCGGATATGAAGTTCTAAGTGTCCGCCAAAATCTTAATGAGTAAATATTAACGTCAAATAAGAAAACGAGCTTTACTGTAAGACTTAAGTCTACAGTAAAGCTCGTTTTCTTATTTTAAGGACCGTAGTCATACATACTGTGGAAGGGTTTTCATGGGACCTCTAATTCTTAATATCAAACCCACCAAACAAGGCAAACCCATTAATAACCAAATCAACTTCTCTATTAGGATCTTTAGACAATCTTGTCTTGTTGCCCCATCCACCAAACAAAGGTATACCTGTTACCATAACTTTCCATTCCTCAGGAACTTTTAGATCTACGCCACCAAAAGCGACGAAAATATCCATTTTAGCGGGTACATCAACAATCTTGGCACCTCTTAAGTCCAGATCAACGCCTCCAAACATGGCAAAAATATTACCGCCTTTAAAGTTCTGGGATAAGTTGATGGTCTCTGCACCTGAAAATAGTACAACGTTCTCCACGATATCCTCACTCACTTCACTTTTCCCAAACATTCCTCTTGGTCCTTTTGAAGTCAGAATCCATAGACCCAAGGCAATAATGGCGAGTGGCCATATCATTTCCCAAAAGCGTAATCGCTCAAAATACTCAAAACCTAGATTTCTAAGTAAAAGTAGGGTTCCTACAATAGCCATAATACCACTAAATACATAGTTCTTAGGCTCATCTATTAGGTTTATTAATCCGATGGCAATAAGTATAATCGGCCAAAAAGTCCTAACAAGACCATCTATTTCAACATAGCCAAAGCTCCCTGCCAAAGCTAATAAACCCACAGAAAGAATTAAGATTCCTATAACTGTTCTTTTGTTCATAACATCTCCTCCAATATCAGCTAAATAAAATATAGTTTATCTTTATTATAGCTGATTATGCAGGTATTACCATTAGAGAATCATTAGAAATGAAAACACGCCTTATAATCCTTCTACCCAAGGTATGCTTTTTTTACATCCTCATGGTTCAACAATTCTTTTGCATTGCCTTCAAGAACAATCTTACCTGTTTCAAGAACATAAGCTCTGTCTGCAATGGATAATGCCATGTGTGCATTCTGCTCTACCAATAAGACTGTAACTCCTTGTTTGTTAACCTCTACAATGGTATCAAAAATCTCTTTAACCAGTATTGGTGCAAGACCCATGGATGGTTCATCCATAAGTAAGATATCCGGTTTACTCATCAAAGCACGTCCCATAGCCAACATCTGCTGTTCGCCACCTGACATGGTGCCTGCAAGTTGTTTACGGCGTTCTTTTAGTCTCGGGAATTTCTTATAGATATTTTCATAACTTTCTTCAATCTCAGCTTTATCTGTTCTTAAAAATGCACCCATTTCAAGATTTTCTTGAACGGTCATTTTTGCAAACACACGGCGCCCTTCAGGTACTTGAGCCATGCCCATGCCTAGAATCTTATGAGCCTCTACACCGGTTATGGTCTTATCCATCAAGCTGATACTACCTTCTGTCGGTTTAAGTAGTCCTGATACCGTATGTAATGTAGTTGTTTTCCCGGCACCATTGGCACCAATCAGTGTAACGATTTCACCCTTGTTAACCTCAAAGGACAAGCCTTTAAGAGCGTGAATCGCACCATAGTATACATTCAGATTTTCTACTTTTAACATTTTGTCACCTTCCTTTTATTGGCCTAAATAAGCACCAATAACTTTCTCATTGGATTTGATCTCAGCCGGTGTACCGGCAGCAATCATCCTGCCGTAATCTATGACGACAATTCTTTCACATATACCCATTACCAAACTCATATCATGTTCAATCAGAAGTATGGATACTTTGAACTTTTCACGAATGAAAGCAATGGTTTCCATTAACTCCTTGGTTTCTTGTGGGTTCATACCCGCAGCCGGCTCATCCAGAAGTAGAAGTTTGGGATTGGTTGCAAGGGCTCTACAAATCTCAAGCTTCCTTTGCTTACCATAAGGTAGATTACTAGATAGTACGCTTGCATCCTCTTCCATGTTGAAAAGACCAAGTAACTCTCTTGCTTTAATATCAATTTCTTTTTCTTCTTTCCAGAATTTCTTCCTTCTAAAGACAGCTGATATGGTGCTATAACTCATATCCTTATGAAATGCAATCTTTATATTGTCAATAACTGACAATTCTTTAAATAGGCGTATATTCTGAAATGTTCTACCGAGTCCCATATTTACAATCTGATAGGGTTTTTTCCCATTAACCACTGTTTCTCCAAGATAAACCTTACCTTCGGTTGGTGCATACACACCGGTCAACATATTAAAAATCGTTGTTTTTCCGGCACCATTGGGTCCAATGAGACCCACCAGTTCATTTTCTTTTATTTCTATACTAAAATCAGATACGGCTTTAAGACCTCCAAAAGTCATACCTATATGTTCCGTCTTCAATAAACTCATGGTATTACCTCCTAGTCCGCATTTTCTATTTTAGTTTTTTTACTGAATCGATTGAGTAGCCTAATGAGCGAGAATTCTTTTCTTCCAAGTAGACCATCCGGTTTAAAAATCATAAGAATAATCAACGTCAATGCGTAAAAGACCAAACGAAGCTCATCAATAGAATATAAGAATTCATTGATAAATGCAAGGGCAAGCGCTGCTATAATAGTACCGGTAAAACTTCCCATACCACCTAATACAACTATAATAAAGAACTCTACAGAAAACATAAAATTGAATTTTTTGGGATCCAGTATCCTCTGATAAAAACCTAAAGCACCACCGCCGACACCGGCAATAAATGCAGAAACAACAAAACCATATACTTTATAAAATGTCGTTGGAATACCCACTGATTCTGCTGCAATTTCATCTTCTTTGATGGACAAGATGGCTCTACCATGTCTAGAACGTACAAAAGCAAATAAAAATGCTATGACCAGTACCACTAAGAAATAGATTTCACTAAAATTAACGTATCTTGGAATACCTTTAAGTCCTGCCGCACCGCCTGTAAAAGGGAGATTAAGCAATGCAATACGTATAATCTCTCCAAAGCCTAATGTAACAATACCTAGATAGTCGCCACGAAGTCTTAGTGCCGGAATACCAATAATCATGCCAAAGATTCCGGCCATTACACCACCTAAGATGAGTCCCGCCACAAGTTCTACATACTTCGGTAATTCAACCGCTATGGCAAACAAGGCTGCAGTATAAGCCCCAATGGCCATGAAACCTGCATGTCCAAGGGCCAGCTGCCCTAAATAACCTGTAGCCAAGTTTAAGCTAGCAGCTACAATGATATAGATACCGGCCAAAATAAGAATACCGTTATAGTAATTATTAATGACCTTGATTTGAATCAAATAAAACACAATCGCATAAACAACCATGATGGCTGTTATATTTTTTATATAACCTGAAATAACTTTTTTATCCATGATGATTACCTACACTTTCTCTCTCGTATTTTTTCCAAGGATGCCTGCAGGTTTGAAAATCAACACAATGATTAGGAGACCAAATACAAAAGCATCGGCCCATGTGGTCGATACATAACCCTTCGTCAAAGTCTCAATCAATCCAATAGCAAAACCACCTAGCATTGCTCCCGGAATAACACCGATGCCACCTAAAACAGCTGCAACAAAAGCCTTAAGTCCCGGCATCATTCCCATATAGGGCTCCACTTGATAGTAGTTGATTGCATATAATATACCACCAACAGCGCCTAGTGCTGAACCAATTGCAAAAGTGATCGAAATGGTTTTATCGACGTTAACACCCATGAGCCTAGCAGCTGATTTGTCTTCAGATACGGCACGCATGGCTTTTCCTGTTTTTGTCTTTTTAACAATAAACTCTAAAAGTAACATCAATGCTACAGAAAGTAAAATTGTAATAATGGCAAGATTGGATATAGCGATACCCGGTGCAATCTCAATTCTTTCCAGTTCAATAACTGCAGGCATTCTTCTAGGTTGCGCTCCAAAAAGAAGTCTGAACAGATTTTGTAACAACATACTCATACCAAGTGCTGTAATAAGAGCCGATATTCTTGGTGCATTTCTAAGGGGCTTGTATGCCAATCTCTCGATCGACATGCCTACCAGTGCACATAGAATCATAGAAACGACCAACGCAAGACCAAAAGGTACATTGAATGTGGCCAATGCAAAAAATCCAAAATATGCACCGATCATTAATATGTCACCATGAGCAAAGTTAATTAGTTTTACAATACCATATACCATGGTATAGCCTAATGCAATCAACGCATAAATACTTCCTACATTTAGACCGTTAATAATTTGTTGTATAAATTGTGCCATGAGCACACCTCCTAGGTTGATTTGAGTACTGCCGCAAAGTCGCTAATAAACCCTATATAGTTTTGACGCCTTAACCTATTAGGTTATAGGGTGAAAACTAAGTTTCACTAAATCACA
This sequence comes from Clostridiales bacterium, assembly GCA_024636985.1. Lineage (GTDB taxonomy): Bacteria > Bacillota > Clostridia > Lachnospirales > Vallitaleaceae > Petrocella. The sequence continues at coordinate 547 of JAGXFY010000030.1, read as the reverse complement.
TACAATCTATAGATTACGTTGATACATTCGTAACTATATATTGTATGCGAAAGTTCAACTATATAGTTTTGACGCCTTAACCTATTAGGTTAGAGGGTGAAAACTAAGTTTCACTAGTTAACCTATTTATTAGTGCTTTTGCGGATGCACCCAACAGTTTCGTACATTAAACCGTTGAATTCATCCATAACGCAAAATAATAAGGGGATAACCCCCTTATTATCTTACTGGTTTATTTGAATATTCAACTTAAATCTTAGTTGCCTGATACTTTTGCTTCAAGCTCTAATTTTCCGTCTTTTACAGTAATTATTGAGATGTCTTTAATTGGGTCACCATTTTCATCAAATGTAATATGACCAGCAACCGCAGGCATATCTGTTGCCATAAGTGCTTCAATTATTTTTTCACCATCTGTAGAGCCAGCTGCTATAATAGCCGCTATCATAACATTTGTTGCATCATAAGCAAGTGCACCAAGTGCGTTTGGTGTCTCACCATATAGTGCTTCATAAGATGCTATGTAATCTTGTACGATTGGATCTGG
>JAGXFY010000029.1:0-97941 GCA_024636985.1 Clostridiales bacterium | reverse complement strand
TTAATTATCAAAAAACTTCTTGCATTTTATGGAGGGTCTCCCTATAATATGGTAAAGGGTCAAAACTAAGTTTCACTAAATTCACCCACCATGGTAGGTGAAAGTTCAACTATATAGTTTTGACACCTTAACCATATATAGAAGAGTATGGTGCCTCAAAGAATTAGGAGGGAGTGGTTAGCTTGGAAGATACACTGTTGACGGGGGTTGTTCTCTTTGAACGTTATAAGATTATCCGACCCCTTGGCATTGGTGGGACCAGTATTGTATACCTGGCTCAGAACAATAAAATAGGAAGCTTGGTTGCGATTAAAGCCATTAAGAAAAAAGATGGTGAGGTCGATTTACTGGCAGAAAAAAATATTTTGATTGAATTACGTCATCCCTCAATTCCAATAATCATGGATATTGAAGAAGACGAAGATCGAATATATCTTATTGAGGAATATGTTGAAGGCAAGGTGCTTGAGAAGTTTAAGAATAAGCTGACAGAAAATGAAATCATCGATATAATGTTGCAACTTTGTGATGTTCTGAATTATTTACACACTTTCCAAGAGCGCCCGATTATTTACAGAGACTTAAAACCCAGTAATGTCATTAGAATGCAAAATGGGCATATTAAACTGATTGATTTTGGCATAGCAAAAAAATACAGCCAAGATACGACTAGGGATACGACTCAGTTTGGAACGAGAGGGTACGCAGCTCCGGAACAGTTCGGATTTTCGAAGGCGGATGTACGCACAGATATATTTTCACTGGGTGTTAGTATGTATTATTTGCTGACAGGTAAGAATTTAAGCACACCACCTTATAGGTTGCAACCTTTACGAGAAGAAAATCCTTTTATCAGTTCAGGTTTAGAACAAATTATTATGAAATGTATTGAAACGGTTCAAGGCAAAAGGTATCAAAGTGTTGCAACCTTACAAGAAGACATTAAGTCCTTAAGCAGCCGGGACAATGATAACAAGGATTATGATGTTTTTCTTGAAAAAGGACATAAAGTTATTACTGTAACAGGTATAAACAGGTCGTTGGGTACAACGCATATAGCTATAATACTGGCTCATTACTTTTGTGAACAAGGATTAAAAGTTGCCTTGATTGAATGGCAGGCACATCATGATTTTATAAAAATCAATAATATGTATAAAACCATCATAGAAGAGAAATTCTACTTTATTTTTAATGACATTCATTTTTACAGTTTTCAAAATCATCTGTCTTATGATAAGAGCATAATGGATATCTATGATGTCATTATAGTTGATGGCGGTCAGTATGAAGATTTGGTACAAAAAGGTAGTTATCAGAAAAGCCATCAAGTTCTAATGTTATGTGGTGGTAAGGATTGGGAAATTGATTATTTTGAAGAATATTATTTTGGAAGTCCGAATCAGTCTTATCACTATATGTTCAATTTTATGGATGATGATGCTTTTCTAGAAATAAAAAGAAGTATGGCTCACTTCAAGTGTTATCAGATACCTTATAACCCGAATCCATATATGGTGACAGAGCGCTGTAAAGAGTTGTTCGATGATATTTTTGAAGTGAACGCTACACGATCCATAGGAATAAAAAGGAGCAAGTTTGGGGATGTTAAAAACCATATTAGATCAAAAGTTCAAGCACTCAAAAATTCAAAAATCAAGAAGCAAAGTTATAGCAGTAACGGGCGTAGCTAAGGGTATAGGTGTTACCCATTTTTGTATTATGATGGCGTACTATCTGTCTAAACAAAGGAGAAAGGTAGTCATAGTGGAACTTAATGATACGGGCCACTTTGGTAGAATCGAAAAAGCATATGAAGGCTTGCACCATGATGTCATGTCAACAGAATCTTTTACGATCAAAGGTGTTACTTACTATAAGGCCACATCAAAAGAAAAGCTTATGGATTTGTATCAGGGAGACTATCATTACATAGTGCTGGATATAGGTGATGCTATAAAAAAATATGCAGAAGAGCATAAGCGTGCAGATATACCTTTGGTTATAGGACATATGAGTGACTGGAAGATACATGAAGTGGATGAATTTAGTATCAGATATTCTATGCTTATGACCCAGAGGTGTAAATGGCTTTTTCCGGATGGAAAAAAAGATGAAATGATGGAAATAGGGAGAAAAATAGGTATGTCGTTTCATACGATACCTTATTGTATCGACCCTTTTGTAAGAAAGAAAGAGACACTAGAACACATGAAAAAAATCATTGGACCGGAGGCGTGAGATGTCAATCATTCGACAACGTACAAAGAATTTATTAATGGCAGGATTCCTAGGTGTGGTTTTATGCCTTTTATTGATTACGGTATTATCTCTGACTTTTAGAGAAGAGATTTCAGAGTTTTTATCCACCACAATATATCAAGAAAAAGAAGTGGTATTAACACATCCCATTGTGGTAGCATCTAAGTCCTTGAAAAAGGGAAGTATTATAACAAAAGAAGATGTAACATTATCGCAGATCGGTGCAGAAAAATCAATCGACTCCAGTTACACAGAAGCTTCTTTATTACTTGGAAAAAAGCTTTTGATGGATGTGGATAAAAATCTGCCGTTGACGCCGCCTATGTTTATGGAGGACGCCTTGGTGGATAAGAATCTTAGAATCTATGAGTTTGGGTTTATTGAATTACCATATCTTTTAGATGATGCAGATGTTGTAGATGTCAGGATTGCATTTCCTACAGGTCAGGATTACATCGTTTTAGCGAAGAAATCGATACAATCCTTTGAGCGTTCCAGAGATCAGGTCCATGTGGGGTTGTTAGATTTGGACCTTGAAGAAGAAGAGGTTCTTCGCATGTCCAGTGCAATGGTAGATACCTATCTGACAGAAGGTACAAGAGTTTATTTGGTCAAATACATCAATGCGGACCAACAGGCACCATCCGTTGTCAATTACCCGGTCAATCAAAGTGTCTTGGCCCTTTATATGGAAAATCCGAATATATTTGAGATCCCGAATGCAGAACAAGTGTTAAGTAAAAGGCGGGTGCTCGATGCTTCGTTGTTAACGTTATTAGATGAGGCGGGTGTTCGCTTTTTCGAGACAAACATGGCCATACCAACCATGACCATGAATCCTTTGACACCAACAGAGGATATTGTAAAAGATCATACGGGAAATGTTGAAGATGAACCATCACCGGAATCATCATCCCCTACAAAGAATAATGAACCCATTAATACGGAACATATTAAAGAGAAGGATGAAGACGCAACGTTGTCTGGATTTTAGGTGAGAATATGATGCGCATAGGTTTGATTGGAGCAAATACAAAAGAAAAGGATTACTTAGGGCTCTATTTGGGGAAGGTCCTATCGATGGAACATAAAGTTTTGTTGGTTACAAGACAACAAAATTTAATGGGTGATTTAGAGGATTATGAGTATAATGAGACCTTTAGAATCATGAGTCATAGACCGGACTTAGTTGAAGCCGATTATCTTATTATGGATGAGGTAGAATTAGACAGAGACAATTATGACTATGTATTTTTCATAACAGGACCCTATCAATCCGAGGTGACTTACAACGAAACCATTTTTTGCAAGGCTATCTTGGAAAAGGACTGTGTTATTTATCATAACATCTTAGTAGACAGTAATATAAACGGTAAATATTTGAACAATCGATTTAAGATTGATCCCAAAAAAATCCATGTGCTTGAACGACCTTTAAACGAATGGGATTTGATGATGGAGATAGAAAATGATTATGACCTCACGATTCGGATGCGGCACATGTCTAAAGATTATCAAAAACTTATTCTGAAAATGATACAACAAAGTACGGGCAATAAAGATAAAGCCATTAAAAAGTGGTTAAAAAAGGCGAGGAGGTGCAAATAGAATGCAGATAGTGTTTTGGTCACCCAACCATGGTCAGACAGGTACCACAAGTGCTGCCGTTGCCATGGCAAGTATGTCGGCACTTTTATATAATTTTAAAATTCTTTTAGCACATAGTCATTTTGAGAGAAGTACTTTGGAGAGCTGTTTTATTAAGGAAAAGGTGCATCAACATGAAGATTTCTTGGATTTTAGCGACAATGGCTTGGATGCCTTGAAAAGATTGGCAAAAAACGGAAGACTGGCATCTGGCATGATCTGTGATTATACCATATCTCTTTTGGCAAATAGACGCTTGGACTTATTACAAGGGACTAAGACATCTAAGCCGATGGATGCTCAAGAAACGTTGAATTTACTGAGCCAGATTTTTGTTGTAGCAAATAGAGATTATGATTTGACCATGATTGATGTGCCAAGTGGTACCCACCATAAATTAACACGAAAAATCATACAACACTCTGATTTGGTGGTGGTTTGTCTGAATCAAAACAAGGCATTACTGGATGCATATTTTAGTAATCCATCTTATACTTCAATGTTAGGTGACAAATCAGTATTATACAATATCGGTATGTACAATAAGGACAGTCGGTATACACTTAAAAATCTGGCCAAAACTTACGGGATGGATAATGTAATGTGCATACCTTATGATGTAGGTTTTATGGATGCATGCAACAACAGTCGTGTGCTTGATTTCATCATGCGTCATCTAACCATCAATTCCAAAAACAAGCACAAAACCCTTTTGCAACATCTGGAAAAAAACAGTGAATGTATGATGAAGCAGTTAGAAAAAACCAATCAGGAGGCTAGTATCGATTATGCTTAACTTTATAATGATACTGGTGGTGTTATTTATATTTGTTGCTATATCAATCGTATATTTTAAAAAAGGTGATTCAATCCATTATTTAGAACAGAAACTTCTAAATAATAATGAAAGATTTCAATTTGAAGCTATTGTAGATTTTATAAAAGATGCTATTAATGACATAACAAGAACCAACCTGTATGAAATGGGTCTGTCTGAAGATGAGTTTAAAAGACGACTTAACAAAAGAAGTGCGTTAAAAAAAGCATTGAAAAATTGTACATATGGATCAGCCCTTGATAAAGAGTATGTGAAAGACTTCATTTGCGATTTGTTAAAGAAAAACTATATAACTGAAAAAAATGTGGACAAAATTATGCACTTTGGACAACCCAGTTTTCTAAGTGTTCAGGATAAGTTCGAGATTTTGTTGTATCATTACAAAAAAAGTCATGGTACATTGGCCCTAAGCCAAATGATTATGGAGCATAACCTTGATGATTTAAAGCATATCATTGAAAATGGAAAAACCCCATCATACATTATTACAACTCAAGAAATTGAAGAGCTCTTTTGTAATAGTCAGATACAACTTAGCTATGACGATAAGTTAAAGGTTATTACACAGCGGGTTTATCAGATTTATAAAGGTTTTGGTGTTGTGGATGAGATAAGGGACATGGCGATTGATGGTGTATCTGGTGGCGTTTCAGGCGTGGTAGAAAAAGCTACAGACAAAGTGATGGAAGACTATCTGAGTCAAATCATACAGACACCGAATCATTATGATAGTATTTGGATATTTTATAAAGGTAAATCTATACATTTGTCCTTTCTTTCCTTTGGAACTGAAAAAGAATTGCGGCGTATTTGTCAGAATATATATCGCTACAACAAAGCGGGACAGCTTTCAGAAAGTACAGGCTTTAAAGTAAATGAAATGAAAGACGGGTCAAGGGTTGTTGTTGTCAGACCGGGTTTCTCAGAATCCTGGGCATTTTTTGTTAGGAAATTCCATATTGTCAATGTAACCTTAGAGGAATTGATTTCAGATGAGAATGCTAAGCTACCAATCGATACCATTCGGTATCTGATTAAAGGTGCAAGAATAATATCCATAACCGGTTCTCAAGGTTCTGGGAAGACGACTTTATTGATGGCAATGGTTGAGGCTATTTATGGGACATTAACGCTACGTGTTCAGGAAATGGCTTTTGAGCTACATCTTAGAAAAGTATATCCTATGCGAAACATTTTAACTTTTAAAGAAACACCCACCATAACGGGACAAGCAGGTATGGATGTTCAGAAAAAAACAGATGGATCGGTGAGTATATTGGGTGAGATTGCCACAGATGAGGTTGCTGTTTGGATGCTACAAATGGCTCAAGTGGCATCTTTGTTCACACTGTTTACCCATCATGCCAAATCTGTAAAAGATTTGGTTTTGTCCCTAAGAAATTCACTACTTAAATGTGGGGTATTTCGAGATGAAAAAATAGCAGAGCAACAAGTGGTAAGTGTGTTGGACTTTGATATTCATTTGGAACGAGATGGAGACGGTAAAAGATATATTTCCAGAATAACAGAAATTGTAGCCCTAGAGCTTGAAACACCTTATAACAGAGACTATAGACAAACGTCCAATCAGGTAGATCAACAAAGTGCTTTTATGGACACAATGACGGATTACTTCACCCGTAGAACAGATCGGAAAAAGTATGAAAGCAGAGATGTTGTTGTATTTGAAGAAGGGTGTTATAAAACGGTGCATAGTATGAGTGAAAACACCACCAAGGAAATGGGAAAGAATATGTCAAAAACGGACTTTCAGGACTTTGTCTTATTTCAAAATGAGAATTGGGGTTGTGGATAATGAATGATGATTTATGGATGGTTATAGGTGCACTCCTTATTGTTATGGCCTTTGGATTAATATTTATAGCCAATGTCATAGATAGACGGCTTAAAAAAAGACAACAGCATTTAAAGGTGAAGCAGAACCAGGAGCAGGTCAATAGGTATTATTTGTCAATGTACAAATTTTTCTCAGGATTTAAGCTTACAAGACACAAAATAGCAAATATTCGTCTTAGAATAGAGATGATAGGACATACCAATGAAAGGGTCATTCGCAAAAAAACAGTCAAAATCTATCTGTTAATTATGGCAATTATGATGCTCTTAATGATAGGGATGCTTATGATTACAAGGCAACCGATATTGCTCCTGCTTTTTTTGGTGGTCATATGGCTTCTACTAGAGACTGTGATTGATTTTTTGGTTGAACGCCTTAAGAATCGACTGCTGCATCAACAACTCAAATTCAATGACATGGTAAGGCACAAGTATTATGAAACCCATATGATTGATGAAGCTGTCTATGATGCTTGTCAAGAATTAGGTGAAGAGCATTACGAAATACGCATTCAAGGAGAACGTATTCATGATGTCTTAAGGGCAAAGGATATTGAAAAAGAAATATTGGCATATAACGAAACAGCGCCTAACAAATTCCTGAAAATGTTTTTAGGCCTAGCCTATATTACGATGGAATACGGCGACACAAAAGTAGAAGGACACAGCGTTTTCTTGAAAAATATCAGTGATTTGACAAGTGAAATTAGGATTGAGTTGAGTAAGAGAGAGAAGTTGAATTATGCCTTAAAAAGCTTGAATATGATTGTATTTTTACCACTATTTTTCATCAATCCGGTTAAGCGTTGGGCCAGTGGCTATTTTATGCCTTTAAAAGTCTTTTATGAAAGCAGATCAGGTTTTTTGCTGGAAATTATTATTATCATGATGGTATTGCTTGCGTATTTTCTACTAAGAAAAATTCAACAATTTGATGATCAAAAAACGGTGGTTAATAAGAAAAAGGTACTGGAAAAGACACTTTATGAGAAGGGCCTTTACCGAATGGTTGATTATATTAAACCGTCTTATCATAAAGGACACTATTATAGACTTAAACTTAAGCTGAAAAATAGTGCCAGTCATCTAGATGTGGAATCTTTTATCACAAGAAAATGTCTGTATTTCTTTATAGGGTGTGTGGTGGCTCTTATGGTCATTCTAGGATTACAAATGAATACTAAAAAAATGATTCTGACAGCACCGACCATACCGGATTATTTCTTAGGCGGTCAACTCTCGGAGTCGGCACTTATGGAAGCAGAAGCCATAACCAATAAGGATCGAAGTTACTTAAAGAAGTTGAACAGAAATATGGAAATGGAAGATGTAATCCGTCTTTTGGAAGAAAATGGCATTCCTGTTTCAGAGAGTGAGATGATGGCACAGCGTCTTATGAAAAAACAGTTGGTTTTTATGGATCAATATATAAAATGGTGGGAGGTCCTGCTGATTATTGTAATAGGTGTCTTATCCTATAATATTCCGGAGGTTATGTTGATTTTTCAAAGAAGAATTCTAAGGTTTGATGTTGAAGATGAGGTTATGGGTTTTAGCACCATATTGTTGATGTTGATGAATCATGAGCGTTTGTCTCTTATGGATGTTCTTGAATGGATGGCCTTGTATGCTTATACCTTTAAAGCACCCATTCAGGATTGTATCAATAACAGTTCATCCGGCATGGTGGATGCACTAAGAACCTTAAGAGACGTATCGGATGACTCTAGATTTATACGTTTGGTGGACAGTCTTATTCTAGCTGCACAAGACATTACGATAAAACAGGCTTTTGATGAGCTTGAATCAGAAAAAAGCCATTATCTAGAAGTTAGAAAAATAACCAATGAGCAGATCGTAGAAAAGAAAGTGAACTTGGGGAAAATCATAGGATTTGTACCGGTATATGGCTTCATACTACTGTATATGATTTATCCTATGATCGTTAGCAGTATGGCAGATATGGAGTCATACTTGAACCGGATGATGCAGCTATAAAAACAATCAAATATGGGGGTGTATGAAATGGATGGTAATATACAAAAGGCTTTGTGGATTGGCGTAAGCATACTACTTTTTGTTGCTGTTGTGGCAATTGGCATGTCGGCTTATGGAAAAGCATCAAAAATGACAGATGAAAGTATGAGTAATCTGGACAAACAAGCACAGCAACTGGCAAATGCAGCATATGGGGTATATGACAATCAATACGTTAGCGGTACACAGGTTATTAATGCAATAAAAAGCTATAAGGCGACACCGGATGAAATGCAAATTATCGTAGTAAAAGGTGGTTCATCCACCTACTATCTATCTACCGGATCAGCAGAGGCAGGTACGTTATCACCGATTGCTGAAGGAACAACAAACAACATGTTAAAATCAGTACAAGATAAAAATAATGCTACAGCTTATATTAACCCTTATGGTGAGTTCTATGCCACTGTAGTGACGGATGTTAATGGTATCGTGAGGGCGATACGGTTTGAACAGCAATAATTATGAATGATAATGTCGATCGGGTTCTAGAACTGGCATTAGGGTTTATGATTTTTGTATTTGCTTTAAGTGTTTTCTTTAGAATGGACGGAAAAACAACCAATTATATGAAAGTGGCAGATGCCCACCTACAATTCAACCCACAAATTGTAACAAGTACAGATAATACCCTGGAGATAGAAGTTTCAAAGAGTACTTTATTCTTCATCTTAACAGATATTGATAACAAGGGTAAAAATCAAAAGATAGGTAATGAGTCGTATCTCATTGACAAGAGTGGGGCACTCGATATTAAGATCAATGGTGTTCTATACCCAATAGCAACCGATCATGCCGGTATGCAAAGTCTTAGGATGGCTATCAATAATCTTGGGTCTTATATGTATACACCAGAAATAATAGTCGATGGTCAGGGAAAAGTTATAAGCATCGAATATACGAGCTATTAGTGGAGGCAAAGGATGGAGCAAGTTTTATGGAAAATACTGGGTATTTTTTTGTCAGTAATATTAATGTTCATTGTACCGATTATGCATTTATATGAACGTCAAGATACGATCAGCTACAGTGTCATATCAACACAACTCAATCAAATGACAGATAGTGCAAGGGATATTGGAAGACTAGATGCATCGGCGTATCAGACGTTTTTAAGAGCCCTAGATCAAACAGGTAACAGTTATCTTATAAACTTGGAACACTATGAAAAGGTATATGTTCCTGTTTATAATGATAGTGGTTTATTTATGGAGGATTACCACATCAGTTATGAAGGGTTTTATAAAGATGACATTGAGGCTATATTAAGCAGTGGAGGGTTCTATCCTATGGAACAAGGGGATATGTTTTTTGTGAGTGTGCAAAACGTCACCCCAACCAAAAGCCAAATTGTAAGGCAGATACTGTATGGGATGGACCCACAGTATCCTTCTCTTATTGTGAGAGGTGGTGGCATGGTAAGACATGAATCTTATTAAGTACGCCATATTATTTACGATTATTACCCTACCCTTTTATATGATTCATAATTTTAATACCCATCGTCTAGATCAAAGAGAGCGTCTGAAAAACCAGTATGAGGCGATCATAAATAGTGCTATAGAAGATGGTACTTATGCTCTCAAAACGTATTCAAAAAGGAGTTTTGATGAAGGTAGAGGAAAGCACATCAGTATTGAGACCGAAGAAGTGATGGATGCTTTTTTAAGAACTTACTATTATGGTTTCAAGGCTTTTGGTGATGAGGCAAAGCACCAATACAATCAATACATCGTGGCAATTGTTATTATTGGTTATGACGGTTATTATCTTTATGGTACGAAACAAGTTAGGGATGTGTCAGGCGAAGTTAGTCCTATGCCGGTACTAAGTGAAAAAAAGCCTTACATCTATGAAGATTTGGATTATGCTATGAAATTGACCTTAGATGATTTTGTTGAGATTGTGGACACGCAGACTTGGGAGGTAGAAAAGGGAGATTTTGCATCCATTGTTCATAAACCTTCAGGTATTAATGAATCGAACTTTGAGGGTATAAGAAAAAGAGCCATCGTCGCTTCCATTGAAGAAGGTCTAAGAGACACCGTTATTAGCCATAATCAATGGGCGAAGCAGCAAGGTATGTTGTACGAATTTGTAGTACCCGTAGCGGACAACGATCCTTGGAGTCGCACATTGGATGATATCGGTCTGATGGTATGTATTCAAGGAGCACCTCTTGGATATGGCGCCTTCTTAGATTTTTTCTCTTTTCATCAAAGTAATGTTTTGAAAATACAGCCTATAAAGGGTTATGAAGATATATCGGATGGTTCTTTCTATTACTGTGATGACAGGTGTACCCATCAACAAACGGATAACTTAATCCAGGTCTTTGCAACCAAAGAAGAAGCAGCAGGTGAAGGTTTCTGGCCTTGTCATTATTTGAATAAATGAGAATTAGTATAGTATTAATTAGGTCCCATGAAAACCCTTCCAGGAACTTCATGGTCGATGTTGGCTTAGTAGGGTTTATAGGTTGCTTAACGCATCATACGGCATGAAATTTATACGAATTTAAACCTATTGAAATTACTCATTTGCGGAACCGAATGAGGAAAGAAAAAGTACTGATCAATCACAGTTTTACATGGATGTAGAACATCCTTCATTTTTACATGGATGTAAAATAGAAGGATGATTGAGCAGTGCTTTTTATTGACGAAATGACGACCTATTACCGAGTAGATGTGATACACAGCTTTTCCGATGACCGTACGAAGTGTAAGGCGAGGAAAAGCTGTGTGTTACATCTACGATGATGATAATGAATTATCACGATTATAACTACTAAAAAAGACAAGCACTTACGGATTCTGATATTGAAGAGTTAACAAAATTTAACAAAGCTGACTTCGATGATCTAAGGCTGCCCTTATTTAGATTCTTTTCTCTACAAAGTCTTATCTTTATTCTTGCCCTTTGGCTTAATATCATTTAATATGAGTATAGGTCTTTTAATACCTCATGATTGCTTAAGGTATTGAGGACCAAAAGAGGTGAAAGAATATGGAAAAAAAATTATACAATCAGATTAATGACTATTTCAAGAATAGACAATACCAAAAGATTCCAACAGATATTGAAAACGTGACCATGTATGGTATGTATGATAAGAGCAACCTGTATCTCATCAATGTGATAGAGCTTGGACCGGAATTTGCCCTTGATCCGGAACGGTATCTGGAATATAAGCAATTAACAATGCAACAATTTAGTAAAACAGAAGCGGACAAGGTGATATTACTCAATCTCATTATAGCGAAAGAGACACAAGTCTTATATGATGCTTTTAATTTTGTACCGGACCTTAGTGAAAGATTTATTGATGTGGTTTGGTTCATTAATGAAAATACACGAAAGTTGCAGATTCCAAAGCGTCAACTTAAAAACATACTCAACATCGATAAGGAAATCAAGAAAACACTCAATAATGAACAAACGACCTATTATAAGCTAAAGCCAAGAAAAGGAACAGTTTGGATTACTTGGGTGTTGATGTCGATAAACATCGCTATTTGGGTAAACATGGAAATCAGAGGCAGCTCTCTAGATCTTGAGACACTTATTGCGAGTGGCGCCATGAGTTTTCCCTTAGTTGTTTTAGATGGTGAGTATTATCGCTTAATAACGGCCATGTTTTTACATATTGGCATCCTACATTTATTTCATAATATGTTTAGTCTTTATATATTTGGCTATCGTTTAGAACGTTATTTAAAAATATGGCAGTATTTGGTGGTGTATCTAGGATCCGGATTATTAGGATCTTTGATGAGCCTGGGAGGCGCATATATCACCGGGATGTACCCGGTTGCAGCCGGAGCAAGTGGTGCCGTGTATGGACTTATTGGCAGCTTATTGGTGGTGACCAATAAGATCAAGAAACCCATTGATGGGGTCTCAAGCTACATACTTTGGGTTATGTTTGGTATTGGTATCGTTTTCTCGATTCTGACGCCTAATGTCGATATATTGGCCCATATTGGTGGCTTTGCCGGTGGGATTATGATGACCCATATATTGTTGAAACCGGCACAGAAAACGGATGTATTGTGAGGAGAACAACATGAAGCAGATGGCAATCAAAGAGCTGATGCGAGAATGCTCAGCCCATATTACTGAAAAAACCAAAGACATACATAGTCTCGTCCCTGGATATGGTAATGTAAACAGTAAAATCATGTTTATTGCACCTTGCCCATCGGCCAAAGAAGAAGCTACAGGCAACTTTTTTGAAGGTGGTGGTGGGGAAGTTTTTGATAGTTTTTTAGAGCATTTAGACATGAAAAGAGAAGATGTATACCTAACTTATGCGGTTAAATACCGACCATACAAGATTAATGCCAAAACCGGCCGTATCTTATCTAGAAACTTGTTAGATGATGAAATCATGATGTTTACACCCTTTTTACACAGAGAAATTGAATTAATAAAACCGATGATCATTATCCCTCTTGGACCAACAAGTCACAAAGTGATGCATAATCTTGAACCGGTCAAGAGCGAAGATCTCGGCATCAAGACGACGGTTTATATTCAGGACAGACCCTATAGTCAAATCATGCTACCTCATCCGAGTGAAGCAGCATTTGTTGGTGCCACTCAATCAGAAGCACTTCTAAAGGACTTAAGTGGTTTTAAATCAAGCCCTGAGATTGAGAATCAAATGGAAGAAAAAATAACGATAAAACCAAGTATGCCAACAATAAAAGAAAAAGAAATGCCACATATAAAAAAGAAAATTATTCTGAAACAAAGAAAGCCGAGAGTTTCCGGTAAGAGAAAAGTCATCTTAATCTATGGCGGCAATAATTTGGCCAATGATCCAACCTTAGTTGCTGCTGAGAGAGTCAGTAGTGTTCTAACAGAGTTGAACGTCAGTGTGAAAAGACTGGATTTGCATCAAGACGGCTATAACATGGAAGATTTTTTTGAAGCGCTTAGTGAATCGGAAGGTGTTATACTTGCAACAACTGTAACATGGTATGGCATTGGTGGTCTCATGCAAAGTTTTCTGGACAAATGTTATGACAGTGGTCAATTTGCCTGTTTTGAAGGTGTTTACCTATTTGGTATCGTTATTAGTAAGCAAGCATATGAAAGAGATGCCTTAAGCCATTTATTGAAATCTTGGGACATCCTTGGTGGTGTTGAAGGCACAACTCTATGTGCAAGTATCGAGAATTCTGCAGATCTTGAAACGGATAAAAACCTATTGAATGCTATTGATAAAAAAGCGGAAGATTACTATCGTGTATTAAATCAACAACGAAGTATTCTACCAACCAGTATCAGAGATAACAAAGTACTTATGAAGTTGTATGTACCAAATGATGAGGGGCAACAAGAAATTGAACCGGAAGGTAAAACAATAGGAAAAGAGCTTGCTTTTGAAGGAACATCCGGAGCTAAATCACAGATCTCCAATTATGACGAATTTATAGAAAAGCAACAGAAAGATATTGAAGACATTGCAAGTCTTTTTAAAGAACGTCTCTCAAATAAAGGCGGTTTGGTACAAAAAACCTATCCGGAGCTTTTTGAGTATAAATTCAAACCGGATAAAACTTTTCCGGATTGTACCATCAGTTGGGTCATAGAGGATAAAAAAAATGAAAGTTTTATTCTGGACTTCAAAAGTGTGAAGCTAAAGTCAAAATTCGGCACAAATCAAGAAGCCGATGTGATTATAAACTGTAACCATGATATTATGAAAAAAATTACAGAAGGTAGATTGACAGTACAAAGGGCTTTTATGACAGGTGAGATAAAAGCCAAAGGCAATTTTACCTTATTGTATAAACTGGATCAATTATTTGCGTTCTAGACTCTAAAAAAGTTAGTTTAAGAAAAGGTATAATGAAAGGAGCATAAAATGAGTAAGTGTTTGTTTTGCAGTATTGCGTCAGGGGAATTGGATTCAGCAACCATATTTGAAAGCAGTGAATTTCGGGTCATATTGGATAAATTTCCATCGGGTAAAGGTCATACATTAATATTACCTAAAGAGCATATTGAGAATATCTATGATTTGGATGGAGAGACGGCTGGTAAGATGTTTGCCTTAGCAACGGTTATTGCGAAAGCATTAAAAAAAGTATTAAAGTGCGATGGACTCAACATACTTCAAAACAATGGGATAGCAGCCGGACAAACCGTCATGCATTTTCATCTTCATTTGATACCCAGATTTGAAGACGATGGCATGAATTTCAAATGGAAAACCAAGGCATTTTCAGATGATCAGATGTTAGAACTGGTTTCAGAAATATCTAAGGAAATCTAAAAATTTAATCATCATAAGTCCATAGAAAAGTACCGGATGCTCATGAATTCTTCATAGGCATCCGGTACTTTTTATAGTCTTTATTTATTTTTATAGTCTCTCTTTATTTTTAAGTCAATAAGCTTTCAAGTGTGTTTAGAATATGTTTGGTGCCGTCAGCAAAAGCATATTCTGCCATTTTTTCTGTATAAATATGGGGGTGTTCGTGTAGAGCGAGGATAGATTTTATTAAGGTTTCAGAGGTTAGATTTTCTTGTTTTAAGACCATACTGTAGCCGAGTGCTTCAAAAGCATCAGCATTAAGAAGCTGATCACCTCTACTTTGTGTAGCAGGTAAAGGAATTAATAGATGAGGCTTCTTAAGTGCCACCAGTTCAGTAATGGTATTTGAACCGGCTCGACTTACGACAACATCAGCCATGGCATACAGATCAGCCATATGTTTACCAATGAATTCATATTGCCGATAACCTTCAAGGTGGTCATAGCTATGATCAATATTCCCTTTTCCACAAAGATGTACCACGTGAAAGGTTTTTGTTAGTTCTATAAGGCTATCTCGTAGACAGTCATTAATACTTTGTGCACCGAGACTACCACCTGTTACCAATAATATGGCTTTATTATGATCAAGATGCGTATAAGCATGCCCCTTTTGACTTTCACCAAGAAAAAGTTCGCCCCTTATGGGTGCACCGGTATGAACACCTTTTGAAGCTGGTATATGAGATAAAGTACTTTCAAAAGTGGTACATATTTTCACTGCAAACCTTGAAGCAATTTTATTCGCTAGGCCAGGCGTCATATCAGATTCATGTATAACAACCGGAACCTTAGCCAGCCATGCAGCTAGGACGACGGGTACAGTGACAAAGCCGCCTTTTGAAAAGACCAGATTTGGTTTTAGTTTATGTATAAGAAATATGGACTCAAGGGTTCCGAAAAATATTTTAAAAAGATCCGTGAAATTTTTAAGATCAAAATAACGTCTGAGTTTTCCGGAAGCTATGCCATAGTAAGGTAGCCCTTCTTTCTCAATAAGTTTTTTCTCGATACCTTGTTTGGAGCCAATATAATCCACATGGTAGTCTTTTTCTCTTAGAGAAGGTAATAAAGCTAAATGAGGCATGACATGACCGGCGGTGCCACCACCTGTAAGTATAATTTTATTCATAAGAACCTCCAAAGATAGTAATCTCTATTTATTATGAATAAAACAAGCTTGAAAGTCAATAGATATGCTAGATTACATATTGACAACAAAAAAGCAGATGTTATAATGAAAATAGAAAACCTTTTCTAAAAGGAGGTAAATCATGAAAAGAACTACCATACAGGATGTTGCACAGGCTGCAGGTGTTTCCATTACAACGGTTTCAAGGGTTATTAATAATAATTACCCAGTTAAAGCATCAACTCGAAAGAAAGTTGAAGAAGCCGTTGATACACTTAAGTTTAAACCCAATCTTTTAGCACGTAGCCTGATTCAAAATTCGACAAAAACAGTAGGTATTTTGACACCCTCTATAGAAAACCTTTTCTTTTCTGAAGTTATCAAAGGTGTGGATAGTATCTTAAAGGAAAAAGGATATACAACTTTCTTATGTCATACAGAAGGCGAAGCCACCAACGAGGTGGAAGTGATTCATAGCTTAGTGGATCGCCGCGTGGATGGTATGGTTGTTCTTGATCCTAGAAAAGAAAATGTGGTATCAGGGTATTTTGAAGAACTTGCCAAACGTGTACCCTTACTTTTAGTCAATGGTTATGCCCAAGGTACCGGATGTAGTTATGTTTTAAATGATGGCGAAGGTGGTGCCCGTATGGCCTTAAAATATTTAATAACAGAAGGATGTAAACGCATTGTTTTTTTGCGAGGCAAGAAAAGTCATTCCTATGATATTAAAGAAGAAGTCTATTTGGAATTCATGAAAGCCCATGGTATGGAAAGTCGCATTCTTAGAATAAAAGATGGGAATGATATCAAAACGGTGGAACAGGCTAAAGAAGCTGTAGCAGATTATATTCGGTCCGGTGAAAAACCGGATGCCTTGTTGGCTTGTAATGACTGGATGGCAGTGGGTGCCTTAAGTGGTGCCAAATCAGAAGGACTTTTGGTTCCAAAGGATATGCGTATTATCGGTTTTGACAATACCATCATATCCATGATTACTGAACCGAAGCTATCGACAGTCGATCAACAGATGACAAAGCTTGGTCAACTAGCTGGCAACCGCATTTACAAAATGATGACTACAAAAGATATAGAAAACCAAAAAACGTATCTGGAAACAAGACTGATGATTCGAGAGTCTTAGCTAGAGAATTATAATATAAGAAGAGGAGACAGGTATGAATAGTTCAATGAAAATATCCATGAAAGCATCTTTTGAATCCATCTATGGTGAAGGTGGGGAAATACGATACTATTTTGCACCGGGACGTGTGAATCTGATTGGAGAACATATCGATTATAATGGCGGATTTGTTTTCCCCTGTGCACTGGATTTTGGTACTTATGCAGCGGTTCGATTAAGGGATGATGACAAGGTAAGCTTTGCCACTATGAATTTTGATACAAGGGTGACTGTAGATTTGGATCATATTTTGTACAAAGAAGAGGACAGTTGGACCAATTATCCCAAAGGGGTAATCAAAACATTTTTGGACCTAGGTATATCACTAAAAGGCTTTGAGGTACTGTATTATGGCAACATACCTAATGGTGCAGGCCTATCTTCATCGGCCTCTCTTGAAGTCTTAACCGCGGTAATGATCAATGACTTATTTGAGTGTGATCTAGATAGCGTGGATCTGGTTAAGATGAGTCAAAAAGCTGAAAATGATTTCGTTGGTGTCAATTGTGGTATTATGGACCAATTTGCCGTTTGTATGGGTAAGGCAGATCATGCTATTTTATTGGATTGTAATACACTTAAATATGAATATGTGCCTTTAAAGCTGGAAGGTGTAAAAATAATTATTAGTAATACCAATATGCGAAGAGGCTTAGCCGACTCAAAATATAATGAACGTCGTCGTGAGTGCGAAATGGCAGTAGCCGATCTGAACAAAGTCCTAGATATAAGATACCTCTGTGATTTGGATGATGCGGCTTTTGAGAACAACAAACACTTAATCGAAGATCAGGTGGTCAGTAATAGAGCAAAACATGCCGTATATGAAAATCTTAGAACGTTAGAAGCAAAAGAAGCCCTTGAAAATAATGACTTAATCCGTTTTGGGGTTCTGATGAACAAGTCTCACGATTCTTTAAGAGATCTATACGAGGTAACTGGGGATGCCCTTGATACTATGGTAAATGAAGCACGAAAAATTGATGGCACCATAGGCTCTAGGATGACCGGTGCAGGCTTTGGCGGATGTACAGTAAGTCTGGTTAAGGAAGAAGCGGTTGAGCAATTTATAGAAAAAGTAGGTAAGCATTATGAAACATTAACAGGACTGACGCCTGCATTTTATGTAGCCGGTGTAGGTCAAGGTGCAAGCAGGATTTAAGGAGGACAATATGGCGATTTTAGTTTGTGGTGGTGCAGGATACATCGGATCTCATACAGTAGCAGCTCTAGTTGCAGAAGGTGAAACAGTGGTTGTTTTTGACAACTTAATTACAGGACATCGTAAAGCAGTACCGGAAGAAGTAACCTTTTATGAAGGCGATCTAAGAAATGAAGTAGAATTAGACCGTGTTTTTGCAAACGAAAACATTGATGCGGTCATTGACTTTGCTGCCTATTCTTTGGTGGGTGAAAGTGTGACACAACCCTTGAAATACTATGAAAACAATGTTTATGGGACATTATGTTTATTGAAGAAAATGGTTGAATATAAAGTGCCCTATATTGTGTTTTCATCAACAGCAGCTACTTACGGAGAACCTCAAGAAATTCCAATTAAGGAAGAAGACCGTACGTTGCCCACCAATCCATATGGGGAGTCGAAATTAGTGGTGGAAAAGATGCTGAAGTGGGTAGGAGAAGCTCATGGCATTCGGTATACAGCCCTTCGCTATTTTAATGCTGCAGGTGCCCATATAAGCGGACTTATTGGTGAAGATCATGCACCCGAAAGTCATTTGATTCCCTTGGTACTTCAAGTGGCCAATGGACAACGGGAGGCAATCATGGTGTTTGGTGATGATTATCCCACAAAAGACGGGACCTGTGTCAGGGATTATATCCATGTGACGGACTTATCGGATGCCCATGTTCTGGCCCTTAGAAGACTCCAAAAGGGTGGCGACAGTAGAATCTATAATCTTGGAAACGGTCAAGGTTTTTCTGTCATGGAAATCATAAGTATAACAAGAGCTGTGACAGGACATCCCATTCCGGCAGTTATAACAAGTAGACGAGAGGGCGATCCTGCAACGTTGATTGCATCGGCTGAAGCGGCTATAAAAGAACTGGGTTGGAAGCCTAAGTATGATACCATTGAAGACATTATAAAAACAGCATGGACGTGGCATCAAGCTCACCCTAAAGGCTATATGGATTAAATATATTAGAGTGAAGGAGCATACATGGAGACGATTAAGAAATACATTGAGGAACTTATTTTATTTGGTTTGCATCATAAAATGATTGAAGCTCTGGATGTACCTTTGGTGCGCAATCAGCTGTTGGCATTATTAAAAGTGAATGAACCTTATGAAGGCACGGTTGCAACTATAGAAGATCAGACGCCGACGAGAATTCTAGAAGGTATTCTAAATGAGGCGGTCTTGCTGGGTATTATTGAAGAAAGCCTTGTAGAACGGGAGATTCTTGATGCAAAGATGATGTCGACACTTATGCCGAGACAATCTGAACTCAATCGATTGTATACGAGGGTTAAAGAGGATAAAGGTATTAAGGCGGCTACGGACTACTATTACCACTTGAGCCAGATGTCCAATTATATCCGTACAGACCGAATCGCCTTAAATAGATACTGGCAGACCAAGACCCAGTATGGCAACATGGAAATCACCATCAATCTTTCCAAACCGGAAAAAGACCCAAAGGATATCGAGAAAGCGAAACATCAGCCACAGTCCAATTATCCAAAGTGTTTTCTATGTCTGGAAAATGTAGGTTATGAAGGCAATCTAAATCATCCGGCAAGGAGTAACCACCGTGTGTTGCCTCTTAAGCTAAATAATGAATCCTGGTACCTACAATATTCACCCTATGTCTACTATAATGAACACGCCATCATTTTCAAAGAAACCCATGAACCTATGAAAATCAATCTTAAAACCTTCAAACGTCTTGCAGATTTTATTGAGTGTATGCCACATTATTTTATCGGATCCAATGCAGACTTACCCATTGTTGGCGGCTCCATCCTAAGTCACGATCATTTTCAAGGTGGTAGGCATCGTTTCCCCATGGTGGATGCCAAAGTTGTAAAATCTTATAAGCACTCAGATGCACCGGATATATGTTTGGAGTTACTGGCTTGGCCTTTGTCCGTGATTCGACTATCTTCAAGAAACAAATCGCTATTGGTTCAACAAGCCTATGATATATTCAAACATTGGCAAGGGTATAGTGATCCTCATGCAGATATACTTGCATTTACAGAGACAAATGAAGGCACTGTACCTCATAATACAGTAACACCCATTGCCAGAATTAATGATAGAGGTTGCTATGAGATAGACTTAGCCCTTAGAAACAATCGTAGAGATGAAAGACATCCTGAAGGTATTTTTCACCCACATGAACATCTGCATCATATTAAGAAAGAGAATATTGGTTTGATTGAGGTGATGGGTCTTGCAGTGTTACCGGCCAGACTGGACCAGGATCTATCCTTACTAAGTGAAGTATTAAGGGGTAAACAATCTATGGATTTGGTTAAGAAGAAGCTCCCCCATCACTATGCTTGGTTTGAATCTATTGTTTTAGAAGTTGGCCTAACTTGTAGTGAAGCAAAGGCAAAAGAAGTCTTAGAGAAAGCCATAGGCTATAGATTTGCAGAAGTTCTGGCGTGTTCGGGCGTTTTTAAACAAACACAACAGGGTCTTGCAGCTTTTAGTACATTTGTTGAGAGTATGGGTTTTGTAGAAATTGACTGAAAAACCAATACTTCATTCAATAGCTTAATAATTTCGTTTATTACAACAATGAAATGAAATGTTCATAATTATTTTACAACTTGGTCACTTTAAAGCCATAACTTTGTTCTATAATCAGTTCATAGCATTGATAGCAGTTAGTTCATTTCATAAAACTCCCCTCATATAATATTAAAAAGAAAGAAGCTTTCCCCAAAAGCTTCTTTTTTTGTTGCGCAAAACGCGACAAAGTCACTTCGTTCTTGTATAATAAAACAAAACAAAACAAAACAAAACTAATTTTGAAGGAGTGGTTATGATGAATAAAAAAGATATTACGACCGATCAAGCACCTGCGGCTATAGGACCCTATTCTCAAGGGATTGTTGTAAATGATCTTCTGTTTACATCTGGGCAGTTACCGATTGATATCAAAACAGGGATGATGCCAACGACCATAGAGGAACAAACAACAGCATCATTAACAAATGTGAAAGCGATTGTTGAAGCGGCCGGTTCAGGCATGAAAGACGTTATTAAAGTAATGGTATTCTTGAAAGATATGAATGACTTTGCAGCTATGAATCAGATTTATGAGACCTTTTTTGAAGCACCTTATCCATCTAGAAGTTGTGTTGAGGTTGCAAGACTTCCAAAAGATGCAAGTATTGAGATTGAAGCCATAGCACGAGTTAAGATATAGTATTGACACCTTAACCTATATATATGCATTAAGGAAAGGAATATTATGATTGAGGTAACTAATTTTACAAAAGTGTACCGCTTGACGAAGAAGCAAATGAAAGAACAAAAAGTTAAAGACCAAAAAAAAATTGCTGTGAACAACATTTCATTTACAGCAAATAAAGGTGAAATATTCGGGTTGCTCGGACCAAATGGTGCAGGAAAGACCACAACCTTGCGCACCATTGCAACTTTATTGAAGCCAACAATGGGAGAAATCAATGTTGAAGGCTATGATGTGGTGAAGGATGCCAAAGCGGTTCGTAGTAGTATTGGTTTTTTAACCAACGAACTTAAGATGGAAACCCATTTTACACCGGACTATACTATGAAATTTTTTGGACAACTTCATGGCCTAGATCTTGAGACAATCAAATCCAGAACAAATGAATTATTTGATTACTTTGGCATCACTGAATTCAGAAACAAAAAAATCGGTGAATTGTCCACAGGTATGACTCAAAAATTGGCGATAGCCGTTAGTCTGGTTCATGATCCTGCTGTGGTCATATTTGACGAACCAACCAACGGTCTGGATATTATTACAGCTAAGGCAGTAACCGAATACCTTCAAGGACTAAAAAATAAAGGTAAACTTGTCATCATATCCACACATATCATGACCGTTGCAGAAAAGCTTTGTGATAGAGTGGCGGTTATTATTAATGGGAAAAAAGTGGCCGATGGGGATATAGCTTCTATAACAGAAATGACAGGTACCACCAACCTTGAAGATGCATTTTTTGCCTTATATAAAGAAAATGTAAAGGAGGTATTGTAATGCTTTGGGTCATTGTAAAAAAAGAATTGAAAAGGGTCTTTTCAGACCGAAGATTGGTATTTTCTGCCTTTATATTACCGGCAGTTGGTATTTATATTTTGTATTCTATCATGGGAATAATGTTGGGAGATATGTTTGAAGACAGGGATCAACATCAATCCCTTGTCCATGTCTATGAGGCGCCGGCATCTTTTATAGACTATTATGAAAGCCAAAAAGAAGAAATTGGTATGAAGATGACCTTTGATCAAGAAGACTTTGAGGCGGATCTTATTGGTGTTAGAGATGGCAATATAGATTTAGTGGTTATGTTTGAAGAAGATTTTGACCAGAAAATTCAAGTGTATCAAACACTTGAACAGGTACCCGAAATAAAGACCTATTATAACCCGTCGGAAGATTATTCTTACCCGGCTAGGAGTAGATTTGTTATGCAACTCCTTGAAGGTTATGAACTTGCCATGTTAGGAGAAAGATTTGGCAATGAAAATTATGCCAAAGCTTTTATGGTGGATGTGACCAATGATGAAAGTGAAGTTATGGATGAGTCCAAAGCTATGGGTATTGGTCTTTCTATGATTTTACCGATGCTGATTGCTATATTATTATTTGCCGGTGCTATGGGCATTGGATTAGATACCATAGCAGGAGAAAAAGAAAGAGGCACCATGGCAACCTTGCTCATGACGCCTGTAAATAGAGAAACCATCGCTATGGGTAAATTGATTGGTCTTGCAATTGTTGCTTTTGTCAGTGCGGCATGTTCTTTTATTGCAATCATGGCTTCCTTACCAAATGCTGGGGGAATGTTATCAGGCGGTAGAGATATTTCCATTACATCACTATCCTTCTCAGCCGTTCAATATTTACAATTATTAATTATTATGTTGGTACTGGTGGGCATGTATGTAGGTCTCATATGTATTACTTCTGTTAGGGCAAAGTCCGTCAAAGAAGCAGGCACTTATGTATCACCTATTTACATGATTGTTATGTTTGCATCTTTTTCTACCATGTTTACAACCGGTGAGCCAGCTTTGATTCAATTTGCCATACCGATACTGGGCAATGTACTTGCCATTAAGCAATTATTTATGTTCCAACTGGGGATGGATGCGTTTTTGCTGTCCACAATTGTATCCATTGTTATTACAGGGATACTGATTCTTATGATTACAAGATCCTTTAATAATGAAAAAGTTATGTTAAATGCATAAGGAGGCACTATGGGACCATTATTATTTGAACCTGACCTAAAAGAACGAATCTGGGGCGGAGAAAAGCTGAAAAATCTTTATGGAAAAAAAACCCCATTTAAATATACAGGGGAGAGTTGGGAAGTTGCTTGTCATGAACATGGCGCTTCTATTATTGCAACAGGACCTTTTAAAGGCCGTACATTATGCGAACTATTGCAAACCCATAGCCATTATATACTGGGTGAAGGTCATGAAAAAGGAAATAAATTTCCCTTACTGGTAAAAATCATTGATGCGAAAGAGGATTTGTCCGTTCAAGTACATCCGGATGATACTTATGCCAAAATTATAGAAAACGGAGAACTTGGAAAATCAGAAGCATGGGTTGTCATGGAAGCAGATGAAGGTGCGAGGCTGATCATTGGTCTAAAAAAAGGTACAACCCAAGAGACATTTATAGATGCTCTTGGAACCAACCAATTGGAACAGGTTCTTAATGAGGTTGAAGTAAAGCCTGGTGATGTATTTAATATACCAGCAGGCTTAATTCATGCCATAGGAAAAGGTATCTTGCTTGCTGAAGTGCAGCAAAACTCAGACACCACCTATAGAGTCTATGATTGGAATAGAATAGGTCTTGATGGTCAAAGCAGGGATCTTCATATAGACAAATCCAAAGAGACCATCGATTTTCTAGATTCATATTCAACTTTACCGATTCATGGTTCTACGGTCGTTAGAGAAGATGCCAAACATACTTATTATATCTTGAACCAATACTTTGCCTTAGAAACCATAGAACTAGATGGATCCGACAGGCAATTGAATGAAAACAGTTATGAAATATATATGGTTCTTGAGGGTTTTGGTCAATTAGAGGGTGATTTTGAATCTTTAGAAGAGAAAAAAGGGGACAGTTTACTGATACCTGCAACTTGTAGAGCATATACTTTCTGTGGGAAAATGAAGCTTTTAAAAACCTATGTCCCTTCAAGCGTTGAAGACACATTAAAGAAACTTGAAGTAAAAGGGGTTCAAAAAGAGGCCATTACGATTCAATAGAAAAGGTGTTATATGATAAAAAAAGAATTGCCAAAAGACGTTCATTATATACTAAAAAAACTACATCACCATGGGCATGAAGCTTTTATTGTTGGTGGATGTGTGAGAGACCTAATGATAGGGAAAGTACCTAAGGACTGGGATTTGACAACATCTGCTGAACCGAGTCAAGTGAAAGCTATATTTTCAAAAACTGTGGATACAGGTCTGGAACATGGTACGGTTACCATATTGAAAAATAAAGTGGGTTACGAGATCACCACCTATCGTGTGGATGGTAAGTACGAAAACCATAGGAAGCCCAAGGCGGTCGCATTTACAAAATGTCTGAAAGAAGATCTTAAACGAAGGGATTTTACCATTAATGCTATGGCCTATAACGAAGAATCAGGTTTTATAGACCTGTTTGGCGGAGAACGTGACCTTGAACTTGGCATTATTAGATGTGTTGGCGACCCGGATGAACGTTTTCACGAAGATGCCCTAAGGATGCTTAGAGCCATTCGATTTGCAGCGCGATTCGGTTTTGAGATCGAATCAGAAACAGGTAGAGCCATTTCATTGTTGTCTAAGCTCATCGAGAAAATAAGTGCTGAAAGAGTTAAGATGGAGCTAACTAAGATTCTATGCTCCAAAAATCCGGACTACATATCAAAGCTGGTTCATTATGGTTTAATGCCTTATGTGATACCTGAATTTATACCATGTGTAGGGCTCAGTCAAAACCATTCCTATCATGTATATGATGTGGATGAGCATACCTATAAGGCGTTGAAGGAAGTAAAAAGAACTGAAGCTCTAAGATGGGCTATATTTTTACATGACATTGGAAAAGGTTACTCAAAATCAACAGATGATGAAGGCACAGATCATTTTTATGGCCATTCAAAAATTAGCGTTGAACTCTCAAAAACAATACTTAGCCGTCTCAAATTTGATAATAAAACTAAAAACCATATTCTCAAACTCATTGCCTACCATGACTACCGTTTTGAACCAAATGCAAAATCCCTTAGAAAAGCAGTCGCTCATATGGGTATAGATATGTTTAGGGATTATTTGGTCGTTCAGGAGGCAGATGTTCGAGCTCAAGCCCCTGACAAGCTTCAGGCAAGGCTTGATGATTTAGAAATCAAGAAACAACATTTTGAGGTCTTAATGGCAAGTAAGCACTGTTTAACCATACAAGATCTAAATATTCGTGGCAAGGACCTGATGGATTTAGGTGTTGAAAAAGGTGAGAAGATTGGAATACTGTTGAAAGCACTATTAGAAATCGTAATAGAAGAACCGGAAATGAATAAAAAAAAGCTACTTCTTGAAAAAGCAGAAATATTAATACATAAGGGTTAGCCTATGAAAGTCTTATCAATAACCATTATAATATGGATGACGGTTTTTATGTTTTTGCAAGGCCTTTATTTTAATCATACCCTTATGCTGGCCAATGTGGTTATGATAATCTTATTGTTTATATGGCTTTTTCACAAAGGAAGCTTAATCCTACCAAAAGATATGACAAGTAAGTTTTTATTTCTTTTTTTAGCTTTACAAATTTTAGCTTATTTTACAGCACTTGAAAAAGGGATGCAAGTTTATGGCATATTTTTTGGCCTTTTACTCTTAATGGCTTATGTTTTAATCTATCAAGTCCATAACGATGATTTCATGAAGTACTTTAAATGGGTTTTTGTGATAAGTGTGATAGTAGGCGGTTTGATTGGCATTATGAGCTATCTTGGCTTTGAAGAACATCAATTTTCTTATGTCATTAACCAAAGAATGGCAGGCCCGATTCAGTATGCCAACACTTGGGCAGCTGTAGTGCTTTCTGCGATACTTGTTTATCTGACACTTGAGATGAAGACGTGGCAAAAAGTCGTAGGTTTTAGTATCCTTGGGACAACGCTTCTGATGACCATGAGTCGAAGCGTCATTCTAATATCATGTCTTATAATAATATATCTGTTGATCAAGAAAAAACTAAATGATGCCTTCTGGATGGGATTGGGCTTTTCTGTTGTCATCAGTAAGGTGCTTATTGGTTTCATAAATCTAGAGATGGTTTTTAGTAGGCTCACGCATATGACGCCTAAAGTTAGCGAGTGGCAGACCCGCTTGTTGTACTATGAAGATGCATTACGTATGATTTGGGATAGGCCTTTTGGGTATGGTACATTTGGTTACTATTACGCCCAACGTGCGTATCAAACCGGCTCCATGTACCATGTTAGGTACGTTCATAGCAGCCTGTTGCAGGCGTTTTTAGATATAGGTATACTTGGCGGAATGACATTAGCTGCTTTTATGATCTACATTATTTTTATTAAGAAATATGATGGTATGAATAAGTTGGTGGTTATGGTTTTATTGTTGCATAGCCTTTCGGATATTACCCTTCAATTTCCTTACGTTTGGTTATTGATTTTAGTTTTTTCTACAAATAAAGAAGAGGTAGAAAGAAAAGACTTTATTCTAAAAAAGGGATTTAGTAACGTTGCGATACTTTTATTGCTTTTGCCAAGTATTTATTTTTTGGTTGTTGAAATAACCTATTATATGGGCAATTATGAAACGACCTTAGATCTATATCAAGGTCATACAGAGGGAGCAAGGAAGTATTTGGCTACCGAGGACAATCAAGAGAAACAGAGTACACTTTCCCAAAATCTGATTCGTCGTAACCCATACATAATTGAAGGCTACTTAGTTCTAAGAGATGTTGCTATAAAAAAGGGCAATTACCCTTTGGCTGTAGAGAATGCCAAAATACTGGTGGATATAAACCCTTTGAATATTCATAGACATGAGGATTATAGCAGCGCCCTGTTAATGGCAGGAGAAGACAGCATCCAAAATGGAGATATTCTACAAGGCAGAATCTATTTGGAAGCGATAAGGACAATGCCGGAAGCTTTGACAGTACTTGCAAAAGAAAAGAATACTCATTATAATATAAGACATAAACCCCATTTAGCAATGACGAAAAAGTTGAATGAAAACTATAAAAAAGCTGGTGACTTGCTGACAGGGTTGGAATAAACAATGACCTTTCTAAAAGGTAAAATAATAAGAGGTGACAGATGACAGAACGAAAAAGAGCGACTGAGAAGAAGAAAAATGTGGACATTGTATCAAGAATGACAGTGATAGGTATCGTAGCAGTCGTCATATTAATCGTCGGGGTAACGGTGTTGGCGCTTATTTTGGGTGGTAAGGACAAAGAAAAAGATAAACCGGAAGAAGTTGAAACACCAACAGAAATTGAAGAAGAAGCCCCAAGCGGTCAATTTGAAAGAGCCATGGCAGTTGTTAAATATGTAGATAGTGAAACAGGTAAGCTTATGGTTTATGATATTGAAGCATTAAAAATGATTACATTAGCGATGGATAGTTCAATTGATATAAAAAATGAGTATGGAACAGACATTGCACTTAGCCAAATTAGTATGGGTGATATGATTGAGACTAAGTATGATATAAAAACCTTAAAACCGGAAAACGTAAGAATTACCGCGATTACATGGCAGAGACGAGATGTAAGTAACATGGTTGTGGATGAAGAGAATCGTACCATAAGGATCGGTAACGAGGTATATACCTATACTGAGGAGCTGGTAACTTCAAAAGATGGCTCTCCTTTTGCAATCACCGAGCTTAGTCCTGCAGATGAAGCCATTGTTAAGGGGTACAAAGATCACGTATGGAGCATTATTATGGTTAATGGCCATGGTACGATTACTTTGGTTAACCATGAAAGTTTTATCGGGGGTCAGATTGAGATCGGACGAAAAATAAGTAAATTGGTTGAAGTAGAAATGAATATGCCTATTAGTGCTGGCGTTTATGATGTTATTGTCTCAAAGGATAATATGTCGCCGTTTGTAAGTCAAGTTATGGTAGAAGAGGGACAAAATGTAACCCTTGATTTGAGTACGGCACAACCGAAGGTTGGAACAGTCGAGTTTGTATTGTCACAAGAAGATGTGAAGCTCTATATTGATGATGTACTCTTACAGTCCAATGAACCTAGTATGCTAAGTTTTGGTAACTATAGAATTCGAGCAGAGAAGGAGAATTTTGAGACTTGGGAAGGTAATTTAATACTAAACCAAGCATATCTTAGATTCAAGATTGATCTTGAGGGAAAAGCAAACTTCCTTTTCATACAAGAACCGGCAGGCGCCGAAGTCTATTTGGATGCTGCTTTTATAGGGGTCATTCCAACTTCGACACCCTATACACCGGGAGACCATACCATAACATTACGACGAACAGGTTATGTGACAGCTAGCTTTTCATTTTCTTGGGAGGACGACGGTAAAGACAAGAATCTTGTATTGCCGGAACTAGTGCCCTTAGAACCCAGCGAACCAGGCAACGAATAAGAGCAATTCCGGGTGATTTTACCGAGAAAAGCTCCTTAATAGTAAGATACAGATACACAATGAGATTAAAAAAGGAGGGCTTAATATGACGTACATGGATTTATATGAATCATGGCTCGAGAACGATTATTTTGATGAGGTAACTAAGGAAGAACTAAGGCAAATAAAAGGTGATGACAAAGAGATACAAGACCGATTTTATAGGGAACTGGAATTTGGTACAGGCGGTTTAAGGGGTATTTTAGGTGCCGGTACCAACCGAATGAATATCTATACAGTTAGAAAAGCCACCCAAGGATTGGCCAATTATATTAATATTAAGAAGGCCAATGAAGAAAATAGCGTTGCTATTGCTTATGACTCAAGACGCATGTCACCTGAGTTTGCGGATGAAGCAGCATTGGTACTAGCAGCAAACGGTATAAAGGGGTATGTTTTTGAGTCACTAAGACCGGTTGCATATTTGTCCTACGCGGTTAGGGAACTTGGTTGTACAGCTGGAATCGTTGTTACAGCCAGTCATAATCCACCGGAGTATAACGGGTATAAAGCCTATTGGTCAGATGGCGCACAAGTAGCTGAGCCTATTGATGGAGAAATCATAGAGCAAGTGAATCTGGTAGAAGGTTATGAAGCTGTAAAAATCATGGATAAAGATATGGCCATGGCAAAAGGTCTGTATGAAATAATCGATAAAGCTCTAGATGATAGATACATTGAAACCTTGAAAAAACTTATTATTGATCCTAAGGTCATAAAAGAGGAAGCCGATGATTTTACTTTGGTATACACACCCCTTCATGGCTCCGGTAATATTCCGGTTAGACGTATTCTAAAGGAAATTGGTTTTGAAAAGGTCTTGATTGTTAAAGAACAAGAGGAACCGGATGGCAGTTTTCCAACCGTGGATTATCCAAACCCAGAAGATCCAAAGGCTTTTGAGCTAGCGCTTAAGCTTGCAAGAGAGAACAACGCAGATGTGGTTATGGCTACAGATCCTGATGCCGATCGTTTAGGTGTATTTGCAAAAACAAAAGAAGGTGATTATAAAGCGCTGAGTGGCAATAATATTGGTATGATTCTGATGTCTTATATCTTAGGACGCAAAGCTGAACTGGGTATATTACCGGAGAATAGCGCTGTTGTTACTACGATTGTTTCGACCTATATGGCTAGAGCTATTGCAGATGACTATGGTGTTACTCTGTTTGAGACTTTAACCGGTTTTAAATATATTGGAGAAAAGATTAAGGAATTTGAAGCCGATGGTAGTTATGATTATCAGTTTGGCTTCGAAGAAAGCTACGGATATCTAGTAGGCACCCATTCAAGAGATAAGGATGCTATTGTTGCGGTCATGTGTGTGGCGGAAGCTGCAGCTTATTATAAATCAAAAGGTAAGACTTTATATGAAGCGCTTATAGATTTATATGAGAAATATGGTTATTATAAGGAAACCCTTCAGGCTATTACTCTAAAGGGTATTGAAGGCATAGAGAAAATCCAACACATTCTTACTTCATTACGTGAGAATCCGCCGAAGGTTTTAGGTGGTATAAAAGTGGTGAGTGCTAGGGACTACAATGAAGATACAATTAAGGATTTAGCGACGCATGAAGTAACAGTTACAGGTTTACCGTCTTCAAATGTTTTATACTATGATTTGGAAGATGGATCATGGTTTTGTGTCAGACCTTCCGGTACAGAGCCAAAGGTGAAGTTCTACTTTGGTGTTAAAGGGAATACGCAAGCAGAGGCTGATGCTTTGTCCTTGAATCTTGAGACGGCTGTAATGGATTTGGTGGATGAGATTTTGAAGTAGTGAGTGAGTTTGTTATATATTATCTAGGGGTCCCATGAAAACCCTTCCACAGTCTGTATGATTACGGTCTCCAGTTGGTGCATCCATGCACCAAAAGTCGACGGTCAGCATCCATGCTGACTTACAAATTTCATAAGAAAGTTTACATTTATGCATCATGTCTTGAAGACTGACAGGATGCTTGAAGCTACTTTCTTATGAGCCTCATCATACACACTGCTCCAGGAACTTCATGGTCGGTGTTGGTAAAAACAAGGCAAATATTTGTGAAGTAATATTTTATTTTGAAAATAATGATACGATTAAGAAGAGTTATTATAAGCAGTAAGTGTTTTATTTCCGTCTAATCGTCCAAAAGGAAGACTGGGGAATGAATGCTTGCTGCTTTGTTATGTGGCGAGATGAAAGATGAATTTCAGAAAACTTTCAAAATATGTATTTTATATGAACAAAAGGGTTGACAAAAGTATATTGAAGATGGTAAACTGATATCGAAAGCGGTTTCGGTAACTTCTTTTTAACAGAAAAGACACTTGAATGGCGATATTTTTTTACGAAACACCGAAAGCGGTTTCGGAAGAAATTCTAAAAGGACTTGCACTTAAGGCTAGAGTTAGGTATAATTTTTTTTAGAATGAATCGAAATCGGTTTCGGAGAGGATGGTCTTATATGATTACCATTTATGATATAGCAAAAAATGTCGGTTGCTCAAGCGCAACAGTATCAAAAGCACTTAATAATTATCCGGATGTCAATGCCATGACGCGGAAAAAAATATTGGATATGGCAGAAAGCATGGGGTATTCACCAAATTCACAGGCACAGGCACTAACAAAGAACAAAACCTGGAATATTGGTGTCCTTTTTGAAACGGAGAGTGAGATTCGTAATGGTTTTACCCACTACTTCTTCTCACAGATTCTTGAGAGCTTTAAGAAATATACTGAAGAACGAGGTTATGATTTAACCTTCGTATCACAAAAAATTGGTGAGAATAAGGTGTCTTTCCTTCAACATGTAAGGCGACGCCGCTGTGATGGTGTTATTATTGCTAACTATGATTATAATGATCAAAATGTCATAGAATTGATTCATAGCAAGATACCCGTTGTGGTCATTGATTTTGATAACGATACAGTAAGTTCTATTTTTTCTGAAAACTATGAAGGCTTAAAACTGCTGACGCAGCACCTTATTGACTTAAACCACCATGATATTGTCTATATTCATGGACAACGCAATTATGTCACCGGTGAACGGATTCGAGGTTTTGAAGATACTATGAAAGCGAACAACTGCGAAATAACGGAAGAACACTTAGTGGAAAGTGCGTATTATAACCGTCAGAGTATTGCAGATAAGACACGGTTGGTCATGGCAAGAGAAAACCGACCCACTGCCATTATTTTCTCGGACGATTATGCAGCTGTTTTGGGGATCAAGGTAATTCAAGAATTAGGACTAAAAGTACCGGAGGATATATCAGTTGTTGGTTTTGACGGTTTGGAACTTGGACAAATGATTACACCCCATTTAACGACGATTGTACAAGATACGAGGATGATTGGTGAACAAGCAGCTAAGCGTTTGACGGAAATTATTGAAACCAAGAATCGAAACAAAATAGACATAAGTGTGGGCGTAGAATTGTTAGAAGGTGCATCCTGTAAGCGAGTGTAACTTATATGAATGTGAAAAGGAGAAAAAAATGAAAAAGTGGATTGGTTTATTACTAACATTTACATTAATACTTTCTGCAACGGCTTGTGGTGGGGCGAAGCAGGACAATAGTGAAGCAGCAGGAGAAGTTGAGGTTGGCGTACCAACGGATAATAAAGGTGAGACTTTGGTTGTATGGACATTTACAGATGAACTTAAAGGTATGATTGAGAACCATTATTTAAAGGACAATCCGGACCTACCTTATAAAGTTGAAGTTGTTGTCGTACCGAATGATCAATATCAAAACAAGCTGGATCCGGTTTTGGCATCAGGAAAAAGTGCACCGGATGTATTCGCTCTTGAAGCTGGATATGTTAAAAAATACGTAGATTCACCTTTTACAGCAGATCTAGCATCTATAGGATTTGATAGAGACAACATAGATACACTTCCTTATGTCCTTGATGTTGCAACAGATACCAATGGCGTACTTAAAGGCTCTAGTTGGCAAGCGACGCCTGGTGCATTCTTCTACAGAAGAAGTTTGGCTTTGGAGTATCTTGGAACCGAAGATCCGGAAGAAATACAAGCGCTTATGAGCGACTTTGATAAGTTCTATGAGACAGCGATGACCATAAGCGAGAAATCCGACGGAAAAGTGAAAATGATCAGTTCTCTAGGCGACCTTGTACAAGTTTTCTATGCGGCCAGACAAGATGGATGGGTTGTAGACAATAAGTTCGTCATAGATCCTAAGATTACTGAACTTATGGAAATGGGTAGAAAATTAGAATCTAATAAATTGACGAACCAGTCAGAGCAATGGACAGAACAATGGTTTGCAAGTATTTCAGGTAATGATGTTTTTGGTTATTTCTTACCGACATGGGGTCTTCATTATGTATTAAAAACAAGTGCTGAGAATGCAGATACTGGTGTATCCACTTCAGGTGACTGGGGTATGATTCAAGGTCCTTCCTCTTACTTCTGGGGTGGCACATGGTTAGCTATGCGTGAAGGATCTGAGATGGAAGCAGCAGCTGCTGATCTAATCAAATACTTAACACTAGATGAAGCTTTCTTAAAGACATGGGCAGAAGAAACAGGTGACGTTCTATCCAATGAAGCAGTAGTGAATGAAATAAAAGATGGTTTTACAGAACCTTTCTTGGACGGACAAAACCACTATGCTGCTTTTGCAGAAATGGCAACGAAAGTAGACGCATCTATTTTGACAGGTTCTGATAAAGATATTCAAGACTTATTTACCGAGCAGTTGACAGCATATTCCAAAGGTGAAAAAGAACGTGATGCTGCGATGGAGGATTTTATCTCATCAGTTAAAAACCAATTCCCTAGTTTAGAATATTAAATCTTACAGGGATGAAGGCTTGTCTTTCATCCCTTTCCTATGAAGTAAAAATATTAAGTACATGACACAGACAAAGTTTAATCGATTGCTTATAAAAAGAGCTTAAGAATTAAGATAGGAGATTACAATGGCAAATAATACTAAGCACCAACTGGTTAATTATGATAAGTACGGTTATTTCTTTGTTGCACCATTCATTATTGCCTTTTTGGTCTTCCAACTGTATCCGATTTTTTACACCTTTCAGTTAAGTTTTTCAGATCTTGCAGGTTGGGAAACCCAGATGAATTATGTTGGATTTAAGAATTACTTCGCTTTGCTTCAAAATGAATTATTCTTAAAAGCACTTAGAAACACATGGATCATCTGGACCATGAACTTTATTCCACAAATCGGCTTGGCACTGTTATTGGCAAAATGGTTTTCAGACGCAAGAATGAAGCTTAAAGGTGCAGGACTTTTTAAGGTATTGTTTTATATGCCTAATATTATTACTGCCGCTTCTGTATCCATACTTTTTAGTACGCTTTTTAGTTATCCAATGGGACCAATCAATCAATTGCTGATTCAATTTGGTGTTCTAAGTGAGCCTTTTGAATTCTTTAGAAGTGCGGGCGCCACTAGATCCATCGTAGCCTTTATCCAGTTTTGGATGTGGTATGGCAATACATTTATCATTCTTATGGCAGGCATTTTAGGCATTAACCCTTCACTCTATGAAGCAGCTATGGTAGATGGGGCCACAAGTGGTCAGATGTTTTTTGGTATAACCCTACCTCTTATTAAGCCGATTACTTTGTATGTACTGGTAACCTCTTTTATCGGTGGCATGCAAATGTTTGATATTCCCTTCTTGTTAACATTAAGAGGCAACCCGGATTATTCTATTGAAACAGTTACGATGTTTATCTACAGGCAGGCTTTTAGTGGTAGTAGAAATTATTATGTAGCTGCGACCGCCTCCATAACGCTACTGGTTATGATTGTGATTGTCAGTATGATTATATTCAAAGTCATGGGAGACGATGAAAGAATTAAAAAGCCTTTGTTTGGTAAACTAAGAAAGGCAGGTACTCTACATGAGTGAGCATAGATTAGGAAAATTTTATTGGCTAAAAGCATCTTGGATCTATATTGTATGTTTTTTGCTTATGATACTTAGCATCATGCCTTTTTGGATCCTTATTGTGAATGCAACAAGATCCACGGATCAGATACAGCAAGGTTTTTCTCTTATACCCAGTGGCTTCATGGAATACAACTATACAGTGTTGACCAATAGAGGCTTTGATATATGGCGTGGTTTTTTAAATAGTTTCACCATATCTGCAAGTGCCACTTTTATGGCTTTATATTTTAGTGCATTAACGGCATATGGTCTTGTTGTTTATGATTTCAAAGCGAAAAAGTACATATTTGCTTTAATTGCTTTTATTCTGATGATACCGGCTCAGATCAGCATGATCGGTTTTTATCGCATGATGTTGAATGCGAACCTTACAGACAGTTATATACCCTTGATTTTCCCTGCAATGGCGACACCGGCTACTGTCTTTTTCATTCGACAGTATTTACTATCATCTTTTCCAAAGGATCTGGTAAGTGCAGCAAGAATTGACGGTGCAAAAGAAATACAGATTTTTCATACAATTGCCTTGCCTGTGATGAAGCCGGCATTGGCTACGATGGGTATTTTCGCTTTTGTCGGCTCTTGGAATAATTTCCTTATGCCTTTAATGTTGATTTCAGATGAGAAGAAATACACATTGCCCATGTTGGTTCAGCTACTTAAAGCAGATATTTATAGGACTGAATTTGGTGGCATTTACCTTGGAATTGCGATGACAATTCTACCACTACTCATTGTATATCTTATTTTCTCAAGATACATTATTGCAGGGGTGGCGCTTGGCGGTCTTAAGGAGTAAAGAAGAATACGATACGTAATCAAAATACAGTTTTAACCCTTTAACCACATTTAGATTAGAACAGCTATTAGGAGGACATTATGTTTGATCAATCATTTATATGGGGTGCAGCAACAGCATCCTATCAAATAGAAGGCGGCGCTTACGATGACGGAAAAGGTCTCTCCGTTTGGGATATGTTTACCAAAGTTGAAGGTAAAGTCTATAATATGGACCATGGTGACGTGGCTTGTGATTCATACCATAAATTAGAAGAAGACGTTGCAATAC
This sequence comes from Clostridiales bacterium, assembly GCA_024636985.1. GTDB lineage: Bacteria > Bacillota > Clostridia > Lachnospirales > Vallitaleaceae > Petrocella. The sequence continues at coordinate 61,718 of JAGXFY010000029.1, read as the reverse complement.
TCAAAGAGTTGGGTGTGAAAGCCTACAGATTTTCAATTTCATGGCCAAGGGTTTTGCCAAACGGTATCGGAGAAGTAAGTGCAAAAGGTCTTGACTATTACAGCCGTTTTGTAGATGCCCTACTTGAAGCAGGCATTGAACCTTATGTTACTCTATTTCATTGGGACTATCCCTATGAACTCTATAAAAAAGGTCAATGGCTGAATGATGCTTCCTCAGACTGGTTTGCTGAGTATACAAAAGTAATGGTAGATTGCTTGGGCGATCGGGTCAAGTATTGGATGACACTTAACGAGCCACAATGCTTTATCGGGCTTGGCTATTTCTCAGGCGTACATGCACCGGGACATCACTACAGCGCCTTTGACATTATACGTATGACACACAACACTTTATTGGCTCACGGTAAATCTCTTAAGGTTATAAAAGATGCGCAACCGGAGGCATCTGTTGGGTTTGCTTTTGTAGCCAATGCAGTTGTTCCAAAATCATTAGAACAAGCAGATGTAGATGCGGCAAGAGATTTTATGTTTAATCGATATGAGAAAACAGAAAATAAAGATGACTATGACTTTACCTTTGACAACGATTATTGGTATGATCCAATTATGCTCGGAAAATACCCCGACTGGGTAACAAAGATGTACAGAGAATATTTACCGGAAGAAGAACAATTAAGAAAAGACTTTGAACTTATTTCTCAGAAAGTGGATTTCATTGGACTTAATTTATATCAAGGGCCAGTGGTTGAAGCAGATGGACCTTATGTGAAAGTCAGTAAGCAAAAGCCGGGTCAACCTTTTACAGCGCTTAACTGGCTTGTGTCAGAAGGCATTATGTATTGGGGTACAAAGTTCATGTATGAGCGTTACCAGACACCAATCTATATTACAGAGAATGGTTTGTCCAATAAGGACTGGGTATCCTTAGATGGCAAGGTTCATGACGAAGGTAGGATTGACTTTTTGGATCGATATTTACGCCAATTAGACAAATCCTATCAAGAAGGCAATGATATTCGTGGTTATTTCCAGTGGTCATTATTGGATAATTTCGAATGGGCAGAAGGTTATAAAGAACGATTCGGTCTTGTACATGTTGATTTTGAAACCGGTAAGCGGACACCTAAAGAATCCTATTATTGGTACAAGAATCTAATTGCAAGTAAAAACTAAAACAATAGAAGATAGGACTAAAAATGTGGCAATCAGGAGACAACGCTCTTGATTGCCACAAATGCTTTTCAGGGGAACGTATATTTGGTATAATGGTTAAATCAGTATGAATAAAAGAACCATGTTGGAAAAATATCCTTAGAATAGCAAATGATTGTTGGTGAAAACTATGGCCCAGTACGAGATTCAGGTTTCAGTGAGAAATATAATTGATTATATCCTAAGAGGCGGGAGTATTGAATCCGTTGCACTCTCAAGCACCAGAGCGGTTGATGGTACCAGAGCCCATCAAAAGTTTCAGAAGGCTCAAAAGGATGACTACCTTGTTGAAGTTAAGTTGGTTCATATATGTCAAGTGGATCAAATCGATTTTACCATTACCGGTCGTATGGATGGTCTTTTTGAAGAGGACGGTATAATCGTTATTGATGAAATCAAATCCACAGGTATGCCCCTTCACCTAATCAAAGGTAACAATATTATGCACTGGGCACAGGTCAAAATGTATGGTTATATCTATGCCCTTCAAAATCAGCTCATGGGTGTTACATGTAGACTGACTTACATCGAGTTGGAAGACTATAATGTGCGGCATTTTACCTCCTATGAGACCATAGAAGACCTTGAAGTCTTTTATTATGACATACTGGGCCGTTATGCCAAATGGGCACTTAGCTTGGAGAGATTCAAGGAAAGATGCTTAGAAAGTGTTGGATGCATGATGTATCCTTTCCCGACCTACCGTAAAGGTCAAAAGCAACTTATGCATGGTGTTTACAAAACCATTATAGAAGGTCAGAAGCTTTTTTCAAGAGCACCAACAGGGATTGGCAAAACCATCGCAACGTTATTTCCTGCTATCAAAGCTTTAGGTGAGAAAAAGACAAAAAAGATATTTTATCTAACAGCAAAAACCATTGGTAAGGAAGTGGCCAATCAAACACTGAACTTACTGGAAGACCAAGGTATGGTATTAAAAAGGGTCACGATAACAGCCAAAGAGAAAATATGCCTTAATGAGGTGACTAAGTGTAACAAAGAGGATTGTCCCTATGCCTTAGGCCATTATGACCGGGTGAACGTGGCTATTGAAGCGGCTTTTAAGGCGACGGATTGTTATACACGGGACGTAATCGAAAGCTTTGCTAGGCTGCATCAGGTTTGTCCCTATGAATTATCTTTGGATTTGGCATTGTTTTGTGAAGTGATTGTTTGCGATTATAATTATGTCTTTGACCCCAGCGCTAAGCTACAAAGGTTTTTTGTAGAAGGTTCCGGTGGTTACACCTTATTGATTGACGAAGCCCATAACCTTGTTGACCGAGGAAGGTCCATGTACTCTGCTGTTCTTGAAAAAGATCAGATTCTAGAATTACGACGTAAGGTTAAGGATTTAGACGCTAGGCTTTACAAGTACATGACGAGGTTAAACCAGAAGATGTTGCATTACAGAAAAGCTTGTGAAGACTATGAGCATTTAAGATTTGAGACAAAAGATATGCCTTATGATATTGAAGATGATCTTAGAACCATTATCTATAGAACTGAGAAAATCTTCAAAGAACATCAAAATTGGCAATATATGGATATACTTTTGGATTTTTTCTTCATGGCCTATGATTATGTCAAGAAAACAGAATTATACAGTGAAAAGTATATCACCACTTATGAGAAGAAAGGTAATAATCTAAGAATACACTTGTATTGTATGGATCCTAGTGACAATATAAGGATGGCAACCCTTGATATGAAAGGTGTCATTTTCTTTTCCGCTACCCTTTTGCCGATGTCCTACTATATGGATTTGTTGGGTGGTAATAAAGAGAATTTTGGTATGATGTTATCGTCACCTTTTGATAGTGATAAATTGGGTCTGGTAATTGACCGATCTATTTCGACCAAGTATCAGAACCGTGATAGCTCAATTAGGCCCATTGGGGAACATATTATGACCATTGCTAGAGAGAAAAAAGGAAACTATTTGGTTTTTTTCCCATCCTATAAATATATGGAAGATGTATTAAATGATTTAGTCTTTTCAAAGAAAGTTGAAGAAGAGTTTGACCTACTCTACCAGGAAAGAGGCCTGACAGAAGATGCAAAAGAAGCCTTTATTCAGTCTTTTGAAAAACCCAGAGATCGTTCTTTAATCGCTTTTTCTGTTTTGGGTGGTATGTTCTCTGAAGGCATTGATTTGGTGGGGAACCGACTGATTGGTGTTTTAATTGTGGGTGTAGGTTTGCCGATGATCTGTTATGAAAATGATTTGATCAAGGCACATTTTGGTCAAAAAGGGTTTGATTACGCTTATGTCTATCCGGGTATGAATAAGGTTCTTCAGGCAGCCGGAAGGGTTATAAGGTCGGTACATGACAAGGGCGTGGTGGTTTTATTGGATGAACGTTTTGCCAGTCATCAATATAAGACATTATTTCCTCTTGAATGGTCGCATTATAAGACGGTTAATAAAAAAGAGGATCTGTATGCTGTGTTAGAAACTTTTTGGAATGAAGAGAATGTGAACAAATCGTAACCATGTCAAAAACCATGTTGCTTTGTATACATTATACATATATTTTTTTCTTGTCTCTTAATAATATTCATAAGGACATCGTCAAAACCTACAATTAATTCAAAAAAACTTTTTTTTCTTTGGGCAGACTTAATCCTAGTCAGATGCTATAATAATTCTTGTAAAACCCCCGCCATACATTTATATATAGTTTTACTACACCCCATAAGAAATAATATAAATACCTTCTCCCAAAAAGGACAGCGCTCGGATTGCTGTCCTTTTTACGTATATAAATCTACGAACCAATGCATCTAGTAAAATTGGGTATTTCCCATTATAATCATAGTAGGGTCAAAAAAGGAAAGGTTGTGACAATCATGTACAAAATGCTTGTACTGGATATGGATGGTACGTTGCTTAATGAAAGGCAAGAGATATCAAAAGAAAATATTGTGGCAATAAAAGAAATTGTAGACCGTGGTATTAAAGTTGTTCTGGCCTCAGGAAGAGCTTACCAAGGTATGTCTAGATATCTTAAATTACTAGGTACAAATCTAGAAGGTTTTTATTCCATTACTTGTAGTGGATCTTTAACCGTTGAGAATAAAAGCGATAACATCCTTCATGAAGTTCCAATTGAACATGAAGATCTATTAGCTTTACTTGATCTATGTGAGACCTTTGATCTTGATATGAGTGCCTATACCAAAGATAACATCTTGGTTCACCAAGATAATTTATATAGCCACTATGATGCGATTGCTAACGACATAGAGTTGAAAGTAATGAACTTTCACGAAATGGATAAGGCGATTGAAGTTTTTAAGGTTAGTCTTATTAATGAGGGACCGGTTATGAAAGAAGACATGATTCGATACTTTCCGACCATACAACTTGATTCTGTCGAGATGCGTGAAAAAATAGCGTATAATCCTGAGATTCTTATGGAAACTTGGCGATTCCCCAAACATATCTTGGAGAATTATACCATCGTTCAGCCTATGCCGTTCACTTTAGAAATCTTGCATAAAAGTTGTAACAAAGCTGTTGGTGTTCAAAAAGTTGCCCAGGTATATGGCATAAATAGGGAAGAAATTATATGTGTCGGCGATTCGGGCAATGACTTACATATGATTGAATATGCAGGTCTTGGTATAGCGATGGGGAATGCCATTGATCAAATTAAAGCTGTGGCAGATGAGGTGACATTAACAAATGAAGAAAACGGCGTAGCCGAAGTCATAAAAAAATATTTTCTGTAGTGCATCCAAGATAAAAATGAAGAAATTGACCTCTTGACTATACAAAATACTGCACCTTAGATTGAAAACTGACTTCCATAATAGGAAATCATATGATATGATTAAATGAAAAGGGTTCGCAGTTAAAAGGAGGTAGTATGATGTACGATTATATAATTATTGGAGCCGGCGTCATCGGTTCAACCATTGCAAGAGAGCTTTCAAGGTATAATGTTAAAGTTTTGCTTCTTGAGAAAGAAAATGATGTAACATGTGGTGCCTCAAAAGCAAACAGTGGTATTGTCCACGGTGGTTTTGATGATAAGCCCGGAACCGTTAAAGCAAAAATGTGTCGAAAAGGCAATCGTATGTTTGAGCAGTTGGAGTCCGAGCTCCATTTTGGTCTTGAGATGTGTGGCAGTTTAGTTATGGCTTTTGAAGAGGAAGAATTTGAGACGCTCAATGAACTTGTAGAACGTGGTATCACAAATGACATACATGATTTGGTCATATTGGACCATGATCAGGTTATGAAAATGGAGCCATATGTGAACCCGGAAGTGAAAGGGGCGCTTTATTGCCCATCATCGGGGATTACATCGCCTTTTGAATTAACCATAGCTCTAGCTGAAAATGCAGTGGCTAATGGTGTGGATATTAAACTGAATGCAGAAGTGGTTAGTATTGAAAAAGGTGATATCTTCAAGGTTTCGACGATAGATGCAATGTATGAAGGCAAGGTGGTCATAAATGCAGCAGGTGCTTATAGTAATATGGTTGCTGGATTTGTGGGTGCGGATAATTTTAAGATTATCCCAAGACGTGGCGAATATATATTATTAAATAAAAATCAAGGCTATCTAGCCAATAAGGTATTGTTCCAATGTCCAACCAAAGCAGGTAAAGGGATACTGGTAACAAGGACATATCATGGTAATCTAATGCTTGGGCCAAATGCTCAAGAGGTAAGTGAAGCTTCGGATGTTGGTACAACGCTTGAGGCATTAACTTATATCGTTAAGCAGGCGAGAAAAAGTGTTGCAGACTTTGATCTCAAAAAAACCCTAACATCCTTTTCCGGTATAAGAGCAACAAGCGATCGACATGATTTCATAATTGAGGAAAGTACAGTCAAGAATTTTATTAATGTTGCAGGTATAGAATCACCAGGTTTGACTTCTTCACCAGCAATTGGATTAGAAGTCATAGAAATCATAAAATCTATGGGATATGAACTGAAGCCTAATCCTAATTTTAATCCCAATAGAAAGCCAACGTTCATTAAGAAAAATGAAGATTTTGATGGTTCAACAGAAGCAGAAGATCCTAAAAAGCACATTGTATGCAGGTGTGAGAATGTAACAGAGGCAGAAATTGTAGATGCCATACACCGTGGCATTCCCGTCAATTCAATCGATAGTATGAAGCGAAGAGTAAGAGCCGGTATGGGCTTATGTCAAGGTGCATATTGCGGTCCAAGGGTTGCAGCAATCATTGCCAGAGAATTGAACATACCTGTAGAAGAAGTACCAAAACGTGGAGGTGGTTCATCCACATTACCACATAGAGAAAGCCGTTGGTTTTATAAAGAAATAAAGAAGAACGAGATAGATGAGTAACATCAAAAGGCGGGCATATGAAGACATTACAGGCATCATTGCTAAAATGGTATAAGCAAAATCATAGGAAATTACCATGGCGTATGACAAGAGAACCTTATAAAATATGGCTTTCTGAGATTATGTGTCAGCAAACACAAGTGGCAACAGTCATCACTTATTATAATCGCTTTCTTGAAACCTATCCGGATATAACAAGCCTTTCTAAGGCGTCGGAAGATGATGTCTACAAATTATGGGAAGGCCTTGGGTACTATTCAAGAGCCAAACGGTTGATGCAATGTGCCCGTGTTGTCACACAAAATTACGATGGTGTTTTCCCGAGAACTTATGAGGAAATAATTGGCTTACCCGGCATCGGTCCTTATACAGCAGGTGCTATAGCAAGTATTGCCTTTGATATCAAGATACCTGCCGTTGACGGAAATGTACTACGTGTTTATTCAAGGCTCTATAATATTGAAGAAGACGTAGGAAAACAGGCTACAAAAAAGAAAATTGAAGCGATGGTTTCGGAGGACTTGCCGGAAGATGTCAGAGACTATAATCAGGCCCTTATGGAACTCGGGGCCTTGATTTGTGTACCGAAAAATCCCAGATGTGAGATTTGTCCGGTTTACAAAGTTTGTATAGCAAGAGAAAAAAATAGTCAAAACAGTTTGCCGATAAAAACACCAAAAGCTAAAAAAGTAGTAAAAAAAATGATGGTTGCCTATGTCATATTTGAAGATCTGTTATTGATAGAAAAGCGAGGCACTGAAGGTTTATTGGCCAATCTTTGGGGATTTCCTGTTGTAGAGGTCAAAGAAGACCATGGATCAAAGGAAATGATGGCCTATTTGGAGGACAACTATGGCTTATATGTCACGGAAGAAGTAATCATAACAACAAAAAAACATATTTTTACACATTTAATATGGGAGATGACTTTGATTAGGTACAAACCAAGGTCTATCCCCATAATTGAAGATCCGGAAGTGGTATGGATTCACCCGGAAGCTATTAGCAATTATCCATTACCAACAGCCTTTCTTAAATTGTTAAAATAACACTCCTGGTTAAAGTGTCAAAACAAAGTTTCTTTAGGTCCAATATAATAAATAGATTACCTTGGTACATTCGTAACTATATATTGTATGTGAAAGTTCAACTATATAGTTTTAACACTCCTGGTTAAAGTATCAAAACAAAGTTTCTCTAGTTCATTAAAATAAATAGATTACATAGATACATTTGTAACTATGTATTTTAATGATAGTTCAACTATATTGTTTTGACACTTTAACCATACATATGTCTACTAAATTATTGTAATATATATAAAAATACGATATAATATTCTATAAGACATGGATCACTTGGGGGTGGGGATGTGAAGGGTAGGATACTGATTGTAGATGATGAAACGGTCATACGTGAAGTCATGGCAAAAGCGTTTAGAAACGAGGGCTATAAGGTTTTTGAAGCAGCTGACGGTAAGGAAGCCATAGAGGTATTTGAAGATAATGATATCGAAATCATTATACTGGATGTTATGATGCCCAAAATGGATGGTTGGTCTGTTTGTCGAAGAATTAGGGCTGAGTCTAATGTAGGTATTATTATGTTAACAGCGAGAGACGATGATTCCGATCAATTGCTTGGTTTTGAATTGGGTGTGGATGAATATGTGACAAAGCCTGTTAATTTGCAGGTTCTGTTAGCAAGAGTTAAAAGGATGCAAAATCGATTGGAAGAAGGCCGCGGTGGTATGATGCATATCATATCAAAGATGGGCATTGAGATTAATAAAGATGCTTATACAGTGAAAATAAGTGGCGATGAAATTGAACTTGCACCCAAAGAATACGAACTCTTGGTATATCTAATAGAAAATGATGGTATGGTTTTATCAAGAGAACAGATATTGGACACCATTTGGGGATATGATTATTTTGGTGATTTTCGGGTTGTAGATACCCATATTAAAAAAATTAGAAAGAAATTGAAAGATAAGGCCTACGGGATTCATACAGTTGTACGTGTTGGCTATAAGTTTGATTCTAAGAGTAAGCCATAAAGGGCATTTATAGCATTGTCGAGGGTAATCGACTGTACTATAAATGCCCTTTATTGAAAAAAACTTCTTTATAAATAGATTAAGTTTATAGAGGGTAAGCTTTAAAAACAACTTTATGAAAAACTTTGACCAATTCAGGATCGAATTGGGTGCCGGCATGATTTGAGATCTCTTCTATGGCGACATGCATGGGCAATGCTTTTCTATAAGGCCGGTCGTTGGTCATGGCATCAAAAGTATCAACAATAGCCAAAATACGGCATTCAAGGGGTATATCTTCACCTACCAGTCCTAAAGGATAACCTTTGCCATCCCAGCGTTCTTGATGTTTCAGTATAAGGTGTGCGATATCTTTAAGCTCTGTAGATTCATTGGCAATACGTTCTCCAATACTACAGTGGGTGCACATCACTTTCCATTCGTCAGGTGTAAGGGCTCCTGCTTTTTTCAAAATACTATCTGGAATACCAACTTTGCCGATATCGTGAAATTTGGTTAGAAGTTGAATGCGATCAATGATATTCTGGGGAAGCTTCAGTTCATGCCCGATTATAGTAGCCAACTTCTCCATGCGGTCTGCATGACCCTCCGTAATGTAGTCTTTTGCTTCTAAGGCTTTCATTAGCGTTTTGACAAGATTGTTTTTAGTACTTGAGGTCTTTAGCAGTTTATTCTGATACATGTTATTATCCGCTTCCTGAAAAACCCAGTCCACATTTAAGACACCGGATTCATGGTGACCATATCCATAAGACAGAGATAATTCAACAGATTCAGTCTCCTGGTTATGTTCTTTCACCAATCCTTTTAGAGTGTCAAGAAAGCCTTCAATATCATTGGCAGAAAAACCCTGTAATACAATACCAAATTCGTCGCCACCAATTCTAGAAATCATGCCAAAATGGTTAAAGGTTGTTTCTATAAGCTCGGCAACAGAAACAATGACCTGATCACCGGATAAGTGGCCAAGAGTATCGTTGATGAGCTTAAGCCCATCAATATCCACGATAACAATGGTGAAGCTGATAATTTCCTGCATATTATAATCGGCCAGATAATACTCAAAGTACCTTCGATTGTAGACATTGCAAAGATTATCTTTATCAACTAGGGTTCTTAGACGATTTTCTAAAGTGATGCGATCGGTCATATCACGAATCATAATCAAGACTTCATCGAAGGCGGATATATGGATGCGTGCTTCAAAGTAAAAAGTTTTATGATCAACTTCCATTTGAAAATCATAAGTAATCAATAATCTAGATATAACCACTTCGGAAACGAGGGCTCTAAGCTTCATAATCAGTTCCTGATTCTTCATAATACTTAGGATCATTTCATTATTCTTAAGCCTTGAGACATTGAAGGGAGAAATATGACCTTTGACATCAGATACCAGTAAGATATCAGGGATGGTTGTGATCAAGGCTTTATTTCTACTGTTGATGCGTTCAAGTTCAAGAAGATGGTCTTGTAATTCAGGGTAATAGTTTTTCCTAAAAGAGTCTTCACCCAAACCAATGATGGCTTCACGCGTGAAAGACTTCTTTTTATCAGATTCGTAGGATTTGCTCATAAATGCTTTTCAACTCCTTGGTGGACAAGATTCTTGGATTAGTGACCATACAAGGATCATTTTGTGCATTTACAATTAAACGGTCAATGATATCAGAGGATAAAGTGGTTACCTTGATGGACGAAGGAATATTTAGTTTTTCTCGCATATAACGAATTTTAAGTAAGATTCCTTCACAAATATCATCATCCGATAATAGATGTGTTTGAATATTCAGTTGCTTTGCTATGGCCTTATAACGTTCTACTTCAGCATCAAAATTCAAAGCAATGACATGTTCAAGAAGGATGCTGTTACATTCTCCATGAGGAAGATCCAAAAGACCACCTAAAGAATGGGCCATGGCGTGAACAGCGCCTAAACTGGCATTTGAAAAAGCAAGACCGGCTTGCAAGGATCCAAGGAGCATCTGATACATCGTATCTAGACTTCTATCTTCAGCCATCGCTTTATCAATGTTATTGTATATTAGAGAAATGGCTTCAAGTGCATGGACATCGGTTAAGGGTGAGTGAGCATTCGATACAAAAGCTTCTATTGCATGGGTTAGAGCATCCATACCTGTACATGCAGTTAGATATTTATCCATAGTCATAAGCGGTATAGGATCTATTAAAGCAAGATCGGGGACCACTTTTTTGCTGATAATTGCTCTTTTCACAGATTCCTGAGAGTCTTGAATGATGGCAAACTGAGAGATATCTGCTGAAGTTCCAGAAGTACTTGGGATACAGATGAGCGGTGGTCCGGGAAGCTTGATTTCATCTACACCTTCATAATTTAGAATATGGCCACCGTTGGTGGATACTATACTGATACATTTAGCACAGTCAATAGGGCTACCACCACCGACGGCAATCAATAAGTCGCAATCATGAGACAGGAAAATTTCCGCACCCATCATGGCTTCGTAATCTCTAGGATTTGGGGTAACATCATCAAAAACGATCATATCTTCAGAATTGGATCGTATAAGATCTTCTAATTCTAAGAACCAAGGCTGATCTTTTACACCTGCATCAGTGACAATCATAGGTCTTTTTGAGTTAAAATGCGTTAAATAGCGATGAATAAGAAGTCTTGCATCAATACCGATAATGATTTCAGGAGCGACAAATTTCCTTAAATCCATAACAATGTCCTGAGACATGTAATCATCCTCCATTCAAAAAATCCTATTGCTTGAAGTGGTATGCTACTATTTTAATAAAAACACCTATATATGCTTGTTATAATATTATAGCATCTAAGCTTAACCTTGACAATCCATGCATCATGGGACATCATAGTGTTAGAGGCGTTGTCGTATTGGAAAGGATGATTATATGGATAAAATGAAAGTAGTTGTAACCGGAGGTACCGGCTATATTGCATCTTGGATTGTTCGAGATTTGCTCAAAGAAGGCCATGAGGTACGTATAACAGTAAGAAAGTTAAAGGATAAAGAGAAGTACGTACATCTGCTAAATCTTGAGAAAAAATATGAAGGTACATTAAAAATATTCGAAGCAGACTTGATCAAAGCAGGTAGTTTTGATCTAGCCATTAAAGGTGCAGATTATGTGATGCATACGGCGTCGCCTTTTTCTGTAGATCGCGATTTAGATCCAAGAAAGGATCTGTTAGAACCGGCAGTGCAAGGTACTGTTAATGTTCTTGAGGCAGTCAATCGATCCAAAACAGTCAAACGTGTTGTATTAACCAGTAGTCTGGCAGCCATCTACGGAGACAATCGTGATATGCATGACTTGGGTATTGAAGCTTTTGATGAGACGATGTGGAATTCGACCAGTTCCTTAGATAATAACCCCTATAGCTATTCAAAAACCATGGCAGAAAAAAAGGCGTGGGAGATGGTGGGTCAGCAAGAAGCCTGGGATTTGGTTACCATTCATCCCGGATTTGTCTTTGGTCCCTCGCTATCTAAGCGGGTGGATGCGACATCTATTGACACCTTAAGGCGTCTTCTTAGCGGTGCATTTAGAACGGGGGTCCCTCATCTTGAGTATGTTTTTTCAGATATACGGGATATATCAACCGGTCATATCCGAGCTGCTTTTACCCAAGAAGCGTATGGAAGATATATTATTGCCAATGAAAATGGTAGTTTTCTAAAGATGGCAAAAATCATAAAGCATCATTATGGTAACCAGTATAAATTACCACGCAGAATAATTCCAAAGCCTGTAATCTGGGCTATTGCGCCTATGATCGGCCTTTCTAGACAATATATTAAGAACAATGTGGGGTATAAGCTAAAAGCAGATAACAGTCGAAGTATTCAAGAGCTCAAAATGACATATCGATCTCTTGAAACCACCTTGAAAGATCATATTGAACAACTCAGAAAAGATGGATTGGTATAAACAGTACTAGGAATGAACGCATCCAAATAAGTGAAAGAAAAAAGATAGGAGATTAGTGTGAAAGAATATTTAAACAGCCAATAAATTGGAACAACTAATAAGCTGTTGCATAAACAGCCAATGAACAAAAACTAGTTAAATAAATTTACGAAGCTTCTAGGGGTTCAGTAATTAGCCCTTCCTTAATAAGAAGTTTCATTGCTTGTTTGATCGCCTTAGCTTTCTGCTTTTCAACAAGAGGCTTTGGCATATCAGATTTATAAAGGTCGCTAGGGTTCCATGCTTCACCCGTTGAGAACATTTGGTAAATAGCAGTAAGAATCATTCTAGCGATAGCGATAATAGCACGTTTTTTACCACGGCGCTTCATAATACGTTCATATTTTTGTTTGTAGTAAGGGGAATCAGTAGAGGTCACGGCTGCATGAGCACACTGTACTAATGCAGGTTTTAGGTAGACTCCGGCACGTGTTATTCTAACCGATTTTTTCTTACCAGCAGATTCGTTATTGCCGGGAGTTAGACCAGCCCAACAACACAAACGTTTAGAAGAAGAAAATTGAGACATATCTGTACCGATTTCAGAGACTATAGTAATAGCACTGCTACGTTTTACCCCTGGAATGGTACAGAGTAACTGGACAGCATTTTCATAAGGAGCAATCAAAGAATCCAATTTAGTGTCTATATCGTTTATCGTAGATGTGATATAATCCAAATGTGCACGGACAAGGTGCATACGATATTTTTGGGAGTCAGTCATCTGATACCCTTCGATAGATTCAATGACACTATCAGACTTTTTCTTAAGTGAACGAAAGAGTCTGGAAGATATTTCTTCGTGGTTGATGGAATTGTCGGATTGCTCGATTAGGTAATCAACAATAGATGTAGCTGATTTCCCAAAGATATCTGAAACGACAGAATCTAAAGCGACGTTGCAGACAGTAAGCGAGTTCTGATAACGATTCTTTTCGCTTGATCTGGAAGAAATTAGTTTGTAGCGGTACCTAGTATATTCACGTAGAATACGAATGGATTTACAAGGAACAAAGCTACCAGGAACTAATCCTAATCGAAACAAATCCCCAATCCACTTAGAATCTTTGGTATCGTCCTTGTTACCTTTAACAGCTTTGACCCATTTGGGGTTGGCGATGGTGACGTTGATTTCGTCTTCCAAGAGGTTAAAAACAGGGACCCAATATTTACCGGTAGATTCCATGCAAACATCGAAGCATTGATTTTCAATCAACCAATCTTTGAATTGTAAAATAGAATTGTTGAATGTGGAAAAACGTTTCTTTTGATAAGAAGGTGTAATACCTGAAGTGGTTTTGATAATAGTAGCTACAAAGAAAGCTTTGTGAACATCAATACCGCAACAGGTTTGATAAACAACTTTCATAAAAAAACTCCTTTCGTAAAAGATAAAGAAGCCATTGACTGCTTCGCCACACATTTAACTAGGTGTTAAAACAATTCTTAGTGTACGGTCTTATAGAGCCACTTATTTGTGCTTGAAAGGCGAAGCTCACACTGATTATTATACTGTCTAAAACAAAAAAGAGTTTAACGACTCCTCCTACCGTGCTTTGTAGTATAGCTTCATGAGCTAATTCTACCAAGAAGTTTGAGGTAGTCAAGAACTTTAATAACTATTTGTGCCGCTGCTTGGCGGCGGAATGGAGATTATTATGAAAGTATTATTTATTGGCGGAACAGGCACGATTAGTTTAGCTATTTCAAAGGCCCTAATTAAAAAGGGTGTAGAACTTTATATCGTAAATAGAGGTAATCGAAATGAGGCGCTTGGAGATGAAGGCGTAACCCACATCACTTGCGATATTCAAGATGAAGATAAGCTTTCTTCTTTAATTGAAGATCTGTCATTTGATGTGGTTGCAGATTTCATTGCTTTTGAACCGTCACATTTAGAAAGAGATTATCGACTTTTCAAGAATAAGACGAAGCAATTTATATTCATTAGTTCTGCTTCTGTCTACCAAAAACCTTTATCCGATTACAGAGTGAATGAGGGTACACCACTTTCTAATCCGTATTGGGCTTATTCTAGAGATAAAATAGCTTGTGAAGCTTATTTAATGGATCTATACAGAAATGAAGGATTCCCGGTTACGATTGTTAGACCAAGTCATACCTATGGTACCGGGTCAATACCAATCAGTGTAAAAGGTCATCAAGGCAGCTGGCAAGTGGCAAAAAGAATGTTGGAAGGTAAACCGGTTATAATTAATGGTGACGGAACAGCCTTATGGACCATGACCCATACATCGGACTTTGCAAAAGGCTTTGTTGGGCTTATGGGTAACATACATGCCATAGGTGAAGCGGTGCAGATTACTTCTGATGAGACATTAACATGGAATCAGATCTATCAAACAATAGCAGATGCCCTAGGTGTAAAACTAAAAGGCATTCATGTGGCATCAGAATTTTTGGCTGAATGTTCGGATTACGATTTTGGCGGCAGTCTATTAGGCGACAAGTCACAAACGGTTGTCTTTGATAACAGTAAGCTAAAACGTTTGGTACCTGAATTTGTAGCCACTACGCGATTTGATCAAGGTATCAAAATGACCATAGATCATTTCTTAGCAAATGAAGCGATGCAAAAAGAAGACCCGGAATTTGATGCTTGGTGCGACCGAGTTATAGAAGCCTTGGAAGAGGCTAGAAAATCTATCATTTTATGAGAGAAAGGATTTTTATGAAATTACAACGTATATGGGTTCTACTGATCTGTATAATTGTGCTCACCGGCTGTAACCTGGGCAATAATCAATCAGAGAACACAGATAATATGGATTCTATGAGTGATGAAGAAAAAGTAGCCTATATGAAAGGTGGCATCACAGAAGGCCAATATGAAAATAACTTTTTTGACTTAGAACTGGATTTGCCGGAGTCATGGATTATTCTATCTGAGGAAGAAATGATGCGGTTGATGCAAACAGGAGAAGATATAGCATCTGAATCAGATGCGACCTATGATTTGACAGCGTTTGAAATACTTAACCTACTAGGGGTGTTTAAGTATCCCTTTGACGAAGTGGTTGCCATGAATCCTAATCTCTATATATCTGCAGAGCGCTTGGATGAGATGAAGGATATAGATAGTAGCGGGGCGTATTTGGAACAAGCCCGTGCTGGAATTGAACATCTTGAAGAGACCATTGTATTTGAGGAAACGATGGATACGGTGAATATACAAAAAAAAACATTTACAAGAAGCCGAGCGACTATTGATCTTGGGTATATGGTTATTTATCAGGTACATTATGTGACCCTTTCAAAAGGATACGCTCTAAATATCATCATCACCTATATGGAAGATGAAGATCTAGAGACGATTGAGTCAATGTTGGATCTTAGAAAATAGGTTAGAAGTTACAAAAAATAAAAAAAAGCCACTGATTTAAAGTATATCAGTGGCTTTCAAGTACTATTTTTCATTTTCCTCAACCCATTCTTTGGCATCTTCTACCGCATCAATACTAGGCTGGTTAACATTTGTCTCTGGATCGAATTCTTTTGAATCGGCCCACGCTTCTGTTTTTGTTGATCCATATTCTTTGTTGTCATTTTGACTCATAATATCACCTCGTTAATGTTTTTATTACAGTGTGTCGTGCACGATTGATTGTTATTTATAGTATGTACTAAATGATAACAAATGTCAACTAGGAATACTTATATTATTTCGTTGTATAGTGAGGTTTTAATTGTATCTAGGTAGGAATCTTTAGGTATTAGAAGTTTTTTGTAGGAAAGATACAGTTCAATTGGACCAGTTAACATAAGATGGAGGTATGCATCATGGGAAAAATAAAATGGAAACCTGGAAATATGATCTATCCCTTACCGGCAGTTATGGTAAGTTGTGGAAAAGACGAAGAGGAATACAACATCATTACAGTAGCATGGACGGGTACCATCTGTACCAATCCACCAATGACCTACATTTCAATAAAACCTGAGCGCCATTCCTATGAGATTATAAAAAGGAATAAGGCTTTTGTGATTAACCTGACAACAGAGGCACTTCTTAGAGCAACGGATTATTGCGGTGTGCGATCAGGAAAAAATGAAAATAAAATCAAGAAAATGAAATTAAATTTGATTCAGACTGAGGAAGTACGAGCACCACTTATAGAAGAAAGTCCGGTGAATATACTATGTGAGGTGGTTGAAATTAAAAAACTAGGCTCGCATGATATGTTCATAGCAAAAATTCTGAGCGTTTACGTTGATGAAAAGCTTATGGATGGGCAGGGCAAATTTCACCTGGATGCTGCAAAATTATTTGCCTACTCCCATGGTGTTTATTATAGTCTTGGAGAGAAGCTGGGTACCTTCGGCTATTCGGTTAAGAAAAAACCAAAGACAAAATCAAAGCAATTAACGCAGAAAAAGAGGATTTAATGAAGCGGTGACTAAGTAAAAATATATAATACTTTGACTTAGATACTAAGGTCAAGCTTATTTTAATAGAATTTTAATGGCAATTAGATAGCTACCATACTATAATAATGACATTAACAAGTTTGGAGTGAATAGAATGATTCAAGTATTGACTGGAATAATTAGTGGTATCTTAAGTTTGGGATTTTCATTAATTACACTTATATTCAACTTAGTATTGGCCATCATTGTCATTATGATTATGACAGCAAAGGGTAGAAATGGCATGCTATGGGGTATTGCAACTTTCTTCTTTCCTTGGATGATTTTTATTGTCTTATTGATACCTAGAAAAATACCGAAATTTAAAAGCTATTTAAAAGATGAACCGGCATTTGCAGGTCTTAATCCGGTTGTGGCTTCTATAATGGGACTTGCGGCTATAGTTGCAAAATCCGATGGTCATGTCAGTACAAAGGAAATTCAGATCATCAGGCAATACATAGCTATGAATTTTAGAATAACCGGCTCCGAGTTTAATGCTTATGAGAAAGCCTTCAACTATGGAAAAGATCATCCTGAAGCCTATGTTGAATTTGCAAGAGTTGTTCGAACCTATCATAATAGACGAGATGTGGTTCTGTCCATCAGTTATCTTTTAGTCTCACTTGTGATGCATGATCAAAAGATGACAGACAGTGATGAAGAATTATTGGTTAAGATATTAGCTGAACTGGGCTTAACTGAATACGAATATATGAGCATTAAGAGGTACTTCAGTCAAAATGCCCGACAACAAAGTTATGGCTATGACAGCTACAATGGTTATGCTGACCGAAGTCGAACAAATTCAGTTGACTTGGTAAGTAAATATAGTAAAGTCCTAGGTGTTTCAGAAAAAGCCGATTTGATGGAGATAAAAAAAGCATATAGAAAGCTGGCCAAAGAACATCACCCTGATAAGATGTCTTCTGATGGCATGCCGGAGGATTACAAGCAATATGCTAATCAAAGAATTGTTGAGATTAATGAGGCTTATGAGTATCTAAAAAAAGTAAAAACGGCATAAGAAAACCAGCATAGATTGCTGGTTTTTATTATTCTCAATGAAAGAAAACAAATATTTGATTTATAGATCCATGGGCATTGAGGTATTCTCGACACGAGGAATTTTAGCTAACCTTTGATCCACTAGGGTATTAAAGTAGACACCGGCTATGATTAATATACAACCGAGTATTTTACCAAGGGACAGATCAATATCTCTTAGATAGTCAATAAAAATCCCCATCATAAGTTGTCCGGCATACATCAACATCGTAGCAGCAATGATTGAGAGTTTACGGATGATAACGGTTGAAGTGGTCACCACAATAATACCCATTAGACCACCGAAGTAAGCAAGGGCATGCGTCGAGGATAATTTAGATACGAATCCCAAAGACTCACCTAGAATAATAAAAATAAAAGTTACAGTCGTAAGTCCGGTGACATAGTTCATAACCGTGCATTGTTTGATACCGATATAGTCTGCAAGTTTAGCATTCTGAACCATGGCAATAACTATTGAAACACCTGTAAGTAAGGCAACAAAAAAAATCATAGAACACCTCCGTTTAGAACATAATTAAAAATAGAGCACCCACACTAATCAGTGCTAACCCTAAAAGCTTCAAAGGAACAAAGGGATATTTTTTCATTCCCATTAAGCCATAATGATCGATAATGGTCGAAGTGACGATTCTGCCTACAAGACTTAGCATCAAGGTTACAGTAGCACCGATAGATAGAAAAGCTAAGTTGGTGAAATAGACAGAGGCAACACCGGTAACACCACCTAAGAGATAGAAGAAAGGAATACCTTTTAAAGTGGTCCAACTACCTTTGTTGCTATAAAACAGCAACAGTGCACCCATGAGTCCGGTAATATGAATGAAGAGTAATGCGGGCGTGCCTCCAATGCTTTCAACAAGTAAGCCGTTGGATAAAATCATGATGGCGACAGTCATGCCGCTGAACATGGCTAATAACTTGTACATAATATTCTCCTTTGCGAACGTATCAACGCAAATATGTTTTCTAGATGATTAGTGAATCTTAGTTTTGACGCTATAACCATAGCAAGGTAAAAGTGTTAAAATTACATAGTTGAACTTTCATCTAGAAAAAAAGTTGCGAACGTATCAACGCAATTTTGCTTTCTAGGTGAATTAGTGAATCTTAGTTTTGACGCTATAACCATAGCATGTTATAATAAATAAAAATAGGACATATGTCATGGTGGTGAAAGTTTGAAGGAAATAGTTTCGTTACAGAGATTAGAAGCTTATTTCAAAGCTTATGGATTAAATGATATTTTCAAAGAGAACATTTATGAGCATTGTCGTATTTTTGAATATGCAAAGGGCGAAATGATTTGTGAAAATGGGAATAAGATTAGCCATTTGTTTTTACTCGTGGAAGGTGAAGCAAAGGTTTTCACAACTTTGGGTAACGGGAAGATATATTTGCTTCGAATTGAAAATCCCCTAAGTGTTTATGGGGATCTAGAAACTATTATGCAACATGAGTATACTGCCAATGTTGAAGCACTCAATAAGTGTATCTGTATTGGTATACCCATGGCATATATTAGAAGTGCATATTTAGATTATGCACCTTTTTTGAAGTTTTTATGTATGTCTTTAGCCAATCGGTTAGATAAGATCAGTCAAATGAGCACATCGAATGTTTTGTTGCCATTAAAAAATAAATTGGCCAGCTACCTTTTAGCACATAAAGAGGTGGAAACCAATAATATTAATGTGAAATCAAGTTTTGTTGATATAGCTGAACAGTTAGGCACCACGTATAGGCATTTGAATCGGACCATTAATGAAATGTGTTTGGAAGGCTTGATTGATAAACGTGGTAAGATTATGGAGATAACGAGAATAGAAGATTTAAAAGCATTAGCGGGACACACATATAGATATTGATGGAGGTATAAAATGGAGAGAAAAGTAGGATTGGTTCTTGAAGGCGGTGGCTTTCGAGGTGTATTTACAGAAGGTATATTAGAATGTTTACTTGAAGAGGAGATTTATTTACCTTATGTCATCGGGGTATCTATGGGAGCCATAAACGGTGGTAATTATATATCAAGACAGAAAAAACGTAACTATGATATTATGATGACCTATTTAAATGACCATCGTTATGTGAGCATGAAAAACATGATAACAAAAGGCAGTCTTTTTGGCATGGATTTCTTATTTAAAGACGTGGCCTATGAATTGAACCCTTTTGACTTTAATACCTTCCGCCAATCGAATCAAGAGCTGGTTATTGGTGCAATGAGCTGTCATAGCGGCCTAACTGACTATTTTTACAAGAGTGAGATGGACGATCCATCTCTACTCATGGCACTTAGAGCCTCATCAAGCTTACCTTTTTTATCACAAAAGGTAAGTATTAAAGGGGTGCAGTATCTTGATGGTGGCGTGTCAGATTCGATACCAGTGCGTCAAGCACTTGTAGATGGGTGTGAAAAAGTCATTGTAATATTGACCAGGCATCAAGGCTATGAACGGAAGCCATTTACCTATGAAAAAATCGGAAACTTGATGTACCGAGCCCATCCGGCAGTAGTACAAGCTATGAAACGACGTCATGTCTATTACAAGGAAACGACAGAGTATCTTGAGAAGTTGGAAGAAGAAGGGGTGGCACTGGTAATACGTCCACCTAAACCAATCTTGCTAGAAAGAGCCGAAAAAGATCGGGAAAAAATCAGAGCAACCTACTTAATGGGTTACAATTATGGAAAAGAAGTGATGGATCAGATAAAAAGCTTCACAGGTGATTTGGTACAGACATAAACGTTCTATAGAATTAAAAAAGGTCTCTAAGCTTTTCTACTTAGAGACCCAGTTGACTTATTCAAAATAGAGATTACCTCAACATTTGAAAAAGAGCTTTCTAGATTATAGTCTGAATTTTTTAATGTCTTCTTTCATACGCTCAATATCCATTAAGAAATCTTCAATATCATGCTCGTGCTCAAGTTCATCATTAAGAATTGAAACGGCCATTTGATAAGTTGAATGATCTTTGCCGTTTGTAAAATCACAGATTTCCTCATATCTTTGAATGGCACAACGCTCACCGGTAAGGTTTTGTTGAAGGATGGTTTCGATATAAGGATCTGTTGGCGCTTCATAAGCACATTTTGCAAAAGAAGTCCAATCAGCAGGGTTCAGTATAGGTGTTCCCCCAAGTTGTATGATACGGTTAACAACAAGTTCTGCATGCGCAAGCTCTTCTGTTGCGTGTAACAACAACTCAGGCTCAACTTCACTTCTCATAGGCCCTTCCATCATACGTGCACCGATCCAATATTGATAATAAGCTAGCCACTCTTCTGCTAGCGCTTCGTTCAACATTTGAATTAATTTTTCTACATCAAGATTAGTGATCTCAATAGCTTTCTTTCCCATAATTTCCTCCTTTATAAACATAATTAACTAGATTCTGAATACATATTGACAACATGTATTATATCTAAATGGCTCCTTCTATATTGTAACATTATAGAGATGACCTGTCTAGAAATATACAAGACAGCCAAGGTAGCATTGTAAGGAAGCGTCAGCTGTATTATAATGTAGATAACATAAACTATGAAAACCAAACATGGAATCAGTCATTTAGGAGGCAAATATGGACATATATCAAAAATCCCTTGAAATGCATGAAAAAAATAAGGGTAAGCTAGCGGTTATATCAAAAGTAAAAGTGACCACATCTGAAGAGTTAAGCATGGCCTATTCTCCCGGTGTTGCAGAGCCTTGTCGTGCTATTGAGAAGAATCCGGAAGCTATTTATCGATACACAAATAAAGGGAATTTTGTTGCGGTTATAACAGATGGGTCAGCAGTTTTAGGTCTCGGTAATATTGGACCAGAGGCAGCTTTGCCGGTCATGGAAGGAAAAGCAATCCTATTTAAGAATTTTGGAGATGTAGATGCATTTCCTATCTGTCTTGATACCCAGGATACAGAAGAAATCATTAGAACATGCAAATTGTTGGCACCTGGTTTAGGTGGCATTAACCTTGAAGATATATCAGCGCCAAGATGTGTTGAAATAGAAAGACGTTTAATTGAAGAGCTGGATATTCCGGTATTTCATGATGATCAACATGGAACGGCCATTATTACGATTGCGGCTTTAATTAATGCGTGTAAATTGACGAAAAGAGACTCTAAATCACTGAAAGTGGTTATAAGCGGAGCCGGAGCGGCAGGCAGTTCTATAGCAAAAATGATTATGCAGTATGGTGTAGCTGACATACTATGTGTGGACCGAATTGGTATTATAAGCTCAAAAAGAGCAGACCTTGATTTTGTTAAAAAAGAGATTCTAAGTTTTACCAACAAAGAGGATATAGATGGTGATTTGGCTTTAGCTCTTGAAGACGCTGATGTTTTTGTTGGTGTATCCGCAGCAGGTATTGTTACAAAAGAAATGGTAGTCTCCATGAATGATAATCCATTTATTTTTGCGATGGCGAATCCGACACCGGAGATTATGCCGGAACTGGCTATTGAAGCCGGTGCCAAAATTATTGGAACCGGTCGTAGTGATTATCCAAATCAGATCAATAATGTATTAGCTTTCCCGGGTATTTTTAGAGGTGCTCTAGATGCCGGGGCAAAAAAAATTAACGATGAAATGAAGTTAGCTGCAGCTTATGCTATTGCTGAGGTTCTAGATGAAACTGAACTAACCAATACTTATATTGTACCATCTCCCTTTGATACGAGAGTGGTAGATGCAGTTGCAAAAGCCGTTATGAAAGCAGCTAAGGATTCAGGTGTGACAAGAGGGTAGTATTATATAGGTTACGTTGACACACTCATAACTATATATTGTATGTAAAAGTTCAACTATATAGTTTTGACACTTTAACCATTTATAAGGTATAATAATAACATATATTGATTTTAGTTATCATTATCACACAGGAGGTGATTGGATGCTCCAAGTTATCGTGTTGATAGTTGTTATCTTAGTTTTAGCGGTGGTCGCTGACCATCTGAGTTCAAAAAGAAAAGAAGAAAAAGGTATTTGTCATACCACTGGCGGTGGGTGTTCCAGTCCCACCGGATGTACCTGTGATTCGACAATCAAAAATAGTAAATCACTTTAACCGTTTTAGTGCAATTTGAACAGAAAAAACTGTAATTTTTGTAAATAAGTTCGAAGTTTCAAGAATGCTCTGAAATCAGTTGCAAAGAAGTCCAAGTGTGTTACACTTTTTATAGGATGGGAAATATGGGCATTTGTTATAGGTTCAGTATTTCAACTATAAACTAGAGTAGACTTGTGACTGATCTAGACCGGATGATAAAAACCAATGGCGATTAGGACCTTGTTTACGGAGCTTAAATGAAAAGCGGAGGTAAGGTTTATGATTGCGTTGGTTTTTTTTGCGGTATTTTTAGCACTGGCACTTGCAGCATATAATTTTAAGGCGGTAAAAAAGTTAGATCCTGGTACAGACCTTATGAAAGAAATAGCAGCAGCTATACAAGAAGGGGCGGATGCTTTCATTCGTCACGAATATAGCATTATAGCAAAAATCGCTTTGCTTGCTGCAATCATTCTAAGTGTGGTGGTAGATTGGTATGTAGGTGTAACATTTCTTATGGGTGCATCTATGAGTGCACTTGCCGGTTTTATTGGTATGAGGATTGCAACTATCTCTAATGTACGTGTATCCAATACAGCAAGGACAACTAAAAGCCTTGGAGCAACACTTAAGGTAGCTTTTCAGGGTGGTTCGGTTATGGGGTTAAGTGTTGGAGGCTTTGCTCTACTTGGACTGGGCCTCGTTTATATAATATTTGGTAAAGTACTGGGACAGACGGATCAAATCAATCTGGTTATTAAAGAGAATTGGATAGGTGTCCATTTCATTCCCTACACCATGACGGTTTCAGGTTACGCTCTTGGTTGTTCCATTATCGCTATGTTCGACCGTGTTGGCGGTGGCATATATACAAAAGCAGCGGATATGGGAGCAGACTTAGTTGGTAAAACCGAAGCAGGCATACCGGAAGATGACCCTAGAAACCCGGCTACTATTGCAGACAATGTAGGCGATAATGTAGGTGATGTGGCAGGACTTGGAGCTGATTTACTTGAAAGCTTTGTAGGTGCTTTGATCTCGGCCATTGTTCTTGTTTCATATATGTATTACACAACCAGTGGCATCAATGGTGCTATGGATTTTAAGTTAGTTGAGAATCTATTATTATACCCATTGCTTTTTGCAGCAATAGGACTTGTCAGTTGTGTCATCGGCATCTTATCTTTGATTTTTAGAAAAGTATCGGATAATCCCCATAGAGAGTTAAATTATGCTCTATGGATCTCTGCAGGTCTAACGGTAGTCGCTACAGGTATTTTTACCAATCTATATTTTAAAGGTATGGATGTATCAAGTCTTGGCTTTAAGATGGGTATTCTGTCCCCTTGGATAGCCGCTGTTTTTGGTATCGGAAGTGGTATTTTGATTGGATTTTTAGCGGAATATTATACCAGTTATGATTTTAAACCAACGTTAACCATTGCCCAAAAGTCCATGCAGGGAACAGCTTTAACCATCACGCAAGGTTTGGCTTCAGGTATGAAGTCCACGTTATTTCCTGTTATTGTATTAGCGCTTGCGACCTTGGCATCCAATTATTTTGCAGGGCTATATGGTGTGGCAATGGCAGCCATCGGTATGCTTTCTTTTGTAGCAGCAACCGTTTCTGTAGATACTTATGGTCCTATAGCAGACAATGCCGGTGGTATCTGTGAAATGAGTAAATTAGCACCTGAGGTCCGTAAGATTACGGACAAGTTGGATTCAGTGGGAAATACAACTGCAGCCATTGGCAAAGGCTTTGCAATTGGGTCTGCATCTCTTGCGGCTTTATCTTTATTGGCATCGTACCTCTATTCTCAAACCACTATGGGTGATACCATGGGATTTGTACTCAATATTAATATGATCAATACCTTAACTTTAGCTGGTGCTTTGGTCGGTGCGGCATTACCATTTTACTTCTCCGGATTACTTATTGAATCTGTTGCCAAAGCAGCAGGTGCCATGGTAGATGAAGTCAGGCGACAATTTAGGGAGATGCCGGGTATTTTAACGGGTGAGACCAAACCTGACTATAAGCGTTGTATTGAGATTTCTTCTGCAGGCGCCCTAAAAGAAATGACCTTACCGGCTATGATATCTGTATTGGTACCGATTGGTAGTGGTTTTATATTCGGTGAAGAATTTGTAGGTGGTATGCTTATTGGGACTTTATTATCAGCGATTATGCTGGCTCTTTTTACAGCCAACAGCGGTGGTGCATGGGATAATGCCAAGAAATTGGTTGAATCCGGAGAATTTGAAGGGCAAGGCAAGGGATCTGAACTTCATGCATCAACCGTAATCGGTGATACAGTAGGTGACCCTCTTAAAGATACAGTAGGTCCATCACTGGATATTCTCATTAAGATTATGGCCATGGTATCCTTAATCATGGTGTCTGTATTTAGTAAATACAATCTATTGGAATTATTTAAATAGAGTTGATTTGAACCATTACCCCATGTATGCAATTATTTGTATGCTTGGGGTAATTTTTATGTATTAATAAATTACGACTTTCCAATATATAAAAAGACATTAAATTTAGGGCGTGTTATGCACATGTGCAAAAAAGACTGACTTCTTTATATTTGAATTTAAGCGATTTAAAGCTTAAAGCAGCCTCTTCGTTCTTGTTTCATTACAAGTTAAAGACATAGGACTTTAGTATGAATATTTATTTTATTTTGACTTTAGAAGTGCTATAATGACTTTGTAAAGATATGAGTTGTAAAGATATGAGTTGTAAAGATATGAGTTGTAAAGGAGAGGTGAAGTATGAGATTAGTAGAATTTTCCGATCTTAAAGCCGGTATGCAGATAGCCGATGATTTCTATAACATCAATGGTTCCATATTAGCAAAAAAAGGTACTGAGATATCAGAACGTTATATACAGAACCTATCTCAATATGAAATTCCTTATCTTTATGTACTGGATGAATTTTCCAATGATCTTGAAATCCAATGTACCATCACATCAAAGACGAGAAATGAGGCCACACAGAATCTTAAGAAGTTGTATTTAGCCATACAAAGTAGAAACAAAGGCCTTTATCATAAGCATATGCAAGCTTGTTTAGAGTCTATTGATAAGCTAACTGAAGATATTATAAGCGAAAAGATTGATTTGTATGATGTTTTTGATATCAAGACGATTGAAAACTATATCTACCAGCAACCAGTTAATGTAACGGTTATTTCTCTAATTATTGGGAAATGCCTAGAGTTATCATCCCTTGAGATGTACCGTTTGGCTGTTGGAGCATTTTTTCATGATATCGGTAATATGTTTATACCCAAAGAGATACTTGAGAAAAAGGGAAAACTCACAGATGAAGAATACGAATTGATTAAAACCCATACAGTAGAAGGCTATCGTTTTGCAAAGGATGAATTTAACCTGCCCATGCGTAGCTATTTGGCCATACTACAACATCATGAACGTTATGATGGTGGCGGATATCCGACCAAAAAATCAGGTGAGGACATCAGTATCTATGGTAGAATTGTGGCGATTGCAGATGTTTTTGATGCTTTGTCCAGTCGTAGAAGGCAGAGAGAGGCCCTTAATCCGGCACAAGCATTCAAGATGATTATTGAGGGCATGGGTACCGCATTTGATCCTAAGTTGGTTAGAGCCTTTGCAGATAGGGTATCACCTTATCCCATCGGCTTTACAATCAAACTGGAAGATGGAAGAGAATGTATCGTTACCAAGAACTTTAGAGGCAAGCCCTTTAATCCGGAAGCAAGGGTAATAAAAGAGGATGACAAAAGACTTGAAGCACCTTATATTATTACAGTGGGTGTTGACTAGCACTGGACTCTTATAGTATATTGTTATAGTAATTCTGGAGAGATGTCCGAGTGGCTTAAGGTGGCAGTCTCGAAAACTGTCGTTCTCTAAAGGAACCGGGGGTTCAAATCCCCCTCTCTCCGCTTGGTTGAAATGGGGCACATCCATAGGATGATGTCCCATTCATTTTTTTAGTAAATAGATAACGACACTTTAATCTAACATTAGAATGAGTTAAGCATAATAGGCTTCTGTTTCTATAGAATTTGAAAGGTATGGTAGTTAGGGAATGAAGATTAAAATTACAATAATAGCCTATACATTATGTATTATGGTCTTTTTATACATCATTGAACAAATACTTCATGCACCTTATCTTATTAAGACCTTGATCAAATTGCCTCTGTTTTTGTTGCTCCCTATGGCTTTGTATAAGTATGATTTTAAGATTAAGTGGTCTATGAGGCTTCATAAGTCGGATATACCTTTGATAACCTTCTGGTCGGTGTTGGTGTTTATAGTCATTATGATCACCTTTTATCTTATTCGGCCTCTGATTGGTATTGATGATATTATTTCTGACATATCGGGACGTATGGCTGTATCAAGGAATGAAATTATATTAGTTGGCATCTATACAATTGTGGTTAACGCTTTTATTGAGGAGTTGTTCTTCAGAGGATTCATTTTCCAAGGGCTGATTAAAGCCGGATGGCATCGCTTGGCTTATGTATTTTCATCTTTGGTATTTGCACTTTATCATATCTCGAATTTTAGAACTTGGTTTGATATGTGGGTTATGGCGCTAGCTTTATTGGGACTGTTTATAGGTGGACTTATTTTTGCTTATTTTGTGGATAAGACCAAAAGTTTTCTTGCCTCATGGTTGATTCATATGTCGGCTGACATAGCTATTGTGTGGATTGGGTTACATATGTTTAAGATTATTTAGTTAACAAAATGGTATGTATAATAAGCCGAAAAAGAGAATCTTTGAAGTTAGAGCATTAATCTAACGACGAAGGTTCTTTCTCTTATAAATTAAGAATGTAAAATTTACGTTGAAGACAAAGTGGTAGAACCTCGAAC
Source organism: Clostridiales bacterium (assembly GCA_024636985.1). Taxonomy (GTDB): domain Bacteria; phylum Bacillota; class Clostridia; order Lachnospirales; family Vallitaleaceae; genus Petrocella. The sequence goes on along the minus strand of JAGXFY010000029.1, from coordinate 33,674 downwards.
GACCAGATGGGTATCGAGTATAATCTGTTTGTCAGCCATATCCGGCTTTTGAATTTTTTCGATGAGCATTTCTGCTGCCTGACAGCCTAATTGATGGGCGACAATGTAACCATTGGACAAGAAACCGGCATTTAGTTAAGAAAGCATGATCCGGTCAAGTGTATACTTGGCCGGAATTTTAATGGAGGTTAAAGAATCAAAACTATATAGTTGAACTTTGAGAAACATAGTTTTGACATTAACCATTGGTGATAAAAGAGAGGTTGATAAGATGTTTTTGAAAATGGAGAACATAGTAAAGGATTTTGGCGTGGTTAGAGCCTTAGACCATGCATCACTTAAAGTAGAAGAAGGAGAAATTCACGGACTACTTGGAGAAAATGGTGCAGGAAAATCTACACTTATGAATATATTGGCAGGTATCCTTAGACCTACAGAAGGCGCCATTTATATTAATGGCGTCTTACAAGAAAATATGACCACGAAAAAATCCATGGAAGCAGGCATTCGATTCATACATCAGGAATTGAACAGCATCAATGATTTATTGGTATATGAAAATCTATTCATTGGCGAAGAAATTCATGACAAAGGGGGATTCTTGAACAAGAAGACCATGATTGAAAAGTCAAAAGAAGTGTTTATAAGAATGGGCATCGACATGCTCCAGATGATCGAAGGTATTTTGATTGCAGCAAAGATACCACCATTTTTAACAGTCCTGGTAAAAGTTGTAATCATTATGTTAGCCGTATTATTACAAAGCAAGAAAGAAAAATCTTAAGCTCTGTTAGATATTTGTGTTGTTATTTAATCTTTAGAGTTATATAGATTGAGTAACTACAAATTTAGATTTATCGGGCTGTTTACTATTCTAAACATATCCTATAAAAGAAGGCGTAAACGGTATTGGCAAACGCAACAAAGAAAGCTATAATTATTGTTAAGAGCTAATTGGGATAGGGGAGTATCATCAATTGGAAACATCATATTAGGATATACAGATGACCTCTATGGACCAAGGCGACAGTTATGAAGACTGTTTTGCTTATGGTCCTTTTTATTTCAAAGAACTATTGACCTTTATTGTGCAGGTGTTCGGATCATAAACATATAATTATTGGGATTATGTAGGGTGAACCTTATAATAAATAACTGAGGTTTTTCGCAATACTATTGCATATTCTGATTTGTGTGCATGTTTAGTATTCTAAGAACATTTATAAAGAACTATGACAATTGATTATTTTAATTTGAATAATTAAGCCTACAGATTGGCCAGTTAATGCTGTTGAAAATCAATTATAAAATATACAGACACAGCTAATGAGATTTATAAAGGAACCAACATACAAATGGAGGGATTATGGGGAAGAAAAAAAGGAAAGTAAAAAAGAAACCAGTTAAAACTTCTTTGAAAGAGCTAGAAAAATCTAGAACGGGTGGTCAAATTGCTCTTTCGGGATTTACTTATCAGTTTTTATACTCAAGTTTTTTAATTTTATCTGAAGTTGATAAGAATACATCTTTTCTACTTGAAGGAATTGAAGATATAGATAAATATAAGTGCGAAATTAAATCAAATAGTATTACGCATATCCAATTAAAGTATTCTACGGTAAAACAAGATGCCAGCTTTTTAACAGATGTACTTAAGAATTACTTAGAAGCATACTTAATTGATAAAACACATTCTTTCAAGCTTGTGTATGATTTTGATGTGAGCAAGGGTAATTTAAGTAAATTGTTTGATGACAAACTAGATGAGTCTTCAAAAAAACGTTGGAGAGAAAAAATTGATAATATCAAAACAGCCAATTCAAATTGGAATTGGCAAGGGTTTTCGTTTGAAGATTTCATTGGAAAGTTAAGTTTTGAGAGAGTCAGTAAAGATCAACTTACCTTTGAAATTGAGAAATTGTTGATTGAGAAGTATGAGATACTGAATGATAATATTAGCCTATATGCCAATGGAATAAATATATTGTGTCTTGAAAAGATGGAGAAACGTGAAAGTATCAATAAATTTGAGTTAAATTCGATAATACAGGAAATAAAGGATGATATAAACAAAGGTGTAGAAAACGAAGCTCATAAGTGGATAAAAAAAATAGATTTTGAAGTATCGACTGGTAGTGATGGGAAAAGTTTCTTTGAAGGTAAAAAGGCTACACCTCAAGACATAGCAATGGAATTACCCATAAGAAGATTAGGATTAGAAAAAGAAATAGCTGAGTCAATTATTAGTAATCGAGTTACGGTAATCAAGTCATCGAGTGGTCAAGGTAAAACAACAATTGCACTTCAAGTTGCACATAACTTAAGTAAGGAATACACGATATATCAATTATTATGGTGTAATGATGTAAAAGAGTTAGATAGTATAATGCAATACTTTAAGAACCGAATAAAACTAGGAGAAAAACCACTTGTTATCATTGATAATCTCGATTCGCAGTTGATAGAATGGAACAAATTAGCTCAACTTATGCAAGAGGATATATCATATAATTATAAGCTTCTGCTTACCTCAAGAGAAGATGATTGGTACAGCTATGCTGGTAATTTGAGCAATGTACAGTCATTGAAAACAATAAAACTATTATTGAGTGAAGATGAAGCTGAAAACATATTCAAAGTTTTAAGAGATGCGAATAAATTGCACACTTCAGTGAGTGATTGGAGAAAGTCGTGGAATCATTTAGCTGATAAAAAACTTTTGATAGAGTATATTTATTTACTTACACACGGTGAAATGATTTCGGAAAGAGTTGCTCACCAAATATCTGAAATAAATAAAACTGAAACTGGTAGAATTAAGTGTGAAATTCTTCGAAAAGTTTGCTTTGCTGACATTTGTGGAATTAAAATTGCTGCTCCAAAGCTAATCAGAAGTTTGATTGAGGATACGAGTGCAGACTATGGTGAGATTTTAAAAAGTATAGAAAATGAATTTTTGATTAGGGTTGATTCAGAGGATAAATATATAGAGGGGTTACATCCAGTACGATCACAGCACATTGTAGATAGACTACATGAATACGTCGTAATTGAGGATACTGCTAACAAAGTGGTGATGATTACTGATATTAGGTATTTTTCAAAACTTTTTTCAACGTTACCTCAGTTCATTTCTAATAAAAGTACCTTTTATCCTAAAGTCGTTGAGAATATAATGACATTTGATGAATTATCACTATATTTAACGGCATTAAGAGGATTGCTTTTAGGAAGTGTTATGAACTATTATCTTCAGAATAAGGAATCATTTGACGATGCTAATAATCATGGTGGACTTTTTATTTTTTCAACTGAACTTAACCCTTTTACGAAATTTGATGATTTCGATTTCCAAGTAAATATTCTAGATGAAATGAAAAAAACTGATCCTGAAAACAGTAATATTCAATATTTGTGTGACCTAAGAGACTCGGTACCTAAGATTGTGGTTTCGGAAATGGATATTTACTTCTTTTGTGAGGCTTTATTTAGCAAGTTAAAGGATATGAATATGCCAAATGATATTTCAGCATATTCTCCGATTGCATATTGGTTGATTAATATAGATAAGAGGTTTAACTTATCATCGTCTATAGACTTAAATGAGATATGGCTGAACATTGATAATCATGAAAGTGATGATGTGTCAAATCTCATGTATACATGTTTTTTAAGTAATAAGGATAAGTTTAGTTCGTTTGTTGGAAACAATATAGATATAATTGTATCGTACTTGATTAAAAGCACAGATTCTTTGGAACTGAATGTTAATGATAAAGATAAAAGAATACATGTAAAGTATCTACTGTCACTAAATGATGTAAAAAAAGCAAATGAAGAAAGTGTTTCTAGATTAAAAATAATTTGCAAGACTCTTCCGATATACGAGTTATATTGTGCTGATGCAATCAAGCCTAGCTTAGACATTTTGTCTGGATACAAAATTCCTGATGATGCACATAAAGCTATGCCGATAAAAAACATTGTAATGATGTTCAAACAAGATTTCACATCATTATGGAATAAAGCAATAATGAGCAACTATGAATGCGATAGTGTATATGAATGGCTTGAACACTGGTTTAGTGTAAGAAAAAAAATCAATTCTATAATGAGAAAATGTGTGTATTTTATATGTAATGTGCTTGGAAGTAAACCACAAGGTAGTATACCGAATGAAATTGGATTCTTAGTTATTGATATTAATAGAGATCTTGTTCGAGAAGTAGGATATCCAAATCAAAATAGACCTTTTGAGAATAGTTATATACTTAAAAAAGGATTCGATAAAATAAAAAACAGCTATTTTAGTAGCTTCCAGAATTTCAACAGTCAGTTTGTTGGATATTTGCAACGAGATAAAGATCAAAGTAGATTAGCACTTGTCAATTTGATGAATGCGAAAAGCGCTTTGAGTTCGATGCAAGAGTATTTTGAAAGTATTGTTGATGAACAAGGTAGTTTACTAGACGAACATAAAGCAATTATGATGAGTGAAAAAGAAAATATTGAGTTACTTGAAGCTGCATGCTTATATTACAAAGAACATAAACCGAGTAAATACTTCAATAAATATACAATAAACACTTGGTATAAGGCCCAAAAAAGAGACTTAATGGTTAACTCAGAATTAGCTTTAAGTAAGCTTGCAGAAGAGTTTACAATTACATTTCCTAAGACATATTATCAAGAAGGTGTTTTGAAATATTATCCAATTATTGCGCATGAATTAGACGTAGTAAATCCACAAGAATTGATTGAGTTTTTTTACTATTGCTCTTCAATCACAACCCAGGACTATAATTATTTGGTAATTGCAATTGAAACAGGTGCAAATGAAATATCTCCAAGAGGATTTAATGCGCCATTCGAGATGTTAAATATTATAAAGAAAGTAATTGATGAAGATTTGGAAGATGAATCTAATAATACAATGATGCCATTCCCAATAGATTTGGATATCCAATTCTTGAACTGTTTTGATAATGAGTTTAATTATACGGTTATAGAAGAGTCTGAATATAATGGGATTGATAATATATTTGAATTGTTATGGGGATATGGAAAGTACAGAGAGAAGATAGGGAGTTCATTAGATGATGATTATATAGGAACAATTATGTTAAAAAAGAAAGAGCAAATACTAGAACTTCTATCTAAGTATATAGATAAGATTCCAAAGGTTAATTATGTGCAAATAGAGAATTTATGTATTGAAACTTTCTCAGGGAAATCATTTGATGATAATGATTTAAATTATATGTATGAGAAATTGATTGCGATGGATTCAAATTTAGATTAAATATTTCAGATTATATATTACTTCTTATACAAACTAGAATGTGCTGATTAGCTGAATTATTAACTCAATGTTATAAATCATTATATCCCTTACATATTGAAATTTAAAAGTTGAAGTATAGAAATCACTAGATGAAGCAAAGGTGCTAATAAATTCATTAACGCAGGTTTACTTTGCATATTATGGAGATACGCTATGATAATTAACCTAGAAGGATACATAAGTTAATGCAAAAGTTAGTTCAAAAGTAGTTAAGTCGCTAAATCTTCAATCACTTTATTGTCAGGAAAGTCTAAAAGGGGATAGTTACAATGAAAAAGTGTATTAATTGTGAAACATTGATGTCAGATGAAATGAAATTCTGTCCTAAGTGTGGTGCTAATAACGAAAACATTAATCAATTTGATAATCCTAGGCAGGGTGAATCTAAGAATTTAGAGGCTGCTTTGCGATCAAATAGTAGTGACGACAATATAGATGCTGAGAAAAGTAATATAAACAATATTAACCCTTCCCACAAAAACATAAAGACTGGGACAGGAAGTATCCGAAGTACTATTGTTAAGACCTTCAGAATTATCTACCTTGTTACGGTGATTTTTGTATTACTTATTGTAGTACTCTTTGTTGGAATTGGGAGTGAAGCATCAAGTAAAGATGAATTCATATATAAGGCAAAGTATATTTGTTCAATCTTTCTTATGTTTGTCTTACCTGGAATTATTATCGTATTCAAAAAAATAAGGGAAAAAGTTCCGCTATTTAAAAGGGAAAAAATTATTTTTACAATAATTGGGTGGATAATACTTCTTTTTTTGGGAAGTAATATATACACGGGCATTGATTCATTACATTCTGAAAGTTTCATTGTGCAAGAAGAGATTAGGAATGAAGAGTCAAGAGTACAAAGGCAGATTGCTGAGGCTGAAAGAGCGGCGAGAGAGAAAGAAGAAGCCCTTTTAGCTGAGCAACTTAAAGCTGAAAAAGAATCTAAAGATGCAGAAAATGAAAAAAATGCAAGGGAAGCAGAAGAAGAAAAAAAAGTAAGAGAAGCACAAGAGCTAAAAAAAGCCAAGGATGCATATGAGATGGAGGCTAAGCTAGAATCTGAAGCCACTCAAAAAGAATATATAGAATCATGCGAAGAATATCTTTACACAGATATTAATAGAAATCCGGAAATATATGAAGGCCGACGTGCTAAGTTTAAAGGAAAGGTGATACAGGTACAAGAATATTCAAATGGTAGAATGTTTAGAATAGAAATTGATTCTAATGACAGTATTATCTATGCAGAATTTAAGAAGAGAGAGGAAGGGGAGGATAGGATTTTAGAAAATGATTTTGTAGAAATTTATGGTGAATTGACAGGTATAGAGAGTTATAAGGCGTTGTTAGGTAATACGATCACAATTCCATCAATAGAAATTGAGTATTTGTTTCTAATTGATGTTTCTGATGATAGTATTATGAACACAAGCGGGAAAATTGAAATAAGTATCGATATTTCTACAGCTAATTCTATACCAATCAAGACAACAGAGGAAGAACTCTATGCGATAGGAGAATACTCGAAAAAGGAATGGCCTGATGATACAAAGATGAGCGACTATGTATATAAGCAACAAGTGGAAGCATATAATTATATGATGAACAAAGAAGATTCACTAATTAAAAACTATGCCTATCAAGAGTACACTGACAATGATGGAAGTGATTGGAATATGATTCAGTTTGTGTACGATCAACAATACGAGGCATATCTAGAGTTTATTGAAAGTGCCGACTCAAAAATCAAAGAGTATGCCTATGGCGAGTATACAGACAATGGTATGACGGATTGGAATATGGTTATGTTTGTATATGAACAGCAAACAGAAGCATATAATTATATTAATTCTTTAGATAATGCACCTCAGGATCTAATTAATAAATATACAGATGGTAGTGGCTACACGGATTGGAATATGGTTGTGTTTGAGTATAAGCAATAAATCAAGAAATATTAAAATTAAAGATGAAAGTAGAAGTTTAAGTTTAATTTCATTATTAAATCTATTGGTATCAGGGTTGGATACCATTAGCTTAAATGGCAAGCGAATCTGGCGTCAATTATTGTTGGAATGAGTACCCTACAAATTGAAATTTATGGGGACGCAAAATATTATAATGTTTGACTATTTAAGCAATCTTTTACTAATATTTATAGGTATAGATTCTTAGTTGTAACTGTCTGAGATCTTGTAGTCGACACATGTGGAATGTGCAGTGAGAATATCAGAAAAACACTAGTGATATTTGCCCAGTTCCTTTTGAAAACTAAGGTTTTATGCTTTGGTGTGGATATTGTCAATTTTAGGAATAAACGGTTGATAACAGGAGATTTTGCTTGGGGTTGAGATTGAGCTTTGAAATATAGAGAGATAAGGAAAGCGAGATAATCTTTTTAATAAGTGCTAAATTTAGAAGTGGATATCTTTGGATATCTTTGAATCTATTTTGTTTTCAAAAATTATGATTGACACAAATAAATACATATGTTATAAATATGTAAATTAATAAAACAAATACGTTGAATCAGAAAGTAAAGAATAATAATTTGTGATAGCGAGTCAAGGTTGGTGTGAGCTTGATGACAAAATATTCTCGAAAAGAGCTGAGGAGTAGCTTCATAAAAAATACAATTTTGTAATGGTTGAAGCCGTAAATCTGCGATAAAGATATTAAAGTGGCAATATATGAAGTTTGTATATTGCAATTAGAGTGGTACCGCGAACCTTCGTCTCTTGTTTGAGATGTAGGTTCTTTTTATTTTTAAAGAAAAAGGAGATTCTATGAATTATTTTAAAGAAGCAATCAAGAAAAAAATCGAACAAAAGTATTCTGAAATTGATGTTGTATTTTCAGTTACTCCAGATGTTGAAACTGGTCATATATCTATACCATGTTTTACTTTTTCGAGAGTGTTTCGGAGATCTCCTGGTGAAATTGCTCTAGAATTAAGTACAATAATTAATGAACTAGAGTTTATTAATAAGACGGAAGTTAAAGGTGGCTATCTTAATTGTTATATTGAAAATGAGCAATTATTTCGAACTGTAATTGAAGAAGTACTAGAACGAAAAGAGCATTATGGATCAAGTGAATCAGGGAATGGAAAATCTGTATTAATAGAGCATACAAGTATTAATCCTAATGCATCACCCCATGTCGGAAGAGCTCGTAATGCAATGGTTGGGGATACAATTGTAAGATTACTTAAATTTGAAGGTTATGATGTAGAAGTACATTATTTTGTCAATGATATAGGTAAACAAATAGCGATGCTACTATTAGGGTCAAAGGATAAAAGCAAGGTAACATTCAAGGATTTGTTGGACATATATGTTGATTTCAATAATCAATTAAAAGAGAATCCTGCTATCGAAGAAGAAGTATTTGAGTTGCTTTACCAATTGGAAAATCGCAATAAGGAAGTAAGAGATGAATTTCGAAAACTAGTTCAAATTTGTATAGATGGACAAACGGCTATTTTTAAAATGCTAGGAATAGAATATGATGTTTTTGATTATGAATCTGACTATTTATTTAACGAAAGATTGAATGAGGTTATAGAAGATTTCAAAGGGACAGGATACCTTGAAGAAGATGAAGGTGGACGTTATGCTCTTAATCAGGCAAAGTATGACCTACCAACGAAATCACCATATTTAATTTTAACTAGAAAAGATAAAACCTCTCTTTATCCTCTAAGAGATATTGCATATACGATTGATAAAGTAAATATGGAGAAAGATAAAAACATTATTATCTTAGGCGAAGACCAAAAACTATACCATAAGCAAATTGAAGCTGCATTAGATGTTCTTGGATATAAAGCGCCAGAACCGGTACATTATTCTTTTGTACTATTGGCAGAAGGTAAGATGGCAACGAGAAGTGGCACTGTTGTTTTATTAGAAGATTTTATGGAAGAGGCACTTGAAAAAGCTAAGGATGAAATCTTGAAAAGAAGAGGAGAAGTTGATGAGGAAACTGCAAAAGCCATCGCTTATGGCGCGGTAAAATATTCGATTTTGAAAACTTCGAATGACAAAAATGTTACTTTCGACTGGGAAAGTGCTTTAAGTTTTGAAGGTGATAGTGGACCCTATTTGCAATATAGTTTTGCAAGAATCAAGTCTATAGAACGAAAAATGAATAATGTAATAGCTGATAAAGTGCAATATGAGCTATTAGAAGCAGTTGAAGAATTAGAGCTTATTATTGAAATAAGCAAAATGAAAGATGTTATCCATTCAGCAATGAATCATTTAAGTCCACATATTGTTGCTACATATTTATTTAGTGTAACACAAAAATTTTCAAAGTTTTATCATAATCATTCTGTCTTAAATGCTGACTCAAATGATTTAATGGTTGCTAGATATAATCTTGTGCTTGCCGTTAAACAAGTAATTTCTAATTGCTTTCTAATACTGGGAATTGATGAGATTGAGCAAATGTAAATTTTGATTTGTAGGACTGTTTACCATTCTAAACATATCCTATAAAAGAAAGCTAAACGGTATTGGCAATCGCAACAAAGAAAGCTATAATTACTGTTAAGAGCTAATTGGAATGGGGGAGTATCATCAATTGGAAACATCATATTAGGATATACAGATGACCTCTATGGACCAAGGCAACAGTTATGAAGACTGTTTTGCTTATGGTCCTTTTTATTTCAAATAACTATTGACCTTTATTGTGCTGGTATTCTCAGGCTGAATATATTAGGATTATATGTGGTGAAATATACCATTACTTATATATGTATATCTGGAGTTTATCTTTGAAATAAAAGACTTCTAAAATTATAACACTTAGATGATATGAGAGGATAAAATATATTGACAAAACGAGAAAATATAAAGATTAAAACAAAATATAAGACTAAAGAAGATTGCATAGAAAATTGCAGGGATATAAAAAGAAAGACAAGATTAGCAGTGACCTATTCTAGACAAATAAGTGGAGAGGTATATCCTGATGGCAGTTTTGAACTTAGTAGTAGAGCTAAAGGTAGTGCTATGTATAAGTTTAGAGGAATAATAAAAGAAGAGGCAGATGGGGTTTATATGGTTGGAGAGATTATTAAAAAACCCTTTGCTTTAAAAGCTATATATTTTTCTATAGCTTTGGCAACTATATTTGCAATAGTATTAATAATAACTATGAATCCTGTATTTATATTATTTGCAGTACTATTTGCTGTTGTACCATGGTTAAATTTAATAGTAATAAACTACAGTGACTATCTATATAAAGATATAGTCAGAAAGGTAAGTTAAGTAATTAAAAGTGATTATCTCTTAAAAGGAAGCGGGAACAGGTTCTTTAGTGGTACTCTGTGCTGTAGAGTTTACGCTTAGTTATAATTCAAGATTAACTATAGTTCTACCTTTGTGCTTACCTGCTAATATCATATCTATTTTTGTACTTAATCCTTCTAAAGACACTTCATCTACATTATCATTTAAATTATTAGGCTTCCAATCTGAGGCTAAAGCATTCCAGATTTTTAGTCTAATATCCATAGGACATTGAACAGAATCAATTCCAAACAATGTTACTCCACGCAAAATAAATGGATAGACTGACGTTGAGAATTCATGAGATGCGACATTTCCACAGCATGTTACACTACCCCCATAATTAGTTGATTTAATGGCTGTAGCTAATATATTTCCACCTACTGTATCTATTACACCGGCCCATCGACCTTTTGAAATAGCTCTTTCAGATTTGTCATCTATCTCTTTTCTATCAACGATCTCTTTTGCGCCAAGCCCAAATAGCATTTCTTTTTCATCAGTTTTTCCTGTAGCAGCGATGACATTATAGCCAATTCTATTTAAGATTGAGATAGCTATGCTACCTACTCCGCCTGTTGCACCTGTTACTAAGATATCTCCACCTTTAGGTTTAACATCTGAGTTTACTAATTTATAAACGGATAGAGCAGCAGTAAATCCAGCTGTACCAAATATCATGCTCTCTCTAAGAGAAAGATTTTCGGGAAGTTTAACAACCCATTCAGCAGGAACTCTAATATACTCTCCATAACCTCCGGACGTATTCATCCCTAAATCATATCCTGTTACAATAACTTTATCACCAACTTTTAAAGCATCATTGTTACTTTCTACTACTACACCAGCAGCATCAATTCCAGGAGTATGGGGATAACTTCTAGTTACGCCTTTATTTCCTGTAGCTGAAAGAGCGTCTTTATAGTTTAGTGAAGAATACTTTACATTTATTAGTATATCTCCTTGTGGAAGATCTTGGACTTGTCTCGTTATAATATCCCTTTGAAATTCTTTTTCGTTAATCACGGACACTAACATTGCTTTAAATTTATTGTCATTCATTATAAAACTCCTTCCAAGAAATATAGTTTTAGATCAAATTAATTATAACAGGAACATAGTTTAAGACAAAGTCTGTATAATGGCTCAATTAAGTATTATCACATTACGCTTGAGAACTTTTGTTGAAATATACTTTTATACCAAGGAGTGCCATTAGAAAACCGGTGATAACAAAAAGAATTTCGATTGCCACAAGGTCAGCAATTGGACCTACGATGACCATACCTAGGGGCATGACACCTGCCATTACGATCTGAGTCAAACCGAAGATTCTTCCTTGCATATTGTTATCGATTCTTTCTTGAAGCAGTGTGGTGATAGCAGCAACAAAAAATGGTACGATAAGTCCACTTAGAAACATGAAAAATAGGTAGATAGAAAAGTATTTGGAGAGCCCGAGACCAAGGGTAAAAACACCCAATAAGCTACAAGATATAGCGATGGTATGGATATGGTTTTCTAGGCCTTTCCATATGGAAATCAAGATACCACCCAAAATAGAACCTAGGAAAAAAACAACTTCATTAGCCGTAAGACGCCAAACATCATCACCAAAAGAACGTGCCACCATTAGCGGTGTTAGAAATGCAACAGGAACCAACAAAAAGAAAAAGACAGCATAAAAAATCAACATATTTTTTATGAACCGGTTATCACGTACGTAAAGCAGACCGGCTTTTAGATCATCGAAATAACCCTCTTGTTGAATCGAGAGGGCTTTTTCATGGGGTGGCACTTTTAAGAAAAACAAAATCAGGATAGCAAACATCGCCGTTATAACATCAATAAAAAAAGTAACTTCCAGTGTGGAAGAGGTCAGTAAGACACCACTGATAATAGGTGCGACCAGTAAAATCATAGAGCCTATGCTATTGTTGATACCATTGACTTTCATCAGTTTAGCCTTAGGGACAATCTGTGGTAAAAAAGCATTAACAGCAGGTGTTTGAATACCTGCCCCCAAAGAGCGTATACCGGAAACAATAAAAAGCGCCCATAAGCTGCCGTACCCCATATAAAACATGATAGCTAGAACCAATGTTGCACTTGCAATAAGAAAATCCGAGAGGATCATAAGTGTTTTACGGTTGTATCGATCGGCCCACACCCCGGCAAAAAGAGAGATAACGAGTTGAGGAAGAAAGGCAAATACAGTGGAGATGGTCATCATAACACCGGATTGTGTTGTTAAGGTAATATGCCATATAATAGCAAATTGAACCAAAGCAGAACCGAATAAAGAAAAGCTTTGACTTAGTAAAAACAAAACGGTCTTACGTATCCAATGTTCCGGGTATGGGGTTTTATTGAGTTCATCTATGTTATTTTGTTCATCTAAAGGTTCTTGTGTGATTGAGTCTTGATTATCCTTAATCATATTACCTCCATAGCATTTATCGTTTATAAGAAAGCTCATTTGTTAAGCTGATGTGTTAAGGACTTTTCTTACCTATATGGTATTAAGGTTATTGCATGAAGTAAGAATTGTCAATATATTCATTGACATATGGAAAAAAACATAGTAGAATACGTATATACCCATATGGGAATGTACGTATTCTGAGTTTGGAGGTGTTTGTGTGACAGAAGTTATGGATGTTTTTAAGGTATTATCGGATGAAACACGTTTAAGAATCATGATATTACTCTATAATAAAAGTTTGTGTGTATGTCAAATTCAAGCCGTACTAGAGGAAACACAACCTAAGATCTCAAAGCATCTGGGTAAACTAAGAGATTTGAATTTTGTTCAATCTAAAAGACTGGAGCAAATGATGTATTATAATATTGATGACTCCAATAAATTGTTAATCTCCCTGCTCAAAGATATCATTCTTCACTTGGAGAATGATGCTACATATAAGAAAGACATGCATAGGTTAGAGCATGTAGAAGACTATATTCAGGTAAAAGCATTTGAGGCGTAACAACTTAATTGAACATATAGATAACTAAGACGTTGAAGCAAGTGTATGTATTTCTTGGAAATCTTATATGTGAAAAAGCTGAGTAAACAAGTGGAAGTATAATTTAGAAAGAGGCTATAATATGTTAGATTTTTTAAATGGGGTATGGAGTGTTTTTACCAGTATTCTAAAATTCGAGTGGTTATATGACTTGGTAGCGGCTTTAGTGGAAAATGTGTTTAAGTTATCTATGGATACCAACTTAGGTTCTTCAGTGCATTTTTTCATCTATGATGTCATTAAGATTCTGATACTTCTAAGTATTATGATTTTCTTAATCTCATATATAAGAAGTTATTTTCCACCTGAGCGAACTAAGAAAATTCTTGAGAATTTTAGTGGTATAAAAGGAAACATCATGGCGTCACTGCTTGGAACTGTAACGCCTTTTTGTTCTTGTTCATCGGTTCCAATCTTCATTGGATTTGTTGAGAGTGGCATACCACTCGGCGTGACTTTTTCATTCTTAATTACATCTCCACTGATTAATCAAGGCGCTATTATTGTACTGTTGGCAGCATTTGGTTGGAAAGTAGCAGCGCTGTACATAGCAATGGGCGTCATTATTGGTATTATTGGAGGTATTGTCATAGGGAAGTTCAACCTAGAAAGTGAAGTTGAGGGTTATGTGTATGAGATGTCCATGGGCGATGTAGAAATAAAAACACTCACAAAAAAAGAACGTATTAGTTTTTCGATAGAAGAAGTAATAAAGATTGTTAAGCATGTGTGGATTTATTTGTTAATTGGTATCGGACTTGGTGCAGCGATACATGGTTGGGCACCTGCAGATATTCTGACCAAATACGCCGGACCGGATAATCCCTTTGCTGTTTTAGTAGGTGTGGCTGTTGGTATACCACTTTATGCAGACGTCATAGGTACGATTCCTATAGCAGAAGCATTGATATCAAAAGGTATGGGCATGGGTACTGCTTTATCCTTTATGATGGCTGTAGCGGCCCTATCCTTACCGGCTATGATCTTACTTAGAAAAGTGATTAAACCTAAATTACTTGCAATATTTGTTGCAATAACAAGTTTTGGTATAATATTAGTAGGTTACTTATTTAACTTTTTACTGCATTAGAATTAGGAGGCTATTATGGAAATCAAAGTATTAGGACCAGGTTGTAAAAATTGTACAAATCTAGAAGCAAACACTAAAAAAGCACTTGCAGAATTAAATATTGAGGCGACAGTGGAAAAAGTGACAGATATGAAAGAAATTATAGGATATGGCGTTATGAGTACACCGGCACTTGTTGTAGATGGAACGCTAAAAGTAATGGGCAGAGTGCCAAAGCCATCGGAAATAAAAGAATATTTGGTATAGAATCAAAAGGGATTATTGACTTTCAGGTTGATAATCCTTTTTTTTGGCAAATGGTTTTTATAGCATATTAATGCTGATGAAGTTGAAATGATTTAAACATGACACAATCTAATGTATCAAGACATCTAGCAAAACTTAACAACGCCGGTATCATAAGTTATAATAAACAAGCGCAATGGGTTTACTATGAGATTAATAAAAAGTTCATAGAGCCTTACCCGAAACTTTATGAATTGTTAGTTGAAGAAAGTAAAATAAGCAGGACATATGAAAAAGATATGGCATTACTTGAGCAATATAATGATATAACTAAGGCATAAAGTAGAAAACTGTTATATAATAGAGACAAAGTAAATGAAGCACTTTCCATAAGAAGGTGCTTCATAACTTTATACACAATCATGTTTTGCTTTGAAAGGATGGTGTCATATGAGAATTATAGTTATTGGTGCAGTAGCAGCGGGTACATCAGCAGCAGCAAAGGCTAGAAGAAATGATGAGGAGTCTGAGATTGTCATCTACGAAAAGGATCAGGATATATCCTACTCAGGTTGTGGCATGCCTTATTATATTGGTGGCGAAGTAGAAGATAAAGAAGAACTTACACCAAGAGATCCTGAATTTTTCAAAAAGAAATATAACATAGATATACATATATCTCATGAGGTCTTAGAGCTGGATACAAGCACAAAGACAATAAGGGTTAAAAACTTAAGCAATAATGAGATTTTTGAGGATCATTATGACCGCTTGGTACTAGCAACAGGTGCGGTATCTGTTATGCCACCCATTGAGGGGATTCATCAGAAGCATGTCTTCGCACTAAGAAATATCCAAGATATGCTTAAAATCACAGGATTTATTGATAGCAATAAGCCAAAGTCAGCGATTATTATTGGAAGTGGTTTCATTGGATTGGAGCTTTGTGAGAACTTGAAAAACATTGGCATAGACATTACATTAATAGAAATGCTAGATCAAGTGACACCGGGCCTAGATGCAGATATGGCAACCTATGTTGAGGAACATCTAATAGAAAAAGATGTAAAAGTAATGCTAAGCGCCAGAGTTGAAACCATCCTAGAAGATGGTGTCAAGCTGCAAAATGGACAAATGGTTCATGGCGACATGATTATTGTGGCGACAGGCGTGAAGCCGGAAGTGACTTTAGCAAAATCCGGGGGTATAGCTACAGGAGAATCAGGTGCTATAATCGTAGATCAGAGAATGGAAACCAATGTTATAGATGTTTACGCTTGTGGCGATTGTATAGAACAATACCATGTGGTTACAGGTAAGCCGGTATTCAGACCTCTTGGATCAACAGCTAACAAGACAGGTAGAATTGCAGGCGAAAATATATCCGGTGGGCATTTATTGTTTAGAGGTATACTTGGAACCGGTATTTTTAAGGTTTTTGATTTGGCTGTAGCTCAGACCGGATTGTCTGAAAAAGAAGCAAAGGAGCTTGGATATTCGGTCGTGGTTAGCCATAATATAAAACCCAGCAAACCATTCTATATGGGTGGCAAAGAATTGGTTATTAAAGCGGTTGCAGATAAAATTACTGGAAAGCTGTTAGGTGTCCAAATCATAGGCGAAGATGGTGTGGATAAGCGGCTGGATGTTTTTGTTACGGCCATTACTTACGGGGCAAAAGCAGAAGATCTTTTTCATCTCGACTTAGGTTATGCACCACCATTTTCAATTACTAAAGATCCGGTTATGTACACAGGTATGATACTGGATAACGCTATTCACAAGGAACGTCGGCTTATGACAATAGATGAACTTGAGAAGCTTAAAGCATCCGGAAAACCCTATAAGATCATTGATGCAAGAGTACCCAAACAATTTGAAAAGAAACATGTATCAGGTGCTATTAATATACCTCACGAAAACTTTAGATTGCATTTAAAGGACCTGGATAAAGAAATCATCATCATTACATATTGCAATAAGGGAACCACGGGAAATGCGGTGCAAAATATATTAATGAATCATGGCTTTAAGGAAGTATATAATATTTCTGGAGGTCATAAAACTGCGGAAAAAAACATAAAAAAACATAAAGAAGACTAAATAATAAAATAGATTGTAGAATTTTACAACTTGGGACTTGTCAGGAATTGAAATAAAGCGTAGAATGTTACATGGAATCAATAAGCTGAATAGATCATAGGTTTACAGATATAGAATCTAAAGGCTTTTGTATGATGGGAGATAAATATGAATGAATTTGTTCTGCATAGGGATCTACATGTAGACCCCTTAACACGACTAAAAAATTTCATTCAATTCATTGAAGAAGATTATACCACCCTTTTTGGGACCAGTGGTATTATCTGTATTTTTGATATCACAAATTTAAGTGAACTTAATCGTGATTTAGGTAGAGAAACCGGCGATCTGATTATAAGAACAGCTGCTCGAGTTTTGTGTCAGTTTTTCCCAAGGGAAATTGTTTATCGGACAGAAGGTGATGCTTTCACAATCATAATTAAAGACAGTAACGAGGCGTTCATTGAAGATGTGTTGGATGAGGCAAAGAATTATTATCGCCAAGAAATGCGAGAAAATGGCTATAATAATATCAATCTGCATTCAATTTTATATGCATATGAGGAACCAATCACTTCCTTAGAGGATTATTATATGTTTGTGGTTAAGGAAGATAAAAAAGTAGATAGTAGCCTTAAGTACTCCGGTGAAGGTATGGTTAGAAACATCCTTGGCGGTGTAATCAATAGGTTCAGACAATCGTTAGATTATTATGAAGAAGTCTATAATTATGCTTTGATTGATGAAATATCAGGTCTGCCCAATGCAAAAGCGGCGAATCAATACTTGGCCAATAGGGTTACGCGAACAGGAAGAAAGACGGATCAGTATTGTGTCTTGTTTATAGATGGGGATGACCTTAGATACTATAATGATGTAAGCTATCAAGCCGGTAATCAGATGATTAGAAAGCTAGGAACGATTATTAATGAAGCCATAAGAGATGAGGACAAGGTTTTCAGATGGTTAAGTGGTGATGAGTTTATAGTGATTCTAGAGAACACAGATCATATTGTTGGCGAGACGCTTGCAGAACGTATACGTGCTAGAATTGAAAGTCATCAAGAGGATTTCCTTTTTGAAACTACAGTATCTATTGGTGTAGCCAGTTTCCCTATAGATGGACGTGATGTGGAGCAAATTATTTATTATGCTGAAAAGGCGACAAAGATTGCAAAAGAACAAGGTAAGAACCAAGTGGTCAGTTGGCGTGAAGTGGACGTAGCAGCCATATAAAAGATAAAATCAAACGAATTTGGAGATACTATGAAAAATATCATCGTAATTAATAGCGATAAAATGGGTCTGGGTGATGATGATTTAGGCCATAAACTGATGGGCGCATTTTTGAAAAAACTATGGGCAAGAAAAGACAGTCCTGAACTTATTATACTCTATAACTCAGGTGTGAGGCTTTTGTCTAAAGAAAATGGCTATATGGATGTGATGCATGGTTTAGATGAAAAGGGTGTGGAAATCATTGCATGCGGTACCTGTATTGATGCTTATGATATGCGTGCATCTATAACTGCCGGACGGATTTCTAACATGGAGGAAATCGTTGACATCATGATGAAAGCAAAAAAGGTTATAACGATATAAGAGGTCCCATGAAAACCCTTCCAGGAACTTCATGGTCGATGTTAAAAGTAAAAGAGGCGCTTATAAGCGCCTCTTTTTTATCGGATTCAATTTAATCTAGAGCTTCCAAATAGCTGTGAACGTCATCTCTGTTACCTTTGAAAACTACATGGTGTTGCACTTTAGACATTTGGAAGTTGTACATAGGATCATAATAATCCCTAAGAAACATAGTAATCCATGGTTCGTGGCATATGTATGTACCACTACTCATTTGTGTGCGATAGGCTTCAATAAATAGCTCGACCACAATCTTAAGTCGATCACCACCAAATCTTTTCTCAAGGCGATGCATACTGGCGAGAATATAGTCGTACCAGAGCTTCAAACCTTGATCTTTACCAAATCGCTCAATATGATGGGCTTGAGATTCAATCACATATTCTTGTAAGGTAATCTGCACCCTTTCTTCTAGGGGGACTTCTACAATTACATAGTCACCTGTTTTATAATGGGCGACCAAATCGGTAGGAAGGAATCTTTTGCCAACATTTTTACCTTCGTCTTCCAAGATGACATGTTTATAGCCTTTTGATTTGTGTTGAATCAAGGCATAGGCCAGGTTGTTCTCAAAGTCGATTTGTGTAGGTTGTTCGTCTATATGGTGACCAAAGGAGGAACCACGATGGTGAGCGATGGCTTCTAGGTCGATGGCATTTTTAAGGTCTTTTAATATTAAAGTTTTGCCGGAACCTGTACAGCCACCTAATATAATAGGCTTGGCTTTTTGTGCCCGGGGCATAAGCTCTGAGAGTAAGTAATGCCTGAAGGCCTTATAACCACCTTCAAGACGAATAATATCTTTGCCAGCATCATGAAGCCACTCTTGACTGATTCTAGACCTAGAACCACCACGAAAACAATATAACATAGCCGTTGGGTTTTTTTCAATAAACTGAATCCAAGCCTTGGTTCGTGATGCTTTGATTTCTCCGCTGACAAGGTTGTAACCAAGGTTGGTGGCGGCAGCATTCCCATCTTCCTTATACTTAATGCCTACAACATGTCGCTCTTCATCGTTCATAATCGGTAGATTCACAGCATGCTTAAAAGCACCTTTTTGAAACTCAATCGGTGCTCGAACATCTATTAATGGACGTTCATCAAGAACAATACTTAAGAAATCATGACTGGTTTCCATAGACATACCCTCTATACCACAGTTACAAAGTGTTGACCAAGGGACGTGGTACGACCAATAGGCTTAAGATCTAAGCCGGCTTTAGCGGTTATTTCTAAAAATGCGGCGGTGCTCTCATCTTCAACAATCGCCAATAAACCACCGGACGTCTGAGCATCACAGAGTAGATGCTGTTGATCTTCTGTCATAGGTGCTATTTTATGACCATAGCTCTTAAAGTTGTTACGTGTACCGCCGGAAATACAACCAAGAGATAGGTACTTCTTGGTGTTTGGTAAAAAAGGTACTTGGTCAAATTGGATATGAGCGGATATACCACTGCCTTCGCAGATCTCAGTCAAATGACCTAGAAGTCCAAAACCTGTTACGTCCGTTAAAGCAACAACACCATCAATAGTAGCCAATTCACCACCGATTTTATTCAAGGTACACATAGCTTCTATAGCAGCGTCAATATGACCGTCTTCTATTTTTTTACGTTTTTGAGCCGTAGTAAGAATGCCGATACCAAGAGGCTTTGTTAGAAAGATATTACAGTCTGCTTTGGCTTTATTGTTTTGCTTAAGCTGATGATTATTAACGATACCAGTGACAGCCAGACCGAAAATAGGTTCGGGTGAGTCAATAGAATGACCACCGGCTAATGGAATACCGGCTTCCTCGCAAGCACTTCGGCCACCATCAATAACATCTCGTGCAATCTCTGGCGCCAATTTATCAAGGGGCCATCCTAAGATAGCAATAGCCATTAATGGCTTACCACCCATGGCGTAAATATCACTGAGTGCGTTGGTCGCGGATATTCTACCGAAGGTAAAAGGATCATCCGTAATGGGCATAAAAAAATCCGTTGTACTAAGCACGGAAGTACCATTGCCGAGGTCATAAGCAGCGGCATCATCCTTACTGCTGTTGCCTACTAGAAGCTTTGGATCCGGAATGATAGGTCTTGAAGTTTCTAGAATTGTATCTAAAATGGCAGGAGAGATTTTGCAACCACAACCAGCGCCATGGCTATATTCTGTTAGTTTTATTTCACTCATAGTTTCACCTCTAATTTTTTATTTTTCAGTAATGGGTTTAGTCTCAAAACGATAGTTGATTCTTCACATTAACCGTTATTATAACATAACTATCCATATACGACCATACTGATCCATAGGGATTCCTTACGAATTTTGAATCAATGGTTAGACTTTTATCAATGGTTAAGGCGTCAAAACTATATAGTTGAACGTTCACCTACCATATGTAGTTATGAATGTATCAATGTAATCTAGATATGGTGGGTGAATTTTGTGAAACTTAGTTTTGACACTTTAACTATCAATAAAATTATATTGATAAACGATAAAAATGTATTGATAAAAGAAAAAGGATATGTTATTATAGCTATAAATAAAAATGCTGAAAATAACAGCTGAAAATAACGAATGAGGTGGTATTATGAAGAAAAGAGTATGGTTACCAAGAATATTAAGTGTCGTTATGGTGTTGCTGATGGTTGTGGCAGTAATCAGTTTGATCTTTTTACCTTGGATTGTAGCCGATTATATTAATTATGCTTTTGCATTTACAGGGATTACCTTTGTTAGAAACTATTTTCTAGGCGTACTGTACGCAAGTGGATTATTAGCCCTGGCTGTTTTGTATGAACTTAGACGTATTTTTGATTCTTGTGTGGCTAATACCCCGTTTATTATGAGAAATGTTACAAGCCTAAAACGTATTGGGGTATCGGCATTTATTATTGGGATTATATTTACAACGAAAGCCGTCTTCTTTTTCACCTTTCTTACCTTGATTGTGATTTTTGTGTTTGCTTTGGCAGCCTTGTTTTGCTTTGTCCTTGCTGATGTATTTGAGGAAGCGATTCATTATAAAAATGAAAATGATCTGACAATCTAAGGAGATGACACAATGGGTATCATGGTAAATCTGGACGTGATGATGGCGAAAAGGAAGATGGGTCTTGGAGAACTTGCCGAGCAAGTGGGTATATCCAATGCTAATCTTTCTATTCTAAAAAACAATAAAGCCAAGGCCATACGGTTTTCTACCTTGGAAAAAATATGTGAAGTGTTAAACTGCCAACCGGGCGACCTGTTGGTTTATGAAGAGGAGGATTTATAATATGTCAAAATCATGGATATATGCAACGGTTATTGCTTTAATGTCAACACTGTTTTTTGTGGATCAAGATTTTGGTATTTCGGTTTTTATGGTTACAGTACTGACGGTTGCTGCTGTGTGGCATTTTAAAAAAGAAGCAAAGCTACCAGTAGGGAAAGCGTTTTTCTACTTGAGTGCATATGTCATTATACTCAGTCTTAATTTTGCGGTTACAACTGTGGATATTATCAGAGTTTTATCAGCACTTTTATTAATCGGTTTGCTCATGACCTTAAGTTACAGTCATGTAACCTTTAAATGGCCGACCTATTTAGTAGAAGGGATTAATCATTTTATAGGTGCACTATCTAACTTTTTTAAGTACTTCAATCATGGTTCAAAAGCCTACAATAAACATGCCGGTATTTTTAAGCAAATCGGTATAGGCTTGATTATAGCACTTCCTATATTATTGGTTGCATCTGCATTGATGACCAGTGCCGATGCTGCGTTTGGAGAGCTTATGCATCAAGGGTTTGAATTTCTAGAAACAGATGTCATATGGGATACTGTTGAAAGGATTTTTGTCTTTATCATCATAGCTTGTTTCTTCTATGGGCTAAGTATTTACTTGATCCGATCAAATCAAATGAAAATGGAAAAAGGAGAGATCGGTGTATCACCTGTAGTAAACCATGAAGTTATTCCAGTTTTGGTTGGTGTTACTGTTTTGTTGCTTTTGAATCTACTCTATGTAATTTTTGCTTATGTACAGATTCGATTTCTTTTTCTGGCTCAATCCACAGAATTGCTAAAAAACTATGATTATGCCAGTTATGCGAGAGAAGGCTTTTTTGAACTTTTGGTACTAAGTATACTAAATACTATGGGTGTGTTATTTGTGAAGAAATTTGTAAAAAGCAGTTTGGCAATTCGAATGAGTCTTACAGTGACTGTTATTTGTACTTATATTATGTTGGCTTCTTCATTTTACAAGATGTTCCTTTACGAATCGATGTATGGTTACACGAGGCTTAGGCTTTATGTTTACTTAATTCTTCTCTTTATGGCGATTTTCATGAGCTTAATTGCACTTGGAATCTGGAAGCCGAATTATAAGGTGATTGAATGGGGAATTATGGTTGGACTTGTCTATTATCTGGTCATCAGCTTTGTGAACATCGATGCCGTGATTGTTCGTAATAACTTAAGACAATATGAAGTGACAGGTAAATTAGACTTGTATTATTTAACAACGTTATCTGAAGATGCTATGCCGGATTTGATTGAATATATGAACACACATGGGGAAAAGATGGAAATTGATGTAACGATGCAAGCCTATGAAGGGCGAATTCTAGACATCATTCTGAATACGGAAGAAAAATGGTTTTTTGAATATAACCACAGATATAGTAAAAGTATAGCATCAGCCAGTGAAGCCAAAAAACAACTTTTCCCCTTATCAGTCACACCAATGGATCAATAATATACATATATTGAGAAGTAATAGGAAATCACCTCATATTCTTTGGATTTGAGGTGTCTTTTTTTTTGTCTTTTTTTTTCTCTTTGTTCTTCTCCAGGTCTTTTTTAACATTCATTATAGATACCATTTTAGAAGATAAAATAATGCTTGACTAGTTTGAATCATTGATTATAATGAAAATATGGGAATAGGGCTCTGAGCCCGTTCTTATATGGGATTACCATCTAGGGGATCTTTTGTAGCTTTGAAAAATGGGTGACTAAGCTAATGGCGTAAACGATTTTCAACGAGGAGAGAAAAATGGAAAGGCAAGAACCATTGGATTTTGAAACATTTCTTATTCAAAAAGAGAGAAGAAGACGTAATTTGAGGTTGCAAACAGACGAAAAAATACCAAAAAAAATTAAAAAGCCTTCAAGACAAGTTGTTAAAAATGTAAAGTACGATGATTACGATTTTAATGAATACGATTATGAATATGAGGAGTAAACTATGATAACAGACGTGGTTAAAGGCATAATTGCAGAAGTCATTGGGCATGGTGACCCAAATGAAATCAGTACATCTATGGATTTTGAAGATGATCTTCAAATGGATGAAGATGATTTGGTGGAGGTGCTTGAAGCATTAGAAGCAGAATATGATATCGACTTGGTAAATCTTGATTACAGTCAATTCAAAAAAGTTAAACACTTAATCAGTTATTTAAAAGAAATATTATAGTATGAAAATGTTAGGGTTGAGACGATGGTCTTGACCTTTTTTTAGCTCTCTAGGAAAGTCATACTTTAGTATTCAGCCTTGAAGCGTGGCAGAATACATCAAAGACCTTTCCTGTCGAGCCGTTCAGAAATATGAGCAGAGCTCATAACGAAGCGAAGCTTCTTTTCTTGCTTTACGCAAAGAAAATACTTCAAAAAACCATGATTATGATATAATTAAAGAGTGTTAATGCATATCGTGAAAAGTGAAGACATTCAGGATGACAAAATAGAACGGGAGACCAAATATGAAGACTTTTAAAAGTGATAATACAGCCAGTGTACACCCTAAAATAATGGAAGCGATTGTTAAAGCCAATCAGGAACATGCCATCCCATATGGTGATGATCCGATTACAAAAGAAGCGATTGAAAAAATCAAGGCTTTGTTCAGTCAGCCTTGTGAAGTCAGCTTGGTCCTTAATGGAACAGGTGCCAATATCATTGGGTTAAGTACATTGCTTAAATCTTATGAAGCGGTAATTTGTGTGGATACAGCCCATATTAATGTAGATGAATGTGGGGCTTTTGAACGTTATACAGGCGCAAAACTCTTAACGGTGCCTCATGTTAATGGCAAATTGGTACCTGAAGCCATTGACAGATTCTTATTGGATAAAGGCAACGAGCATCACAATCAACCCAAAGTTATATCTATAAGTCAGATTACTGAACTTGGAACCCTATATACCACTGAAGAGATAAAAGCATTAGCCGATTATGCCCATAACCATGATTTATTATTACATGTAGATGGTGCTAGGATTGCCAATGGGGCGGCTGCTCTCGGTATTAGTATGAATGAGATGATAGGAGAGACAGGTGTTGATGTGCTCTCTTTTGGTGGTGCCAAAAACGGCATGATGTATGGTGAAGCTATTGTTTCATTTGATCAGTCAACAAGTAACAGTTTAAAATACACCAGAAAGCAAGGCATGCAACTTATGTCCAAGATGCGTTATATTAGTGCTCAGTACATTGCTTTCTTGAAAGATGATCTCTATCTTGAAAATGCGCATAAAGCAAACAACGCTATGAAAAAGCTCTATGAAGAGATTAAAGACATAGAAAGACTTGAATTTATGAATATTCCATATGGGAATATGATGTTTGTAAAAATGCCACAGACATGGATTGACCGTCTTTTGAATACTTTTTATTTCTACCAGATGACTTGGGAAGAAGAAGGCGGTATGATTAGGCTGGTAACATCTTTTGATACAAACCTTGAGGAGGTTGAAGATCTCATTAAGGCAATAAAAGAACTGAACCAGAATAATTGAGCAATAATTATTTGAATACACGTTATAGTAAATGAAAGGAGTCAAAACAATGTCAAGTTACGAATGGATGTACAAGGATAAAAAAATCATATTGGACAGTGAGAAATGTAGCATATTCTTAAACGATGAAGACAATCCACTTTCGGGCATTACTGTGGAAGAAATATTAGAACTACTTCATGATAATGATCTCGTTGATTTTTCTATGGAGTATTATGATCAGGGTTGTGAAGCCTGTCATAATAACAAAAGTGATAAGAGCAATTCTTATCGATTTCTTGAGTTCCATTTTTATTTATTTGCTAAGGCGGGGAAGTATGTTATGAGCAGTCTATCGAAGGCTTATGAAGAAAAGACTTTGCCGCGACTGTTAAATGAAGGGATTGTGGATGGTACTTATATAGTAAGTATCAATGTCTGCGGAGTCTGTGGTGACTATACTATTGAGTTGGAATACGGTCTCTTTTAGACACATATTGTTCATATAACTATGGTATTCTAGTCATAGTAAAGTTATTGAATAGGATGACTAAAGAAGGTGATGGAATGAACATCAGGTCTATGGGTATTCGTGCATATGAAAGCATGTCTGTGTCTCCAAAATCGGACAGGACTACAGGTCGTAATAAAACTCAGCCTCAAACAGAGAGCAAGGGTTCATTAATAGAGCAAGGTAACAAACCTAATACAGATGACATCAAGGCATCACAGGTACAAACCAATCGGGTATCTGCAAGTCATGCTTTTGAACAAGGTGCGACGATTAATAGAAGTCGAAGTGAAAACCTTGAAATAAAACACAGTAATGCGACATCAAGAGTGGGTGAAGATACGGATATTCCCGGTTTCAAAAGGAATCAGATGATACAGCATTATCAAGTCTATGCACAGAATCCTAAAGAAGCTTCAGTGGTAAAAGATGTAGGTGCTCAGGCGGACTATAGGTTATAAGGGTAACGTAGTTTTGATATCGATGAATGAGAATTTCATAATCGTAGTTATAACACATAGCTTTTCCTCGCCTTACACTTCGTACGGTCATCGGAAAAGCTATGTATCATATCTACTCGGTAATAGGTCGTCATTTCGTCAATAAAAAGCACTGTTCAATCATCCTTCTATTTTACATCCATGTAAAAATGAAGGACGTTCTACATCCATGTAGAACTGTGATTGATCAGCGCTTTTTCTTTCCTCATTCGGTTTCTCAAATGTGTCATTTAAATAGGCTTTTGTTCATATGAAGTTCCTGGGACCTACCTTTAAAATCTTATTTATTGTACTTTATGACTACCTCTTTTCATAATTCTATTTAAGGGCTAGACCGGTGACGACGATTTTTTTGTCTCTAATAAGTTTGCTGATGAAATACAAAACACTATCTTCACTTATTTTCAAATGATCGGCAATCTTTGCAGGCGTAATGTCGACGTCTAGTGTGATGAGTTGCATGATTTCTTTTTCCACTTCAAGAACCCAGTCTTCAAAAATAACTTGGACTTCTGGTGTGGCAAAGCCGGCCATCCTTGCTGTGGTTGTAATGCTCTCTGTCATTTGTTTGCACATATCCATGGGATTAAAGCCGCCACCCATCATTTTGGGCATGCCTTCCATTTTACCGGCCATATCTTTGAAATCTTTACCGCTATCACCACAACATTTGTTTGTATCCATTGGGAGTGCCTCCTATTTATTCTTAGTATGTTTATTGATGGTATCATTATGTCTATGCATTATGCCAAGGTGGACAATTAAATGGGAATGGGCTTGAATCGGTTGGTGTCTCAGGTTGATACTTTTCGAATTCTCGGATGAGTGGTATTAAGCTTTGATCGCAAATGGCGTTATAGACAAAAGTACCACGTCTCTGGGTCAAAACCAAATTGGCTTCTCTAAGTACTTTTAAGTGAAAAGAGACCAGAGGTTGAGACAATCCGGTGATTTCAATGAGCTTTGAAACAGATAATGGCTCCGCTTCAAGTGCAAATAATATCATGAGCCGACTATGATCACTGAGTAGCTTGAAGAGTTGTGACAAGTTATCGATAGTTTCACCACCTTTATAACAATTTATGGTATGTTAGTTTCTTTATAGTATATAAGATAAAGTCTTAAATATCAATATTTATTTATATAAACGATGATTGATATTACTAGGTATGTATGTTATGATGAGGATATTATAAATTTGAAAGGGTGTTGAATAAATGGGACCATTTTTTTGGTGGGGTGGTATGTGGGTATTTCCGCTTATAGGTTTTTCAATGATGCTGTTCATGATGTACACATTTTTTGGTCCTAAAGGGCTTGTAAGACGGTATTTTTTAAACGATACACATGATATAAAAGTGGAGGCATTGCATCCTATTGATCAGCCGGAAGATATTTTAAACAAACGTTATGCAAGTGGTGAAATTACAAGAGAAGTGTTCTTACAGATGAAACAAGATTTATATAATCAGTAGCTATGAACAGGCGATCAGCATGATTTAAGTGAATGCCTGAAGTAAGTTGTTAAATATTTATTAACAAAAATCATCGTAAAAAATACTAACAAAGCTTTAAAATGGGGATTTGACCTAATTCTTCTTGTTTCTATTCATTAAATATTCATTAAATCTTTATTGACTTATTATTAGAACTTCTCTATAATGTTGGTTAATGAGGTGAAATAATTGAGACCTAATCTTTTGCTATTTTATAAGAGAGCATGTTTCAAGAAAAAGATATTTTACTTCAAGGAGGCTAACATGTTTGGGACACCAATCAAAAAGCATTGCGTGAAGGCACTAGGTATTTGTACCTTGGTAACACTAGGCTTATCGGTGGGTATTCGTGCACAGGCAGCGACACCATCTTCTTGGGCAACTCAGGAAATCGAATCCGCTGTTGAGATTAATCTTGTAACGGATACATTGGCACAAGATTATCAGAAAAAATTAACAAGAGAAGCATATGTTGAATTGTTGGTAAAAACCTATGAAGCATCCACCAACAACATTATAGATATTGAAGCGGTAAAAAATCC
This sequence comes from Clostridiales bacterium, assembly GCA_024636985.1. Lineage (GTDB taxonomy): Bacteria > Bacillota > Clostridia > Lachnospirales > Vallitaleaceae > Petrocella. Next base: position 5,137 of record JAGXFY010000029.1, on the reverse strand, counting down.
ATTTAAAGACACCAACAAAGCTTTTATATTAAAAGCATTTGAAGCAGGTATTGCTTCAGGCATCACTGAAAAAACTTTTGTTCCTGAAGCGTTAGTAACGAGAGAACAAATGGTTGTTATGATGGTACGCATGATAGAAAAAATAGAAGATGAAAATAAGGTAGAGATCCTAACATCAAGCAAAAGCACCCCTGAATTTAATGACCAAGATGCCATTTCAAGTTGGGCTAAGAAAAGCATTAGTTTGGCGGTTGCTAATACGATTGTATCCGGAACAGGTGATGAGAATATCAATCCGGATGGCTACAGTACATCAGAGCAAGCTATTATCATGAACTACAGAGTATTTGAACGTATGCTGGATGAGGCTCTTTTAGAAGAAGCATGGCAAGAACGACTTGAAAACTATGAAGAAGATGATACCATCACTCTGGAAACAGCGGCAGCTAAGATTGCACTTGCACCACCTATGCAAATAAAGGCAACTGTAATAGCAAGTATATTGAACCTAAGATCTGAACCGGATCTAACCAATCCAAACAATATCATCGGAAAGCTCAGCTCTAATGAGGAAGTAACCATTGTTGGCGAAATAGATGCTTGGTATCAAGTGAAGTCGTCTGGTCAAATAACAGGCTACGTTCATAAAGATTACATCCATAAATATGATCCAAATCAACCGGTAAACGATGTAAGAAATCAAATTGTTGCTTATGCGAAAAATTTCATCGGCACACGCTACCGTTATGGTGGTACCAGCTTAACAGGTGGTGTCGATTGTTCAGGTTATACCGGCCAAATATTTGCGAAGTTCGGGTATGCACTTGACCGATCCTCAAGAGGACAGGGTAAAAATGGTAAAGCAGTAACCAGAAATCAACTTCTCCCTGGAGATTTGGTTGTTTTTGGTTATGGCGGTTCAATCTCACATGTAGCCATTTTCATTGGTGACGGTCAGATTATTCATGCTACTTCTTCTTATGGTGTAAGAATAACTGCTTTGGACGGTTACATGCGTGAACCTATCATCGGGTATAGAAGCGTCATTTATTAGATATTGATAATAGTTTCATATAAGATATAGAAATAGGAAGTGCCTCAAGTGATTTGAGACACTTCCTATTTTACTTGGATTTGTACTTTATTTAGTAAGGCTATAGAGGTATTCTGATTATAAATTAAGGTGCTATCTTTATCTTTTTTAAGATTCAAGATGAGAAATCTAGTAATTTATGTTAAAATGATGAGAAGAAAATAGAGAAAGAATAAGGTGTATCATGAAAACATCCATTAAAGGACATATATTTGCAGTAACCACGATTACCATTTGGAGCTCTACCTTTATTGTGAGCAAGATACTGTTGAATCAATTCACGCCATTACAGATTTTGGTAGTACGTTATCTTTTGGCTATCGTATTTCTAACGCTGCTATATCCTAAATTCAAAAAGCCGACATCTATTAAGGAGGAAATACTTTTTCTTTTTATAGGTGCTGCTCTTGCTTTTTATTTTGTTTTTGAGAACACAGCATTACAGCATACCTATTCATCGAATGTAAGTTTGATTGTGGCAACCATACCACTCTTAACAGGTATACTATCCATGTTCGTTTACAAAACACATTTTTTTACACTAAAAAGTATCATTGGATTTATATTGGCTTACCTAGGTGTTTTTCTAATTATCATTAATGGTAGTAAGTTTGAAGGGGTTGAGCCCATAGGGGATTTCCTAGCGCTTGGTGCCGCGGCCATGTTTGCAATCTATTCAGTCTTGATGGAAAAGACTTCGAAAGATTATCATATGATTCAACTGACTCGAAAAGTCTTTTTATATGGTTTGTTGGTGCTCCTATTTGTTGTGGTAGTCAAAGGACAGCCGGTTACTTTTGAAGTGATTAACGCTAGAATCGTTGCGAGTATGCTCTTTCTTGGGATCGTCGCTTCTTCTCTGGCTTTTATCCTATGGAATAATGCCATTAAGGCCATCGGTCCGGTTAAGACCAACCAATATATTTATCTTATACCAGTTGTTACAACAATCATGTCTGCATTGGTACTTAAAGAGAAAATTACGTACATGACTTTAATCGGAACACTATTAATAATAATGGGTTTGTACCTATCGGAGAAATCTCAAGAATAGAGGTGATTGCATGGGTAAGGTAGCAGCATTTTTTGATATTGACGGTACATTATATCGAGAAGGCATGATTACAGCTATTTTCAAGAAAATGATTAAATCAGATATCATAAGCAGCGAAGTATGGTATAAGGAGTTAAGGGAAAAATACAACAGGTGGGACAAACGCATCGGTAATTACGACGACTACTTAGTTAGAATGGCAGAAATCTATGTTGATGCGATACGAGGTCTTCATAGAACTCAAGTAGAGTTTATTGCAAATAAGGTAATTGAACAAAATGGAGACCGTGTCTATACATATACAAGAGATCAGATTAGATGGCATAAAAACCAAGGCCATAAGATTATAACCATATCAGGATCTCCTTTTGAGCTGGTTCGGGAAATCAGTGAAAAATTCGAATTTGATCATTATATTGGATCCGTCTATGAGATGGACGATGAGCATTATTATACTGGTGCGGTTCGTCCTATGTGGGACAGTCAGAATAAAAAGGTGGCACTTAAGAATCTTGTGTCAGAGTATAACATAGAACTGAGTGAATCTTATGCATATGGTGATACAGCTGGAGACTTTGAGATGCTCAAGTCGGTCGGCCATCCCATAGCTATGAATCCGACAAGAGAATTGCTTCAAAAAATCGACAAGGATTTGACCGTAAGAGATAAGATAAAAATTGTAGTTGAACGCAAAGATATGATTTATCATTTGTCTCCGGACAGTATTCATATAGGTGAAAACAAATACTAGTTTTCATTAATAGCTAGACCAAGCGGAGGAATCAAATGGAAACTTATAACGAGACAAAGACAATAGAATCATATCTAAAAAAATATTATGGTTATACCGATTTTAAGGAAGGCCAACGACTGGCGATAGAGAGCATTATGAATAGAAAAGATACGCTCATCTTGATGCCTACAGGCGGTGGAAAATCTATATGTTATCAGATTCCTGCTTTACTTTTTTCGGGGGTCACTTTGGTAATATCACCTCTAATCTCCTTGATGAAGGATCAGGTAGATACCTTAAGAGATATGGGCATAGAAGCGACCTATATTAACAGTGCACTTGACGAAGTAGAGATGTTAGATAGGTATGAAGGCATTCAGGCACAGCGCTATAAAATGATCTACATTGCCCCAGAACGCATGGAAAGTCGCTTAATTAGAGATATTATCCGTTATAATACAATTGAGTTTATTGCCATTGATGAGGCCCATTGTGTTTCCCAGTGGGGACATGATTTTAGGCCAAGCTATAGAAATATTGCGAACATATTGAACAAATTGCCATATAGACCGGTTATTGCGGCTTTAACAGCGACGGCTACAGAGTTGGTACGCGATGATATTATGGACCAGTTGGATTTGTATGAGCCTGAGGTTTTTGTTACCGGTTTTGATCGTAAGAACCTACACTTTTCAGTGCTGAAAGGTGTTAATAAAAAACGTTATATCGGACAATATGTTAAGAAGAATAGTGAAAGCTCAGGTATAATCTATTGTGGTACGAGGAAAGAAACAGAGATGCTATACCATGTACTTGAGCGCATGCATGTAGCTGTAGGCATGTATCATGGTGGTATGAATATGGATGAACGGCGGCGCCATCAAGAGCGCTTTATTTATGATGACTACAAAGTCATGGTGGCCACAAATGCTTTTGGTATGGGCATTGATAAATCCAATGTAAGATATGTAATACACCATAATATGCCGGAAAACATTGAATCTTATTATCAAGAGGCCGGCCGAGCCGGACGAGACGGAGAAAAATCCGCATGCATATTATTGTATGGGCCGGGAGATCAGAAGCTTAGAAGGTTTTTAATAGAAGAAACACCGGATATATCACCTGAAAGAAAAAAATACAGATATGCACAGCTTCAGAAGATGGTGAATTATTGTCATATTAATACCTGCTTAAGGGTACAGTTACTTGGCCATTTTGGTGAGGCGTCCAGTGAGGAAATGTGTGATGGTTGTGGTAATTGTGATGGAAAAGCTCACCGAGTCGACATCACCACAGAATCCCAAAAAATCATATCTTGCATATTAAGAATGAAAGAAAGATATGGGGTGTCTATTGTTGCAGAAGTGCTTAAAGGCTCAAAGTCTAAAAAAGTATCAGGTACACCACTTGAATCGCTCTCAACCTATGGTATTCTTAGAGAATATACCTTAATACAAATCAAAGAAATGATTCATCTATTAATCGCTGAGGGATACTTACATATGACACAGGATGGCTATCCTGTGATTAAAGTGACTCAAGATGCAGAATCTGTTCTGTATGGTAACAGAACGGTGTACTCTAACCGTATTGAGATTGTAGCTATTGAGTCATCCGATCAACTCTTTGATCGATTAAAGGCCCTTAGAAAAATCATAGCAGTCAAAACAAAACTACCACCCTATACAATTTTTCACGATAAGACATTAAAAGCAATGGCCAGTCAAAAGCCTAAAGACAAGATCGGCTTAATGGCGATAGGCGGTGTAGGAGAAAGTAAGTTTAGAAAATACGGTGAGCAATTCTTAAAAGTTATAGAGGATTACGTTGACAGTAACGAGTGAACATTATGAACATTATTGAATTTTAGTAGAAAATTATGATTTGGTATTGACTATTTATGAGTATAGTGTATTATATTAATGGTAAGAATGAGTTACCTCTTACGTATTAAATACTCTCCCCCTCATCCTTTACAAGCACCTTATTAGGTGCTTATTTTTTTTGTTCTCTATGAAAGTCTTTAATTGTCTAGGGTAAATGCCAAAGTGATTTTGAGCGTTTGCTTTTTTGTATCATATATGGGATAATAATCCGAACTAATATTCAAAACGAGGTGAATAGATGAAAAGCCTAAAAAATTTTAGAAGATGGGTAGGCATCATTGTTATAATCTGTTTATTTATGCTTGTCTTTTGGAATCAACCGATTTATAGATATTACAAGATAGATGGAAAACAAGAGATTTTTGATC
>JAGXFY010000028.1:0-8641 GCA_024636985.1 Clostridiales bacterium | reverse complement strand
ACTTTATTGGGATGGATGAATTTCAGTATGAGATAAGTGATGGAAACGGTGGAACATCTTATGCGCTTGTAAAAGTTACAGTGAATCCCAATGGAACAAAACTGGGTACGGCAAGCTATCAAGGAAATGACATTAGCTTCTATATTGGTGATTCAGGGTTAATCGCATTATTGGAAGGTCAGGTCAGCACCGCTTTAGATGTAATTGCAGATAGCTACACATCGGTAGTTGATATTGTATCAATGGATGATTCAGTAGCACTGATATATATGTGGGAAGGAAATATTGAAGTATCTAGAGTTGTGGCAATTGGGCAAAACGCAGTTGAATCAGAACATTCAATGATTCAGGCGCTTGGCACAATAAGTAAGATTGAATATACAGTAGACAATGATGAGACAATTCACTTTACTTATTTGGACTCTCAAGGAAGTCCTGACTCATATAACAAACCTGATTTAATGTATGCAAACACGAATAATGGTGTGGTGATTTTAGTGCAAAGAGCATATCAAGATTTGAGCAGCAGTGGTTCATGGGGTGCAGATTATATAGAAGGTGGTTATACTTTAGCAGTAGACAACGAAGGCAATCCTGTCGTTGCTTATATTAGAAGAAATATTTGGAAGTGGTCAAATGGTAGCGATACAACTTATTATCTTCATATAGAAAACCCATTAACTCAAGAAAATATAAGCATTGAAAGCAATTACAAAACCAATATTTATAGTAACCTTCAATTGACAGGTGGAGGTAGCACAATAGAATTCAGTTTTAATAAAAGTGGGGTTAGTGTTGCAGGTACAATATCAGCAGACCCATTAAGTGTCGATTTACCATAGCTACTATTTTGTGATGGTAAACATTAAGAATCTTAGAAAAATGTTACCGGTCTTATAAATTGAAATTTGAACAATGGCTCTAACGGGCTATTGTTCTTTTTCTTGTTTCTCTAAGAAAGAGCAACTTTCCACTGAAAATAGACCTAAAATAAACATTAAAATATCATAAAAAAATATGTCGATTTGATTAAAATACATTAAGAACTATTGACATGTATTCTCTTAAAACGTACACTTGACCTAAGCAGGTTCAAGATGTCAAAACCAAGATTAAACAAAGGATGGGGCAAACATGAAAAAAAGTTTATCATTAATAATTGTAGCTGTACTCATACTCAGTACTTCGACTATACATGGGATAACGGATCAACAATACGTTCAATATACAAAGAACAACAGTGCTCTTGTAGCAGATAGGGTAGTGGCTCTAAAAGCGGATACACTTGGTGGTATATGGGTGGCAACTTCAGGTAGTGGCGCCATTTACATCGATTCAGCCGGCAAATGGCATACGTACATGGAAATGAGCTCAGGTTTAAAGAATAATTTCTTAAATGATGTTACGCTGGATAGTTTGGGAAACACACACTTTGCAACCAACATCGGTGTCACCTCCCGTATGAAAGACAATACTTGGAACAACTACTTCATGAATGAAAATAAGATTTTTGGTGAGACCGTTACTGCGCTTGCAGCGGATGGAAAAGGTGGACTATGGCACGGCGTTACGGGTTATGGTGCTTATTATAAGAATGCTGATGGTGTTATGACCCATTATAGCAGTGCAAATTCTTCCATACCAAGCAGCAATGTTTCCAGCTTTGCCTTTGATCAAAAAGGTGGGGTATGGATTGGAACAGAGTTAACCTATAATGAAATGGGTGGCATCGCTTATCTAAATGCAGATGGGAAATGGACCCTCTATAATTCAAATAATTCAAAGCTACCCTCTAACAGAGTACGTGAAGTCTATGTTGCAAAAAACGGTGCCGTATGGATTGGTACTATTAATGGCCTAGCTAAGTTATATAACAACGAGTGGGTCATTTACAGCAACAATTCAGTATGGGAATATGATGTCAGATCGGTTACAGAAGACAGTGCAGGCAACATATACGCGGCAACCTGGGGAGACGGACTACTTAAGATTGATCCTGCCGGTAAGTTGACCAATTATAAATCATCGGATTCACCAATACCAAACAACTACATCTATGAGGTTGAACTCGATACCAAAGGTAACATATGGCTTGGAACCAATGTAGGACTTACACAGATTAAAACAACATCACAAGTGACACAACCACCGGTGGTACAACCAAAGAGCGTAACGGTTTTTGTTAAGAGTCTCCAAGTACCTTTTGACGTTCAACCGGTGATTCGAGAAGGCAACACATTGGTATCTGTTAGGTTTATACTTGAAGCCTTAGGTCAAGATGTAACTTGGAACGAAGCAGAAAGAAAAGTGGTATCAACCGGTGATAAGACGATCGAACTTACGATCGGTGAAAAAACGGGTTATGTGGATGGTGTGGCTTATCCGCTTAACATACCTTCGGAAATCATTAATGGTAGAACCATGATACCATTACGATGGATCGCAGAGAACTTAGATTATGATGTACAATGGAATCCGGTCAATTATAGAGTGGATATCAACTAGATACGAGGAGAGAGATAGATGAATAGTAGAATTTTAAAAAAGAGAGTAGCCCTTACAATGGCGAGTATGCTTACCCTAGGTACTTTTATGGTATCACCGGTTAGAGCGGAAGAATTAGCGGCAGCATCAGCAGAAGTATCCCAAGCAGAACCGGTGGAGACAACAGAGTCAACCACACTGAAGGTGGAAGATGCCTTACTCATGGCACTTGAAAATAGTTTTGAGTTAAAAATAGCCGAAACCGAGATGAATAATTCGATTATGACAGCCAGTCAACAAAGAACATTAGCCAAAGAAGATGCTAACACAGGTATATACGATGCTGACTTAGCGATTAAGATTGCCAAAATAAATAGAGAAGTATTGCCAACACTAGCAAAAGAGACATATAACGCAAAAATAACAGAAGTGGCACTTGGTGTAAAAGCTGCTTTTGCCGAAGTCGTCTTTGCTAAGGAAAACTTAGTTTTGGCCAGGAAGTATAAGCTACAGGCAGATGAAAGTCTGGCGATGGTTAAGACCAAGCGTACGCTAGGACAAGCTTCAGATCTTGAAGTTACCAATACAGAGGCAGATGTAGCAACTAAGGCATCAGAGCTGGTTCAAGCACAGATCACCTATGATCAGAAACTTATGGACTTGAATCTACTGATGAATGAACCCCTAGATAAGACATGGATAATAGAAGACACCATGGCAACAGAAGCCGTCCAACTTGTACCTCTAGAGGAAATGAAAACCTACATGTTTGAGAATCATCCTATGGTGTTAGGATCTAACTTAAGTTTTGATGTTGCTGAATCCACTTTTAATTTGGCAAAAGGTTATTACCCATCGAACGTATGGACTTACCGATATGCCGAACAAGATTATCTAAAAGCCAAATACCAGAACCAATTGGCCCTATTGACTCAGGAAAAAAGCTTGATTCAAGCTTATATGAGTGTTCAAGGGAATCTGGAAGCCGTTAAAGCTTTAGAAAAAAACGTAAGCACAGTGGTTGAAAGTTACCGAGTAGCAAAAATACGTTTTGAATTGGGTATGATTACAAGCTTCCAATTGAATGAAGCCTTGTTGATGCAACAACGTATGGAGAGCAACTTAGCCAATGCAAAACGTGGTTACAGATTAGCCATAGCTCAACTGGAATACATATCCGGTATGGAAGCTATTAAGACGGCTGAATAAAGAAAAGCAAAAATAAAGACAAAACAATAGGTAGTTCTTTTGGTTACTTCCATAGTAACAGGAGATCTACCTTTTATTTTGTTCTCTCGGAAAGTCAATGACCACTTTCCTAATCCATACGTCATATGACTTTTTCATGACTTTGGACACATGAAATAGTTCATTAATTCTGTTAAGATTATAACAACAGTTAATTATAGCAATGAGTAAAGAGGTGTGTGTATGAAAGGAATCAGTTACGTGGAGTACAGAAACATTGATCATTATTGTAGAAGTGAACGATTAGATACAGATTATTTATTATACTGTATCATGCAACATGGTAAGACAGGGAGAAAAAAGATTTGGAGAAAAACGAAATAACCTTGAGTAAGCCACTTAGGTTATTGTAAAATGAAAGAAAGAAGTTGGAAGAAAGAATAGGAATCGAGGTGTACGGATGAACAAAATCAAAGTGTTGGTGGCAGATGACCAGTCCATATTGGCAGAAGGTCTATGCACACTTTTGAACATGGAAGAGGATATCCAAGTTGAGGGGATAGCCCAGAACGGAATAGAAGTACTCAAATTCTTAGAAGACGGGCATGATGTAGATATTATACTAATGGATATTCGTATGCCGTTGATGAATGGTGTAGACTGTACCAGAAAAGTCACCAAAACCTATCCGAAGGTAAAAGTGCTCATATTGACGACTTTTGATGATGACGATTATATAATAGACGCCTTAAACAATGGGGCAGTGGGCTATATGTTAAAAGACTTAACAGCAGAAAAACTGTCATCAGCCATTAGGAATGTCTATCAAGGCAATACGGTCATGCATCAAAAGATCACGCAAAAAATCATTCAGGGTATGGGCAATGGCAGAGAAGGAAAAACGGTGAAAACCATTACAGATTCCGGAGGCAATGTGCTTTTGGAAAGAGAAGTCGATGTATTGAGGCTACTAGCAAAAGGTTATAGAAACAAAGAAATTGCAGATACACTCTATTTGACAGAAGGAACGGTAAAAAATTATATCTCCCTTCTCTATGACAAATTCAACATCAAGGGAAGAACAAAACTTATGACCTATGCCATTAAGCAAGGTATTCTAGAAAATGAAGATCAGGATTAAGGTTAAAACTAAGGGTAAGAGTAAAACTAAGATTAAGAGTAATGCTGAGGTGATCCTATGACAACACCACAACTTCAATTATGGTTGGCTTATATGACCATCAATCTATGGATTATCATCCCACCGATTATGATGTGCATGCGCTCTAAGGACAAGTCGATTATAAACAAAATCTTATGGATAATACTACTTGGCGTCTTTAATTTGCCGGCGGTTATGATTTATCTGTTTACACACAAGTCAGAGCCGGACAAAATGACACTAGCAATAAACAAAGCAATAAAAGATCTTGAGTACCACCTTATTTTTATTGGCTTGGTTCTGGCATTTGAAGTCATATCCCTTATTCTTTTAAGCAGGAATGAGGATCGCACTCAAGTCCTAATGCTACTGATTATTAGTGTTATGTTGATTTTTATGAATCATTATTTGATTCTTGATAAAGACAAAAGGATATATCAAGTAATACCATTCCTACAGGTATTAGCAATTACCGGTGTAGATCTCTTTTCTACTAACCGAGATTTTAAGATTATCATCATCGTAGTGGTGCTTAGTGTATTGAATGAATATCCGGTTCGATTTTCTAAGGTTTTTTCCATATTAACCTTGTTGTTTTATTTGGGAACGTCTATAACCCTTCAGATACAGGAAGGGCAACTTGGCCAAGTGGAAATGCTGGTATATGCTATTAGAAATACAATTACCTATAGTCTGGTTATTATTTCTTTCTATATTGGCAAAAAACAACTTTTCCTGAACCATCAGTTAAAAGAAATGACACAGACTTTAAAAGATAAAAATAAAGAACTTGAGGAAATCAGTATTCTTAAAGAACGCAGTCGTATAGCAAGAGAGATACACGATACCTTAGGACATACATTAACAGGGGCCATCGTACAATTAGAGGTAGCTAGAAAAATGGTGAAAGTAGATGAGGACAAGGCGATTGAAGCTATAGATAAGACACAGAAAATCACACGGGATGGTTTTGCAGAGGTTAAACGGGCCATAAAGGCACTAAGGCCGATTATGATAGAAGACAGTTCGCTTGAAGAAGCACTGCAAGCGCTTATTGAAAAAACCCAGAATCATTGTCAAGTCGTTATAGATGCCAAGATTGAAAATGATATTATTCAAGAAGAAAATGTCAAGATTACCATATACCGTATTATTCAGGAGGCCATCACCAACAGTATAAGACACGGCGAAGCCACAGAAATTAAGATTAGGATTAAAAAAGCGGATGAAAATGCCATCATGATTCAAGTTACGGACAATGGTAGAGGTTGTGGGACTATCTCAGAAGGCTATGGACTAAAAGGTATCAAGGAACGGGTTGGTCTACTAGGCGGCAAAATGATGGTACACTCTGAATATGGAAAAGGCTTTGATATGGCCTTAACCCTTAATCAGAAGATATAGGCTCTTTACATGACCCTAGACCTTATGATAAACTAGCCATTGAGACAAATAAAAGAAGATCTCTAGGAGTCTATGATGGGTAAAAGAAGTACAATATTAAGAACCATAACGATAGTGGCTATATTTGTTTTAATCGGATTAGATCCATCAGGACCATCTCATATATCTTATGCAACCGTTCATCCGCCCAGCTTGGCTGCAGAAGGTGCTATTCTAATGGATGGCGATACAGGACAGGTACTTTACGAAAAAAATGCTCATAAGACATTCTATCCAGCGAGTATTACAAAGCTGATGACAGCTTTGGTTGCTTCCAAATCTTTAAATCCTTCAGACACCATAACCTTTTCGAGAAATGCAGTTCTAAGCATTGAGTTTGGCAGCAGTCATATTGGTATGCGTGAAGGTGAAACCATTAGTGTAGAAGCAGCCATGCATGGTTTATTGATGTCTTCTGCTAACGATGTGGCCAATGGTATCGCAGAAAAAACCAGTGGCAGTATTGAAGATTTTGCAAAAGCCATGACCGCTGAGGCAAAAGCTCTAGGTGCTCTGAACTCCAATTTTGTTAACCCTCATGGTTTGCAAAACGAAGATCAGTATACCACTGCTTATGATATGGGTCTGATAATGAAAGAAATAATAAAAAATCAATTTTTAGTCGATATTATGGGTAAAACCTTATATGAGATTCCTCCGACCAATAAAGTGGATGAAGTCAGATATTTGGCCCAAGGTCACAAGATGATTAATGAACGTAAAGATGTGAACATATATAGAGAAGATGTTATAGCCGGTAAAACAGGCTATACCACAAGCTCAGGACATACACTGGTTACAGTATCAAAAAGAGACGGCCGTACCTTAATTGCGGTAACCCTAAAGACCAATGCCGCCAATCTATATAGTGACACCAATAAGCTTTTTGATTATGGCTATGAGGCTTTTGAGGCGGTAGAACTTGAACCCTCTGATTATATACAGACCCTTCCTATTATGAAGGATGGTGTTGTTATTGGAAAAGCCGACCTATCTATGCTTGAACCGGTGCGCATGTTTCTGAAATCAGGTCACTCAAAAGAGGATATCACTCTGGAAACGGTGTTGCCGGAAGCTCTGACAGAAGAAGTTAGTATGAATCAAGAAGCAGGTAAACTCATCATCTCAATCGGTGAAGAAGCTATTGGAGAATGGCCACTTGAGATTACGGAACTTGAATATGATGATATAGGAAATGAAAGCGTTGAAGAAAATATAGAAAAAAAAGAGTTGGAAATGATTGAAGTGATAAAATTCATCATTCTTATTGCTACAGTAACCATTGTTGTTAAAACCAGCACCTTTGGTAAATTTCATTAGACTTATAATCTTCAAACAATAATAAAGGGCAACAAAAAATCGGAGTGAGAGGATTTGAACCTCCGGCCTCTTAGTCCCGAACCAAGCGCTCTACCAAGCTGAGCCACACCCCGATATGATGCAAAAAGCACCAAAATCAGTATAGCAAAGTGAAGTAATCAAATCAAGTCAAAAAATGCTAAAATCATTTTTTGACTTGATTTTTTTATTCCAAAGAAGATAGACTCTATTAGCATAAAATAGAACATGACCTGACAGTAATTCCCATAAATGTAAATAATTATACTATACACCATATAAATATATAATTATACTAAAAATCACTTTACACCCTCCTCCAATAAAGCTATACTAATAGGTATGGTTAAGAAGGTTAAGATGTCAAAAACCAATAAAATAAATCAATAGAAAGACGAAGTATGAGGGCGTATAAAAATGAAGAATAAAGTGGTGACTAAAAGTTTACTCACAACAATCATCTTAGTGGTCGGACTAGCAAGTAACTCAGTCCAAGCAGCATCTTACACGGATGTAAGTGATAAAGATTGGTTTAAAGCGGATCTTAGTCACATCAGCGCAGATTCAAGAGATATTCTAAAAGGCTATCCCGATGGAACATTCAAGCCGGCGAATCCTCTCCAAGTGGACCAGTTTATCAAATGTTTGGTTGTAGCAGCCGGACATAACATTCTACAGGATGAAGAAGGTTATTGGGCTAAGAACCACATCGACAAAGCCATAGAACTTGGCTATGTTCAGCCGGGTGATTTTGATAACTATAGAAGAAGGATTAACCGAGAAGAGATGGCCACCTTAGTCAGTCGTGCCATAGAAGATCTTGAGACCACAAGTTATACCAAGACAAAAGAAATAGAAGGGTCTCTCATGGATAGTTATATGGTAGAGGGAAAGCATAAAGAAAACGTGTTGAAAGTCTATGAACTGGGCATCATCACAGGGTATCCCGACGGTACCTTCAAGCCTGAGGTCACCTTAACAAGGGCCGAAGGTATAGCCGTCATCAGGCGTATCATTGATAAAGGT
>JAGXFY010000027.1:0-6258 GCA_024636985.1 Clostridiales bacterium | reverse complement strand
CGATCGTAATTGCTACGGCTTCTTATTATGTTATTTAATAAGAGGTCTTTTTATTTGCCAAAAGGAGAGGGACACGACTATGAAATATATATTGGACCAACAGGCTATAGGACGCATGGTTACACGTATCGCCCATGAAATTATTGAGAATAATAAGGGTGTTTCCGATGTCGTGATTCTTGGTATTAAAACAAGAGGTGTTCCTCTGGCAAAAAGAATCGTAGCGAAAATTGAAGAAATAGAAGGCCTCAAAGTACCCTTTGGGTCTCTAGACATCACCTTTTACCGAGACGACTTAGAAAAGAAAAGCATACAACCCGTGGTTAATAACCAACTCAATATTAATGTAAACGATCAAATTGTGGTTTTGGTGGATGATGTTGTCTATACTGGTAGAACCTGTAGAGCGGCGCTGGATGCGGTTATGGATGCCGGACGTGCACGAAAGATACAATTTGCAACACTTATTGACAGAGGACATAGAGAATTACCACTTCGAGCGGATTACGTCGGTAAAAATGTACCAACATCAAAAGAAGAAATTGTTTCTGTTCATTTAGTAGAAATCGATGGGGAAGACAGTGTCGTTATCCAGTAACTTTATTTCTAATTCACACAATAATAAATAGGCGAGTAGCTTATTGTATTATATAGCCTACGGGCAAAACTATCTTAGGGGGCATCATAATGGAAAATATTTCACTATCAAAAAAAATGATACTTGGCTTACAACATGTTCTTGCCATGTTTGGCGCAACAGTTCTTGTACCTTTCTTAACCGGTCTTGATCCAGCGATTGCATTGCTTGGAGCAGGGGTAGGAACCTTATTGTTCCATTTATGCTCAAAGGGCATCGTACCTGTATTTCTAGGTTCAAGCTTTGCCTTTATCGGTGCAATTGCATTAACACTTCAAAGCGAAGGCCTTGCATTTGTTAAAGGCGGTCTTATTGCAGCCGGTTTTGTCTATATGTTTATCGCCGTAGTCATCTATTTCATTGGTGTAGATGCGGTCAAAAGACTTTTCCCACCGATTATTACTGGACCCATTATCATGGTTATCGGACTTAGACTTAGCCCTGTTGCCGTAAACATGGCTTTTTATCAAGATGGTACTTTTAACCTAACTTCGACGATTATAGCTGGTATAGTTATTTTGACCATGGTGGTCGTATCCATTTTCTTCAAAGGCTTCTTCAAACTTGTTCCTATATTAATCGCGATTACAGTAGGCTATATTGCATCAATGCTTTTTGGTATAGTAGATTTCGGACCTATACAAGACGCAAGCTTCTTTACATTCCATAAAGAATCTGATGCATTAAAAAATCTTCTTACCATGCCTAGATTTACTTTATCAGGAATTATTGCCATTGCACCAATCGCTTTTGTTGTCTTTATTGAACACATTGGAGACATTACAACCAATGGCGCTGTAGTAGGTAAGAACTTCTTAGAAAATCCCGGTGTTCATAGAACGATTTTAGGAGATGGTGTGGCCACGGCTTTTGCAGGTCTTATAGGCGCTCCTGCTAATACAACCTATAGTGAAAATACAGGCGTGTTGGCTGTAACCAAGGTTTATGATCCATCTATTATAAGAATTGCGGCAATTTTCGCCATCATTATGAGTCTTTTTGGACCACTTACAGCAACCATAAGTACCATACCGCTACCGGTTATGGGTGGTGTCAGTGTTATCCTTTTTGGTATGATCGCTTCTGTTGGAGTACGTATTGTGGTTTCTGCAGATCTTGATTTCTCCCACAGCCGAAACCTAATGATATCAGCGTTGATACTTGTCTTAGGTATTGGTGTAGATGCTTTTCCACTGGGATCAAGTGGTGTGACGATTTCCGGTCTTGCAATTGCAGCATTAATCGGTGTTGTCCTTAATTCAATATTACCTACTGAAATCTAATAAAAAAATAACATATTTTCTTGTTCTCAAGGAAAGTCATACTTAAGTATTCAGCCTTGAAGCGTGGCAGAATACTTCAGCTTCTTTTCTTGTATAAAAAGTGATGGCCTAGGCTGTCATTTTTTTACATATATGTTATAATCAAGACGATACGAATCAAGAACAAAGAGGTGAGCCCATGAACTACAATAAGAAACATTTTTTAGACTTAAAGTCACTCAGTGCTAGTGACATCCATTATTTGCTGAATTCAGCACAAAAAATGAAATATGTGCTAGAAAATAGCAAAGGTTATGTTGCACCACATCTGAAGGGCAAAACAGTTGCGACGCTTTTTCATGAAGAGAGTTCAAGAAGTCGTCTATCTTATGAATTAGCAGCACAAAATTTGAGTGCAAAAGTAATACATATTACCACAGCTCGAGAATTTAATCAAAAAGTGTCTTTAAAAGAAGTAGGGACCTATGTTGACAAAATGGGTGCTGATTTCATCGTTGTAAGACATCCGATTTCCGGCGGTCCACATCATCTGGCTAAATATGTAAAAGCTTCTGTTATTAATGCAGGGGATGGGTTAAATGAAAATCCTAGTGAAGCTCTTGTTGATCTGCTGACCATTCTGGAACAAAAAAACAGTTTTACAGGCTTAAAAGTTGCCATAATAGGTGATATCATGTATAACCGAGTAGCAAAAAGCTCTATATGGGCTTTAATAAAACTTGGAGCAAAAGTATCTATTGCTGGTCCATCAACCCTAATTCCTAGGGATATTGAGAAAACAGGCGCAACGATACATCATTCAGCGACAGAAGCCATTATTGACGCTGATGTCGTCTTATGTCTTAAGGTCCAAGAAGATCGGCGAGGTGTTGCCTTAATACCTTCTTTAAATGAGTACAAAAAACTTTACAAAATTAATAATACACGCTTAAGTTATGCCAAAAAAGATGTTATTGTTATGCATCCGGGACCCATAAACCGTGGTATTGAGATTTCTTCTAGTATTATTGATAGGGAAGGTTCTGTTCTTGATAAACAGCAGGGAAGTGGTATAGCTGTGCGTATGGCTTTGTTTCATCTACACTGCCGATCAGGAGGAGGATCTTTACATGTCTAACACAAACTTAACTTTAATACGAAAAGGTACAATTATAACCCATGACAAAACCATCTATGATATGGATATTTTAATTGAAAATGATAAGATTATTGAAGTAGATATCAATATTAATGTGGACCAATGTGATATCATTGAAGCTGAGGGCTTATATATTATCCCTGGCCTTATAGATATGCATTGTGAGCTTTGTGAACCGGGCTATGATTTTAGAGAAAGTTTTGATACCGGTGGTCAAGCTGCAATCGCCGGCGGTTTTACAGCACTGACTTGTAATCCTATGACCAATCCGGTTATTGATAATAAAACCGTTGTTGAGTATGTTGTTAACAAAGGACTTAATATATCTCCTGTTGCTATTTATCCTTATGGTGCACTCACAAAGGGAAATAAAGGCGAGGACATGACAGAAATAGGCGGTATGCAATTAAAGGGCATCGTCGCCGTTTCAGATGGGGATATCTCTATCCAAGATAGTAAAACCCTAAAACGCGTTCTTCAATATGCCTCCATGTTTGAATTACCTATCATATTACATTGTGAAGATCATAGTTTGTCAAAGGCTTATGGTGTTAATGATGGCTATATAGCTACTCAATTAGGACTCGAAGGCAGTATGGCAGCTTCTGAAACTTTGATGGTAGCAAAATACATTGCAATAGCAGAAGAACTTAAGACTAGAATACATCTTACACATATATCAACAAAAGAGTCTGTCGAACTCATTCGTGCTGCCAAAAGAAGAGGTGTACGCATGACATCAGAAACCTCCCCACAGTATTTTTCCTTAACAGAGGAAGCCATAAGCGGCTATAATACTTATGCCAAAGTCAATCCGCCACTTAGACAAGATGCTGATGTAAAGGCCATTATCAAAGGTTTACAAGATGGTACTATTGATGTTATCAGTTCGGACCATCAACCTCATAATATTGATAATAAAGCCATAGAATTTAGTTTGGCTTCTAATGGTATTTCAGCTCTTGAAACCGCATTATCCGTATCCTTTACATATTTAGTGAAACCCGGTTATTTAACCATGGAAGAATTGGTTGAAAAAATGTCATACCGACCGTCACATTTATTAAGCCTTAACAAAAGCTTTTTTGGAGTTGGGCATCTTGCAGATTTAGCTATATTTGATCCTGAATCCGATTTTATTGTTGATGCAACACAATTCAAATCAAAAGCTAAACATTCACCATATCATGGTATGACTTTAAAAGGTCTCCTGAAGTATACCTTTGTAGAAGGCAAGAAGTACAGTTTGAACATCTAGGTAAATATATATCTTGATCGTCTAGATAAAAAAATATCTTAGAATGTCTAGATAAAATACATCTAGACTATCAAGGTGAGTATGGTATAATAGAGATGTAACTATGCGCAAAACACAACTTTAACGAATAGATAGAGGGCATCTCCTATGAAGCACATGAATTATCATGAAGAACTTAATATCGCCAACAACAAGCGTTTACGCGAACTTATTCATGATCTTCCACCATTTGTATTTGAATTCTTTCGTGGTATTGAACAAACCACATCTTCCAAAACCAGAATCGCATATGCATACGACTTAAGAATTTTTTTCAAGTTCTTAAGTCTGCAACATGCAGATTTCAAAGATGTGGATTATACGACGATAACTGTTACAGATTTAGATAAGGTTACCCCAGATCACCTTGAGATCTATTTGGACTACCTTAACTACTACACCGATGATATGGGTACTGAAGAACACACCAATAAGGAACGTGGCAAATCCAGGAAAATGGCAAGCTTAAGAACCTTCTATAAGTATTACTATAGAAAGCAAAAAATCAAGACCAACCCTACTTTATTGGTTGATTTGCCTAAGATTCACGACAAAGTCATCACAAGACTGGAAATCAATGAAGTGGCAAGTCTTTTAGATGAAGTGGAATCCGGCGAACATCTGACTAAAAAGCAGCAAAGTTTCCATCAGTATACTAAAGAACGGGATCTAGCCCTTGTCACATTGCTCCTTGGTACAGGCATCCGGGTCAGTGAATGTGTTGGTTTGGACCTATCAGATGTTGATTTTGATGTGGATGGTATTCGGATTGTTCGAAAAGGCGGTACGGAAGTCATCATTTATTTTGGTCAAGAAGTACGTTTAGCACTTATGACCTATTTGGATAAGCGTAAAAAAGTCATAGCTTCAGAAGGTCATGAAGATGCATTGTTTTTATCCATACAAAACAAACGACTGGCCGTTAGAAGCGTTCAAAACATTGTCAAGAAATACGCCAAGCTAATCACAAAGCTTAAAAACATATCACCTCATAAGCTACGTAGCACTTATGGTACCAATCTATACCGTGAAACCGGTGATATCTATTTAGTTGCAGATGTCTTGGGTCATAAGGATGTTAATACCACCAAAAGACATTATGCAGAGATTGAAGACGAACGCCGTAGAATGGCTGCAAAAGCGGTCACTTTAAGAGATGATCAACATCGGAGGTAATTAATATGAATCTGAGTATGCATATGAATTTAGACTTTGAATTTGCAACCGCAAAACAAATCCTATTTAAAACAAATGGTATCATGGATATTGCCAAATCCATTCTTAAACTTGGTAAATACCCCTTAGTCGTAACCGGCAAGGATAAAGGACGGGCAAAACCTCTTTTAGACGCCCTCAGTCACGCCTCCATGAACTATGTGCTGTATACCATCCATGGTGAGCCAACGACAACAGACCTTATTCAAGGCGTAGAAATCGCCAAAGACAGCAAGTGTGATATGGTCATCGGATTTGGTGGCGGCAGCGTCATTGACAGTGCCAAAGCCATTGCCATACTCATGAACAACCCCGGTGAATTAATGGACTATTTGGAAGTTATTGGCAAGGGTTTACCTATGGAAACCCCCTCTGCGCCGCTTGTATTAATACCGACAACATCAGGTACCGGTTCAGAAGTAACGAAAAATTCAGTGGTGACCTCTCAGGAAGAAAAAATAAAAGTCAGTCTTAGAAGTCCCTCTATGCTTGCTGATTTGGTATTGGTTGATCCGTCCTTAACACTAAGCATGCCACAAGCCATTACAGCCAGCACTGGACTAGATGCTTTGACCCAAGTCATAGAACCTTATGTTTCATCCTTTGCCAACCCGCTCACAGATGGTTTCTGCCGTGAAGGTATCTGGCGCATCGGTCGTTCTATCAAAAAAGCCTACGATGACGGCTT
>JAGXFY010000026.1:0-74994 GCA_024636985.1 Clostridiales bacterium | reverse complement strand
TGTATAAAAAACTCACTACCGATGACAAAGAATAAAATAACACTTTGTAAGATACCTGCTGCTGACTGTGGAATCTGATAAGCTGTTTGAATAAAGCTGCCACCTTTTATCATAATCGCAAAAAGTAGAGATACCGGGATGATAATTGCAGCTTTAAGGCCGGACAGCCACGCCGTAATAATGGCTGTGTAACCGTATCCTGCCGCTACTTGAGTCGACAACGTTTGATTCACAGCTGAAGCTTGCATCATACCAACAATACCTGCAATACCACCACTAATGAATAAAGCCGATAAGACAACTTTTTTTACATTCATACCAGCGTATTTTGCCGTATCCACGCTTTCTCCTACTACAGCAATCTCATACCCAGCTTTTGAGTAATTCATCATGATGGTAATAATTATAACTAGAATAATGGCAATGATCCATCCGACATGCACGCCAAAAAGCTTAGGCATGATTGCAGCATCGGTAAAGTTAGCAATCTTGGGAAAACCTAAAGAGCCCGGATCTTTCCATGGACCATATTGAAGATAGGTCACCCATTTTAAGGCAACATAGTTCATCATTAAAGTAAAAATCGTTTCATTCGTACCGAATTGGACTTTAAAAAATGCAGGAATAAGTGCCCATAAGCCACCGCCTACAAAACCAGCAAGAAACATAGCCGGTAGCAAGATCATCTTAGGCAGATGATTATAATGAAGCGCCAAATAACTGGCAGCCAGAGCCCCTACGATGATCTGACCCTCAGCCCCGATATTCCAGAACTTCATTTTAAAAGCTATCATGATACCAATGGAAGTCACAACCAGTGGTATGGTAATGGTAAAGGTATCTCGTATTCTATGGGCTGAGCCAAATGCCCCTTCTACCATAGAAAAATATACATTAATAGGACTATGACCGAGTGCACTTATGAAAACTGAAGTAAATAGGAAAGCCGCTATAATTGAGACAATGCGGATGATGGCAGCTTTCTTACCTGTCATGTCTGTTCTTTTTATCATTCTCATTGTGCCATCACCATCCCTTCAATACGCTCTCCAGCCATCATAAGTCCTACTTCTTCCCTTGTTGTCTGATTAGCATATACAATACCGGTTACTTCACCTTGGCAAATGACCATGATTCGATCACACAGTTCGAGTAGAACATCCAGATCCTCACCAATAAATAAGACACCAACGTTCTTCTTCTTCTGTTCATTGACCAGATCATATATAGTATGGGTTGCGCCTATATCTAAGCCCCGCACCGCATAAGCTGTAATTAGAACGTTCGGGTTGGTATCAATTTCACGTCCTATTAAGACTTTCTGAATATTACCACCGGATAATTGTTTAACCGGATGATATACCCCTGGGGTTTTTATTTCTAAGGTGTCTATCATTTTTTTACATATTTCTTCTATTGGTTTACGCTTTATGAAGATACCTTTTTGATTATGATGTTCTTTTAGAAGATAATTATCCACCATATCCATTGAGGCAACCAGTCCCATACCCAAGCGATCTTCCGGTATAAAACTCATACTGATACCCTTTTTGATAATGCTTCTTGGGGATTTGCCAATAAGACTCTCATCTTTATAAATAATCTCACCGGACTTTACTGGATACAGACCGGCAATCGTTTCACATAATTCCTTCTGTCCACTACCGGATACACCGGCAACGCCAAGTATCTCACCTTCATAAAGCTCAAAAGATATGTCTTTTAGTACCTTTACATGTTCCAGATCTACGGCGTTTAATTTGTCCACCTTGAGTAATCGATTACCTCTGTCTATCAATGGACGTTCTATAGAGAGATTGACAGATTTACCTACCATTAAGTCCGTAAGTGCCCTAGGCGTTGTCTCTTTTGTGATCAGTGTTCCAACAGTGGTACCTTTTCTAAGGACTGTAACTTTATCCGAGATTTCCATTACTTCATTCAACTTGTGGGTTATAATGATGATTGCACAACCTTCTTTTGCCATGTTTCTCATTATTGCAAATAGTTTCCTTGTTTCTTGAGGTGTCAATACCGCAGTCGGCTCATCCATGATTAATATGTCTGCACCTCTATAGAGTACTTTCAAGATCTCAACAGCTTGCTTTTCACCAATGGACATGTCGTAGATCTTCTGATCCGGATTGACCGTCAAACCGAATTGATCAATGATTTCTTTAAGATCTTTTGACAATTTCTTGCGATGTAAAAAAAAGGACCCTTTTTGGCCCATAATAACATTCTCTTTTGCTGTTTGAACCTCTACCAGTTTATAATGCTGATGAATCATACCAATGCCTTTTTCGATGGATTCTTTTGGACTACCGATTTTTGTAGGCATGTTGTGAATATAAATAGAACCGCTGTCAGGCTTATATATACCTGACAGCATGTTCATTAATGTGCTTTTACCTGCGCCATTCTCACCGAGTAGCGCATGTATCTCACCTTTATTCACTTCAAAATTAATATGATCATTTGCCTTAACTGTACCAAAGGTTTTGCATATATTTTCCATTTTCACAAAAACTTGATCCTTCATGGCAAACTCCTTTATTGACTTTATATTTTATTCTATATTACCAATAACACCTTCAACAAACCACATCATGTTTAACATCTCGCCATCTGTCATAGCGGCGCCTTCTGCAACGACTACTTCACCGGCTTGATTGGTCAAAGGACCATCAAATACAAGTTCGGATCCGTCAAGGATTTGAGCGGTTGCAGCGTCAACTGCTTCCTGAGCGCCTTCCGGTGCATTCTCAGTTAATGGCGCAAGTGCCACGATACCGTCTTCCATACCACCCCAGTAAGCGTGAGAAGCGAAAGTACCATCAATAACTGCTTGAACTTGCTCTACATAATAAGGTCCCCAGTTCCAAACAGGAGCTGTCATATATGCTTTTGGTGCCATTGCACTCATGTCTGTGTTGTAACCAACAGACCATAATCCGCGCTCTTCAGCCGCTTGTTGTGGACCTGCTGTATCTTGATGTTGAGCAATGACATCTGCACCATTATCAAGTGCTGCAATAGCCGCTTCTTTTTCTTTTGCTGGATCATACCATGTGGAGGTCCAAACAACTTCTACTTCAACATCCGGATTAATAGATTGAGCACCAAGTGTGAATGCGTTGATACCACGAATAACTTCAGGAATTGGGAAAGCTGCTACATAGCCAATTTTATTAGTTTCAGTTTTCATACCTGCAACAATACCGGATAAGTATCTTGCTTGGTAGATTCTTCCGAAATAGTTCGCCATATTGTCTGTTGTTTTATAACCTGAACAGTGTAAAAATGCAACTTCTGGGAATTCAGCAGAAACTTTCTCCATAAAATCCATATAACCGAAACTGGTTGCAAATATAACCGTTGCACCTTGGTCAATCATGTTACGCATTTCTTGTTCAACATCTTGAGTTTCAGGAACGGATTCTTTGTAGATCGTTTTTACACCCAACTGCTCTTCTAAATACAAACGTCCTTGATCATGAGCATATGTCCATCCACCATCGCCAATTGGTCCAACATAGATAAAACCAACCGTAACGTCTTCAGTCATTGCCGCTTCTGTGTCCGTGCCCTCAGTAGCTTCTGTTTCTGTTTCTGTTGTTGCTTCTGTCTCACCATAAGTTTCCTCAGTTGGTGTTTTTCCACATGCAGCAAGTGACAAAATCAGTGTGAATACCATAAGTAATGCTAATATTTTTTTCATTTTTTTCCTCCTATTAAATAATATGCTTTCTGTTTTTTTAATGCCCCCTGAAGCTGTTACCACTAAATAAATATTTTATGCGTACCTCCTTTTCTAATACTTCTACTATATATATACAATCAGATAGTCTATGTTTATGGCCATCCTTATGCATTGGGTTTTTCATACGTTTCTAGTCTTTAATTCAAAAAAGTAACTTTTCCATCTTTAATACGGTCAATGATGGCTAAGGATTCAACTTTAATGCCTTGTTCTCTTAATAGTTTTCCGCCGGATTGAAAGCCTTTTTCAATGACAATACCAACACCTTCAACTGTTGCCCCTGCTTGTCTTGCAATGTCAATTAAGCCAAGAGCCGCCTTACCATTTGCTAGAAAATCATCTAATATAAGTACATGATCCTCACTGGATAAGTATTTTTTTGAAACCATAACATCATAGGTGATCTGTTTCGTAAAAGAATAGACTTTACTTGTGTAGATTTCCTTATCCAGATTTCTGGATTGAGCCTTTTTCGCAAACACGACCGGAACACCAAATTCCAATGCAGCTATAGAAGCTATAGCTATGCCGGATGCTTCTATGGTTAGTAGCTTTGTGATTTTTTTACTATCAAATAGCCTTCTAAACTCTTTGCCCATTTCTACGAATAGCCCTACATCAATCTGATGATTCAGAAAGGAATCGACTTTAATAATCTCTTCTCCTATGGTTCTACCTTCTTCTATAATACGTTGTTTAAGTAAGTCCATTTTATTCTCCTGCTCTGATATATTTCTATACTGGTGACCATAAAATGAAACATTCTTATAATTAGGGCTAAAGTAGATATTCCCTTAAAACAACAAAAACTCTGCATAAGCAGAGTTCAATAAATACCACAACAGATATCATCTCATTTGGCGAGTGCCAGAAATAAGCGATACTCTTGTATCATTTAGGAACTCATAGCTATAACTATTTACGGTAGTTTGTAGAAACTTTCAGCCCATATTGCTGAATTATACGAGTTATTGCATGTCATTTTTCATTTTCATGTCCATGCTATTTTATTATAATAATCGCTAAAAGTCAAGTTATATCTGGCTTTTAGCTCTTAAAGCATCCCATATATGAAGTATCTTCTGATATCATAAAAAGATTTCACAGGTCTTTGAATAAACGCCTATTAGTGTTACAATTAATAAACACACATATCAAAATTAGGAGGCATCAAGATGAGTTCAAAAACATTTATCATTCTAAAACCGGATGCGCTTGAAAGAGGTCTAGTCGATCAGATTACCGGACGGTTTCTAAAAGCCGGCTTCAAGATTGAGCATATTCATTATCGTGTTGTAGATTACAGATTGATTAAAGAGCATTATAAAGAAGTAATTCTTAGAGAAGGTGAAGGCTTTAAGGACTGGCTTAAAATTGCCTTTGTTGGTAAACCTACCATACCTATGATTTTAGGCCATGATTCTGATGATGGCATCACCATTGCAAGAGAGCTCATTGGCCACTATCGTCCCGATCGTGCTAAACCTGGTACCATCCGACATGACTATGGGATTCCTGTCTTAGATCAAAGTTTGCCTAGTATGAACTTAATCCATGCCAGTGATAGTCAAGATGCCTACAACAAAGAGAAAAACTTATGGTTTAAAGCCACTTTGTATTAAGCAACGCATTTACTAATAGCGTTTATATGTCAAAATAAAAATCCTTGACAAAAAAATTTATTCATAATATCACATCATCGTAATATATGAATTATTAATTTATACTTCTTGGTTAAATATTTATCAATTAAAGACATGAAGCTAAATCAAACAATCACCAAACTCACAGATGGGGATATACTTAAGGTTAAAAAAACAGGTAATACTTTCATAAAATCTGATAAAGAAGAATAAGTCAAAAAAGCTCCCACATATGAATGTGGGAGCTTTTTGTTTCTTATGAATTTAGAAAATCTAAATTCTGACCTTTATGTCTTTCAGGAAATTCTTATCCTTTGTATTTAAGCACTGTTATACCAAGTGGCGGTACTTTAATACTAAGTGTCTGATCGCGCTCATCATAACGTTCATCAAAACTGGTTAAGGTACCTGTATTAATGACGCCACTTCCACCATATTTTAAGTCATCAGAATTAAAAATTTCTTCATAGTAGCCTTTATAGGGTACGCCTATTTTATGAAGGGTTCTTGGTACAGGTGTAAAATTCACTACAGCTATAAGGGTGTCATCAATTTGATTGCTTTTTCTAACCAAAGAAATAATACTTGTAGCATCATCCATACAATTGATCCATTCAAAACCTTCACTGGTAAAATCATCAAACCATAAGGCTGTTTCATCCAAATAAAGACGATTTAAGTCTTTAACATACCGTTGCATTTGTTGATGTTTCTCAAATTCTAACAAATTCCAATCCAGACTCTTGTTTTCACTCCATTCATCAAATTGGGCAAACTCACATCCCATGAACATCAACTTTTTACCGGGATGCACATACATAAATCCATAAGCTGCTCTTAGGTTAGCAAATTTTTGCCAATAATCACCAGGCATCTTATTAATCATCGAGCCTTTTCCATGAACTACTTCGTCGTGTGAAAGAACCAATGCAAAATTTTCGGTAAAAGCATAGACCATACTAAAGGTTAAATCATTATGATGGTATTGTCTGTGAATCGGATCAAAGGATAAGTAACGTAGAAAATCATTCATCCAACCCATGTTCCATTTTAGACCGAAACCAAGACCTCCATAATTCGTTGGCCTTGATACCCCTGGCCATGAGGTGGATTCCTCTGCTATCATCAATAATTCAGGATGGTCTTTGTAGAGTATAGAATTTAGATGCTTAAAGAAATCTATAGCATCATAGTTTTCTCTTCCACCGTGAGGGTTAGGTATCCACTCACCATAATCTTTTCCATAATCTAAGTAAAGCATGGAAGCCACAGCATCGACTCTTAAACCGTCAATATGATACTCATTGATCCAATATAATGCATTACCAATCAAAAAATTGTTAACCTCATTACGGCCATAATTAAAAATCATCGTACCCCAATGAGGATGCTCACCTTTTTTAGGATCTTCATGTTCATATAAAGCTGTTCCATCAAAATTAATTAAGCCATGGGCATCTTTAGGAAAATGTGCAGGAACCCAGTCTAATATGACACCAATATCATTCTGATGACATCGGTCTACAAAATACATAAAATCCTTAGGCGTTCCAAATCTGGAGGTGGGTGCAAAATAACCTGTTACTTGGTAGCCCCATGAGCCATCAAATGGATGCTCTGCAATAGGCATTAATTCAATATGCGTATAACCCATCTCTTTGACATAGCCTATCAAATCCTCAGCAATATCCCGGTAATTCATATAGCCGGGTTCGCCTTCTGACTTCTTCCATGAACCAAGATGTACTTCATAGATGGATATGGGTTGATTGAGGACATTCATAGATGCCTTGCGTTCTTTATATGCATCGTCTTGCCATTCATAACCTTCCAAATTCGTTACAACCGAAGCAGTGTTCGGTCTAAACTCAGCATAATTGGCATATGGATCTGATTTTTCCAAAATATAATTGGCTTGTGTTTTTATTTCAAATTTGTATTTTTCATTTTCTTCCAAACCAGGAATGAAAATCTCATATATGCCGGAATTACTTACATTCCTAAGTGGGTATACACGACCGTCCCAACCGCAAAAATCCCCTATAACGCTAACTCTTTTCGCATTGGGAGCCCATACAGCAAAATGCACCCCACTGACCCCATCGATGGTCATAAGATGGGCACCTAGCTTTTTGTAGATCTCATAGTGGGTCCCATTACCAAATAAATACATATCCAGTTCTTGAATAACCGGCTCAAAAGCATATGCATCATAGGTTTCCCACTCATAGCCTGAGCCTTCTACAATTTTTAGCTTATAGGATATTGGTTGCTCACCTACAACTGCTGTAAAAATCCCGCTGTCATTTACACTTGTCATTTTTATTTGTTTTTGATTGGTGAGGTCAAGAACTTCCATTCTAAATGCAGATGGCTTATATGCATTGACATAATAAATGCCATCTTGCTGATGCATACCCAAAAAATGATGAGGGTCTCTATGTTCGGTTCCCAGTATTTCTGCCATTTCTACCTCATTAATATATTTCTCCATATTGAACACCCTTTTCCTTTATTTGTCTTTTTATCAAGCGGCATTTTTTTTTGCTTCTTAAAATTTACAACTCTAGTAACAGTTTATCACTATAGCCTAGTATTGACAAGGTATACACCATAGTTTTCCCCTATTAATTTATGCGGTTAACCTGGCTTATATATTTGATGAAGATTTCTATGCTTCGATGTTATATTTATCGAAAATACACTTGCATCTTACAGTAACTAGTTATATGATAAATGTTGTTTGAAGGTAGTTAGCATATCCTCATATCTCATAGTAAAAGAAAGGATCATGATGCATACACATAGAATTCAAATCAATTTTACCATTATACAATTTCTATTGTGGTTTTCTTGGGGAACTTTTGGTCTTTTCTATATTGCTTATCTTGAGGACCTTGGTTACAGTAGTAAACTCATTGCACTCACCATAATATTATCAACAATTTTCGGAATCTTAGGCCAATATGTACTTGGATTCATCAGTGATAAAACTTCAAAGATTAAATATGTCTTTTTAGGTGCCCTCTTCCTGTTGATTCTATTTGTTATTGGTTTTGGATTTGCTGCTAAACACTTATTCCCCATGATTATGGTTATGTCATTGATTGGCTTTGTATGGTTGCCTCTCGAATCTTTGTTGGACAGTTGGATCTTATCTACCAAAGGACTGGACTCAAGCCTATATGGGTTTATGCGTGCCGGTGCTTCGTTTGGATTTGCTATCATGACCTTATTCTTTGGTGGTTTTGTTATAAAATATGGTTACGATATCATCGTATATGCCTACGTAATAACAGCTGGTTTTCTTTGGATCATGGCTTTTCTTACGAAGACAGAAACCATCAAGGAACCACATACTAAAGAAAAAATTTACGTGAAATCTCTATTGAAAAACAAAGCCTATATCGCTATTTTAATTTACAGCATGTTGTTGTTTATTACCCATATGGGCGTGAATAATTTCTATATATATATCTTCAAAAATATTGGTGGCAATGCCTCACATATAGGCATATCTGCTGCTTTTGCTGCTTTCACAGAAATCTTTGGCTTTATCTATGCCCGTAGAATCATTTCCAAGATTGCCCCTCTAAAAATCTTCCTAATCGTTGGGGTTATTACCTTTTTTAGGGTATATTTGCTTACCATTGCTACCACACCGACTCAAGCCATATTAACAGCCATTTTACAAGGTGTCGGTTTTAGTCTGTTTTTGGCTTCATTCAAACTCTATGTGGTTAAAATCACGCCAACGCGGCTTTTAGCAAGTGCTCAAACCATAGCAGCCGGTGTCACCTTTGGCCTCTCTTCAATCATTGCTAGTCTACTTGGTGGATTTCTTATTGACGATTTTGGTATAGAGCGCTTTTTTGATATCATGAACCTTATTGCTCTAATAGCGCTTGCCTACATTGGCTTGCTCTTTCTTCATGATTTCAAAAAAAGAAAAAGTCTAGTACAGTAGACTTTTTCCCTTAATCATACCTATATTAAATGCGTCCATTCATCAAGACCTAGCATAATATTCATGTTCTGAAGGGCTGCACCTGAAGCGCCCTTACCTAAGTTATCGAGTCTCGACATAATGACAATGGTACCTTTCTCATCATTTCCAAATACAAACAAATCGCAATAATTTGTATCATTTGAACCGGTCACATCAAAACCACCGTCAAACAAATTGTCATTTGAATCATAAGGATTGACCCTAACAAAATAGGATTTCTTATAATAGTCCGCTAAGAATTGTTGTATCTCTCTACCGTTTTTTTTCACTTTCATTAATGAAGTTTTTATCGGTATTGTTGCTACTAAACCTTTATAAAAATTGCCTACAATAGGATTAAATAAGGGTTCTTCACTTAAACCGGCATGAAGCTTCATCTCAGGAAGATGCTTGTGATTCAACCCAAGACTGTAATGTCTTGGCGCTTTGTGATAAGGATTGAATTCACCTGAATCTTCGTATTTTGCTATGAGCTCCTTTCCTCCACCACTGTAACCCGTTAGTGTATGTACCGTAACGGGATAGTCATCTCCTAAAATGCCGGCCTTAACCAATGGATACATCGCTAAAGCAAATGCTGATGCATGACAACCCGGATTAGCTACTCTATTAGATGTCATGATTCTTTTTCTATGGTCCTCCGACAGTTCAGGAATACCATATGCCCAGTCTTTATGTGTTCTATGAGCCGTGCTGGCATCAATAACTTTTGTATTTGGATTTTCAATGAGCGCAACGGATTCTTTGGCTGCTTGGTCCGGTAAACATAAAAATACAATGTCCGCAGCATTAAGGAATTTCTTTTTTTCATCCAAGTCCTTTTTCTTGTGCTCATCAATCTGTAGTATCTCTATTTCATCGTAATGACTCAGTCTTTCATTTATAACAAGACCGGTTGTACCTGTTAAACCATCTACAAATATTTTTTTCATAATCGATCCTTTCAAAATCACTGTATATTATACCTCTTTAATCTATAATTATACATCTTAATGAGTTCAAGGACAATACCAAAATGCCATAAAAATAAAAGAGGCTCAAATTGAGCCTCTTAATGGTTTACTGACCGCCAGAGAAGAACTCTAGATAACTGTTGTTTCGGTCTAGATAAATAACCGTATCCGCATCAATGACCCTTTCATAGGAACGTAATGTCCTCCAGAATTCATAAAACTCCGGGTCCTTACTAAAGCCACTTGCATAGATTTCTAAAGCCTCTGAATCTGCAAGACCTTTAATGGTTTCTGTTTCCTGAATGGCACCTGCATTAATCTCGGCAACATTTCTATCTGTGTCTGCTACTGTATTTTGATAGAATTCAAGACCTTCTGAACGAATCTGTTGGGCAATTGCAGCCCTTTCTTGTACCATCTTTTCGTAAGTTGATGCTATATTCGATGGGGGTAAAATCGTTCTATACACATCAATGTCAATGAGCATAATACCTTGATTGGCTAGATTCACATTCAACTCTTGTCTTGCCGATTCAAGTATGTCATATAAAGCATCTTTGTTAGCAAGAAAGTCCAAGCTGTTAAGTCTATTGATTCGGTCGATGACCACCGCATAAGTGATTTCATCAATTTTCGAATTGGCTCTTGTCACAGTACCAAGCGAAGTATTAAATATACCAGGATGGGTTATACGCCACTGCGCATACATATTGATATCATATTTGATCTTATCTTGGGTGTTGATATTGGCCGTATTGGAAAAATAGGTCAATAGTTTGCTTGTATTCTTTTCTACTGTTGTTATAAAGGGAATCTTAAACTTTAGACCCTTTTGAGTGTCGATGACAACTTCTTTGAACCTAGGGTCCAAATCATTTTGTAACTGTGCTTCTGTATTGGTCGCATCAACGACAATACGTGTGATTTCTCCAAGTTGTCTGACGGTGGCCACTTCGTCTTCCCTAACAATGTAAAAGCAATTGCTTAAAAAGATGATGGCAAGAATAATAATGAAACCGAAAATACCATATCGCATATTTTTTTTCACTTCTTTTTTGGCGCGTTCCACATTTTTATCAAATTCCGCTTTGGGGTTAAATTGAGTTTCATTTTGATTTTGATTAGGATCCATATTATTCGCCTCCTCTCATATCTAAAGGTAAGAATTTAAGTACATTATCATTATCTATATCAATAACATATTTTTGGTCTACTGTAGAAAGCACTTTTTCCATGGTTTCAATATACAACCTTGTCCTAGTGATATCTTTG
This sequence comes from Clostridiales bacterium, assembly GCA_024636985.1. Lineage (GTDB taxonomy): Bacteria > Bacillota > Clostridia > Lachnospirales > Vallitaleaceae > Petrocella. Next base: position 63,354 of record JAGXFY010000026.1, on the reverse strand, counting down.
GCTACAGCATAACGCTCATATACCTGGTTGAAGTTCTCAACATCACCACGTGCTTGAGCCACTTTTTCAGCTTTGTAAGCTTCTGCATTTTGAATCATCTCATAAGCATCTGCTCTTGCTTTTGGTAACATCTCATTAGAATAACGGGTTGCTTGGCTCCTTAGTGCATCTTTTTCATTACTTGCTATATTAACATCATCATAAGCAAATTGAACATCTTTGGGCAGTAAAACATCTGTCAAACGAACTTCTGTAATGGTGATACCAACATTATAACTGTTGATCTTCCGTGCTAAGTCCGGCATGATTTCCTGTGCGATACTGTCTTTGTTTATTAAAGCTTCATCTAATAATTGGTTCTGAATATTACTTCTAAGAACACTCTCGAAGGCTAGTCTAACGGTACCTTCTATATCATCAACTTCAAAAGTATATGCCGCAGGATCTGTGATTCTGTACTGAATAACCGCGCCAAGGTCAATCAAATAGGAACCGCTTGTTAATACTATAGACTCATTTTCAACATTCCTATAAGTGGCTGCTTCCGTAGTCGTAGGTGCCGTATCTGAACGATAACCGTATTGGAGAGAGTAGATCTCGTTGGTGTTGACGATATAGATACTATCAATCAGGGGCACCTTAAAGTTAAGACCCGCATTTGTTTCAACACGATGAAGTTTACCCAGTCTTTGTACAACTGCTGCTTCTGCATTATCCAGCATATAAACACTACTCACCAGTACGATAGCAACAAAAACTACTGCTATAGCTGCTAGTATGATTTTACTCGATTTCATATAATCCTCCTTATATAATTTCATATTTTTGTGGTTAAATTGGTTTGTAAAAAACTTGATTCATGTAATTATAATACTTGTATAGTATATCACATTTACGTCTACAGGTAAATATAATTTACTTATAAATTGTTTCATCTAAAAGTTCTCCAACTAATGGATACTTTCTCATTAACTTACTAACTATACCATAAATCACGGTCTCATTTATTAAAATACAATAAAAAAAAGAAACCTTTTCAAATTTCTTGATATAAAAGGTTTCTTGATGTTATCATTATTTCAAAAGATGTATAAACAACCCACTTCTAAGCTTAGGTTCAAACCATGTAGATTTTGGTGGCATTAACTGATCGGCATCTGCTATGGCCATTAATTCTTCTATACTTGTGGGGTACATAGCAAAACCAACCTTCATATCCACTTTAGTCCTTCGTGTCAGTTCTTCAAGACCTCTTATACCACCAACAAAATCAATCCGTTGATCGATACGAGGATCCCCAATGCCTAGAATTGGAGCAAGTAGGTTTAATTGCAATATGGATACATCCAAGTTTAGTACCGGATCCAAATGGTTATAGCTGTTCTCTTTGGCTTTTAGTAAATACCAAGTGTCTTCCAAGATCATAGCAAACATAGCCTTTTCATCTGGTCTAATCGGTTCTATACTTGTCTTAATAATTTCAAATTTCTTCTTAATGGCTTCTATGAACTCAGATTCTGTTAAGCCATTAAGGTCTTTAACCACTCTGTTATAATCCATAATATATAATTGTTCATCCGGAAATGAGACTGACAAAAAATAGTTAAAGGCTTCCTCACCAGTATACGTCGGGTTGTCTTTTCTTCTCATTTGAGCGACTTTAACCGCCGATGCCGCACGGTGATGCCCATCTGCGATATAAAGTGTCTCAATAGCCCCAAATGCTTCTACAAGGGATGTTATGGTTGCGTCGTCATCAACGGACCACACCCTATGGGTGATGCCATCTTCTGCAACAAAATCATATAGTGGCTTCTTATGGGTTTTCCATGATTCTACCAATGCATTAACCCTTTGATCCGATTTGTAGGTCAGAAAAATCGGCCCAGTATTTGCGTCACAATAATCCACATGGTTAATCCGGTCTGCTTCCTTATCAGCTCTGGTTTTTTCATGCTTCTTTATTTTATTATCCAGATACTCATCAACAGAAGTACAGCTAACAATACCTATCTGACTGCGATTATTCATAACTAGCTCATATAAATATAACATGTTTTTATCTTCTTGAACAAAGGTTCCGTCTTCAATCCATGCATATAAAACATCATGGGCTTTTTTATAAATCTGTGCACTATGAATATCTACGGATGCATCAAAGAAGGTTTCAGCGCGGTCGATTGCTAAGAAAGAACGAGGATTCTCTTCAACAACCACCCTGGCTTCTTTAGAACTATATACATCATAAGGCAATGCTGCTACTTCTCTAACTAGGTCTTTGGCAGGTCTAACCGCCATAAATGGTTTGATAACTGACATATTCTGCCTCCTTTACTTGACAACCAACAAAGGACCAGATCATTTCTAATCTAGCCCTTTGCGATTAATGAACTTTAAACAATTATTCTGACTTTTACAACACCGTCAATTTGTTCAAGGGCGGTGATGATTTCTTTTGTTGATTCGTTTTCTATATCAAGCATGGTATATGCCCAATCACCACGGCTCTTATTGATCATGTCCGCAATATTGATATTGTGATCTGCCAGTATGCTTGTGATTTGGCTGACCATATTCGGAATATTCTTATGATTTACGGCGATCCTGCTTGCAGTCGGACAAACGCCCATATCACAATCCGGATAATTCACGGAATTAATGATGTTTCCATTTTCAAGATATTCCATAACTTGATTAACGGCCATAATAGCACAGTTGGTTTCTGATTCCGGTGTTGATGCCCCTAGATGGGGAATCGCAATGACATTTTTCATTTTAATGCTACTAGCATTAGGGAAATCCGTAACATAATTACTGACTTTACCGGATTCTAAGGCTTTTGCCATAGCATCATCATCTATTAATTCCGCTCTTGAGAAATTAAGAATCTTAACGCCGTTTTCCATTAATGCAATACTATCGTCATTAATCATACCTTTTGTCGCATCTACAAGTGGAACATGGACAGATATATAATCTGATTTTGAATAGATTTCTTCAATGGTTTTCACCGTTGAAACACTTCTGGATAATTTTAGTGCATGCTTCACAGATAAGAAAGGATCATATCCTATAACTTTCATACCTAAACCACTTGCAGCATTGGCTGTTAAAACACCTATAGCGCCAAGTCCTATAATGCCTAAAGTTTTTCCTTTTATCTCCGGTCCGGCAAAATTAGATTTACCTGCTTCGACCAGCTTGGGAATCTCTTCACCTTCATCTTCCAAAGTTTTTGCCCATTCTATGGCACCCACTATGTTTCTTGAAGCCAATAATAAGCCTGCTACAACCAGTTCTTTTACGCCGTTTGCATTCGCACCAGGTGTGTTAAATACAACAATACCTTTTTCAGCACATTTGTCTACAGGTACATTGTTGGTTCCTGCACCGGCTCTAGCAACAGCATGTAACTTCTCATCCAAGGGATAATCCTGCATCTTGAAGCTTCTTAGAACGATAGCATCTATATCACCTTCTTCAACAATCTGATAATCCTCACTAAACAGCTCTAATCCTTCTTGATCGATTTTATTTAAAGTCTTAATATTAAACATATATTCCTCCTATAAGTCTATTTGTGCGCCGCTTCAAATTCTTTCATAAAATCCACTAAAGCTTGTACACCTTCTACCGGCATAGCGTTATAAATACTAGCGCGCATTCCGCCGACACTTCTATGGCCTTTAAGGTTAACAAATCCTCTTTTTTCGCCTTCTTTAATAAATGCTGCATCTAATTCTTTTGATGGTGTTAAAAAGGGTATGTTCATCAGTGAACGGTCTTCTTTTACGACTGTTCCTTTGAAAAAGTCACTTTGGTCTAAGAAATCATAAAGCAAGGATGCTTTTTGGTTGTTGATTTTCTCTATGGCCTCTATGCCACCCAAATCCAATAGCCATTTGAATACCAATCCGGCTATATAAATGCTATAGGTTGGTGGTGTGTTATACATGGAACCATTTTCAGCATGAATGCTGTATTGAAGCATAGATGGTACTGATGCTTCTGCTTTTCCCATCAAGTCTTCACGTATGATGACCACGGTTAAACCGGCTGGCCCCATATTCTTCTGAGCGCCTGCATAAATAAGGCCAAACTTACTGACATCAATCACTTCTGATAAGATATTTGAAGACATATCTGCTACAAGAGGTACATCCCCTGTATCCGGTAGATTCTTAAATACTGTTCCATAGATGGTATTGTTGGTCGTAATGTGGAAGTAATCTGCATCTTTACTAAAAGCATTTGGATCCAATTTTGGTATATAGTTAAAAGTTGCCTCTTCTGATGAGGCTAATATATTGACTTGTCCGAATTTTTTTGCTTCTGAAATGGCTTTTTTTGACCATGCACCTGTATTTACAAAGTCTGCTTTTTTTGAGTTCACCATGAGATTTAGTGGAACCATGGCAAATTGTGTTGAAGCCCCGCCTTGAAGAAATAACACTTTGTAGTTATCAGGAATATTCATGAGTTGACGCAAAGAGGCTTCTGCTTCACTTACAATATTTTCATATACGGACGATCTATGGCTCATTTCCATAACGGACATGCCTGCGTCCTCATAGTTCAACATTTCTGATGCGGCTTGTTTTAGAACTTCTTCTGGTAATACGGATGGACCTGCTGAAAAATTATATAGTCTTTCCACGTTTCTCACTCCTATTTCTAAAAATCTACATTAAATTCAGTTACGATAATAATTTAACATATTCACAGCTTTCATTCACCGTGTTAAATCATTAAATATATAATATAACAAGATATAATTTTAGTCAACTAAAAATATGGGCTTGACTGTACAGCATGTCTTTGTCCTAAAGACAAAAGTAGTTGTCATACTTACATTGCTTGTTAATATATTATCAAAATATGGTTTTTTTATGAAATATACCCCTTCTTTTTATAAAATTATACTTTCTCTGACTTCTTTTTTTATGACTGTCCTGTATAGAACGTCACTATTTTTTTCTGCCATAAGTTTTGCTCATTTTTTTTGAAATATGATATAATTCTGATTAAGGTGTCTAATAAAAATGACGTTAGAATGGATGATTATAGAGAAATAAGATGGGAGAGAAGATAATGGCTTTAGATGAAACCATGCAATTAATTGAAGAACTTAAATCTTCAAAAGATTTATACGCTTATTTAAAAAAATATGACTTAAAAAGTACCAACATATCCTTTGTTGATTATTTAAATACACTTTTTTATGAATCCAATATGAAAAAATCAGATATTATTCGTTCAATGAATATGACAAGGTCTTATGCCTATGAGATCTTTTCAGGTTCTAAAAACCCATCACGTGATAAAACGCTGATGCTCAGTTATGGATTATCTCTAGATTATGAAGCTACCCAGAGACTTTTAACCTTAGGAAAACACAATCCCCTTCATCCAAAGGATAAAAGGGACTCTATTATCATATATACAATTTATAACAAGATGAACCTTATCAGTGCTAATATGTTGCTAATGGAATGTCAAGAAGTCATCCTTGCTTAAATCAGTCTTCTGTAACATGGGTATGGCTTAATATGTGTTCTGTACAATATTCATGTCGACCTTCGCATTTTGAACAATATCTGAATTCAAGACTGGGATCATCCACTTCTGTTTTATTGCAGACTTCGCAACAATGAAAAGCAACTTGAATGACTTGGCCCTGTTTTACTTTTGGTTTTGCTTTTGGTGTCGGATTATTGGCTTGTCGGTATTGTTGTTTCCTATAGGTTTGCTTACTTTTGTTAATTAATGACGGTCCAAAAAACAAGATAAAGTTCAATATACTGGCAAATATAATGATTTTTTGTGGCAATGGACTTGATAGAAACTCCCACAATAATAACCCACCAAAAATATAACCAATATATTTCATTTTAACCGGTAGTATGAAATAGATCCGAACTTCAAAATTAGGAATAATGGCGGCAAGGGCAAAAAGCATGGTCATGTTCAGATAATAATTCGTCAAAGGTATAGCGACCATACCTCCATATATTGCTTCAACAATTATACCCGCTACTATCGTCCCTAAGGTTCCCACCAGATAATATACATTAAATCGGAAAGCACCCCAATATTGTTCTATGGTTCTGCCCGCAAATAAAAAGAATAAAAGAGAAAAAATAATCCATAATATTCTTGTAGTTCTAGGCAAGAAAATAAATGTAAATACGCGCCAAATCTGTCCTTCCATAACAAGCTTCGGTGAAAAGGACAAAAAATCTAGTATCGAAGGGTTTATCAGGCTAAAAATAAAAACCAAAGCCATACCGCCAACAACATATTGAATCAAATTAGGAATTGCATATTTGTGATACTTCTTTTCCAGCCGATCTAGCCACTTCATGTCATCACTCCAAGTCTTTTTGAATTATCTGCTCAACTCACCAATATATTGATAAGTTGAGGTGTTATTATCATCTTGTTTTTGCTTATAGATTTTATCGTAGTTTATTATACCATCTTCAGATGCTTTTTTCCATTCTAATTACTATTATGATCCGTTAAGGATTCCTCAATGATTTGATCTAATATTTCTTCATAGCTAATCCCCATAGCCATAGCACTTTTTGGCAGATGGCTAAACCTTGTCATACCCGGCAATGTGTTGATCTCAATAACATAAATCTGACCATCTTGAATCATTAAGTCGATACGGGCATATGTCTTAAGCTTGAATAAGGACCAACATAGACTTGCTATAGATTTTATCTGGTCTGTTATTGTTTCATCCAGAATAGCCAGTTTTTGTATGCTATCATTTTCAGAATATTTAGCTGTATAGTCATAGAAGGTCATATTCGGTTGAACACTGAGCACCGGAATAATCTCACCTTTAATCATACTACAGGTGATTTCCTGACCCTCTATCCATTCCTCCACGATCACTTCATCATCATATATAAAGCTATCCCCAAGCAAGTCTTCTATCTCTTCATAGGCATTGGCAATATGAATACCGATACTGGATCCGCCTTGATTGGGTTTAATAATCAGTGGCAATGATAGACCGTAAAACAAGTCAAGACTCATGGGATAGTCTTTTTTCACCATTATCCATTTTGGTGTCTTAACGCCATGGCTTTCCATGATAAGCTTACTGATGTTCTTATCTAAACAAATGGCACTTGAGGCAATACCACTTCCTGAATAAGGGATTTCTAATGCTTCAAGTAGCGCCTGTACTTTACCATCTTCTCCATTTTTCCCGTGTAAGGCCAAAAGGGCAAAATCTATTTTTTCATGCCACTGCAATATATCTTTTGGTTTATGAATCACCACTTCTATCACTTCATACTTATCTTTATTCAAGTGTTTGACAAACTCTTCACCTGTAAGCATTGATACTTGATGCTCACTTGAGTCGCCACCCATAACCACACCTACTCTTAACATCCTAATTCCTCTCTTTCTAGCTTCATGCTCTATCATTTCCTGTAGATGATAGCATCTCTTCATACAGATCTTTAGCATAGTAGGAACTTCTAACTAATGGTGCTGATGCAACACCATTAATGCCAATTGACTTTGCATACGTGCCCAAAGCATCAAACACTTGAGGCGTTACATACTCGACTAACTGAAAATGATCCGGTGACGGTTGGAGGTATTGACCTATTGTCAAGCAATCTATACCCACTTCTTTCAGATCAGATATAACGGCCCTAACTTCATCCATGCTTTCCCCTAACCCTAACATAAGGCCGGATTTTGTCACGATATTCGAGTTCTTTTTTTTGATATAACGCAGTACATCTAGACTACGTTTATAATCTGCCTCAGGTCTTACAGCCTCATATAACCTTGGTACCGTTTCAACATTATGGTTGATGACTGCCGGTTCTGCATCAACAACCAAATCAATAGCACTTGTATCATACTGCATATCCGGAATCAGCACTTCTACTATGGTTTTATCCGAGATATTTCTAATAGCTTTTATCGTATTTACAAACAAAGATGCACCCTGATCCGGCAAATCATCTCTGGTCACGGATGTAATGACCGCATGGGCCAATCCCAGTTCCTTGATAGCCATTGCAATACGCTGTGGTTCTAATACATCCGGTTCTTCTAAATCACCTTGTGTTATATTGCAGAACCTACAATTACGTGTACATTGATTGCCTAATATCATAAAAGTGGCCGTTTTTTTGCTATAACAATCCACCCTATTGGGACAATTGGCTTCTTCGCAAACGGTAGTAAGCTTATGAGATTTGATGATTTCATTGACTGAATTGTATTTGATCGTATCGCTTAAGCGTACCCTTAACCATGCCGGTTTTTTATTCATAGCCCTTCTCCTATAGTCTCAAATAAGTCCAACTGTTCTATTTCCTGCATACGCATAATGGTCATAGGTGCATGCTCTCTTAAATAAGCGTAATTGATGATGCGTTCATTTGTCATAATCTGTTTGCTTTGATCTATGGCGCCTCTTAGTTTACAGCTATATACTACCGGAAAATATTCACTAATAAACTTACCTTCTGCATGGGCTGTCAAAGCAATAATCTGAAAACCAAGCTTCTCAGCAATCATGAATACCGGTTTTAGGACATGGTCACTGGAAGCCTTTCCAAAAGGATTGTCCAAGATAACGGCTCTTTGTTTCTTTTGATGAACATCCAAATGCTGCTTTTTCTCTGCCATGTAATTGAGCAGACTTAAGAAAAGCGTCATGTTCTTGCTCCACTTTTCACCACCGGACCATTTATTCGTACTTTCCCATACCATTGGTGCTTTATTGATTTGCATATCATTGGTCACTTTTCGGCATTTGATTTTAATCGTATTTTCTTTCATGATGACCTGCAAGAGATTCTTAACACTCAGTCTTTCTTCGATCGATTTTCTAAGCAAGATTTCATCATGTTCCCACTGTTCACTTTCTTTTTCATAAGCTTCTATGGTTTCATTGATATAACCTCTTAGTGCATTTTTTCCTTCTTCATCCTCCCACTTGGGAATATCAAAAACAAAAATCTGCTTATAGCCATCACCGACCTTGATTCTTGTCTTGTTTTGTATATCACCAAGTTCCGTGGATACATGACGTACATACATGAGTAGATGGGACAAAAATGTTTGAAGTTCTGTGTCACTCTCACGCTTATCATCTTCTGCAACTTTAATAATTTTTAGGATTATTTCCGTCATTTTTTCTTGGTAATGAATCAGTCCGCTATAATCGTCCTTGCTCTCCAGTCCTTTAATAACCATATCTTTGAGTCTATAATCCTCAATATACTCCTGGCAATACAGTTTCAAGTCTTCTTTTTCTTTTTTGACTTGGTTCATAGCCTTCTCAACAAGGATACTCTGCCCACTAAGGCGACTTATTAATTGATTGACTTTGAAAACAGCTTCTTGGTCAAAGGCTTCAAAATAATCCAACTCTAACATTAAGGGTTCAATACCTTCCATCATATAATGATAGGTACCATCTTTAACTTGCAATTCTCTAAGGATTTGCTCGAATGTATGCATTTCTTCTTCAATTTCTTTCTTATGTGCTTGTAGTTTTTTCTCTCTTTCCTTCAGGTTAAGCAGTTCAGACCTTAACTGATTGGGAATCAGATTTAAGGCCATATCAAAAACATATCTGGATGCATGCTCTTCGATAAGTTGATGCTCTATGATGTCTCTACGCGTTCTAAGCCTACCTAAGGTCATATCCATTTGACTTTGTTCGTTTTTTATCTTTACCAACACTTTAGATTGTGCTTTCATCTGGTCATAAAGGTCTTTCAACTCATCTTCATAGGATATATCTATGGTTTCAAAATCATATTCCATTTCTCTTCTTTTTTGCTTAAGACTTTTTTGATACTTTTCTCTCTGTTTTTTTTCATTCTTAATCCGTTCTTCTAGCACCATTCTTGAATGACCCATGCCTGCTAGTTTTTTCTCGAGATAAGACTTCTGTTCTTTTAATATCTCAAAACCAATATTCGCACAAATGGCTTGAATCTCTTGAACCTCTATATAGAGACCATTGTCCAATATTTTGTCCTTTTCCCTCGTAAAACTATGGTACTCATGATCCAGTAATGCTTGTTGACGATTATGTTGGTCCATGGATTTTTGATGTTCTTCTATTTTATCCAATAAGTCATCCATGCTTTTGTTAACTCCATCCAGTTCTAAGCCAATACGAACAAGAGCTTCATCGGCTTCTATGATTTTTTCAGCCATGGATATCTGTTCATGATGATCTTCTATGCGTGTTTTATGTTGATGGATTTCTTCATTGAGTATATGGATATGATGCTTATTGACTTGGATTTTTTCAGTATGCACTTTTTGCTCGTTTTCAAGGGCTTTTTTTTGATTTTCTCCATCTTGGATAGCACGAATAAGTGTATTGTAAGTTTCATAAGGATGGTTGACAAAAAAAGTCGTTGCCAAATCCAGAAGCTTTTCTTTTTCTTTCAAAAGATTTTCGGCATCTTTTCTGGTCTTCTGATAGATGTATGCTTTGCTTAATACATCTTGTTGCCATATATAATACTGGTCTTGATTCAAGTTATCGGACCAAGTGTTTGGAAAAAGCATTTTGTATTGATGATGATCGAATAGGATATGTTCCTCTTTCATCCACTTATTTAAGTTTTCTAGGGTAATGACAAGAATCATAGAGGATAATTCGTGCCCTATTCTACCCACATAATCCATCACCTTCTTCTCATCTTGTGAAGAGGTAACGATGGTAATGGGCCAATAGGGAAACTTATTGTATAATGCAGGTTCATCTAATCCTAAAGTATCTTTTATTGTTTGAAGGTGGCATGTGCCAAGTTCAACAAAATCTGTCTGGCTTTTCATCGTTTCCACGATCTGGGCCAGTTTTGGTTCTGCAACGAAATAGGGCATATGCTCATAAATATCTGCAGCATGAAAATAGGAACGCTCTTTTTTTAGGGCTTCCTCTTTCTGACTTTCAGCGTACATCCTTTGTTCTTCTAGGTTACCTAGAATAGATTCTTCTTTAGCATACACGTTACCTGATATATATAGATTTTTACCGGTGGCTTCTATGGATTGAATAAGATGGGCCATCTCTGATTGAATATTTTCTTCAGTAGCTCTGTTCTTTTCTAAGTTTTGAACAACCACCTTCAATGCTTCCTTACTCTCAAGAAGTGTTGCTTCATACTCATCGTTCTTACCGGATAAGGTCATAATCTCAGCCGTTTTTTGAAAAAGAATTTTTTCAGCATCATGACAAGCCTTATTAAGACCATTTAAATATACAGAGACCTCCATTTCTTGGCGGTCTTCGAACAAAATCTTTTCTAAATCCTCTTTCTGACTTAAGGTCATTTCATAGCGGGTCTTTATACCGCTTCGCATCTCAATAAGATCTTTTTCATAAGACTTTGCATTTTCTAAAGCACTTTTTGTTTTTTCATATTGCTCGAATTCATAATTTTTTTCAGTATTAATTCTTGTTAACTCACGCTCAATAAGCTCAAGTTCATAGGAGAAGTAGCCTTTAATATGGGCATTATTCTCATTCATTTGAGCCTTGATATCCGATATGTCAATATCAGCATCTATGGTATCTAATTCTTTTTCTAGTAACTGAAGTTGTACTTCTGATTGACAAAGGTCATTCTCCAGATTACTCATCTCTATGTTCTGTTTTCTTTTCCCCAGTGTGTCATATTCTTTTTGAACGTTATTTAATGTGTTTTTTATGGCGTCATGCTCTTTTTTCAAAGCTTTAAGTTCTTCTTCTATGAGCAGCAATTCATAGGTGGTTTTCTTCTGAGCGTGATTTTTATAGTCCTGTTGTAACCGTATTTGATTGGCTTCGTTATAACTCAGATCATTTTTTTTGGTTTCGATTTGATGGGTAATATAATTGGTTAAGGTTCTTGCTTCTCTTTTTAAATCATGTAAAGCAAGACGTTCTTCCTCATAATTTCCAAAAATGTCAACATAATCATCCAGTTTTAATTTTATTCTTTGGCTTTGTTCAATCTTATCGTGCAATATACGGTTTTTCTTAAAATGCTCACGTTGTTTTTCAAAAGTATCTACAAAGGTGGTTTTATGGTCACCTTCGATAGCTTCTTCCACGACAGGTATTAAAAGATTATTCAACAGTTGCTCCGTTGTCTTACATTTAGTGAAAAATTCATCCACATTACCTTCAGCACTGTTGATCACAGCCACTTTACGCCATTCGGAAGGAATAATCTTGTACTCTCTTTCAATATGGTTGCCAAACCCCACTATTGTAGGGAAAAGCTTAGCGTTCATGGATTGTTTGGTCATCCTTTGATAGTAATCGTTGATCTCGCCTCGAGTAGCAGGACGTTTCATTTGATCATCCATTATAATAGAAAAAGGCATGTTTTCAATGCTATTTGAATCACCGGCACCATAATCATAAGTATATTTTATGGAGCTAAGTTGATTGTTTTCTATAAATAAAGTGGTGGCCGTGGTCGCATAGCGTCTGGGCTGATCATTAAGAATCCATTCAATGGCGATATGGGCCGGTGCCGATTCAAGGGAAAGTGTGTCTTTGATTTTTCTTTCTGCCATATCGGTATGTGGAATAATCGCTTGAAGGGCCGCTTGAATAAAAACGGTTTTTCCACCACCGTTTTCAAGGAGCATGACACCGTTATGTCCGTCAAACTCAAATATTTCATCATTATACCGTTTACTACCGTTTTCATAAATCACATTGGTGAACCTAATCTTGGCTATTGCCGGCATCGGTTGTCTCCCCCTGTTCCAATTGATATATAAATTCCAATATACCTTTATTGTACTCATATTCCATAAAGTATTTTCTTATGATGGTATGGGCTTTGTCCGTAAGACATAACTCATCTTGTCCTATTTCTACAGCAATTTCTTCCTTTATCATAAATTGTTTAACAATCAAAATAAAGCTCATTCTACTAACTGTTCTTGCTGTATGGCGGCGTACACCTTCTTTAATGTTGTCCATGGCTTCCCAATTCGTAAGAATATCCAACCAATTATAGGCATATTCTTCTTCCATATCCTTCAATATTTCTTCATCTATATTTTTCAATGCCATCAACCGCTCATTCAAACTTGAAAGCCATTCCACTGTTGTCAAGAAATCCCTTGTTGGCCTGGTGGTCTGGTAGCTATCGTAAAACTCACCAATAAATATAATGATGGCCACATACATAAGGTATATATCCACATTAAGACTTCTACTGGGAAAATACTGTTTTTTTATTTCATCATTGGTCATATGAAAAATAGAGTTTTTAGTTAGGGGTACCATATAAATATAAGGGTCTGCTGATATGATTGTGCAATCTACTTCATTCGCAAAGGCCATAAGGGTGCCTCTAACTTCATCATCTGTATGATACAATTTGGCATTCTCTTTAAGTATTTTCCCCTCAGCGTTTAATACCGCATAGATTTTGAAGGTTTCCATTAACAGTTGGTCATTCATGAGCTTCATTACCTCCTAAATTCAATATCATATCTTTTACAGTATAGTAAGTCTGCACGTCTATATCTTTGGCTGATTCCACGACTTCTACACGATCATAGGTGGAGAAACACGTTTCAAATGCAGGATGCAACAAATCTTCTTCGTTTTCTAGAACTGATTTTATATGAATTGGCGATCTTTGATGCAAAAGAATCCAGAGATCAAAAAATTCTCTTGTATGATAGTAGGCATGCTCGCCTTTTTGTAAGGTTTCTTCAAGAGTCATTTGGGTTCTATTGCCATAGTCTTTCATCATCTGGGACAAAAGGAATTTATATACTTGCTGCAAGATCAACAAGTCTGCAGGTTTATAATCATCTTGAACTTCCATGAAGCCATGACTTATCGGCATCTCTTTATGCTCTACAACCTGTGGTTCAAATACTGTAAGTAAAGACCATGTTTTGTATTTTTTTGTTGCCAAAAAGGGGGCCGCCAAGACCTTTCCCGTCTCAAAGGGTAGAGGTGCTGTCATCATTTTTCTTGTGATCTCTTGATCAAAGTTAAAAGAGGTTACGCCTGCATAGTATAAAGACTCGCCTGCTGCCTCTATGGCTGTTGTTTTAAGTTCTATGCTCTCATTTAGTAATGAAGCATGAAGATAATGGACATGTTCAAGTTCATTATCGATTCGAACAATGTAATCCAATGCTTTTGTTTCTTTATCTGTAGTCATGGTATGACTTGTGTTCAATCGGTTTTTCGTGGATTTTATGAAAGTACGTAGCTCATTAAACTCGTCGTGCTCTTGATGCAGTCTTCGGTTGATATCTTCAATGATTTCTTTATAACGTTCATAGGTATCATCCGATATAATATTCCTTTGAACATCATGTTTGATTTTGGACATTTTTTCTTTAATCGTATGGACACTGATGCGCATTTCATCCACTTGCCTAAGGGCGCCAGAAAATTCTCCTTTTTCCAATTGCTTCCTTAGAACCAATTGACCAATGGAGATCTGGAATTCACTAAAATATTCTTTTGTAGCAAAAATGAGCTCAAGACCTTCTTCAGCTAAAGCGTAGTATTGTATATTGTTATCCGCATCCCAATGTTCCGCTTTTAAAAGTGCATACTCAACTTGGTCCGGCTCACCGGTTTCATAATTATAGAAGGATTTTGTAAGTCTTTTACCACTTGGCGGACGCATGGTTTCTACCAGTTGTTTTGAGAGACGTAAATAGCCTTCATCCTCTAAGATTATTGCCTTCCCCATCATCTTTTTAAGAAATTCAGCCAGTTCTCTAATACCCGTTTTTTGATTACGCATCAACATGTTTTCAAAAAAGAAAAGCAACCCAAGAAGACCAATCCCAAAGAAATCGATTGGTCTACCTTGATCATCTTTTTGTAATTTATTTTCCAACTGATGAAAAACATCAAAAAGTGCAATGCGAGCGACTCTATCTTTATAGCCGCCTAGCATATTCATATACTCATGCATGGTCAATCACTTATAAGCTTTTGTAATTCATCCTTTGTAAGGGCTTCTTGTGGTATATACGCCTCTGACAAATGACAGCTCATCTCCTCAATATGATTTTGATTGATCTATAAGATACTCATTGTATTCATTCCTCTAAAAATCATTCAACATCAATTATAACGTATCCTAAAAGTATAGTAAATACCAATCGGGGTCGGAGATAGTCATACACTCTGTAGAAGGGTTTTCATGGGACCCACATAGTAAATTTCACTCTTTTATGTATGAACAAAGAAGCTTCACTTCGTTATCTCGAAGAGATATTGTTCCGGCAGGAAAGATTTCCTTGATTGTTAACATAAGTATGACTTTCCTAGAGATTAAAAAGCAGCAAGTAATTTTTCGCTATACCCATCAATGGTCTTGCGAAAAAACACTTACTGCTTTTGACAGCTCAATATACTAGAAAACAGTCTTATTAAACTTGTCTATCAACACTATCAACACCGACCGTGAAGTTCCTGGACCCCCTATATAAATCTATCCATCTCAATATCCTTAAACGTCTCAACCAATTCCTTATAAGTATTCATCACAATAGGGCCTTTCCATGCTATCGGCTCATCAACCGGATAAGCTTCCGCGAAAATAAACCTCAAAGATTCGGATGATGTACTTCGAATATCCAATAAACCACTTTCAAGATTATAGGCCATGAGAGGGTTCATATAATCCTTATCATTCATAACACCATAACCTTGATAAATAAAAATAAAACCATTTTTCATCGGATTACGCATGATTTGAATATGATTGTCTTGCCATAATTCGACATCCATCAGTAATATATCACGGTCACTTTTTTCAGCCGGTCCAGTTTCTCCTTCATAGGAGCCGGATATTAGCTTAACATGCTTACCGTCTTTGTTTATATGCTTCAAATCACCCATCTTAAAGGCTTGATAGGCCGGATCTTGTCCTTTTCTAATCGCCGGCATATTGATCCATAGCTTAAAACCTTCAATTGAAGGGTCCACAGTCTTCGGTATCATCTGGTGATATATCCCTTTGCCTGCTGTAATCCATTCCACATCAAAAGGATGAAGCTCACCTTCATGACCAAGACTATTCTTGTAAGTGGCACTACCCTTTGTTAGATAAGTAACCGTTTCAATACCTTTATGAGGGTGCCATGGATACCCTTTTTTAACAACTTCTGAATTACCTTCAACATAGTCTAAAAGTAAAAATGGATCAAATTCAGCGGCTTCTTCATTTCCAAAAATCCGATTTAGATAGAACCCCATTTCGTCTTTTGTTCTCTTTGCCAAGAAGGAACTTTTAATCTTCGACATGGTCTCACCCTTTCGAATTGACTGCTAACTTATTAATGGCAAAAGATCATAACTAAGTTTCTTTAAGGTCATATAATCTATTACGTTGATACTTTCGTAATTAAATTATAGACTTATGAATTTTAACTGTCAAGATAACCATCAGGCAATCTATTTTTTTGTAATATACTGATCTGCTGCTAAGAGCTCTGCTATTAATACCGCACCACCAGCTGCGCCTCTTACAGTATTATGGGATAATGCTACAAATTTATAATCATATATATGGTCTTCACGTAAACGACCTACACAGATGCCCATGCCATTTTCATAATCGCGATCCAAGCGTGTTTGAGGACGATTGTCCTCTACCATATACTTAATGAATTGTTTTGGTGCACTGGGCAATTTTAAAGTTTGTGGTCTTCCCTCATAGCTATTGAGCTTTTGTATCATCTCATCTATGGTAGGCTTAATATCAAACCTTACTGATACAGCTGCCATATGTCCATCTAAAGCAGCTACACGGATACACTGAGCTGATATGACCGGCAAAGCAGCCTTAACTATAATACCATCCTTAACCTGTCCCCATATTTTCAGCGGTTCTTGTTCACTTTTTTCCTCTTCTCCACCTATATATGGAATGACATTATCCACCATCTCTGGCCATGATTCAAATGTCTTTCCTGCTCCGGATATAGCTTGATATGTGCATATTACCGCTTCTTTTGGACCATATTCCTTAAGCGCTTGAAAAACAGGTACATAGCTCTGTATTGAACAGTTTGGTTTAACCGCTATAAAACCTTTTGATACACCTAATCTCTTTCTTTGTGCTGCTATAACTTCTAGATGCTCCGGATTAATTTCCGGAATCACCATCGGTACATCCGGCGTTGTCCTATGGGCTGAATTGTTAGAAACTACCGGCACTTCTGCCTTAGCATAGGCTTCTTCAAGATCTTTGATTGCTTGCTTATCCATATCAACAGCACAGAAAATAAAATCAACCATAGCGGCAATTTTATCCACATTGCTTGCATCTTCAACAATCATATCTCCAATAAACTCTGGAATAGGACTACTCATTGCCCACCTGTCACCCATAACCTCTTTATATTTTTTACCTGCTGACCTAGGACTTGCTGCTAGAACTACAATATTAAACCAAGGATGATCTTCAAGTAATGTTATAAATCTCTGACCGACCATGCCTGTCGCACCGACGATACCTACATTTAAATTATTCATTTTTAGCACCTCATTTTTAGTGTGTGTTTCTATGAAACACATTTGTCTTTACTAGGCGTATTTTAGCATAGTTTTGCTCTAAAATCAAGCCTATTCTACTTAAATTATTAGTTGCTGTTATGGGTTAATGCATCATTACTAATTTTCACTTTGATATTCCGGTAAATAAAGGAAAAGTATAAGACCAAGAATAAATAAAGGAATAATAGCCAGAATACTGTATCTGGTCACACCTGTAATGGTGGCTACAAGTGCCATCAAGGTCGGTCCGATAATGGCCGCAAATTTACCAAATATATTATAGAAGCCAAAAAACTCATTGGAATTATTCTTAGGTATGATTTTTGCAAAATAGGAACGACTAAGCGCCTGTATACCACCTTGTGCAGAACCAATAAGACCTCCCAGTACAAAAACGTGCCATAACTGAGTCATCGTAAAAGCAAAGATGGTCGTTATGATATAGGTTATGATTGCAACAATAATCATTTTTTTGGTTGAATATCTTTTAGCCAAAACACCATACAATAAGGCACATGGGAAAGCAATCAGCTGAATTACCAACAATATACCAAGGAGCATAAATACATCTGAAGGATCCAGTCCAAGAGAATCTGTGGCATAAGGTACTGCCATCTTAATAATGGTATCCACGCCATCAATATAAAGAAAATAAGCAATTAGAAAGGCAAATACCGTTTTATGCCTTCTAATATTCATAAAAGTACGTCCCAATCGTATGAAACTGTTTTTTATTGGATTGGGTTCTCTTTCTACGTAGTGAACTTGACGAACATGCCTTAGCATTGGAATTGTAAACAACCCCCACCACAAAGCGGTAATAACAAAGCCCAGTTGGTAACCAAGCATCTGATCTAAACCAATTAAGAACACAACCACAAGTGATATGGTAAATGGGACAACAGAAGCTATATATCCAAACGCAAAGCCTTTCGTAGATACAGAGTCCATATTGGCATCCACGGATACATCCACCAAAAAAGCGTCATAGAAAATGTTAGCACCAGAAAAGCCAACCGCAGTCACGATATAGACACCAATCAACAGTTGCCACTGACCATTAGGTACCACCGCAATAGCACCGGTGAATATTATACCTAATAGGGCGAAGAAAGCAAAAAAACGTTTTTTAACATCTTTATAGTCCGCAATCGTACCAAGTATAGGGCTTATAAGGGCGACTAAAATACTGGCAATGGAATTGAAGTAACCGATATCCATACCACTTCCGCCTTTAAACATACCAAAGTAAACTGGAAAAAGTGCTGTTGTTATAGCCATTGAATAAGCTGAGTTACCACAATCATATAAAATCCAACTCTTTTCTTTTTTTGAAAGCTTTATAGGATTTGACATGCCATACCTCCCTTGTTTTTTTCATTATACCACTTTCCGATCCGTCAAAATAGTACTAAAAAATACAAGCTATGAAAGGTCTTTGACGTACTTCAAGGCGGAATACTAAAGTATGATTTTCTTAGAGAATTAAAAAAACACCAGTAATCTGGTGTTTTCTACTTACTTCATACTACATCTGCACATTCGCGTATTTTTTATACAAACTTCTCAACATATGAAATCAACAATGCGAAGACAATAAATCCTACTGCCAAAGCAACGGTTGCTTTCTGTAATTTACCATCCATTGTACGCGCTTTATTTTTTCCCCAGTATGATTCTCCAGCGCCACCAATTGCACCTGATAGTCCTGCAGTCTTACCTTTTTGAAACAATACAACGGTAATCAATGCGATACATAACACAAAATATAATACTTTAACCAATACTAATAATGCTGCCATAATTACACCTCCTAGTCAACATTAACATATTATCATAAACCCCAAATTGTTGCAATCCTTTTTTGAAAAAGGGTTACCGATCATCGAATCGGTAACCCTTAATTAAAATTAGCTTAATAATCTTATTTTATTCAATTAAAATGCATCATGTCCTGGATAATAAGCTACATCTCCAAGCTCTTCTTCAATGCGTAACAACTGATTGTACTTCGCTACACGGTCAGATCGACATGGTGCACCTGTCTTAATCTGTCCTGCATTCATCGCTACAACTAAGTCTGCAATGGTTGTGTCCTCTGTCTCACCTGATCGATGAGATACAACAGCTGTAAAACCTGCCTTAGTAGCCATCGCAATAGCATCTAGTGTTTCAGTAAGTGTACCAATCTGGTTAACTTTAATGAGTATAGAATTACTTACACCCATCTTGATACCTTTTGATAATCTTGTGGTATTGGTAACAAAAAGATCATCGCCTACAAGTTGAACTTTGTCACCAATTGCATCTGTCAGTTTTTTCCAGCCTTCCCAATCTTCTTCATCAAGACCGTCTTCTATAGAAAGTATTGGATATTTGTCTACAAGTTCAGAGAACAAGGCTACTAATTCATCAGAAGTACGAATTACTTCATGACCTTTTACTTTACTCTCACCTGGAAAATGATAGTTACCGGTTTTAGCATCATAAAGTTCACTTGATGCTGTATCCATAGCAATACCTACATCTACACCAGGCTTGTAACCAGCTTTTTCAATGGCTTCAATAATAATCTCAATACCTTCTTCAACAGAGGACAAGTTCGGAGCAAAACCACCTTCATCACCAACACCGGTTGATAAGCCTTTTGAATTCAGGACTTTTTTAAGGTTATGGTAGATTTCAGAACAAATTCTAAGACCTTCTTTGAAAGACTCTGCGCCAACCGGCATAATCATAAACTCCTGGAAATCAATGGTGTTATCTGCATGCTCACCACCATTAATAATATTCATCATGGGCACCGGTAAAGTATGTGCGTTAAAACCACCAATGTATTGATATAGAGGTAATCCTAGCGCTTCAGCTGCCGCTCTAGCAGCTGCCATAGAAACACCTAGAATCGCATTGGCACCCAACTTTGATTTATTGTCCGTTCCGTCAAGAGCAATCATCGTTTCATCCAACAAACGTTGGTCGATAACATTCATACCAATCAGTTCATCTGCAATAATATCATTAACATTATCAACCGCGTCTTGAACCCCTTTACCCATATAGCGATCGCCGCCATCTCTTAACTCAACAGCCTCAAATGCCCCAGTTGATGCACCTGATGGCACTATTGCACGTCCCACATATTGATCATCCACAACAACTTCGACCTCGATGGTAGGATTCGCTCTTGAATCCAATACCTCTCTTGCAAATATATCCGTAATCTCATAATACAGTTTCATAATATGACTCCTTTCATATACATTATTATTTAGGACCATACCCAATCGAGTTGTCCAAGCTTCTTACTCCATTATACTATAATCGTACAAGATTGAAAACTATTTTGTGAGAATGGTTTTCAATTACTATAGTCTTTTCTAACTAGACCCAATATTACAATCTATCTACATGCAAAAAACAGTAAGCATTCTTCTCCAGTCTTTCCCTTCGGACAATCTGAGAATAAATACTTACTGTTTTAGTTATACATACAGTGGAAGGGTCTTCATAGGACCTTTATATTAAATCTATGCTTTCAGACTCTTATAACTCAATACTCGGTATATCCACCTTAACCTCAACATCTTGCTCATAGTCCACTTCATCAAAACCAAAGCCAAAAAGCTTGAAAAACTCATCTTGATAAGACTGAATATCCAGCACTTGCTGCAAAGTATCTGTAGTTACTTGATCAAATAATGCTATTGCATCGTGTTGTACATCTGCTTCCATTTCATAATCATCTGTACGAATACGACCTTCTTCGTCTGTCTTAACCTCTTTGGCATACAAAAAGTCCTTAAACAATCTATAAATCTGTTCAATACACCCTTCATGGGTACCTTTTGCCTTCATAACCTTGTACAGTGCACCAATATAGAGCGGAACAATAGGAATAGCTGCACTGGCTTGTGTCACCAACGCTTTTGCAACGGTCACATAGGCAACACCATTTAAGTCTTTTAGCAAGGCTGTAAGGTCCTTAGCGGTGTGTTCAAGATGCTCCTTCGCTTTACCTATGGTTCCTTCACGGTACATAGCTAAAGTGATATCCGGACCAATATAAGAATAGGCAATGGTTCTAACACCTTCTGCCAATACATCTGCTTCCAAAAGTTTTTTAATCCATAATTCCCAGTCTTCGCCACCCATAACTTTGATGGTGTTTTCAATCTCTTCTGTCGTTGCAGGTTCAATAGTGGCTTCTGTTATTTGACCTTGCATGACATCAATGGATTTGTTTGTATAAGATTGTCCAATCGGTTTAAGTACAGATCCATATTTCTCACCTGTGTCAGGATCTATTCTTCTAGGAGCAGCTAGTGAGTAGACCACGAGATCTATTTTACCCATTTCCTTTTTGATTTTTTCTATTGCTTGTTCTTTAATCTCATGTGAAAAGGCATCACCGTTTATACTTGAAGCATATAAACCTGCATCAGTTGCTGCCACTTCAAAAGCTGCTGTATTATACCAACCAGCCGTTGCTGTTCTTTTTCCGTTGGATTCTCTTTCGTAAAAGACACCTAGTGTATTGGCGCTACACCCAGCCATGGCTACGATTCTCGTCGCCAAACCATAACCGGTTGATGCACCGATAATCAGTACATTCTTGGGGCCTTCTAAAGTGCCTTGATTTTTAACATAAGCTATTTGATGATTGACACTCGCTGCACATCCTTCTGGGTGGGCAGTTGTACATATGAATCCTCTGACTTTCGGTTCAACTATCATGTTTTATCTCCTATCAAAATTACTTTGATTTTCAAAGTAATTTTACTTGAATAACTGTTTTTTGTCAACCCTAGCACACATAAAACTTTAAGAAAGTACACTATATTCCTTTGACTCTTATTCATCAGAACAAAGAGGCTACGCATCGCTTTGCTTGCAAATTGTTCCGGCAGGAAAGACTTCCCTGTTAGTTAATGCGATGCTTCAACGCATTAACATAGCATAGACTTTCCTAGAGAACAAAGGAAAAGATGGTAGGTCAATTGACAACTACCATCTTAATCTACTGAATCTATATCTATAATAATATGCTTTTATCTACGGTTTTACCAATAAAGATCTACCGGTCATTTCTTCCGGAACTTCAATATCCATTAAATCTAACAAAGTCGGTGCGATATCTGCCAATTTACCTTCTCTTAGGGTTACACCTGGATCTCCGTTAACCAGTATAAAAGGTACAGGATTAGTTGTATGTGCAGTAAAAGGCTGATGTGTTGAATAATCAATTAATTGTTCTGAGTTTCCATGATCCGCACATATAAACATAACACCATTGACTTCTTTTAGGGCTTCATAAGCAGCGCCAACACATTGATCGATGGTCTCAATGGCTTTGACTACCGCTGATACTATACCTGTATGGCCGACCATGTCCGGATTTGCAAAATTAACTATAATTAGATCGTGCATACCGCCCTTAATTGCTTTTACCAACTCATAGCTAACTTGAAATGCACTCATTTCCGGTTGCAAATCATAGGTTGCAACCTTTGGTGAAGGCACAAGGATTCGATCTTCACCAGGATTAGGAACCTCGACCCCTCCATTAAAGAAGAAGGTAACATGAGCGTATTTCTCTGTTTCTGCCAGCCTTAATTGTGTTTTACCAAGACCGGAAATATATTCACCGAGTGTGTTGGTTAGAGAAGTTTTACCGTAAGCTACTTCCTTGTTATTGATTGTAATATCATAATTGGTGAAACAAGTAAATACAAGTTCCATCAACCCTTTTTTTCTCTCAAAGCCACTAAAGGTTCCATCACAAAAAGCTCTGGTTAGTTCACGTGCACGGTCCGGTCTAAAATTAAAGAAAATAACTGAATCATGATTCTTTACAGTTGCCATAGGTTTTCCATTTTCTAAAACAACAGTTGGTAAAACAAATTCATCAGTATTGCCCTGCTCATAAGAATTCTTAACCGCTTCTATACCTGAATTCGCCATTTGACCCACACCTTCAACAAGGGCATCATATGCCAATTGTACACGTTCCCATCGATTGTCTCTATCCATAGCATAATAGCGTCCATGGACTGAAGCAATCTTACCTATTTGCAAAGTATCCATTTTGTTCTGTAATTCGGTAACATACTGAATACCGGAAGCCGGTGGCGTATCTCTTCCGTCTAAAAAGCAATGGACATAAACATTTTGTAGTCCTTCCTTTTTAGTGAGCTCTAATAAAGCATACAAATGCTCAATATGGCTATGTACACCACCATCGGATAATAGACCCCACAAATGAAGATCGCTCTTATTTGCTTTACAATTGTCTATAGCCTTAAGTAATGCCGGGTTCTCAAAAAAATCACCATCCTTGATAGATTTGGTAATTCTTGTAAGTTCCTGATACACAACTCTACCTGCACCAATGTTCAGATGACCCACTTCTGAGTTACCCATTTGACCATCTGGCAAGCCTACATCTAAGCCACTGGCTTTTCCTTCTACTGAAGGGTAGGTTGATGTAATCTTATCCATAACCGGCTTATTTGCCAAATAGACGGCATTACCCTCTTTTTTATCATTTAGACCATAACCGTCTAAGATCATTAATACTGTTGGTTTTTTTATCATTATCATTGCTCCTTTTCTATGTATATTAATATTTAAGCACTTGCATAACAGGCTATGCAAAAGCTTAAATATTAAATATTAAGTATTAAGTATTAAGTATTGATTCTAATTATCATTATACCATAACCCATGAAAAGTTTGAATAGGATATTATAAAGGGTTGCGGGATGCAACCCTTTATATACCTTATAGTATGCTCTTACTTAAAGTTAACAATATCACCAAATCCGGTTGTTAGGCTGGCACCACCAACCAAACCACCATCAATATTTGGTTTTGAGAATAATTCAGCAGCATTTCCTGCATTTACTGAACCACCATATTGAATTCTCATAGCTTCAGCAACTTCTGTTCCATAAAGCTCAACAAGTAATTCTCTAATAGCCGCACAAACTTCTTCTGCTTGGTCACTTGTAGCAGTAACACCTGTGCCTATCGCCCAAATCGGCTCATAAGCAATAACAACTTTTTTAGCATCTTCTGGTGACACACCAAGTAAGCCAACCTTGATCTGTTGTCTCACAAGATCTACGGTTACACCTTGTTCTCTTTGCTCAAGATACTCTCCACAGCATAAAATCGGCACGATATCACATTCTAGAGCTTTTAAGACTTTTTTGTTAACCGTTTCGTTGGTTTCAGCAAAATATTCACGTCTTTCTGAGTGACCGATGACAACATATTTAACACCGATTTCAGTTAACATATTCGCTGCTATTTCACCGGTATAGGCACCTTTGTCTTCAAAGTGCATATTTTGAGCACCTATAGCAATGTTTGTACCTTTAGTTGCTTCAACTGCAGCTACTAAATCCACTGCAGGAACACAGAATACAACATCTGTATCCTCGGATTTTACGAGTGGTATTAATTCCTCAATCAAAGCCACTGCTTCTTTTGGGGTTTTATTCATTTTCCAATTTCCCGCTGTAATCATTCTACGCATTTCATTACCTCCATATAATCATAAATAAATCTATTTGTTGTCAGCTGCTGCAAGACCGGGTAATTCCTTACCTTCCAAAAATTCTAAGGAAGCACCACCACCTGTTGAGATATGAGACATTCTTTCACCAAATCCAAGTTGGTTAACCGCTGCTGCAGAGTCACCACCACCGATAATAGAAATACAATCTGCATCTGCAAGAGCTTGAGCAATTGCTTTTGTACCATTTGCAAAATTATCGAATTCAAACACACCCATTGGACCATTCCATATAACGGTTTTAGCGCCTTTTATTGCATCTGCATATAAAGCTTGTGTTTCAGGACCGATATCAAGTCCCATCCACTCACCTTCAATACCACCACGGTGAACGGTCTTAAATTCTGTATCATTCTTAAACTCTTTGGCTACAACATGATCAATCGGTAGTAAGAAGCGTACATTCTTTTCCATTGCCTTATCAATCATTTTAAGGGCATAATTTAATTTGTCACCTTCAAGCAATGAACTTCCGACGTCATTTCCAAGTGCTTTCAAAAACGTATAAGCCATGCCGCCACCAATAATAATTGTATTAACTTTATCAAGCAGGTTGTTGATTACATCAATCTTATCAGAAACTTTTGCACCACCTAAAATAGCAACGAAAGGTCTTTCAGGGTTTTCTATCGCATTACCAAGGTAGTCGATTTCTTTTTGCATCAAGTAGCCAACAACACTGGTTTCCATATACTCAGTAACACCAACATTAGAACAATGGGCTCTATGCGCTGTACCAAAAGCATCATTTACAAATATTTGTGCTAATGAAGCAAGGTCTTTTGAGAAAGCTTCTCCATTCTTAGATTCTTCAGCTCTGAATCTTGTGTTTTCAAGAAGCACAACATCGCCGTCTTGCATCGCTTCAACTGCTGCTTTTGCTTTTGGACCTACGACTTCATCGTCCGCTGCAAAAACAACTTCTTTACCTAACATTTCAGAAAGCTTAGTTGCAACAGGTGCTAATGAATATTTTGCATCCGGGCCTTTTGGCTTGCCTAAGTGAGAGCATAAAATCACTTTTGCGCCTTCGCTGATCAACTTATTAATAGTTGGCAATGCACCTTCAAGTCTGTTAATATCTGTTATTGCGCCATCAATGATTGGAACATTAAAGTCACATCTTACTAACACTTGTTTCCCTGCTACCTGAATATCTTCTACTGTCTTTTTACTAAACATAATTACTGCTCCCTTCTAATCTTCATATAATATTGGTTATAATTTGGAATTCAAATATTTGTTCTATATTAGAAAATTAGTAATTTTCTAATATAGAACAAAATGGGCCCGGCCGCATAGTCAAGCTACAAGACCGGACCCATCTATGGATCATATTAAATTCTATTATACTTATTGAGGATTACTTGCTTAATTCATCTAAGTATTTGATAACTCTAACCATTTGGCTAGTATAGGAGTTCTCATTGTCATACCATGAAACTGTCTTAACAAGAGATTGACCATTACCAAGTGGTGTTACTTTTGTTTGAGTTGCATCAAATAATGAACCAAAAGTGATTCCGATTACGTCAGTTGAAACAATAGGCTCTTCATTGTAACCGAAAGAAGCATTAGCTGCTGCTTTCATAGCTGCATTCACTTGATCCACTGTTACTTCACCATTCACAACAGATACTAATTCTGTTAATGAACCTGTGATTACTGGAACACGTTGTGCTGCGCCATCAAGAACACCATTAAGCTCAGGAATTACAAGACCGATTGCTTTAGCTGCACCTGTTGTATTAGGTACGATGTTAGCCGCTGCTGCTCTAGCTCTTCTTAAGTCACCTTTTGCATGAGGTGCATCTAATGTGTTTTGGTCATTGGTATAAGCATGAATTGTAGTCATGAAACCTTTTTCAATTTTAGCTAATTTGTTTAGTGTATCTGCCATTGGTGCTAAACAGTTTGTTGTACAAGAAGCAGCTGAAACAACTGTTTCTGAACCATCTAGAACGTTCTCATTAACGCCAAATACAACGCTTTTTAAATCACCTGTAGCAGGTGCTGATATAACAACTTTTTTTGCACCAGCTGTAATATGCGCTGAAGCTTTGTCTTTATCTGCAAAAAATCCTGTACATTCAAGTACAACGTCAACATCCAATTCACCCCAAGGAAGTTCTTTAGGATCTCTTTGAGCATAGATCTTAATTTCTTTTCCTTCTACAATAATTGAATCTTCTGTAGCTGTAACTTCTTTACCAAATCTACCTTGTGCTGAGTCATACTTCAACAAGTGAGCCAATGTTTTAGCATCTGTTAAGTCGTTGATACCTACGATTTCATAACCTTCTGCATCGAACATTTGTCTAAATGCAAGACGACCGATACGTCCAAAACCATTAATTGCGATTTTTGTCATTTTTGTTTCCTCCTAGAATATATTATTGTTTTTATCTATGACTTAGAGCCCTAAAGGACCATAAATCTAAAGCTGTAAAACAGCTTATTGACTATTTATGCTTCGAAAGTGCTATAACACCGTTTGCCGCACCCTCGTCCATTATAACACATCCACGACTTAATAGCTTCTTAACTGATAAAATTGCATCAGATTTACTATGACCTCCAGCCACCGCTATTGGATATTTTAATTCAGTCATTTGATCCATTGTTATACCAATTGATCTAGATGCGTAAATAACTTCACCTTGTTGGTTAAAATAATAACCTAAAGCTTCAGCCATCGCATGATGGTCCGAAAGATGCTTGACTATATCCTGTCCAAGATTCCTACGTTCCGACATTTTATTTGCATTTCCAATACCATAAATGAGTATATTGGATTTTATAAGCTTATTCAGTGTTTCTTGAATCTCCGGTTCTTCTCGTACACTTTCAAGAGATTTTTGACTCAGATTATCCGGAATATTTAATAAAGTATAGTTTGAGTGAATTTTTTCAGCGAGCATAGCCACTAGAGTATTGGCTTGATATGACACATTATTCCCAAGACTACCTCTAGCCGGTACGACATATACATTCTTCGCCTTTATAGGGCTTGATGGTATGGCTTCAATCATCCGATGAACAGTTGATCCGCCAGTAAGTGCAATAATATCATTATTCGTGATATTCCTAAGTAAAACTTTAGCTGCTGCATGACCAATATTATAAATAGCCTCATCATCCAAATCCGCATCACCAGATACAATGACAACTTCCTCACATTCAAGGATGTCTTTGATCTGTTCTTCAATTGTACTTAGACCTTCAATCTGCTCCATAAAATCTTTCAAATCATTGAGCAATTGTATACCCATAGGTTCAAGCATCATCCCTGAGCCAGATGAAGAAATAAAGCCTTCATCACGCATAAACTCAGTATCTGTACGAATCAACTTTTCACTTAAGTGTATTCGATCCGACAGAGAACGTCTACCGATAGGTTGAAAAAGATGAATACCTCTAAGGACTTTGTATCTACGTCTTAATACGGTCAACTCTTTTGGAATTATTTTCTGTAAAGCGGCAGTATATGCTTCCATAATCAACTCCCGGACCCATTTGGTCCCTGTTGTCATTTTTCGTCCCAAGTTGTTTGTAAAAAAATGCTTCAACAAATAAGCACATTCTTATTATAACATTCTACAAATAAATTACAAGGTTTTCAGTTGAAATTTTGTACTTTTCACAAATAAAGCCTTAGTCAATATCGACTATGAAGTTCCTGGAACTGCGTGTGTTTTCATAGGACCTATTTACTAGGTTTCACATTTCTTCCAAATAAAAACAGTAAGTATCTATTTCATCTGTCTTTCCCTAAGGACAATCCGTCAAAAACATATACTTACTGCTTATATTAACTGTTTATTTTTCAAAATAATTTCCAAACAAAAATCGGCCTACTTCTATAGCACTTACTAACATCGATTATGAAGTTCCTGCACAGACTGTATAACAAGCTCAATAGTATTTCTCTTCTACATAAATAATTACTATATAATCTCATCCTTAACATAGTAAGCCAAATTCAATGCATGGTCTGTAATTCTTTCAAGGTTACTGATGGAGTCCAAAAAGACAACACCGGTTGATGAATCACAAAGATTTTTACCAAGTCTTTTTATGTGCTGACCTCTCAAATACTCCTCCATAACATCCATTTCTTCTTCATTCGATTCAACTTTTTTGACTAAATCAGCATTATCATCTCTTCTAGCCTCAACTGCAAGTCGTATGGTATCCAGCGCCAGCTTGGAAATAACTATAAATTCTTCCTCTGCTTCCTCTGAGAATTTGAGTTCATTATCAACATAGTACTTGGCTAGCTCTGCAATGTTTTCAGCATGGTCACCAACACGTTCGATGTCATTGACCGAATGGAAAAGATTGGTTATAACAAGATTTTGATGTTCATTCAAAACAGAGTTGCTGATTTTTATCAAATAGTCTGTAATTAGCTTTTCAAGTTTATTGATTCTCTTTTCATTGCTGATGACCTCAGCTATTTTCTTGTTGTCTTTCTCAATTAATGCTTCAACAGCTAACCGTGTATTCTCAACAGCCAATTCCCCCATACGAGCTACTTCTTTTATTGCATTTTCTACTGCAAAAGTTGGGGTTTCCAAGATTCTTTCATCCAAGTGTCGTAGGGTGAGTTCCTCTTCATCCTCCACTTGTCGATCAACGCCCGGTACAATCTTTTCTGCGAGTGCTGCAAGCTGATTAGTAAAAGGTAGCAATAATGCCGTATTGGTTACATTAAAGAATGTATGGAATATGGAAATCTGTGTCATTGTAATGATTGCATGGCCATGATTCATATCAAAAAACTCAAAGTACACGAATGTACCCGCCGTAAACAACACCGTTCCAAAAACATTAAATAATAAATGGACATAAGCAGCTCTTTTGGCTGTTTTACTTGCACCGATACTCGATAACATGGCCGTGACGGTTGTTCCTATGTTTTGACCCAGTACAATATATAAGGCCGCACTAAAGGGTATGATACCTGTTGCAGCCAACGTTTGAAGGATACCGACTGAAGCGGAACTGCTTTGAATGATTGCTGTTACCACCGCTCCAGCAAAAACTGCTAGAATCGGATTTTTACCAAGTACGATAAATGCATCTTTAAAAACTTGTGAATCTTTATAGGGTGTTATACCTGACTTCATTAGCTCTAAACCAATAAAAATCAAGGAAAAACCAACAAGAATCTCACCAATCTGTTGCTTTTTTTTATCCTTTGAGAAGAACAGTATACTTGCACCGAGACCCATGATGAGGGGTGCTATCTTCTCAGGCTTGAAAAATACCATCCATTCCCCACTTGATACAATCCAAGATGTAATGGTTGTACCGATATTGGCACCCATAATAACACCTGTTGCTTGAACCAAGTTCATCAGACCTGCATTTACAAATCCGATTACCATAACTGTACTGGCTGAACTACTTTGCACAATAGCTGTTACAAGTGCACCCACAATAACACCTACAAATCTGTTATTGGTTAATGCACCAAGTAGGTTTTTCATTTTATTTCCGGCTGTTTTTTGCAAACCATCTGCCATAATATGCATACCATACAAAAACATACCAAATCCGCCAAATAGTGCAAAAACATTAAAAAGTGCATTTTGAAATCCAACCCAGTCCATTGTAATATCCTCCTAAATCAAAATCATTGATAAGTTGGTTAAGGTGTCAAAACTATATAGTTGAACTTTCGCATAACTTGTATGTGAATTTAGTGAAACTTAGTTTTGACCCTCTAACCATATGTCAATACCATAAATGTCATATTTTTGTAAAATAAATATTATGTTCTCGTAAATAACCAAGACTATATTACCATGTATCCTAGGTATAAAACAAGCGATTTATGAATTCCCTTCATTTTTGTTTATATACCACGAATTCTATGTTAGAATTATTTTAATCTTTGGTTAAGACGTCAACGTAATAGTGAATATGAATTTAGTGAGACTTTTTATACCCTTTAACCCTATTGGATAATCTTAAAGGAGAAATAATATGATACGTTCAGATCTACACAACCACACTTATTTTTCATTCGACAGTCAAGCATCCATGTCAGATATGATAAAGGCTGCAAAAGAAAAGGGTCTAAATACCTTAGCCTTTACGGACCACCATGATATTGATTTTATCTACGAGGGTATTGCCGGCGAATTAGATGTGTACACATATATCCAAGCCATTGAAGATGTCAGAGCTACTTTAAGCGATGACTTCCTATTGTTAACAGGCATTGAGTTTGGAATAGAAAAGCATTTACATGAGCCTCTACGTCAGTTAGCCCGGAGTCATGAATTTGATTTCATCATTAGTTCCACACATTTAGCAAAAGGTAAAGATCCTTATGAGCCAACTTATTTTGATGGCTTAACTCGAAATGAGGGCTATTTCAGCATCTTCGAAGATACCCTCTTTAATGTTCAACATTTTGACGACTTTGATGCTTTAGGGCATCTTGATTATGTCATAAGGTATTGGCGCAGAGATGTTAATAAAAAATATACATATGCCGATTTTTCTGATGTTTTTGATGCAATCTTGACCACTTTGATACGTAAAGATAAAGCCCTCGAAGTCAATACAAGCGGCTATGTTTACAAATTAGATCAACCCCATCCAAGTTATGAAGTTCTAAAAAGATACCATCAACTTGGTGGAGAATTACTGACTATTGGATCGGATGCCCATCGTCCTGAGAATGTAGCCACCTCTTTTGATGTCGTTGAAAAACACCTAAAGGACATCGGATTCAAGTCCTACACCGTATTCCAAAAAAGGGTGCCAAGACAAATTGGCTTCAACTAGGTCTTCTGACATTTCTAAATTAAAAAAACACCTTCAAACACATTGATTTTATAATCAAAGATTTGGTGGTGTTTTTTGATTCATTTTATATTTTTTTATTCATTAAGAGCACGAATGATGGTCCCCCCACCTACAACAAGTTCACCGTCATATAGAACCACTGCTTGTCCAGGGGTAATCGCCCTTTGAGCATCTTCAAATCTTACTTCCATTAAATCATGATCAACCATCTTAACATGACAACCGGCAGGTTTATGGCTATATCTGATTTTTGCTGTGAAAAACTTTTCGCCTTCCAGTTTCTCAAATGGCATAAAATTCAATTGATTGGCAAGTAGGGAAAAAGCAAAGGTATCCTTATTATCGCCTATAACCACTTCCCTAGTTTCCGGTCTAATTGCCGTTACAAATCCCGGTTTTCCAAGGCTCAAACCAAGCCCCTTCCTTTGACCTATCGTGTAATGAACGATGCCTTTGTGACGCCCTAAAATATTACCTTTTTCATCTACAAAGTTACCTTCTAAGGGTTTTTCTCCGGTGTAGGTTTCAAGGAATTTTCCATAGTCACCATCCGGTACAAAACATATGTCTTGACTGTCCGGTTTATTGGCAATTCTTAGATTAATTTTTTCTGCTATAATTCGCACCGTGTCCTTATCATAATCACCAACAGGCATCAAGGTCTTACTAAGCTGATCCTGTGTTAGGTTATATAAGGCATAGGTCTGGTCTTTTTTTATGGTTACCGATTGTTTTAAAGCATATCTACCATTTTCCAGCTTGACCACTTTAGCATAATGTCCAGTAGCAATGAAATCAGCACCAATGTTCATACTGCGAGTCAACAAAGATTCCCATTTTACTTTTCGGTTACAAGCAATACAAGGATTGGGTGTCTTGCCTTCTTTATAGGATTCTACAAAATAATCAATAACTTCACGGTTGAATTCTTCCTTGAAATTCATAACATAATAAGGTATGTCAAGTGACTGGGCTACTCTTCTGGCATCATCTACTGCCGAGAGGCCACAGCAACCACCTTCTTCTTCTTCAAGGTCTCTTTCTTCATTCTGCCATATTTGCATGGTAACACCAATGACATTATAACCTGCTTCTTTTAATAGGTAGGCTGCTACAGATGAATCCACACCTCCGGACATCCCCACTACAACTGTTTTAGTATTCATAACTTTCCTCTAAAATTCTTCTTCTTCTTCCTCATGCTCTTCAAAAGGCTTAGGTTCTACTAATCCTTCAATAACGATACCGTTTTTCTTTGCATAATCCCATAGTGCTGCTTGAAGTGCTTCTTCTGCAAGAAGTGAACAATGCACTTTTGCTCTTGGAAGACCATCAAGTGCTTCCATTACTGCCTTATTGGTTACTTCCATGGCTTCTTTAACTGTCTTTCCTTTTACCAATTCAGTTGCCATAGAACTGGTAGCAACTGCAGCACCACATCCAAAAGTCTTAAACTTAACATCTTTTATAATCTCATCTTCAATATCCAAGTAGATTCTCATAATATCGCCACACTTTGCATTACCAACTGTGCCTACACCGGAAGCGCCTTCAATCTCACCCATATTTCTTGGGTTTTGAAAATGATCCATTACCTTTTTAGTATACATACCATTACACCTCTATCTTTCAATTTTTGCTTGTTTTTTTAAATAGTCTTCGTACAACGGTGACATTTCCCTTAGCCTAGCTACAATGACGATTAAAGACTCAATAAGATAATCCATTTCTTCTTTTGTATTCTGTTCCCCAAGACTAATCCTCAAAGATCCATGGGCTATTTCATGAGGTAGTCCTATGCCCAATAATACATGAGACGGATCTAGGGAACCGGAAGTACAAGCCGAACCGCTTGATGCACATATATCTTTCATATCTAGCATAATCAACAAGGATTCACCTTCGATGAACTCAAAACTAAAGTTAGCATTGTTAGGAAGTCTATACTCTCTATGTCCGTTAAGTCGACAATGGGGTATTCTTTCTAGTACTTGTTCGATTAAATAATCTCTAAGTTCTGCCTGCCTTTTGCTTTCTGCCTCCATGGATGTTATTGCCAGTTCGATTGCTTTACCAAAACCTACAATAGCCGGTACATTTTCAGTACCTCCACGACGTTTTTTTTCTTGCCCGCCACCATGAATAAAAGATCTTAGTTTTATGCCTTTTCTTACATATAGGGCACCTATACCCTTGGGGCCATATAACTTGTGGCCACTGATACTTAGTAAATCAATATGCATGGCATTCACATCAATTGGTATATGTCCCACACCTTGAACGGCATCTGTATGAAAAAGAACACCTGCTGCTTTAGCAATAGCACCCAGTTCTTCTATAGGTTGTACTGTGCCAATCTCATTGTTAGCAAGCATAATCGATATCAATATGGTTGTTTCTTTTATAGCCTCTTTTAGATCATTCGAATTAACACGTCCATTTTTGTCTACTTCAAGATATGTCACTTCATAGCCGTTTTTTTCAAGGTACTCGCATGTATGAAGAACCGCATGGTGTTCAATGGTTGTTGTGATGATATGATTTCCTTTAGACTTATAGTTTTCTGCTATACCTAAGATAGCCCAGTTGTCTGATTCAGTACCGCCACTTGTGAAGAATATCTCTCTTTCACTAGCACCTATGGCATGAGCCACTAATTCCCTTGCTTCTTCAATCGCTTCCTTGTTCTGTCCTGAAAACTCATAAATACTTGAAGGATTACCAAATTTTTCTGTAAAATATGGTAGCATTGCCTCAACGACTACTTTTTTAGTTGGTGTTGTTGCTGCATGATCTAAATAGATTTTCTTATTCATAACCTGCTCCTATCTGCTCAACTGAGATTTATCTATTTCTAATTGTTCATTCACAAGATCTTGAAGACTAATATTGTCAACCACATCATTGATACTGTCACTGATACGTTTCCATACGAATTTTGTCACACACAAGCTTGATTCTGAACATACTTTATCATCATTAATCAAAGAACAATCCACCGGATTTAAGTCGCCTTCAAGGGCTCTTAGTATGTTCCCGACAGAAATCTGGTCCGGTTTTTTTGTGAGCATATAGCCACCTTGAGCACCTCTTGTACTCTTAACATACCCTGCTTTTTTAAGGAGTGCAATAATTCTCTCCAGGTAGTTTTCAGATATTTCCTGCCGTTCTGATATGCTTTTTATGGATACTTGATTTTCCTTGGAATGTATGGCCAAATCAATCATGGCTCTAAGTCCATATCTTCCTTTTGTTGAAAGTTTCACTGCATCACCTCATAATTCCTACTAAATGACTCGGATATGATTCTATGTAAGATTATCATGCCAACTCATAGTTTGTCAATACTTTGACATGTATTTTATAAGTACATATCCAACTTGTTTGGTTGGATATAAGATTTTAACAAAAAAACGGGTTATACCATCGTCTGGCATAACCCGTTTATATTAATTATTAGAATATTTATTTATCTTGAGCTCGATCCTCTATTACCTTGGTTTGAATCTCTGCAGGTGCTTCATCATAGCGTTCAAAGTTTAAGGTAAACATGCCTCTTCCTTGAGTCATAGATCTTAAGTCCGTTGAGTAACCATACATCTCACCCATAGGGACTTCAGCTACCACTTCTTGTTTCCCCTTCACAGGATTCATGCCCATGACACGTCCCCTTCTCTTATTCAAATCGCCAATAATATCACCCATATAATCATCGGGTACAACAACGTGAACACTGGCTATCGGTTCTAGTATAATCGGTTTACAAACTTTCATCGCTTCTTTAAAAGCAGCAATTGTCGCCATCTTAAAAGCCATCTCCGAGGAGTCAACAGGATGATAAGAACCATCCACCAGTGTTGCTTTCACACCTACAACCTTATATCCTGCTAGTGCGCCTCTATCTACAGATTCAATCAAGCCCTTCTCCACTGCCGGGAAATAGTTTTTAGGCACTGAACCTCCGACAATCTTTTCTTCAAAAACAAAAGGTTTCTCACGATCACCTGACGGTTCAAATTCCATGACAACATCTCCATACTGACCATGACCGCCGGATTGTTTCTTGTGTCTTCCACGTACCTGACCTTTTGCTTTTATGGTTTCACGGTATGGGATTCTAGGCTTGACCAACTCAATTTCTACTTTGAATTTGTCAAGTAGCTTACTCTTGACAATCTCCAAATGTTGACCGCCAACACCATACAAAAGCTCTTGATGGTTTTCGGTATCCAGAATAATATTAATGGTTGGATCTTCTTCCATTAATTTGTGAATACCGGATGTCATCTTCTCTTCCTCACCTTTTTTAATGGGAAGAACCGCTCTATATGCTAAAGATTCCGGAAATGAGATGCCTGGTAACCTAACGAGCTTGGCAGGATCGCATAACGTATCCCCTGTACTAACATCTGTCAGTTTAGCAAAAGCACCAATGTCTCCTGCATGAATCTCATCCACTTCAAACTGTTCTCTACCTCTTAGCACATAAATATGGTTTGCTTTTTCCTTCTGATCTTTATTAACATTCATTAATTGCATGTCTTTCTTTATGATTCCCGAATAAACTCTAAAAAGAGATAACTTTCCAACATAAGGGTCTATGATTGTTTTAAAAACAAGGGCTGTTGCGTCATGATCAATATCACAGAACACTTCAACTTCTTCACCTGTATCTGGATCCTCACCATAAACACTTGTATGCTCTTCTCTTGGAGAAGGCATATATTTAACCAAAGAATCCATCAATACTGTAACACCTGTATTATTAGTTCCTGAACCACAAAGTACAGGTATGATTGACCCATCTATAACACCATTATGCAAAGCATTTTGAATTTCTTCTAATGTAAATGCTTCACCTTCAAAATATTTTTCCATTAAGGCTTCATCACTCTCTGCAACTGCCTCTAAGATCATTTCTCTAACCTCATTGACTTCGTCCATTAAGTCTTCCGGTATTTCACAAGGCTCTACATGATCTTTTACGAATCTTCTACCTTCCATTTTAATAATGTTCACAAAACCAACGAAATGCTCGTCTTCCTTTATTGGTACTTGAAAAGGTGCAATCGATTTACCAAAAATATTTTTTAATTGGTTCAGCACCTTGTTTAAATCTGCATTGTCATCATCCATGTCCGTCACGAATACTATTTTGGGTATTTCCATTTCTTCTGCGTATTCAAAAGCTTTTTCCGTACCTACTTCTACGCCTGATCTGCCTGAGACTACAACAATGGCACTATCGGCAACACGTGTGGCTTGTTTTGCTTCACCAACAAAGTCGAAATATCCAGGTGCATCCAATAAGTTAAGTTTGCAATCCTGCCATTCAATAGGTATACATGAAGTACTGATTGAAAAGCCTCTCTTGATTTCTTCCTTATCAAAATCGCTAATCGTGTTGCCTTCTTCTACCTTACCTTGTCGCTTTACAATGCCATCCACATGGGCCATAGCTTCCACCAGTGTAGTCTTACCGCTTCCTCCATGGCCTAATAATACAATGTTTCGAATCTGTTCGGACTTATAAATCTTCATCGTATGTCCCCCAATCTTAAGTTAGTATTTTGAAACCTTTGCGCTTTCACTCATAATATCAGATTACATATAACGCTTAATACGCATCGTCACTGTTTTGGTCTTATATTACGAGAAATTGCTGATACCTCTAGTATTCTACATTCTTCATCTATTTCCTTCAAAGATTTTTATTTTATCAAAGTTTTTTTATGCAAGTTAACCAAAACCCTTTATAGATTTATCTTATAATGTCGGTTTTCCCTCTGTTTTTGGTGTTTACCATCATCCCTTCATTCATTATTCCTAATTTTCTGAATATTAGTTTACAAAGTTAATGCATTAAACTGTTGACATGGTTTTCGTTGCATGTTACTATAATTTCATCTTTTCTAAGGGTGTATCCGGCTTTCTAATGTGTATGCTTCAACGCATTAACATAACATAGACTTTCCTAGAGAATATAAATATATTTGCATCCAATTGTATGTTATAATATAGTCATTATTTTGAGAGGAGCTTTATTATTATGATCAAATATCGCAAAGAAGTAGAAAATTTAAGGCCATATATTCCAGGCAAATCTATAGATGAGGTAAAACAGACTTACGGACTGACCCATATCGTCAAGCTAGCCTCTAATGAAAACCCTCTTGGATGTTCTGAGTTAGCTAAACAGAGCATTATTGAATCATTAAAAGAACCCAGTTACTATCCTGATGGCAACTGCACCGCACTTAGGGAAAAACTTGCAAAAAAGTATAATCTTAATCCAAATCAGTTTATCTTTGGCGCAGGTTCAGATGAGATTATTAATATGATTGCAAAAACCTATGTCGCTAAGGATGATGAAGTCATAACCGGAGACATCACCTTCCCACAGTACAAGGCAGGCACCCTTCAGATGGGTGGCAAGATTATCGAAGTGCCTTTAAAAGCACATACTTTTGACTTAGATGGCATCCTTAAACGTATAACAGAACATACACGCGTTATCTTCATTGCCAATCCAAATAACCCAACAGGTACCATGGTCAACGCAGCCAAACAACTGGATTTTTTAAACCAAGTCTCAGGAGATATTCTAGTTGTTATGGATGAGGCGTATGTTGAGTACATCAGGGACTCCAATTTTCCTCAAACGATTTCTCTCCTTCATCAATACCCTAATCTTATGGTATTAAGGACTTTTTCAAAGATGTATGGTTTGGCATCCATGAGAATTGGTTTCGGTATCGGACATGAGGACGTCATAGAAAAAATCAACCGCATCAGAGGCCCTTTTAATGTTACGACTGCTGCACAAGTGGCGGCTGTTGCAGCTCTTGATGATGAAGCATTCGTTCAAAGGACTTATGAAGTCAACGAAGCCTCAAAAGCCTACACCTATACAAGATGTCATGAACTTAATCTCTCATATATAGAAACTTATGGCAATTTTGTCATGATAGATTTTGGACGGCCAAGTCCTGAAATGTTTGAAGCACTTCAGAGTCAAGGTTATATTGTTCGTCCAGGTCACAACTTAGGCATGCCTGGCTATCAACGTGTCACACTTGGCACAGAAGAACAGATGGTAGCATTCTTTGATGTTGTAGAAAGTATTCTAAATAATGGTTAAGATATTAAAACATTATATTGTTATGCATCGTGCATAAGGAAGGATAAATAGATGATTAAGCAGATTGGTTTTATAGGATTCGGTCTTATTGGTGGATCCATCGCAAAAAGCATAAAAAAATATGGCTTGGCTCAAAAATTGATTGCTTATGATCGCCACCTGGCACCACTTCATCAGGCTATGAATGAGGGTGTCCTTGATCAGATTGCAACATCATTAGAAGATGGCTTTGAATCATGTGACTTAATCTTCTTATGTTGTCCTGTGAAAGTTAATATAGAGATGTTCGAAAAATTGGCCGGCATCGTTCATGAACAGTGTATTGTAACAGATGTGGGATCTACCAAAAGTGACATACACGATGCTCTTGATGTATTGGGTACTAACATAAGATTTGTTGGCGGACATCCTATGACGGGTTCTGAGAAAAGTGGTTATGAAGCCTCTTCTTCTCAATTGTTCGAAAATATTTTTTATATCCTAACCCCTTCTAAAACTTCTACTCAAGAGGATTTGGATGTTTTAAAGCGTCTGGTCGTCGGTATTGATAGCATTCCTATTATAATGGATGCCTCGGTTCATGACAAAACAACAGCCTCCATTAGCCATGTACCTCATGTTCTTGCTGCACTTATTGTCAACGCCGTTAAACATCTGGATACAGAACAGGGTTATATGCATACTCTTGCTGCCGGTGGCTTCAAAGACATTACACGCATTGCGTCAGCATCTCCGATTATGTGGCAGCAAATCTGCTTAAGTAATAAGGAACCGATTCTAGATGTACTTGAGTATTATAAAACCATGTTAACAACAATAGAGCACTATATCAAAGATGAAGATGCCCATCATCTTTATGAACTATTTAGCGAGGCACAAGCTTATAGAAACACCTTTAACGACACTTCATCTGGTATTTTCCCAAGACAATATAGTTTTAGTGTTGATGTTGAAGATGAACCCGGTATCATTGCAAAAATTGCCACACTCTTAAGCGAGGCAAAAATCAATATTAAAAACATCGGAATCATCAATAATAGAGAGATTGATAATGGTGTGCTTAGCATACTCTTTGAAGATCAAGACCATATGGATTTGAGCATCACACTTTTACGAAATCTTGGTTATACGATTTATACTTAAGCTTAACAGGAGGTTTATATGCATATTCAACCCGTAAAACAACTTAATGGAACACTAAAAGTACCTGGGGACAAGTCCATTTCCCATCGTTCAATCATGTTTGGAGCCCTTGCAAAAGGCACAACCACTGTTGAAGGTTTTCTGACCGGTGAAGACTGTTTATCTACGATTGCTTGTTTCAGACAAATGGGTATACACATAGAACAAGTTCAAGACAAAGTCACCATTCAAGGTAAGGGACTCTATGGACTCACTAAACCGGATTCGATTTTGGATGTCGGCAATAGTGGCACTACCATGCGTTTGATGTCCGGCATATTGTCCGGTCAATCTTTTGAAGTTAACATAACCGGTGATGCTTCCATTAAAAAACGACCCATGGACCGTATCATTCGTCCGCTTACTTCTATGAATGCAAACATAAGCAGTCTATCCGGTAACGGTCTTGCGCCTTTATCCATAAAGCCGAGCCTACTAAAACCTATAGACTATATATCGCCGGTTGCAAGCGCCCAGGTCAAATCTTCCATATTACTGGCCAATCTTTATACAGGATCGACTTCCACGGTTAAAGAACCTACACTCTCCAGAAACCATTCAGAGATTATGCTCAATCATTTTGGTGCACATGTAGAAATTAATGGGTCCTTGGTCACCAGTCATCCCATTAAGGAATTGTTCGCAAATCATGTCGTTGTACCCTCTGATATTTCTTCAGCTGCTTTTTTTATGGTTGCAGGGCTTATTTGTCCAAACAGTGATCTAATATTAAAAGATGTGGGTATTAACCCTACAAGAGACGGTATTATTCATGTTCTTAAAGAAATGAATGGCTCTATTGAAGTCGTAGGCGAACGTGTTGTCAACGGAGAACCCATTGCAGACCTTCATATCAAGTCTAGTAAGCTTACAGGGACAATTATTGAAGGTGATATTATTCCGACATTAATCGACGAAATACCTGTTATTGCAGTTGCTGCTGCTTATGCAGAAGGTACAACAATCATTAAAGATGCCGGAGAGCTCAAGGTTAAGGAAACCAATCGTATTGATACCATGGTCTCTGAACTTAAAAAGATGAACATCCATATTGAGGCTACAACCGACGGCATGATTATCGTAGGTGGTAACCGGATACAAGGTGCACATGTCCTAAGTTATGATGATCACAGGGTGGCCATGTCTTTGGCCATTGCCGCACTCGGTGCTAATGGCCATACAAGTATTGAAAATAGTGGGTGCATTGCCATCTCCTATCCAACCTTTGAATCTGATTTAAGTTCACTTATTCATATATAAAAAAAATAACTGTTACATCCTCTAAAGGAAGTAACAGTTTATTTTTTAAATGATTACCCGAAATGCCGTTCCCCGGATTTTGATCCCTAGCTTCGGCTAGGTGGGTATCCGCACTATGCTTTTCGTCTTCCATTCAAGAAGGCTTGACGTCCAACATAAAATATAGGATTCCCAATGTTACTATGTAGGTTCAAAATACAGGTTTCTCCGAACACCCCAGGAAGTATCTTTCTTTTACTCATTATACCATCATAACCCACCAAAATCAAATGATTAGGCATATTCAGACATTAGCATAACATTTTATAAAGTTTCATAATCATCTTCATTTTCAAAGAAAATGTCAAAAGGATGTTCCTTATTTATATGTTCAAATGTCATGCGTCCGATTAATGGATGGTTTATTTCGAGTTTATAGGCCTGTAGGCCAATGTCCACCCACGTTCCTTCTTTGATAACATTATATTTCGTGTCACCAACAAGTGGCAACTTGTGATGCGCCATTTGGGCTCGAATCTGATGATGTCGACCTGTTTCAAGTTCAACCTCCAATAGACATAATGACTTGTCACTTGCCGCCACTTTTTTTATACATCTATAGGTTAGTATTGCTTCCTTGGCTTGTGGTACTTTTTTTGATGTAACAATCGTCCTATTACCTCTAACCTTTTGAAGATAGTCTATGAGTCTTTTCTCTTTCTCTGCTTCGCCCTCGACAACTGCCAAATATTTTTTGGTTAGGCATGATTTCTGAGTAAAGGCTCTATGGGCTTCTGATGATTTTGTAAGCACCATTATTCCGCCAACCGGTCGATCTAGTCTTTGAATCAGTCCCAGATTAATATTTTTATTCTCATGACACACGTGTTCCAGTACTGCTTCATATACATTTCTATCTCCTGATAAATCCGGCTGACTCGGCATCCCTTTAGGCTTAACAATGACTATGATGTGCTTATCTTCGTATAGTATTTTCATCCTGCTTACCTGAAATTCGATCCACCGATAAACTCTCGTATAATCGAGTTATTCGGTATACTCTCACTAGATACCCCAAGAAAATAATCTAGAAACTTAATCAATCTTTTTGCCTCTATATATTCAGAGCTGCCTTTAGGTACATTAAATAATAAAGGCTCTGCATATTGTTTCAGCACAGAAAGCTCATAAATTAAAGATGAATTAAACATGGCGTCGGCTTCCTCTTGAAAGGGGAATATATATTGTTCTTCACCGTTTCGTACAGATGGCCACATACCAAGTGTTTTTGTAGCTGAGGCACCTCTATATTGGTTATCCCTAACCATGCGTCGTAGTAATCTGGCATCTGTTGTAGGTACTCGGTTGTGATTATCAATATTCAACTGGGTCAATGCACTGATATAGATTTTGAACTTATTTTCTTCCGGTATGGCCGAAGATAGCTTTGGGTTCAAGCCATGAATACCTTCAATGACCAATATTGTATTGTCTTCTAACTTAAGGGTATCACCTTTGTATTGTCTTAGTCCGGAGATAAAATCAAAAGCCGGCATGGATACGACCTCGCCTTTTAAGAGTTGATGCATATCATGGTTAAACTGAGCCACATCTAGAGCTTCAAGACATTCAAAATTATAATTACCATTTTCATCTTTCGGTGTATCATCCCTATTAACAAAATAGTTGTCTAAAGAAATGGGCTTTGGTCTTAAACCCAAAGATCTAAGTTGTATCGATAGCCGATGGGCAAAAGTGGTTTTTCCGGAGGATGAAGGCCCCGCAATAAATATAAATTTCTTATGCTTGATATCTTTCATGACATGATCAGCAATTCTTCCGATTTTTTTCTCCATTAGTGCCTCTTGTACCATAATGAGCTCATTCATTTTCCCCTGAGAAATGACATCGTTAAGTTCGCCTACTGTGTCGACCTCCATCAAATGCCCCCAGTCTGTGGCATTCTTTAGTGTCTCAAACAACATTTGGTCCGGCTCAAAACGTGCCGCTTTACTTGGATCGTTGAAGTCAATGAATTGCAAAATCATACCATCTTCATAAGGATATAGTTCAAATACTTTTAAGTAGCTTGTATCCGGCACCATATAACCATAGAAATAGTCGTAAAAGTCATCAAAACGATAGAGATTTACGTTGGATACGCGTCGATACTTAAACAATGTCACTTTATCTTCCATAAACTGATTTCCAAAGATTTTTATAGCTTCATCCGTTTTTACCGTTTCTTTTATAAA
This sequence comes from Clostridiales bacterium, assembly GCA_024636985.1. GTDB lineage: Bacteria > Bacillota > Clostridia > Lachnospirales > Vallitaleaceae > Petrocella. The sequence continues at coordinate 19,573 of JAGXFY010000026.1, read as the reverse complement.
AGGCAAACCAAGATTTATAAGCTCAACCATTCTTTCTTTGATTTTCGTCAATGTATCCGCTTTTAATAGTCTTTTTGGCTCGATTTCACAATAAAAGCCATAATTAATTGAATATTGAACAATAACTTTAATAAGTTTATCATGACCAATAACATCATGTGCGGCCTTAATCAAAACAAAGGATAGACTTCGTTGATATGTTCTAAAGCCGTCTTTATTTAATATATCAAGAAATATAACATTACACGGCTCTTTAATTTTTTGGTTCAACTCACTAAGCTTAGTATCGACAACAGCTAATACGATAGGCGTTCTAAATTGAGATTGATATTGAGATGCCAGCTCTAGTAAAGTAGTCCCCACTTTCACTTCTTTTTCCTCATTCATCACATTAATCTTAATCTTATCTTCCATCCTACACCTCGCTGTTTTTTATTGGGTTGATCAAATAGTTGTCCTTACTCACGATGACACTTTTATCCATATGTTGTAATAACAGTTCATACATGAGTTCTGTGACCATAATTTCACTACCATAGTGTGTAACATCAATAACGCAGTTTCCGGATTCATAAACCCACATCGCGTCATGATATTTTAAATCTCCTGTTAAAAAAACATCCACTTCTTCAAACATCTCTTCTTTAAGCAGTGACATGCCACTTCCCGTTACAAAAGCTACTTTTTCAATGTTTTTTTGGTCATCACCCACATACTTAAGATTAGGCATTGACAACTGTTGTCCCAAAAAAGCTGCATAACTTTTTAAGCTCATTGGTCTTTTAAGGTTCCCTGTCAGCGTATACCCATGGGTATCTAAACTCATTTCAGTTATATGTTCTAATTCTATTTTGTTTCCAAAATATCGATTTAGACCATTAGTGGCCCGGTCCATATTGGAGTGTGCCACATACAGTGCAACATCACTACGAATCAATTCCTGGATTTTGTGTCCGGCAACCGTGTCATCACAGATGCTCTGAATGGGTGTATATATTAGGGGATGATGCACAAAAAGCATATCGACATCATCTTTAATAGCACCTTCTATTACATCTATGGTAGCTTCTAAGGCAACCCTAATGTGTCTTATATCCTTTTGATATTTACCAATCTGAAGACCACTTGGGTCTCCCGGTTCAATAGCTTCCTTTGGAACGACCTTTTCTATTATTTTAATAATCTCATTTAGTTTCATGATGCCTCCTTATTTCTACAATTGTATCGTATTTATCTTTTAAAACTTTACCTCTTCCAATTGTACTTTTAGCATCTATAGTTTTTAGACGGTTCATGACTTTTTCAAGCTTGCTTTTTTCTGTTTCTAAATAGGCTAGAAAAGTATCCGATCCTGCTTCCATTAGTTTTTTCCCGTATTCATATTCTAACATTGAATAACGCTCATTGCCTTGTTCACACTTTAATAGTGTATAATACTTTTCTTGATCCATTACCATATATTCTTCCGCAATCATAAAGCCCAACTCATGAACGGTTCTTCTAACGTGTGGTATGTCAAGATGTGGCGATAAGATTAGTGTTTCTATATTACCAAGCTTTTCTTTAGATGTCTCTAGTATGTTGCTTATCAATACACCACCCATACCTGCTATGACAACAACATTCACATCTTCCGGCAGGTCTTCTAGACCTGGTGATTTAAGTGCAATGACCTGTCCATCTAACCCATATGACCTTATATTTTCCCTCGCCTTCATCAATGGACCTTCATTGATATCCATGGCATAGGCTTTGGTTACTTGTTGATTTTTTACAAGTGCTATTGGCAAGTAGCCATGATCGGTTCCTATATCAGCAACGATTGAGTTATAAGGAACAAGCTTAGCAATAGTCTGTAAACGATTTGATAACATAGCAATCCTCCTATGTTTTGATATATATCGCAGCAAAGTCATTTTTTTGTAAAATGAAAAGTCTTGGTCCGGGAGCGTAACCCCAAAACCAAGACCTTAGACCATGCCTCTTATTCCAAGTAATCTTTTAGTTTACGACTGCGGCTTGGGTGTCGCAACTTCCTTAAAGCTTTGGCTTCAATTTGTCTGATACGTTCCCTCGTCACATTAAACTCTTTGCCAACTTCTTCTAGTGTTCTTTCACGTCCGTCATCCAAACCAAACCTTAACCTTAAGACCTTTTGTTCTCTGTCTGTTAAAGTGTCCAGCACTTCTACAAGTTGCTCTTTTAACAAAGTAAACGCTGCAGCTTCAGCTGGGACCGGTACATTATCATCTTGTATGAAGTCACCTAAGTGACTGTCTTCTTCCTCACCAATTGGTGTTTCTAAAGACACAGGCTCTTGAGATATCTTGAGAATTTCTCGAACCTTTTCAACCGGCATGTTTAGCTCTTCGCCAATTTCTTCCGGCAATGGATCTCTGCCCAATTCCTGTAGCAGTTGTCGACTAACACGAATCAGTTTGTTTATGGTTTCAACCATATGAACCGGTATACGAATGGTTCTGGCTTGATCGGCAATCGCTCTGGTAATGGCCTGTCTGATCCACCAAGTTGCATATGTACTGAATTTATAGCCTTTTCGATAATCAAATTTTTCTACCGCTTTAATCAGACCCAAATTACCTTCTTGAATAAGGTCTAAAAATAACATACCACGCCCAACATAACGTTTTGCAATACTAACAACCAATCTTAGATTGGCTTCTGCTAGACGTTGTTTTGCTTGAATGTCACCATCTTCCATTCTTTTTGCTAGATCAATCTCTTCTTGAGCTGTCAAAAGACTTACTTTTCCTATTTCTTTCAAATACATACGAACAGGATCATCGATATTGATACCATCGGGCAAGGATAAATCGAGCTCAACTTCTTCTTCTTCCTCTTCCTCTTCAACAGTATCATCTTCATCAGATACCATGCCAAGAACATCAATATCATTTTTGTCTAGAAACTCATATATAATCTCAATTTGATCCGGCGTTAACTCAAGCGCCTTAAAATGTCTTTCAATCTCCGCATATTCAAGAACATCCTTTTTTTCTCTTGCAATATTTAACAATTCTGCAAGCTTTTCTTGAAACAATGCTATGTCCTCTTCAGACGTTTCTACTTCAGGTTTATTCTTAGCCATATTTACATTCCTTTCCTTAATCCAATAGATTATGGTTGGTTCAATCAAGTGATATATTTAAGCTATCTAGCTGTCTTTTCATGTTGATCATTTCTTGTAACTGCTTCGGGTCATTCACTTGTTTGGATAGTTGCTCTATATGTTGCCGCTTGATGATTTGAATGTTCTCTCGAATCATTTTTTCAAACTGCCCAGCATGTTCAATAGGCATATTGTTATTAAATATATTTGCAATCTTATTCTGCTCTTCTATAGTATCAAACTGTTGAATCAGACTTGCCGGTTCAATGGGTTCTTCCTTTTCATAGGCATCCATGACCATCTGTGCCATTCTTCTATATGTGTTATCGGAAAACTCATCCGGTTTTATGAGTTCTAAAATGGCATTGTAGACTTTTTGGTGACTTGTAATCAATGTTAACATGTTTTTTTGAGCCCTCATGATAACATCTTTTGAATCCCTACTTGTCACGCCATCGCTTTGATCCTTTGGTTGACTGGCTATACCAATATTCTTTCCTATTTTACCAAGTAAGCTTTCCATGGCACTTCGCTTAATATTGTATTTATCTACTACCGCGTCCAAATAGTTTTCTATTTCGATTTCATTTTCTAACGTCAATATTTTTTTGGCCAACGCATAATCAAAGTTGGTCCGACCTTCAGGGTCTTTAAGATTATGAGATTTTTCAAGCTGCCTTATTTCATACATAAAGCTCGGCTCAGCATGTTCTATCAAGTCTGCAAAACCCTTGGCACCAAACTTTTCAATATATTCATCCGGATCTTTTGCGCCTTCGACACTTAACACTCTAACGCTAATGCCCGCTTTTTTTAGTATGGGAATTGCTCTTAGTGTCGCATTAATACCTGCGTCATCTGTATCATATGCAATGACCACTTCTTCTGCATAACGTCTAATCAGACTGGCATGCCCTGTTGTGGAAGCAGTACCGAGGGATGCAACTGCCGTGGTGAATCCGGCTTGATGCAAAGCAATTACATCCATATAACCCTCTACGATAATGAGTTTCTTGTTTCGTGCCATTCTGGCAATATTCATACCGTATAGATTCCGACTTTTATCAAACAGCTTGGTTTCCCCTGTATTTAAATATTTGGGATTGTTATCCCCTAGAACACGACCGCCAAAACCAATAACCCTATTGTGTACATCAAAAATGGGGAACATAAGTCGATCAAAAAATCGATCATAATAGGATTCTTGTTTCGTCTTATCTTTGGCTGTTAATCCGGCTTCAAAAAGTTCTTGGTCTGTAAAACCTTTACTTCTCAGGTATTTATAGGTATCATCTCTAAAAAAATTTGCATACCCTAAACCGAATTTTTTCCTGTTGGTCTCATCAATACCTCTTTTCTCAAGGTACACAATGGCTTTTTTCTTAGGATCGTTCATCATTTGATAATAATAATATCTCGCAGCTTCTTTGTTAGCATCTAGCAGTCTTTGCTTAAAACTCAATTCCTTTTTCTGAGCATCTGAATACTCCATTTCCGGTAATTGAATATGAGCTCGATCTGCCAAAGCTTTTATTGCTTCGACAAAGTTGTAGTTTTCATACTCCATCACAAAGGTGTATACATTGCCACCTGCGCCGCATCCAAAACAATAGTACATCTGTTTATCTTCACTGACAGAAAAACTGGGGGACTTCTCATTATGAAATGGACATAGACCGAAATGAGAACTGCCTTTTTTAGCCAGATGGACATATTCAGATACTACGTCAATGATATTATTTTGAGTTCTTATTTCTTCAATCAACTCTTCTGGATAAAGCATCCTCTTGACCTCTTTTTCTGCCCTGTACATATATATATTTGGTCGTACCTAAATAGTGTTCGACAGCTCTATCAAATTTCCTTTATTTTTTTATACTTTGACCTATATTAATCTTTCCATGATGATGGTATGAATATCTCTGTAAAAGTATTGATGGCATAACGGTCCGTCATTCCAGCAATATAATCACACACCACACGATCAAGGGTATCTTCTTTGTTATCAATACGCTCTAAGTATTCATAAGGCAAAAGATGTTCCCTCTCCTTAAAATACAAGAAAAGTTGTGTTAACATATTAATCGCTTTATTCTCATGCTCCTTAGCTTTTGAACCAATATATACATTCTCAAACATGAATACACGTAACTCTTGCATGGCGTCCATCATAGTAGGACTCATAATCACATCATTTTTATTCATGCTGTTACCCACAATGTCATGAATCATATTATTAATTCTTTGTCGTGCCGTTTGACCTAATATATCTAAGTAAGTTTTAGGTATATCATCCGCCATAAGAATCTTAGCACGTATGGCGTCATCAATGTCATGGTTAATATACGCAATCTTATCTGATAATCGAATGATCTTACCTTCCAATGTACTTGGTTCACCTTTTGTAGGATGATTCAATATGCCATCCCTTACTTCCCATGTTAAGTTAAGGCCTTTACCCTTATTTTCCAACATTTCAACCACTCTAATACTTTGTTCGTAATGTTTAAAGCCTACTTCACATATGTTATCAAGTGCACGTTCACCTGCATGACCAAATGGTGTGTGTCCTAGGTCATGACCAAGCGCTATGGCTTCTGTCAAATCTTCATTTAACCTAAGTGCTCTTGCTATTGTTCTACCAATTTGTGCTACTTCTAATGTATGGGTTAATCTCGTTCTATAATGGTCACCTTCCGGTGAAATAAATACTTGTGTCTTATGTTTCAACCTTCTAAATGCTTTAGAATGAATAATTCGATCTCGGTCCCTCTGAAAATCCGTTCGTATATCACAAGGTGACTCTTCCGACTCTCTACCTGCTGAATTCTTTGAAAATACCGCATATTCACTTAAATATTGCTCTTCAAAATTCTCCTGTTGTTCTCTAAGGTTCATCTTGCACCTCCAGTTTATGCTTGTTGTTTCGTTGGTGATAAGATTTATGTTTAGAATAATTCTATCTATTTTATAATATACTTCATAAAAGGTGATTTTCCTTTAAATTTTCATTAATATCTGTTTTTTTTATTATAAGTCGCTATTATTCTGAAATAAAATGTAATTCTTATAGTCAGCAAGCTTATTCTTAGGTATAATAGTTAAGGACAGTTTACTGTATCAATAACCTTAACACTTTACTATGAAAGGATACTCTATGGCTTTTGAAAAAATAGATCATCAAAATAATAATCGACCGGAAGGCAAAACCTGTCTCCTCGTCTATGGATACGATGAAATCGCATTTAAAAAAATACAAGACTACGCCGCTTTATATGACATCTTTGAGTTCGTGAATGTAACACCAAGTATATTAGGGAATACATTACAAAAGCTGATTAATCATACCGACAAACCAACTTTCGGCATTGAACGGATTGATACACAGGCCATTGTCCTTAATGCCGTCTCTCCCCAAGAATTAAATGATTTTGTTCGAAACTTTAAAACACTTGGCTTTCCAAGCCCACTTTTTGCAGTTGTAACACCGCTTTCTATTAACTGGCCTTTTCATGAATTGTTAAAGGACCTCTTGGAGGAACGCGCGATGATTGCAAATAATAGAAAGTTTTCTAAGAATGATTAAGCGTCAAAACTAAAAAAGATGGAACCTGACATATATGTCAAAGGTTTCCATCTTTTTTAGTTTTGGCGCCTAGCCTCTTTGTTCTTATTTTCCGTCTCTATTTTCATTGATTCGATCATAAATGGTTTCACACGCCCCATTGATCAACACCAGTGGCGCCTCAGGATTTTGAGTTTTGACTTGAACCTTTATTCTGTCAATAATCGCAAAATACATTGCAGGATCATCGAAATCTTCTTCCTTAATACCACTTAGACCAAATAGATTTTGTTCGGATTTTGAGTCAAAGTAGTTGGCTACCATAGTAAGGTGTAACTGTTCTTTGGTCTCTCCCTCAGCTTTTGCTACATCAATTCCTTTTCTGGTATGAAAAGCAATGTAAGTAAAAAGACCACCCATAATGATGAGTACCGAAGAGATCATCATTTTGTTGAAACCACCGATTGTAATAATTTCCAAAAAGTTAAATACACCAAGTACTATTGCTACAATACCAACCGTACCAAAGGTATATACCGTCGATTTCATTTCACTGACCGTACCTTTTACATCAACGGTCTCTGCTTCGTATTCATCGAAATAGAAGTCATCTTCGTTTGTTTCTTCCATATGTTCTCGTATATAGACTTTTACATAAGTCATGGCAGACTCATATTCTTTTTCACCTACCTTAATAATCAGGTTGTCTTCTGCTTGGACCGTCTCAACCTTTTGGATTCCTGAATATGCGAGATACCTTAACAATTCTTCTGAATCATCGGGTTTGACAGCAATCAAATCTTTCATATACGTGTGGTTTACTAAATCCGGCACCAAATCTATATGGCAATCTACACATTGCACCATATGATCTTCATATTCTGTTTTACATTTCGGACACCAAGGCATACGAAACCTCCTTAATTGAATTAGCCACTATTTCCCATGACCGCTAGATTAATTATAGACCATTCCTTATTTTTTTTAAACCCTCTATTTCATAAATAATTCCAATATGTTACAATTTAGTCGTTACCCATTAACCCTCTTAAATAAAATCGGAAAAATATATATTACAAGGAGAGTCCTATGAAACAGTGGAATTTGGATGTCTTATACACGTCTTTTGAAGATCCTAAACTATCAACGGATCAAAATACCGTTCGTCAGCTTATGAAAAAAGCTCAAAATTACATACATGAGGATTTAAAGGGTCCAAAACCTACAGAAGAAAAAATACTTGGCTTCTATCAACTTATGGATACTTTAGGAGCTGTCCTTGAAGCATTAGGCAACTTTGGCCAGCTCACTTACTCCGTCGATACAAAAAATTCAAAAGCCTTAAAACTAATTGAAACTGTTGAAGGTTATGATCCCATACTAACGCTTGTTAATGTTGGTTTTAAAAAATGGTTAGGTACATTATCCGACTTAGAGACCGTAATAAATAGTGCCCCTCAATTAAAGCCTTATCAATTCGCCATTCGAAATGCACTGGATGATGCCCAGTATATGCTTAGCGACGCTGAAGAGTCCCTTCTTGCCCATATGCGCAACACAGGGTCCAATGCTTGGAGTAAGCTCCAAGAGGCAACCCTCGCTTCTTTAACAGCCTCTGTAGACGGTGATACCTTACCTATATCAATTGTTAGAAGCCTCGCATATGATCAAGACGCTAAGAAACGACGCCATGCTTATGATGCCGAACTTGAATCCTATAAAAAAATCGATACGGTCTCTGCTGCAGCTTTAAATGCTATCAAGGGCGAAGTTATTACCGTTGCTCATAAACGTGGTTATGCTTCCCCACTTGAAATGACCCTAAAAGATGCTCAAATGGATCTTGAAACACTTGATGCTATGATGACGGCTATTTCTGAATATTTACCCTCTTTTAGAGCTTATCTAAAAAAGAAAGCAGCAATGCTCGGTCATGAAAAGGGATTGCCCTTTTATGATTTATTTGCCCCAATTGGGAATGTCCATATGACTTACACCTATGAAGAAGCACAAGCATTCATTATTACAAATTTTTCAAGTTACAGCCCTGTTCTTGGAGATTATGCTAAGCGTGCCTTTGATATGAATTGGGTTGACCCTTTCCCAAGAGAAGGTAAGGCTTCCGGTGCTTTTTGTAGCAATATTCATTGTGTATCTGAAAGCCGTATCATGGCTAATTTCAACAATAATTTCAACGACGTAAGCACTTTGGCACATGAGCTTGGCCATGGTTACCATGGTGAATGTCTCAAAGATGAAGTCCAAACCAACAGCGACTACCCGATGCCACTTGCTGAAACTGCCTCCATCTTTTGTGAAACCATCGTTAACAATGCAGCATTAAATCATGCTACGCAAGATGAAGCCATTGTTATTGTTGAGAATGCAATCATGAGTGCTTGCCAGGTCATCGTTGATATCTATAGCCGCTATCTTTTTGAAACCGAGCTTTTCAAACAACGCACCAATGCTTCTCTCTCTGTTGAGGAGTTAAAATTCATGATGCTACAAGCACAAAAAGAAGCTTACGGTGATGGTTTAGACCATGATTACTTGCATCCTTATATGTGGGTTTGTAAACCCCACTATTATTCTGCTGATTATAACTTTTATAACTTTCCCTATGCTTTTGGTTTATTGTTTGCAAAAGGATTATATGCCATGTACCTAGAAGACAAAGAAGCTTTCATACCGAAGTATGACGCTCTTCTTAAAGCAACCGGTTCAAATAATATCAAAGATGTTTTATCTATTGTTGGTGTTGATGCCCACAATCCTGATTTTTTTAGAGCTTCTCTTGAGTTAATCAAGAAAGATATTGATTTGTTCTTAACGTACTAAGTTTAAGTAAATGCATCACGTACTGCCATAATAGAACAAAGAGGCTACGCCTCGCTTTGCAAAGCAAATTGTTCCGGCAGGAAAGATTTCCTTGATGGTTAATGTGATATTTCAACGCATTAACATTAAATTGTCTTTCCTAGAGAATTACAAAAACGACGGACGCTTCAAGATCTTAACTTGAAGCGTCCGTCGTTTTTTAATCTATACCTTAACTTTATCTATAACTTCGCAGCTTTCATCAAATTCGGCACCACTTGTTTTTTCCTTGAAAAAACATTGGGTAAGAAAATACTGTTCTCCGTAGACTGAACTTTAAAAGCTTGTTCCACGATCCATTTTGCCGGCCCCACAGCAATGAGCTCTGTACCACCCATAACGACGTCCGTTACTAATAGCACGACCAAGTCCACTTCTTGATCATCACTCATGTTACGCATTGCCTGTAAGACTTCATCATATACTTTGAAGAAGCCATCAAAGTCACTTGTGTTGGTTTGAGCTATGATAACTCTATTGTCCCCAAAAGTAAATCTCTTAAGGTCAGTGGTTAAAATCTCCATAGCGGTCAAGCCTTCAAGATCTGCACCTGCATGGATGAGCTGCATACCGTACATTTGAATATCTACACCTGCTATCTTTGCAAGTTTATTAGCCATAGCTTCATCCACTTCTGTAGATGTCGGTGATTTAAACAGCAATGTATCTGACAAAATGGCGCTGAGCATTATTTTTGCCATCTTTTTATCTATCTTCACTTGTTGTTCTTCATATATCTTAGCTACAATCGTAGACGTACACCCAACAGGCTCCACTCTAAAATACAAAGGTCCCATGGTTTGTATATCTGCTACCCGATGATGATCTATAACTTCCATCAGATGAATGTCCTCTATACCATCAATAGATTGTCCCTTTTCATTATGGTCTACCAAAATTGCTTTTTTCTGTCTGGTTTCAAACAAATCACCTTTTGATATCATACCTTTTATAAAACCATTTTCATCCACAACAGGAAATCGTCTAAATTTCGAGGTCAACATATTACGTTTAACATCCTCAATCGTTTCATAAGTTGAAAAATACTCTAGATTATCTTTTTTAACCACACTTTTTATAGGTGCAGTTTGATTGATGACCTTCAACAATGCACATAGAGATTTATCTGTTATTAATAATATTCTGGTTTCATCCGATTTAATTCCGATGGTCTCTTTGTCTTGAACGTTCGCAAGAACCAGAACACCAACATCAATATCTTTTGTCTTACCTCTGTTGTAGGTCTTAATATCACAGAAGAGAATGTCCTTTTTATCAAATACTTCTTCATCTTGAAGATCGTCAAATAAAATGATTCTACCCGATACGTTGCCTGTAGGCTTTTTGCCATGGAAAGTTGTCAATGTTAATTCTGTCATAAGATTGCTATAGGGAGTACTTGTATCTTTTAAGAAATTTTGCCCCTCCATAGACATATACAATGGTAAAATATCCGAAATAGAAACAACACCTATCAAATGCTCATGGACCCCTACAACTGGAATTGAACGTCCGACTTGAGTAATTATGGTTTCTAATGTTGATTTGATGGAAGTTGCCTCTTTTACAAACCCAACTTGATTGATTTCTAGATCTGTTACATGTGGCTTCAAATGCTGTACTACTTTTGGCACCTCATGGCCAACCTGTTTCAAAACAAACTGAGTTTCTTTATTCGGTTCTCCCAGTAGAACCGGTACATATTCATGACTTGAATCTATCTGATTCTTCAAATTTGCATATGCAATAGCAGAGCAAGTTGAATCAGTATCCGGGTTCTTATGACCAAAAACATAGACGATTTCTCTCAAATAAAACCACCTCCATTGTCAACTCAAATACAGTGATTCGTAACATTTATTATTTATGGACGCTCCACCGCAAATATCGGCCATCACCCATTCATATTCATGCATCTTTCATCAAAGGATTGTTTCAACCTAATCTTTTCTTCATGCTGAATATTATGCCATCTGACGCCTCGTATGGCACCCTCAAGGGCAAATAGCTTATCCATACAATCCTTGTCCTTTTGATATAAAAGATAAGTTGCCTCAACACTTCCGATTTCTCTTAACTTTTCTGCTTCATGAATGCCAACTTCGTTTAACAAGCTCTCCAATTTCGGTCCAATATTAACCAGATTCGATACTCTCATAATTCTTACCTCCAAAATACATTCAAAATTTAGTCGACTATTAGGCCCTAGCCTTTAAGTTTTTTTCGTCTGTACTTAATGGTAAATAAAAATTAATTCGACACACTAAATACACCCTTATTTTAATACTCATGACTGAAAAATAAAGTTGTCCCTCAACAACTCATTATCATTATGCCATAAGAATATATTTTTCTCAAGTTAGCTTGTTACTTTTTTTACAATATCCACAATTTCTTCCGGTTTATTCACCAAATAGGTTGGATTAAGCACTTTTAATATTTCAGGTTTTCTAAATCCCCAGGTGACTGCAATCATAGGTACACCTGCTGCTTGTGCTGTCTGAACGTCAATTTCTGTATCACCAACAAAAAAACACCGATTCTTCAAAATCCCATAGTCATCAAGAAGCGCCATAACTTCTTGGTGGTCCGGTTTCTTTTTCCTTACCCCATCATCACCAATAAGCCTAAGGAAGTTATACTGCCCCAAATAACGCTCTGCTATAATCTTGGCCATGCGCTCATTCTTATTGGTATGTATGGCCATCTTAACGCCCATTCCAACAAATGTATCCAGCATATCATAAATTCCGTCATAAGCTTCTAATGCCTTATCAAAGTGTTCATGATAGGCTACTAACATTTTTTTATAAAAGCTTAAAACTGTTTCAGGATCTCTATGTGTTTCCGGTAATGCCTTAAAAACCAGTCTTTCAATACCTTCACCCAAAAAATCAAAATAGGTTTCTGTTTTATGAGTTTCCAGTGATTCTGTCTCAAGCACGTGATTCATTGAATAAGCCAGACCCTCTATTGAATCAACAAGTGTACCATCCAAGTCAAATATTACCATAACGTCTTTCATAAGTTTCTCCTTCTCATTTTAATAAATGTGTTTAAACCTAATTTAAGAATATAGTCCAACGATCATAATCAGTATTGGAATCGTTGCAATCATCATAAGCGTTGATAAAAATACAGCCTCGGAAGCCTCTAGAGTATTGCCACCATATTGTCTTGCCATAATGACTGTATTGGTACCAATGGGCATGCCGGATAATATAATCGGGACCCAAAGTCCAAAGCCTGTCAAACCGATGGAGGATAAAACAAAACCAATGCCCAAAGGGAACAGAATCATTCTGATCAAACTGAGTGCAAATATTCTGTAATTTTTAAGAATGGTTCTTATCTTAACACCGAATAAAGAGGCACCTACAACAATCATCGCCAATGGGGTTGTAATACTCCCCAACACATCGGATATGTTTAAGACAACATCCGGAAGCTTCCATCCAGATAAAAATGAAATAATGCCAATGACTGTTGCTATAATCCCCGGATTCATAAACTGTTTAATGGACCACTCCATTTTATGATCTTTGTTCTTATCGGATAGTATAAAGTAAACACCAAGTGTATAGAGCAGCAAGTTAAAGGGAATATTAAAAATAGCAGCCATAAATAAAGCATCTTCACCAAGAAGGGCTATTGTCATCGGAAAACCGATGAATCCCACATTTCCAAAAATGACCATGAATTTGTAGAGTCCTATGCTACCAAGTGGTGCTTTTACCAATTTTGCCAAAACCGGCGCCATCCCAATAAGTATCCCATAGGTAATGAAAGTCGCTAAGGCGATATCATAAAGATCTGATAGCTTTGTAGATGCCGTGTTGCCAAGAGATGCTATAATCATTGCAGGCATGGTCACATAGAATATTAAGGACGAGAAGTTTTTAATACCCTCTTCTGTGATGATACCTTTACTTCTAAGCACATAACCTAGAAACATAATAAAAAACAAAATAATGACTTGGCTAATAACAAGAGAAAAATCCATAACTGCCCTTTCTATAGCTAAAACTATTTATGGTTATAGGATCAAGAATAAGAAAAAGACCTGGAGCAAGGCTCCAGATCTTGTAATCATCTAAGTAGATTAAGCTACTGTAATGTTTTCAGCTTGTGGGCCTTTAGCGCCTTCTGCTACATCAAAGTTAACTGCTTGTCCTTCTTCTAATGATTTGAATCCGTCTTTTTGAATTTGTGAATAATGTGCGAACACATCATTACCAGCTTCTGTTGTGATGAATCCAAAACCTTTATCTGCGTTAAACCATTTTACTGTACCTGTCATTTTAATGACCTCCGAATTTTTATTTCCTTATTATCATTGTGGTAAAATTACATCTTAAAATAAAAATTCAAAATCAAGGCATATATGGTTTTAAAGATTTATTTGCAAAGGATACTTCTTTTACTTAAATAATACAAGGTTCTCTATAAGCATATAGTATTTCCTGGAAATTGCAAGCTTTATTTGATTTTTTTTGATATTATCTACCTACGTATATACAACAATCTACCTAAAAAGATCATTAAAAAAGACCTGAAGACAAGTCTTCAGGTCTTGATAGGTTTAATTAAGCTACTGTAATGTTTTCTGCTTGAGGGCCTTTAGCGCCATCAACTACATCAAAGTTAACTGCTTGTCCTTCTTCTAATGATTTGAATCCGTCTTTTTGAATTTGTGAATAATGTGCGAACACATCATTTCCATCTTCTGTAGTGATAAATCCAAAACCTTTGTCTGCGTTAAACCATTTTACTGTACCTGTCATTTTAGTGACCTCCGAATTTTTATTTCCTTACTATCATTTGGTAAAATTGCATCATTCAATAAAAATTCAAAATCAACTTGTACATGGTACATGGTCTTGATAATTTTTATAATTTGATTCATTTACTAATAATACAAGGTTCTTCTTTATAATAAAGCATTTTGAAAAAAATGCAAGTCTTTTTGCGTTTTTTCTGCATTAATCTCAACATTTGATATTATTACATAACTTAATGTATTATTTTATACCCAAGATCGCCTATGTTAACAAAGAAATCATAATGCTTAGAAATATGGAAGCCATATAGCTACCGGATATAAATACAAAGTTTTTAACCGAGATGACAAAAGTTTTAGATTTGTCTTGTTCTTTTAAGAACTCTTTTACACCTTTATAAACCGGGAAAATAGTTAGAAAAACCAACAAAGTTGATATCGGCAACCATTTCATTATGATACTTAAGAATATGGCTAAATAGGACAAAACTATCAGTAGAACAAATAATGAAATTGCATGCTTCTTACCGATATAGGCAGGCAATGTATAACGTCTATTAATCAGATCATCCTCCATATCACATATATTATTGGCTAACATAATATTGGCGATTAAAAATATGAGCGGTAGTGCAATAAAAATAATGATAAACATCTCTTTCATATTAACCGCCAAATGTAAGGTCCTTTGTTCCATATAGTAATTAATGTAACCTCTTTCAAAAATCTGAATATAGTTAGCGATAAAAAATATAAATCCCCCCATCATCGTTCCTGATAAGACTTCGCCAAGTGGTGTATGAGAGATAGGTACCGGTCCATAAGAATACAATATGCCGATTCCAAAGGCTAATACACCAATCAACAATACAACCCAGTCCGTCAAAAGAAATAAAATGGTGCCAAAAAGAATGCCTAAAAACAATAAACCACCTATCGTCATTTGGACTTGCTTTTCTGTAAGCTGATCTTTGACAATAGCATTATGGCTTTCATAGTTAAAACCTTCTTTTAAGATTGCTTTTTTGTAATCCCAATAATTATTAATGGTTGTTGTTGCCATATCCACACATAACATACTCATAAAGAACAGTCCAAGTCTTAAGGCATCAAATGCCTGATACCTATAATAGCAAAAGGCTATCCCCGTAAGAAAAGGTAATACGCTTGCTACCTTGGTCTGTATCTCCACAAGCTTAAGAAAAGAACTAATTTTCATTTCTACCTCCTACGAATCGGTAAAGGTTTTTGGGTCGTCCTACACCACCATATGCAAGTTCCAATACCACGATTCCGTCGTTTTCCATCTCTTCTAGATACCTCCTTGCTGTGATTCGTGAAATACCTAGGATTTTAGCAATCTCTGAGGATGTATAGCTCTGATTTGAATTTTTTTGCAAGAAACTCATGATATTTTCAAAGGTTTGATTCGTACCTTCTTCATAAATTGGATTCTGATTCAAATGCATTAATTGATCAATATTCTCTTGGTCCATCATGATTTTATTATGAAGTTGTGCCTTCTTAACGAGATATCTTTTCAAAGCCTCTTGAAAACGACTAAACCTAAATGGTTTTATTAAATAATCTACAGCACCGTAACGCATAGCCTTTTCTAAAGTCTCAGACCTATTATCTGCTGTAATAAGAAGCGCATCAATAGCTCTCTCTTGTTGTCTAATCCACTTCAGAAGATCTATCCCTAAGCCTCCGGGCAAATAGATGTCCAACAATACAAAATCAATGGCTGTAGACTCAATAAAGTGCTTTGCACTTGTGTAATCAGAAGCTACTCCAACCAAAGTATAACCCTTTATTTTTTTTAGAAATTCCGTTAATATTCTTTGAATCATCAAATCGTCTTCAACGATCAATACTTTTATCTCTAGGGATGTTGACATACCATCTCACTCCTTCATCATAGATATAATCAATAATGCCTTCCGCATTTTCTACAATATTTCTAACCAAATATAAGCCATAGCCTCGATTGCCACCTTTTGTTGAAAATCCTTTTTCATAAATGCTTTCTAAAATATCTTCCTCCACAGGTGGACCTGAATTGTATATTTCCATAATAAAGTGGTCTTGACTGGCATCAATAAAAATAACAATTTTTTTCACTTTTTCTTGACCAACCGCATCCATTGCATTTTCAAGTAAATTCCCAATAATTGAACAGGCTTCCTCTGCATTTAATTCAGCTGGCAAACCGTCAACAAATGAATCCTGATCGATGATAAAATCTATTTTATTCTCAGAAAAAAGTGCATATTTGGTCAGTAATAGTCCGGCAATCTTATTATCTCTTATATGCTCACTTAAGAGATGGTTTAGCCTACTGTTTTTGGATGCTAAAGTATCAATATAATCCAGAACTTCCTCATGATCACCTAATTGCAATAATCCGGATATCGTTTGAAGTTTATTCATAAATTCATGGTTCTGGGCTCTTAAGGAATCCACCAAATGTCTATAATCTGTCAATTCTTCGGCCAATACCCTTACTTGAGTCAGATTTTCCAGACTGGCAACAGCCCCTATGACTTGATTACTGCTATCATGCATGAGACATAAACTAATTAAGATCCTTGTTTGGTTCGGTAAAAACAACTGTTCATTTACAATATCTGACTTAGATTGAATGGCTTCAAGCATATAGTCATAGATTGGTGTTTGTGATAGATGGTCGATGGAACACTTATCATCCATTGGCAAATTCAACATCATTTGAGATTTTCTATTACATATAAGGACCTCACCATTTTGGTCAATTGCAATAATGCCTTTTTCAATGCTGTGTAAGATCAACTCACGTTCGCTTACTAAAAGAGCGATTTCTTTAGGTTCAAGTCCGAAAATAGATTTCTTAATATCCATTGCCAAATATAAAGCCAAAATAACCCCAAGGGCCATACCTATAACCAATGCATACTCAATATTTTCCCGTTGGGCTTCTGTTTCCTTTTGAACCTCATCGGTTAACAGTCCAACAAGAACGGCACCCACTTGCTCATCTTCAAAATATATGGGATGAAAAGCTCTTATTGCAGAAATAAGTTGGTTGTTATCCGCTGAGATGTAGGCTTTACCTTCATTTAACACAGCTTCTTCGCCGCCGTTTTTGTAGGGCTTGTAGAGACCACTTGCATAAGGATAGGCATATTGTATACCTTCCATATCCATTATTATAATGTATTGATATCTTGTCAGAATTCTTAAGCTTTCAATAAGTCCCTGAATGGACCCATCTTCTCTTTCTTCCGACAACATCTGACCCAAATCCGGAAGGTTGGCTATAACGACTGCCATATCACTCGCTGCACTTCCCATATGAAGCTCCATAGAAGCTTTCAGTTGATGATTCGCCACAAGAGATATAAAACCTATTACCAAGATAATGGCCGTTGTTACAACAATCATTATTTTATAATGTAGCTTCATTATTCCTCATCCACCTTCGCTTGTTCAAGGGCCTTTTTAACAGCATCAATAAGTGCTTCGCTGGTATAGGTTGCTCCGGATATAACATCCACATCAATATTGTTTTTTTTCATAATAGCTTTCGGTAGTTCTTCAAAGACAACATTCGCCAATAATTCCGGTTCCTCATGAGATAATATCTCAATATGGGTTATATGACTTTGATCCACTGTTACGCTAACCCTTAGGGTACTGTAATAGCCTTCTGTCTCATTTATATACGTTCCGGGTATATAAATCGGTGCACTTTCCGAACAACCTACCATTAAAACGACCATAATTATGAGAAAAAAGGTTAAAGAGAAATAGCCCCTTAACCCTTTTACTTTACCTTCACACATCATACGCACCTCATTTCCTTTTCCGTCAGCTCGTCCGACTCAATAAGGGAGGAATCATGTTTTCAAGCATTGTTCTTGTCTCGCCGATATGCAGCTTTTCCAATAAAGCCATAGCTCTCATATGGTACTTGTTTGCCAAAGATCTGGTTTGCTCAATGCCGCCTGAAAGTCTTACGATCTCAAACATTTCTTCTATACTGTCATCTTCCATATCTTGACCCAATAATAATTTAAGTCTTTCTGAATACGGATTATCATTTTGAAGTGCAAAAATGATGGGCATGCTGTAATAGCCACGACGTACATCCACTTGGACTTCTTTACCAACTGTTGCTATATCCCCTTCAAAATCAAGAAGATCATCCACAAGTTGAAAAGCCATACCAATCTCATAACCGATTCGACTAAGAATCTTAACATCTTTCTCATCTGCACCTGCATAGTATGCCCCTGAGCTCATTGCTACAGAGAATAAGGCAGCTGTCTTTCCTGATACCATTTTGATGTATTTATAAGGCGTTATCTTTACATCATAGCGCAGTTGATTTTGTTTCATATCACCTAGGCAAATTCTGGTAACAACCTTAGCAAGATTAATTGCGAGAGATTTTTCCAGATTAAGATTAGTCAGCATCAGGAAACATTGACTCAGCAGATAGTCACCCATATAGACCGCATAGGATTGACCGTATTTGCCTTGAATTGAAGGTCTACCTCTACGCATGGTTGCTTCATCAATGATATCATCATGAATCAGAGTTGCTAGGTGTATGGTTTCTATGGCTGTAGCCAATTTGATAATCTCAGATTCTCGTTCCATATAAGACTTACCCATTCTGCTTCCAATCAAGAGAAATGTAGGTCTTAGCATTTTCCCGCCTGTTGCCATTAAATAGTCAAGAGAGCCATCTAAAACGGCATCTCCTGAAGCTGTTTGAGACTTCATATTCTCTTTTACTTTTTCAAGTTGTAACAAAAAAGATGCCTCTGTTATTTTTGTATTCATATTATCACCACTTGGTTTATCATTTTGGGTTATAGTTTTGAGTTATAGTTTTGAGTTATAGTTTTGAAACCATCACTTATATGTATAAAGAAACCGCTATAGATTGGGATGCAAGCATCTGCCAACATCCCACCTAAGCATTGTATCATTATTGGTTATAGGACTCAACTAAGTTTCTCTATTTACCTTCGACACATAAATTACGTTGATGCGTTCGTAACTTATGTGTCTTAGGTAAAAGTTCAACTATATAGTTTTGACGCTATAAGCACTGTTGCTTATAGGACTCAACTAAGTTTCTCTATTTACCTTCGACACATAAATTACGTTGATGCGTTCGTAACTTATGTGTCTTAGGTAAAAGTTCAACTATATAGTTTTGACGCTA
>JAGXFY010000025.1:0-29303 GCA_024636985.1 Clostridiales bacterium | reverse complement strand
GCTTCTAAACCCAGTAACCTTTTGTTCTTTAACCATATAATAAATACCAAATCCAATCAGTGCAAATACGAGTAACATCATAGTACTACCTCCTTCGTTTTCATGTATATTGCTATATCCTCATTATAGAATCCAAATATGGCACAATTATGATTTTGATCTTATTATGATTTGAAGGGGATAAAAAAAACAAGCATTCATTTTCTATCTTTTCTCATAGAGAGATGCGACAAATGAACACTTGCTACTATACACTAATATAAAATATTTCGAAGGTCATACACACTGTGGAAGGGTTTTAACCTACATCTTCTTAGGAAACCAAGGAACAAAAACCGGCGTCACCGCCTTATAAGCCTTAAAATCCTCTCGATCCTTATACTTCTTCTCAAGCATTGGAACTCCGGATACATACCTTAAAAAAAGAGTAATCAACAGCGGACCAATAAAAGTCCACATTGTACCTGGTGCTTCTAACACGGTCAAATAAATACCCCACCAAATCATAGCTTCACCAAAATAATTAGGATGCCTGGTATATCGCCATAAACCTGACGTAATAATCTTGCCTCTATTCTCCGGCAAAGCTTTAAACCGCCTTAGCTGTTCATCACCAATCACTTCAAAGAGATAGCCAATAACAAAAACGATACTTCCAATTAGAGAAAAAATACCTAGATCAACTGATTTACCTACAAGCGCAATAATCGGAAGTGCTACCACATACATAACCACCATCTGGAGCATATAAACATTCAAAAAAGCTTTTAACCTAGGCCATTTGTTGCCCCATCTAGCACGCATCTGAACATATCTATAATCTTCGGGTTTGCCGATGTTACGTTTAGCCAAGTGTATTACCAACCTCACACCCCACAGAAGAACAAAAGCCGTGGTGAGTAAATGCACTGCACTTAATTGCTTACCAAGAATCAAGCCGGCAATGGCCAGAATCACAAAACCACCACCCCATCCAATGTCAACAATGGAGTTGTCCGATAAAACCTGTCCAAGTAGAAATAGACATGTAAAATATATAAAAAGTATAATTAAAGCTTGTATAAACATAATATCCCCTCCTAATGGGTGATATAACCTACCGCTATTGCGCCATCACCTGCACCTATAGCGATGATTGAGGATACATCTTCTAGGTAAACCGGTGCCATTTCTAATACTCGTTCTAACTCTATAGCGTATGCTTTAGCAGCTTCTAGGTTATTCGCATGGACGACACAATAAGCCTTCAAACCTACCGTACCGTTGATTTTAATCAATTTTTTCTTGATTTTCTTTAGACTGGCCTCATGACTAAAAGCAAATCCTCCAAGTCCGCCTTCACCTTTAGGATCTAATGTTACTATAGGCTTAAGGTTAATAAGATTGGCAATTTTTCCACCTTTTGTACTCAGTCTACCTGACATAATCATTGCATTAAGATTCTTGACACTAACTAAAATCTTACTTCTTTCTACCAAAGTCTGCATCGTCTCTATAATCTTATTATAAGGCACGCCCTGTTCAATGAGCTTCGCACATTCCATAACCAATAGTCCTTGGGTAGCTGAATTTTGCTTTGAGTCAATAACTGTAATTTTGGATGGATTATTCTCTAACTCAGTGGCCGCTTTTTGAAAAACATTATAGGTACCACTTAAGGCCTTTGAAACTGTAATCACAATAATCTCATTATAATACGCTTGCAGATTTTGAAGCTGCAAAATAACGGTCTGTCTATCCGGTTGAGAAGAGGTTGCACGCTCTTCACCTTCTTCTAGTAGTCGAATGGCTGTCGTATTATCTATGGTGATTCGATCAATATATATATCTTCCTTATGGAGGATATTCAAATTAACAACCTGTATCTGATGTTTTTCAATAAATGTTTGTGGAAGATCTGCTATAGAATCCGTTACCAATCCTACTTTATATTTACTTTCATTCACCAAACTGCTTTGCATAACCATATCATCAACTTTTTGAAAGGTAATCTGCCCTATGTTTCTCAGTTCTCTAAAAAAATCAGCTGGCTTATTGGTGTGTATATGGACACGCATCTTGCGCTCATTGCCGGCTACTATTAATGAATCCCCAAAAATGCGAAGATCATTTTTTATCTCTTTAAGTGGCCGCTTTAAGTCTACCATCATCGCTTCTGTACAATACTTATACGTCAAATCAACATTCTCATGATGCTTAACTTTTACCAATGGTTCTAGTTCCAGCTCGATATCCTTAGAATTATACTTTATCTGCGCATCATGATCACCTTTTAAAAATTGTAAAAAGCCATCTATAAAATGGACAAATCCCTTAGCACCTGCATCTACAACGGCAGCTTTTTTTAGGCTCGCCAATTGATATTGGGTCTTAATGAGTGCGTCTTCAATGTCAACATAAGCATAGCTCAGTAACTCTCCAAAATCTGTGGTCTTCTTCATAAAGCGATAAAGGGCTTCTGACCAGACACGAATCAAAGTTAGCATCGTACCTTCTGTAGGCATCTCAACAGCATCATAGGCATAATCCACTGCTGTCTTATTGGCTTCAACATAATGACGAATGCTAATGATACCTGCACCTTTTTCCAAACCAATACTTACACCACTGAGGTACTGGGCAAATATAATACCAGAGTTACCTCGCGCTCCTATGATTGCAGCGTCGGCTATTGAGCGCATGGTATTTCCAATATCCTTTTCCAATTTGGATTCATTTAGAATACTGTGCATCATTGAAGAAAGATTTGATCCCGTATCGCCATCAGCTACCGGAAAAACATTTATGCTATTGAGTTGGTTTCTATGCCGGATGACTTCATGAGCCCCTGCCCGATAAGCATGATAAAGAATCTTATTAGTAATTTCATTCATAGTTCAAGCCCCCTAATGAGCATTAAATAATAACGAATATTATATAATATATATTATCACATTGCGTGATTACTGTCCATTGTTATTTGTAAAGTTCATCACAAACCGGTAGTCATAGCGTTGATTTTTAGGTAATTTATAGGTTTCAAGTAAGGATAGCATACCCGGTTCATCACCACCAACACCTCTATGAAAACCATCTATGCTTAGTGTGACAATACCTTCATGCTTCATTTCATAGCTATGGCGTGCTTTCTCTAAAGATTTCATCGTATATGGCCAGACGGAAAAAAATAGAGGTTTTTGGTCCGACTTAATACTAATAGACTTAGTAGGTGCCATGAGTTCAACTTCATAAATATCCGATCTCAAACCGTTTTCTTGAGGTCGCATATAGTCATGGGGCATATCTTCAACATCCTGATGGTATCTTCCGTATTTGCCACCGGTTTTACGATCCATATAGGTTTCATGGGGTCCTCTACCAAACCAAGACACGTGCTTGAATGCACTGCTAAACTCAGTTGTAAAGCCAAGTCTAATCATGTCTTTTTTAGGCACTGCTATGGTTCGTATCTGAAGATCTCCAAGACTGTTCATATAGTATCTGATTTCAAGCTTTTTAAATGCCGGGACCTCATACATGGAGGTGATAATGACATTATTCTCTTTTCTATTAACGAGGAAACGAACTGCTTTTGGTGGATGATCCGTCAACTTCTTGTAGATACTTCTATTTATGAGTCCTGTAAGCTCCGGTCTAAAATTAGCCAAGCCCATATCATTATCTGTAGGCGGTCTCCAAAAATTTAACTGAAATCTATGATCCAAAATGACTTGGTCCTTAAATAGGATTTTATGAATCAGTCCATCCTCCCGCATAAAATGAACCACGAGATCTCCACCTTTAACAGACAGACCTTCATCCGTCTTTTTAACTTGGACTTTAGCACCTTCTTCCATCATCGTACTTCCTGCTTCCTGAACACAAAACTGCTCAAAACCCATTTCATACCCGGCTTTTGCATACCAATGATCAGTTTTAAGTCTGGCAACAAAGACATCATGAACGATACCATCGTTTTTCACGTTGTTTTCAGGCACAACCAGCAACTCAGATGCTCCTGGACCAACCCATGGTATTTCCAAAGACTTTTCTTCTACCACATAGCCATCCACTTTTCTGATATAGACAAAGGTATAATCTTCAAGCCCTGTAAAAAATCTTTTGTTATACAAGACATAACCTTCATTTTCTTTGCGAATCTCAAAATCTTGATAGACTTTTTTCACTTCTAATATTGCTGGATGTAGCGTTCGATCTGCTGAAATGATACCATTGGCACAAAAGTGTCCATGGTGCTTTTCTTCATTGTAATCACCGCCATAAGTCCAGTAGTCTTTGTCTTCTTTGGTACCTTTGCGAAGGGATTGATCCACAAAGTCCCATATAAAACCACCACACCAGTTGTCATATGTTTCAAATACCTTAATATGTTCTGCGAAGTTACCCAAACTGTTTTCCATAGCATGGGCAAATTCACAACTCATGACCGGTTTGTCCATATATTGTTCACGCTTAAAAGCTTTTTGATCTGCTGTCAGTTGGTTCATTAAGTTCTGGACGAGGGTTATTTTCGTATTCTCTAATCTACCATACTGAGCTGCTTTCTCCGGAGAAGGATACATAATACTAAGAACATCTGAGACTTTCAAGTCTAAGTCGCCTTCATAATGGAACGGTCTTGTTTCATCTAACTTCATAGCTTCTTTCTTCATAATTCGGAAATTATCACCATATCCGGCCTCATTTCCTAGAGACCACATCACAATACTAGGGTGCCTACGATCTCTAAGGACCATACGATTCATACGATCCACTACAGCATGGGTCCACATAGGGTTGTCACCCGGTATATTTTTTTTGCGTACGCCATGGGTTTCAACATCCGCTTCATCGATAACATACAGACCATGACGATCACATAGCTCATACAAATGAGGGTCATTGGGATAGTGTGACGTACGAATAGCGTTGATATTATGCTGTTTTATGATTTTTATATCTTGTTCTCTCAGCGCTCTTGGTAAATACCAACCTGTGTCCGGATTGAATTCATGTCGATTCACCCCTTTAAAGATGATGGGAACACCATTAATCAAAAACCTTGCATTTTTTATTTCGACGGTTCTAAACCCATATGTCGTACCTTTTATTTCAATAATTTCTCCAGCATCATTCTTAATGATACATGTCAAAAAATAAAGATTCGGTGTTTCATGGTTCCATTTTTTCGGATTCGGGATTTCCAGTAAATCTTGATTCACCATGGTTAAATCGGATTTTTCCAATATACACTGCCCCAGTTCACCCTCCTTTTCACTTAAATACAATTCAAGGTTGTGAACATCACTAAAGGATTTAAGGGTTATTTCACTATACAAAAAGGCATTTTCATACGCTGCATCAAAGGTATTGTAGAAGTAGAAATCCTTGATGCCACTTCTTGACTCCTGATAAATATAAACGTTCCTATAGATACCGGCCATAAACCACATGTCTTGATCTTCTAAATAGGTACCATCACTATATTTATATACCTCAACGGTCATTTGGTTTTCCCCTGGCGTAACAAACCCGGTTATATTGAACTCAGATGGTGTCATAGAACCTTGTGAATATCCTACTTGGTGACCATTTATATATAAATAGAAAGCTGACTTTACCGCTCCAAAATGGCAAAAAATATCATTTTGAGCCCATGATTCTTCTAGAACAAAGTCCGTTCTATATATACCTACCGGATTTTTCTCTTCATCAATCCAAGGTATTTCTTTGGTTCTTTTACTGACTGCCGGAGGATAATCAAAAGCCAGATAATATGGTTTATCATACCCTTGTGTTTCCCAAACAGAAGGTACATTAATATGATCCCAATCCTTAGTATCCAAATCTTTATCAAAAAAACCGTCGGGTCGTTCCAAGTCATTTTTACAAAAATAGAATTTCCAAATACCATTTAATGATTGTCTTGTTGAAACTTGATTCAAATAGTCCTCGAGTAAATGATGACTCTCTGCCTCATGCCTTGCTTTTTCTTTATTTATACTGATTACCAACGGGTTATTCCAATCTTTTTTCATCCTGTCACCCTTTCATACCTCTCATCTGAGAAGCTATTAAGCTTTATAAAACCTACTTTAATAATCCCATACACTTTTATATTTGTAAAGTTTGAGAACTCGACTTTTTAATTAAATCTTAATCCTATACTAAGGGCCTGATAAATATAACATCTTATACTATAATTACTTTAAACATCTATTAAGAAAGGATGATTGAATATGTTAGAATTATTGTTATTTTTTGCTATACTCGGCCTTATTATAAGTTTAGTATTTAAAGTCAGTATCGGAATTATTCGACTTGCTTTGGGCATTGTCGGAGTTTTACTATTTTTCGTTCTCATACCTGTCGGCTTAGCTCTTATTATACCTATTATCTGTCTTGTTATAGCTGTCGGTCTGATTCGCCTCATTTTTTAATACCAAGATTGCCACGTGGTAACCGGAACCAAAAAACAGTTGTACCGTTATCATGGCTGTTTACGCCAAAATCAACCTCATGTGCAAGTAGAATGTTTTTTACAATAGCAAGCCCCAAGCCACTACCAATAGAACTTTCTCCTGCGATCTTATTGACTTTATAATAGCGTTCCCAAATATGTTCTATATCTTCATCTCTGATTTTAACACCTTCATTGATGACTTCTATATTTATGTTATCCTTTATCTGTTGGGCTTTTATAAAGACATAACCATCCGAAGGCGTATGATTAAATGCATTGCCCACAAGGTTCATCATAACCTGTTCAATCCGCTTATAATCACCAAACCCAACCGGTTCATCTTCTAGCATGACTTCAAGGTTTATGGCTTTTTTTTGTGCCAAATCCATAAACCTATTTTTTATACTCTCTAAGAGTTCTTTCATATCTATAGGTTCTGGTATCATTTTGACCCCATCCACTTCTAACTGTGATAGATTTAGAATATCGTCAATTAAGCGTCCTAATCTTTCAGATTCATCGATGATTATTTCCAAGTGTCCTTCTCTTTTTTCTTGTTCTTCCCCACTAATATCTCGAATGGTTTCTGCATAGCCGCGAATGAGACTAAGTGGTGTTCTAAGTTCATGTGATATATTCCCAATGAGTTCCTTTCTCAATTTATCTGTTTGTTTTAGAGATGCGGCCATATCCTTTATGGTTTCAGCCAACTGACCTATTTCATCTTCACCCATTTTATCCATTTGAATATCCCATTTCCCTTGTGCTATTTCTTGGGCTGCTTTATTGATTTTCTTAATTGGTTGACTCAAATGGTAGGAGATCATGTAGGCTATACCAAATGCAATCAAGAATAGAATCGCCGTAATATAGATAAGTTGATGTTTGATAATACCGGCTGTATCTGAAACAGGTGCCATCGTTGTCATAATCAATAGAGCACCTTCTACATGATTTCCATCCATGCTCATAATAGGTAAACCCATTATAAGGTAGTCTGTATCAAATCTAGGGTGTTTAAAAAGACTTCTGGCCTTATTGCCTTCTAAAGTATGATCTAAGATTTGTGTGTTTTGTCTCCTTAGCATTCCTGCAAACGGCTGATCGTTATTGTTGTCCATCTGATAAATCGTTTCTCCGGTAGCATCAACGATTTGCAAACTGGTGTTATACGTGTATATAAAGGCTTCAAGCTCCTCTAACATATTCATATCTAAAATGTCATTTAGATTACCTTCTTGGTCCTGCAGATTTAATACAATTTCTTCACCTCTGCTTTCCAATTTATTAATCTGCATGGTCATATAAAAATTTTCAAGAAAAACAACTTGGAAAAGCCATAGGAGTATAAGCATACTGACCACCAACAACATCATACCCATCCAAAGTTTCATGCCTATTTTTTTCATCTTTCAACCTCCGGATCGAATTTATATCCAATACGCCACACCGTTACAATCCATTTTCTATAGGTTTTCAAGTGCTCTCGCAATGTTTTTATATGTGTATCTACCGTTCTATCGTCACCAAAAAAATCATATCCCCATACGGAGGTTAATAATTGTTCTCTACTAAATACCTTTTTGGGATTCTCCGCTAGAAATATGAGTAGTTCATATTCTTTAGGTGTTAACTGCAGATACCCATCTTCAAGCCAAACACTTCTTGCATCCATATCGATTCTAAGCTCACCAAAAATCACTTCATTCTTCTTTGGTATCGTATCTAATAAACTACGACTTCTTGCTAAATGGGCTTTGACTCTGGCTCTTAGTTCTTTGGGACTAAAAGGTTTGACCACATAATCATCAATACCAAGTTCAAACCCTAATAGTTTATCATATTCCTCACCTCTAGCTGTTAGCATAATGATAGGTATCTTTGAGACTTTTCTAATCTCTTTACATACAGTCCAACCTTCCATTTTGGGCATCATCACATCTAATATTACTAGATCAATACTATGCTTTTTGAATTGATTCAATGCATCTACACCATCAACGGCTTCTATGACCTCAATGCCTTCTTGACTTAAATATTCTACAATGATATTACGTATACCTTTTTCATCGTCTGCAATCAATACTTTTATAGGTTCCATATGATTACCTCCATGCACCATGTCTTATTCATATTATATCATCTAAAAACAAAAAGTCCCTCAATATTTATATTGGGAACTTTTTGTTTATTTATTGATTGTATTCTTCATTAATTGCTACGTAATCCAAAACCTTGTCCTTGTCCAAGACCAGAACCATTTCGGCTTCCAAATCCACGTCCACCACCGACTCTTTCACCAGTACCCATGCCATTACCTTGTCCAAATCCTAATCCGAGTCTTAGATCACCTCGATTTAAGCCTGTTCCATCGCAGTTTTCTTGATTCTCAAGGATTACCGCAATCATTTCATCTGCAGCTTCTCTTGTTATCGTTCCTTGAGCGACACGTTCTTCAATAATAGCCAATTTGTTTGCTACCATGTCTGTTCTAAATGCATCCTCGACTTCAAGTTCTTGTGATAAGACACCAAATGTTTGGTCGCCTTTTGCTTCATACAGTTCTTCAACACTCATGCCTGTCAATTCTGATAAGCTTTGTGCCGGGCTCATGTTTTCTGCTGCATATACACCAATACTTGTTGCTGCTACTAATACCAAAGCACTCATTGATACGACTAATTTTCTTGATTTTTTCATTTTTCCATCTCCTTATGATTTGTTTTAAAGTATGATTAACTTTATGTTTGTATTATACAAACCAATTGTGATGGAACTGTGATGAAAGTATGATTAATTACTATCTATTTCTTTTTATGTTTCATAATCTGTCGAATGATGCTACTTGAAGTTCCTTTTATACCCCCACCACCTCGTACGACAATCTCTTTAATCAGCTTTGCTTTGTAATAAGCACTTTTTGTCTCATGGATGGCAATTGGAATGGCAGCATTTTTAATTGCATCGTATGCACTGCCTTTTTTTTCTTCTTTTTTAGTACCGGTTGTATATTCTTTTTTCGGATCAAATGCCCTGGCCGCTTTTATTAGCTTTTCATAAACATAGACGAGTTCTTTTTCGGATGAATGGAGACCAATATCACTCACATCGATCCACTTAGCACCATCCGTTTCTTCTATATTCGCATGAAGCGGTTCCGATTCATCGGCAATCAAGACATAAGCCGCATTCAAATGTAGATGGGCACTGACATAACATCCTTGTTTCATGTGTCCCCAAACAGGTAATATATCCATAGCCATAATCTGCTTCGATAAAGGTTTAATGCTTTTTAGGCCAGTTTCTTCTTTTGCCTCTTTTAAAGCAATCTTCAACAAATTCTCATCCCCATCGGCATGACCGCCGGTCCATCCCCAAGCTTGATAAATCTTATGGTAGATGACTAAGATCCTTGTTAAATCCTTATTCATGATAAAGCCTGAACTTGTGATGTGTGCTAGGGTGTTCTCTCTATGAAGAATATTAAAAGGAAACTGTTCAATATAATGATAGATATGCTTTTTATCACTACGTTCCTGTTCATTCACTGGTGCATAACTGCTTATTTGTTCTTTGAACATTAAAAAACCTCCTTCTTTCGCTTACTACCTATTAACCATCATAGTATAACCCATTCAAAAAATCAATCTTGTCCTAAAGGTTATGTTTGAATACCTGTTCAGGTAATGGTACAATACTATTAACTCAACTTTCCTATAAGTGGTAAGTTAAGTTTGTAGTATAAGGGTACTACATATGAGGGTTTAGGAGGTTATCTATGAAAAAAGTTATGCTTGTTTTTGCATCCCTGTTTTTAGTTTATATGGCATCTAGCTACGCTATTGCCAGTGAACAATCACGATCTAGAAATATATTAATCATTAACGCATACCACTTTACTTATGAGTGGACTTTAGAACAAAATCAAGGCTTAATTGAAATCTTGAAGGATCAGTATCCTAATGCCATCATTTATACTGAATTCTTAGATTGGAAAAGATTTCCAAAAGCCTCACTTCTGGATGAAAGTCGTCAATTCCTTGAAAACAAATATAAAGATATACCTATTGATCTGATATTGACCACCGATGATATGGGACTGACTTTTGCTTTAGATCATCGTCGTGAATTGTTTCATGATGCTCCCATTGTATTTAGCGGTATTATTAGGTCGACAGCTAGTGACATTCTTGGTGATTCTAAGAATGTGACCGGTGTCTATGAAGAGATGGATCCAAAAGGTGCTCTTCAATTGATTGCCCGTTTACAACCTGAGGTCAGAAAAATTCATCTCATTCATGATTTAAGTGAAAGCGGACGCCGAACAGCGGATGCTTTTTATAATGCACTCAATCATTTTGATTCAGATTCCTACGAAATAAACGACCTATCTCATTTATCCTTTGATGAACTTCTTCTTGAAGTCTCCACTTTCGAGAAAGACAGTGCCATTATGATGATTTCTTATAATGGTTCTGTTGATGGTTTAATAGAAACACCGGAATATTTTGGTCGGTTGATTACCTCTACTAGCAGTGTACCTGTCTACTCAATAGACGCATTTTTACTTGGCACCGGGATTACTGGAGGTGCTTTTTTAAGTGGTCAATTACAAGGCCAAGA
The DNA here is from genome assembly GCA_024636985.1 of Clostridiales bacterium. Taxonomy (GTDB): domain Bacteria; phylum Bacillota; class Clostridia; order Lachnospirales; family Vallitaleaceae; genus Petrocella. Next base: position 18,238 of record JAGXFY010000025.1, on the reverse strand, counting down.
ACTGGGCAAGCTAGCCATCCAAATTCTAGATGGACAACATGCAGATGACTTAGAACATATAAAAGAAGCAACGGTTTATACTGCTGTTGACGAAGATCAATTGCGCCGGTTTGATTTGGATAAGGATGTCCTCCCTGAAGATGTTGTGATTTTAAATGAGCAATTTTCATTTTTTGAAACCTATTCAGAGTTGGTTCTAACTATTGAAATCATCCTTGGTATGATGACGCTCTTTATTTTCTTTCTGATTGTCGGCATTAGAAAATACCGATTGTCCGAGAAAAAGATTTTAAATCAAAAAAATGATCTTCAGATATTAAATGAACAGCTGTTCTCTTCTGAAGAAGAACTAAAAGCGCAAAATAATGCTCTTTTGTCCTATCAATTGAATCTTGAACATGAAGCGTATCATGACCCGATGACTTCATTACCTAACCGTAATTTTTTGAACCAACATTTTAGTCAGATGGTACTCTCCTCAGATAATCAGACCCAGAAAACCGCTTTGGTTTTTGTGGACCTTGATAATTTTAAGTATATAAACAATACTTATGGCCACCCCTTTGGTGATCGCGTGCTTAAGGTTATCGCCGTTCGACTAAAAGACTTTAAAGAAAGTACTTTTACAATAAGGCTTAATGGGGATGAATTCATACTTCTTATTCCAATTACACAAGATGACACGGAAGCCTATTTATTTCAAGTGATGAATAACCTCAAAAATCTATTTATACGACCGGTCCACATCGATGATCAGAACATTCGCTTAACCTCTAGCATCGGTTACAGTCTTTATCCTGATGATGGACAAGATCTAGATGAGCTCTTGATTCAAGCAGATATGGCTATGTACCATGCGAAAAAAACCGGAAAATCCACCTACAGACATTACGAACCTCAAATGAGTGATAAAATGGAAAATGATTATATCTTAGTCTCACATTTGAGGAAAGCTTATGAAAGCAAAGAACTATCCTTAAACTTTCAACCACAGATTGATTCCAATACCCATAAAATTGTAGGTTTTGAAGCTTTACTTAGATGGCATAGTCCTGAACTTGGCACCGTATCCCCACTTAAGATCATTCCCCTTGCTGAGTCTAGTGGCCTTATTCTACCTATTGGTCAATGTATACTCGAACAAGCCATCCGCTTTACGCTTGATATGTTAGATCGTATGGAAGATCCCTTCCTTGTTTCGGTGAATATATCTGTTATTCAACTTCTAGAAGCTACATTTGTTGAAGATTTGATTGAGACCCTCGCCTCTTTCGAGCTTGAACCTGCCTATCTCCAGCTGGAGATTACAGAATCTATTTTGATAGAATCCTATGATATTATTTTAGGTAAGCTTATGAGGCTTCAGGCCCACGGCATTTCACTATCTCTGGATGATTTTGGTACTGGGTATTCCTCACTCAGTTACCTGCAACAATTGCCCTTAACAGAACTAAAAATCGACAAGAAATTCATCGATGAAATCACACAACCGAATACAGATTATGTCCTAATTGACTCCATTATCATGTTAGCTCAAGCCCTCAATCTTAATGTGGTTGCTGAAGGTGTTGAGAAAGAATTTCAAGCCCAATATCTAGAAGCAAAAGGTTGTCATATCATACAAGGCTATTATTATGGCAAACCTATGACCGAGAAGGAAATCATGCTTTATTGTAAAGATTTTTCCATAGATAAAATTAACACCCCAACCGACTAACGCCATATTATTCACGAATTCAAAAAAAGCTGCCTCAGATTTTGAGACAGCTTTTTTTTGATGTTAATATAACTTCATTTTTAGATCTTAACTTGTATCGCTTGTTGCTTTTCTACGGACTCAAAAGCTGCTTCCATCACCTTCATAACCCTCATGGCTTGTTCTGCTGTTATGGTCAGTGGTTTGACACCTTCTATGGCATCTATAAGATTGTCATAGACTTTAGTAATGCTGTCTTCCACATCCATCGGTTCCGATAAGACGATTGTCTCAATCGTCTCAGGACGTCTAGGCGCCATAGTTTTGGTTGGACCGGCTTTGGTATAGACAATCTCATCTTCCCATACACTCTCCTTGTCCAAACACCTTACTATTTTACCGTCACAGTCCCAATCCTCAATCCTTAGTGTGCCGTGGGTTCCTAGAACATACCACCTAGGATGGGTGATATAATTATTGGTAGAGACTTCTACTTGGGCAGTTATGCCGCTTTCAAAGGTCATGGTCAACCTAAAGTTGTCATCTACTTCAGGGTACTCGATGTTATACATTTTACAGAAGACATTTAGGACAGGCTCATCAATCATATACATCAATTGATCAATCAAATGAACCCCCCAATCGAACATCATACCACCGCCAAGCGCCTTTATCGTGCGCCATCCTTTAGGCATACCTCTTGAACCTTCCACTCTGGATTCGATTACATAGACATCTCCAAGTAAACCTGCTTCTACTGAACGTTTCATGAGAACAAAATCTTTATTGGTGCGTCGGTTTTGATTGATGGTAAATACCTTATTGTATTTCTTGGTCGCTTCCATAACTTCTTCTAATTCTTTTGAAGACATGGTAACGGGCTTTTCGCAAATCACATGTTTTCCGGCTGCCATAGCTTCAATGGATAATTCCTTATGAACTTCGTTGGTTGTCGCCACCAAAACAATATCAATCTCCGGATCCGCTAACAAAGCCTCTTTAGAGGCATAGGCAATGAGGCCATCCTTCTCGCCTGCTTCTTGTCGAAGTGGGTTAAGGTCATATATGCCTTTTACCTTGAGTCTTTTATATTTTTTTAGATTTTTATAATGATAAGCCGCGATGCCACCATATCCAATTATGCCAAGCTTTAACATTTATTTCTCCTAACTAGGCCCACCACATTTTTGTAGGGGTTTCAAAAATAATCACTTCTTTTAAAAACTCAATGGCTTTTGATAGACCTTCATCTATAGACATTAATGCATCCTCGTGTTCAATGCTAATGGGGCCATCATAATCCACAGCTTTTAACATGCTGATCATATCATTCCATATCTCTTGATCATGTCCGTAACCAACTGTTCTAAACACCATGAGCGTCCAAGTACATCCCCATAATTCTTATTATCTAAAACACCATTGGTGCCAACATTTCTTTCATCAATCTTGGTATCTTTTGCATGAAAATGATAGATTGCACCTTTTAGAGCTTTTATGGCACTGACGGGATTGATACCTTGCCAGAACAAATGACTTGGATCAAAGTTGGCACCAATAACATCACCAACAGCATCTCTTAGGCGTAATAGGGTTTCAGGATTGTACACACAGAATCCGGGATGCATTTCAAGGGCTATCTTGTGGACATTATGTTGCTTAGCAAATTCAACTGTATCTTTCCAATAAGGTATCAACACTTCATTCCATTGATAGTCCAGTATGGTACCAAAATCATCCGGCCATGGACAGGTAACCCAATTCGGGTATTTGGACCCTTCACTATCACCGGGACAACCTGAGAAGGTGATGACTGTTTGTACGCCTAGTTTTTCTGCTAATAAGACCGCATCGATAAATTGGTCGTGAAAGTCTTTAGCAATGGTCTTGTCCGGATGAACAGGATTCCCGTGGCAAGATATGGCTGCAATCTCTATATTGTATTTCTTAGTCAACGCCTTAACAGCTTGCGCTTTCTCATCATCTGCTAAGAGCTCCTTTGCATTTAGATGAGCATTTCCCGGATAACCACCTGCGCCTAGTTCAACTGCTTGTACACCCATGGCACTTAGTTTTTTCAAGGTTTCTTCTAATGATAGACTGCTATAAGGTACTGTAAAAACACTTAATTTCATGATACACCTCTTTCTGATGGTATTTATAATTCATAAACTGTTGACTAGAATTCAATAGTTTTTCCTGTTTTTGCTGATTCATAGATGGCTTCAAGGATTTCTGTGACAACGAGTGCTTCCTCCGGTTTAACTGTAAGATCTGTCCCATTTATTATCGCATTGTAGAAGGTTTTGGCTTCTGTTACTTCCGGCTCCTCTGCGTTACCTTCGTAAAAAGCAACTCCCTCGCCGCCTAGACTTGGTTTTACAGTCGTTAATTCGTTGAAATCAACTTTGTTAATCCTAAGTCCGTCTTTCATATCTGCACCGGCTTTGGTGCCACATAGGGTGGTTTGAGCTTCACCAACCTCTAAAGTGTTTAGTGCCCAACTGGATTCAAGGAATATAGTTGCACCATTTTCCATAGTTATAAACCCAAAAGCTGAATCTTCTACAGTGTATGCTTTAGTATCCCAATCACCCCAAGCATTGCCTGTTTGTGTTTGATCTGCTAGTTTTCTATAAACACTGCCTTTTACACTCTTCACTTTATAATTGTCCATGGTCCAAAGTGTTAAGTCCAGTGCGTGGGTGCCAATGTCAATAAGAGGGCCACCGCCTTGTTCTTCTTCATTTAAGAAAACACCCCATGTAGGCACAGCACGTCTTCGAATCGCATGGGCTTTGGCCATATAAATCTCGCCAAGATCCCCTCTTTGACAAGCTTTGTGTAAATACTGACTGTCTTCTCTGTATCGATTCTGATAGCCTATCGTGAGTAGTTTTCCGGTTTTTTTGGCTGCCTCCAACATAGTCCTTGCCTCTTTAGCGGTTTTGGCCATTGGTTTTTCACACATAACATGCTTATCTGACTCCAAGGATGCTATGGTAATCTCTGCATGAGATTTGTTTGGAGTACAAATGTGAACGGCTTGTATGCTCTGATCCTTTAACAATTCTTTGTAATCTACATACGCTTTTGCACCTTTAACACCAAATTCTTTCACCGCTTTTTGAGCCTTTGCTTCATCAATATCACAAAAAGCCACCATTTCCACATTGTCCAGTTCTAGAAGCGCCGGCATATGTTTATTATTGGCTATGCCGCCACATCCGATAATTCCGATTCTTATTTTTTTCAATTCATTCACTCCTTTACACAATCATTTATATGTTTTTTCCATATTTTAAGTATAGCTATTCATCCTTATTTATAATATAATAAAATCACAAAAAAATATCAATTATTTGTCATGAAGGAGAAAACGATGGAAGGCTACTTAGAAAATGAAAAATTCATTGAAGATGGTATATCCTACCCATTTAGAACCCATACTCAAGCCATTGAAGGCCGTAAATTGATTGTCGGTTCACATTACCATGACCATATTGAGATACTCTTTTGTTTGTCCGGTCGTATCAATATCTTTCTGGATGGTCAAGGTTATGTCTTTGGCGTAGGTGATATGGTGGTAATCAATTCCATGGAAGTACATAATATTTTTGCAGCTTCAGAAGGTGTTAATAAATACATCGTCATTCGGTTTGATCCTGAGCTACTTTATACCACTACTCAGTCTGTATTCGAGTCTAGATACGTTCTACCCTTTACCATGAAGACCTCTGTTCACCAAAAATTATTTACCTATGAAGAAACAGCCAATACGCCCATACCGGATTTAATCAAAAAAATTCTTTTAGAGGATCAAAAAAGAGCTTATGGGTTTGAATTGGCAATTCGCACATATATTGGTGAAGTATTTCTTTGGATTCTAAGGAGTTGGCAGGAAAAGGGACTCGATCTAAACCTAACCCAAGCCCTTGATAAAACCAATATAGAACGCTTGCAGAAAGTCTTTGACTATGTGGACGAACATTTTGACCAAGAAATCTCCATTCAAGATATGGCAAAATTGTGTGCTGTAAGTTATAGCTATTTTTCCAGGTTTTTCAAATCAGCCATGAATCGAAATTTTAGTGCTTATGTTAATTTCATCCGGATTTCAAAGGCCGAGAGCCTACTAACCACCTCAGAACTAAGTGTCACCGACATCGCTCTAAACGTTGGCTTCTCTACCACGAGTTATTTCATAGAACAGTTCAAGCTCTATAAGAATATGACACCTAAGCGATTCCGAAGCAACTTCCAAACCCTCGAACAAATATAGATTAAATAAACCATCGTCAAAATCAATTTATTCTTGCCTTTAAAGCTTTTCCGAGTGAATTCCTAGAAATTTTGAGCTTAAAATTTTGGTCCAATGACCGTGAGGCTATTGGACCAATTTCATAAGTTTCAACCGGAAGAACTGTCCCCGTTGGGCGCTAGTGAGCGCCCTTGGTCAGGCGATGATGGTTGTCCCTGCCAATCCTTTAACCGCATCACTCAAGCAAGCTGGACTGGTAATGATTGCCTTTTTCCCACCCGCTTTAATGAAATCCGATGCAGCGTTAATCTTTGGCAACATACTACCCGGCGCAAATTGATTATCCAACTTCAAAGCTTCGACCTCATCTAAAGTCAATACACTCAAAGCCTTTTGAGTCGGCTGATTATAATCTATATAAACCTGATCCACCGCCGTAGAGATAATAAAATAATCTGCACCCAGCTGAGTAGCTAACAAACTGCTAGCATAGTCTTTATCTATGACTGCATTCACACCAACGAGCTTACCTTCTGTATCTCTTGTAACCGGAATCCCACCACCACCTACAGCAACCACTGAAAAGCCTGCATGAATTAAAGTTTCTATGGCTTCTCTTTCAACGATTCTCTTTGGCATTGGAGATGGGACAACCCTTCTATACCCACGACCGGCATCTTTAACCATTTGCCAATCCGGATGTTGACTGGTGATCCGTTCAATTTGCGCTTCTGTATAAAAGGTACCGATTGGTTTTGAAGGCATTAGAAACGCCGGATCATCCGATTCAACTTCCACCTGCGTCACCAATGTAACTGCTTTATTGGCTAGCCCTCTTTTATTAAACTCATTTTGCATGGCTTGTTGAATCTGATAACCGATGGCGCCTTGGGTATCCGCATCACAACTTACCAAAGGTACCGGATGCATATGTTCGACCTCTTCTGCGATTTCTGAACGTCTCATGATAAAACCCACTTGTGGTCCATTGCCATGGGTGATGACCACATTAATCCCCAGTTCAATCAGATCCACCACATGACGGACCGTTTCACAGACCGCCATGTATTGATCTTCAATAAATTGATGTTCGCTATCTTTAATTAAGGAATTGCCGCCAATAGCAATGACCGCTAATTTTTCCATAGGATGCTTCGCCTCCATCATTTAATGCCATATTAACCCTTACCACCCATGGTAAGAACCATAACTGCTTTGGATGTATGAATTCTGTTTTCCGCTTCATCAAAAACGATAGAATGAGGACCGTCTATAACACTGTCTTCAACTTCGTTGCCTCTATCTGCCGGTAGAGCATGCATATACATAACATTCTCACTGGCGAGGGCCATCATTTCTTCTGTACATTTCCAACCTTTATAAGACTCTAATAGGTCATCTATAACAGCGTCACTTTGATTGTTTACCCAGCTGCCCCAGTTCTTGGGAATCACTACATCCGCATCTTTATAGGCTTCTTCCATGTTATGTGTAATTCTAAAACTGCCACCGTTTTGTCTTGCATTTTCTTCAGCTTGCTCAATGGCCCAGTCTGGTAAGTCGTAACCTTCCGGATAAGCCAATGTCACATCCATGCCATACCTCGGGAATAACAAAGCTTGGGTTAAGGGTACGGATATAGGTTTTTTATGGCTTTTTGCATAGGCCCATATAATCGATACCTTAAGATTTTTCGTGGTTTCCACCTTTTCCTTGATGGTCATTAAATCTGCAATCCCTTGCATTGGATGGTAGAGATCACATTGAAGGTTCATAATCGGCACACTAGAGTGTTCTGCCAGTTCTCTTAGGTATTTGTTGCCCACTTCCCAAAAACAGTTTCTACAGGCAATAGCGTGGCCATAACTCGATAGGATAATAGCTGTGTCTTTGGCCACTTCTCCGTGGCTGATCTGCATGGTTGATGTATCCAGATAATTGGCGTGTCCACCTAACTGTGCAAAACCTGCCTCCATCGAGTTACGGGTTCTTGTGGATTGTTCAAAAAACATTAAAAACATCGTTTGATAAGGTAGATATGGGGTTGTTATACCCATGGCGAATTTCTTTTTCAGATCAAAAGATACCTCAAGTAAAGTATCAATTTCTTCCTTGGTCCAATCTTGAAGGGTGATAAAATGTTTTCCTTTGAATCGTGTCTGCATATTATAAACCTCTCTTTCTTTTTATATAGGCTTTTGGAATGGTCGCATACATGGCTGCAGCATAGACCAATTCATCTTTCCACGTTTTTTCATTCGGTGCATGAGCTTGATCCTCATGACCGGGTCCAAAACCAATGCACGGAATCTCATATCGACCCATTATAGAAACGCCATTGGTTGAAAATGTCCATTTATCTACCAAAGGTTCTTTATCAAATAGACCTTTATAGGCATCTACCAAAGTTTGAGTGGCCTCATGTTCTTCAGGTAATACCCAAGTAGGAAAATAGGCATCTGTTGGATAGACCAGACCTGTATAAGAAGGACGCTCGTAGGTGTACATGGATACTTTGGCCTTTGCAACTTTTACTGAAGGTAGATTACGAATCTCTTCCAAGGCGGATTCATAGGTTTCCCCGTGGGTCAACCTGCGATCGACTGAGATGGCACAACCATCGGCCACGGCACATCTTGAAGGTGAACTGAAGAAAATCTCAGATACAGTCAAACTGCCTTTACCTAGAAATTCATTGTCTAGGAGATTTTCATGGAGTACTTTAAGTTCATTAATAATGGGTGCCATTTTGTATATGGCGTTATCCCCGCGCTCAGGTGCTGACCCGTGACAGCTGACACCCATGGTTTCCACCTTGATTTCCATACGTCCACGTTGACCTCGATAGATATTTAAAGAGGTGGGTTCTGTGATGACGACAAATTCCGGTCTGATCTTAGATTCCTCTATGATATACTGCCAACACAATCCGTCACAGTCCTCTTCTTGTACCGTACCTGTAACAAGTAAGGTATAGTCATCGGCTAAATCCAGATCTTTGATGATTTTACCTGCATATACCATAGAAGCCATGCCGCCTTCTTGATCACTTGCACCTCGACCAATGATAATCTCATGGTCTTCATAGCCTTCGTAAGGATCATAATCCCAGTTGGCAAGCTCACCGATACCTACTGTATCGATGTGTGCATCCATGGCTATCAAAGTGGACCCATGTCCGATATAACCAAGTATGTTACCCATAGGGTCAATGTCGATGCGATCAAAGCCAACTTTTTCCATTTCTTCTTTGATTCTTAATACAACTAATTTTTCATTACAGCTTTCACTGGATATGCGAATCATATCTCGAAGAAAGGTTGAAATGTCATCCCTATAGGTTTTAGCGCTTTCCAAAATAGTATTAAAGGGTATTGTCATTGTCATCCTCCTCATCTCTTAGTACTTTAATTTTTGCATTATAGGCTTGTACTTTTGCATATTCTGTATCCCAAAATTCTTGAACCTTCATGGCATCTAAGTATTCTTTTTTATAGCCAAAGGGCAACCAGTCTTTCTCTTTTTGGTTAAAGAGTTGCTCTTTCATATCGTGACTTCTAAAATCAGTTATTCTATTCGTATCGGCTTCATCAAAAACATCTTTTTTCCATCTTCGTAAAACATTATCAGAAGTCTCTAAGGAGCGTTCCTCAAGATCAAGTATAACTGAATCATACCGGTCAAAACCATCTGTTGCTATGGTGACCACATTATCTTCCGGTCCAAGATTAAGATGCTTGGCCATTTTTATAGCACCTAGTATATTACAGATGCCTGATACACCAAATAAGTCTTTTAAACATTCTGCCAAATCTTTATCCACACCTGCTTCAACAAGTATACGTGCCCCATCATGGATCACCTTTAAACCTTTGACACAATCATCATCCTCAATCATCACCACAAAATCCGTATTGAGTACATTATGAATCAAGGTACACATTTTGTCGCCTATACCTTCGATTCTATGTTGGCCACGACCACCATCCGTCAAAGTTGAACACTCATAAGGCTCAAGCGCTACAATTTTAGCATCAGGATAAACTTGCTTAATATGATCACCCGCTGCAATCGTGCCGGAAGAACCAAGTGCAGATGTAAAAGCCGCTATACGACCGTTGCCAATACCTTTGACCGCTTCAACAGCGCTATGCCCGGTGACATGCCTATGGAACCTATAGTTAGGAAACAATTCAAACTGAGCTAAGGCTTTATTTTTTGGCTCTTTCATCAATTCATATGTCCGTTCAAGCGTCAATATAACGTCTGATTCTGTACCGGGCGTTAAGTCCAACTGCGCTCCATACCTTTTAATTCTTTCATAGCGTTCCTTACTCATATTGTCCGGCATAATAACAATGGCCTCATAGCCCATTAGATTACATATGTAGGATACGCCAATTCCAAAATTACCTGTAGATGGTCCTAAGATTGTATGCTCTCCCGGTAGGATTTCTTTGTCCACGCAGCCTTCTATAAGTGTTGCATAAGCCGGACCTACCTTATGAGAACCGGATGGGAAGTACTTACCTAACATAACCACAATATTAGCATCCACGCCGGTTATGGCTTTTGGTAATACCACCTTGCGAATCTCATTATTAGGATCCCGCCATGTAATATTAAAAAGATTTAAAGGATCAAGTTCTTCGTCTTTGGCCAAAATCACTTTCTCCATAATGTTTTCTGAGATTTTGGATGGATCCAACATCTCGTCATAGGTTGGTCCGTATGGTATTTTACTCATTCGTCATGCCCTCCGCTTCGTTCATTATTTTTATAAAACTCTGGATGTCCGGCTTTAGTCGCATAGGTTCCCCTACTGCTTCCATACCATGTTCAACGTCCTTAAGTCCGTTACCCGTTACAATGACTGTCACTTTATCCTCTTTATGAATGATGCCTTCCTCTAATGCTTTTTTAAGACCTGCAACACCGGCAACACCTGCCGGCTCACCGAAAATACCTTCTGTTTTGCCAAGTAGAGCTATTGAAGCTAATATCTCTTGGTCTGTTACAGTAATATATGTACCCTTAGAAGCTGACACAGCTTGAATGCCTTTGACTGGATTCCTGGGTATTCCAACTGCAATGCTGTCAGCTAAAGTATTTTCCTCTGTGGCTTCTAGTGCTTTTTTTTCTTTAAATGAATGATAAAAGGGTGCGCAACCTTCCGCTTGAACCCCAAGTAGTCTTGGCATTTTATCTATTAAGCCAATAGATATGAGGTCATAAAAACCTTTGTAGACCCCGGCTATCGTACATCCATCTCCAACAGATACCACCACCCAGTCCGGTACATCAAAAGACAACTGTTCTGCTATTTCTAGAGCCACTGTCTTTTTACCTTCCACAAGATAGGGATTAATGGCTGCATTCCTATTGTACCAACCATAATGTTCAATGGCCGCTTTGGACAACTCAAAAGTGCTTCTATAATCACCGTCAACTGAAACTACCTTAGCACCATACACCAGAAGTTGGGTTAATTTGCCTTTAGGTGCCCGTTTAGGAACAAAAATAACAGTTTTTAGACCCATATGAGCAGCATTACCCGCTAAAGATGAAGCTGCATTCCCTGTCGAGCTACAAGCTATAGTATCCTTGCCTTCTTCCATGGCTCTAACAACAGCAATCACTGAGGCACGGTCTTTTAAAGAGGCCGTCGGATTAACGCCGTCATCTTTGATGTATAAGGTATCTATGCCTATATGATGCGCCAGTTGATGACTACTGTAAAGAGGTGTTCCCCCTACTTTAAGGGTCTTTGTTAAATGGGTGGACTCAATAGGTAACAAGGGTGCATAGCGCCAGATGGATGTATCTTCATTCTCCCTAAGAGCATCTCTTGTTAAGACCTTTGCTATACTTTTATAATCGTAGTTCACATCCAAGATGCCCAGATCACCACATATGGGACAAGTAGTCATCGGTCCATGGTCCTTGGTATATTCTTTTTCACACAAAGTGCAGGTATAACCTGATACATAGGACATTTATGGTCCTCCTTCTATACATCTATTTCTACAAAGGCAAATTGTGTAACATCAAATAGTCCTTGATCTGTGAGTTTTAATTCCGGTATAACCGGAAGTGCCAAAAATGCCAGCGTTAAAAATGGTTCGATTTTTGTGCTAACACCGCTATCAAGGGCCAAACGGTCCATTTTCTTAATCTTGGCTATGACTTCTTCAAGAGGTGCATTGGTCATAAGGCCACCGACTTCGAGTCTCAGTGTCTCAATGACCACACCATCTCTACAGATGGTCATACCGCCATCACATCTCTTGAGTTCTTCTATAGCAAGTCTCATATCTGCATCGTTATCACCTATGACGATGACATTATGTGAATCATGGGCAATCGTGAGACCTACAGCGCCGTGTCTTAGACCATAGCCTTCAACAAGTCCAATGCCTACATTACCTGTATTTTGATGTCGTTCAATGACCGCTAATTTCAGAAGATCTAATTTTGGATTATGAATAAACAAATCATCTTTGGTATCCACTTTTCTAACCACTAGGTCCGTAATGATGCTTCTTTCTTTTAATCCAATGACCTTAGCAATGCCTGTAACAATCTTTAAGTCTAGATTAATCGCCTGGGTATTCTCAAGCTTAACTGTATTTAATACACTTTCATCTTTTATCTGAGGTGCTTCAAAAAGCGGTTGGTTATCCGATGCTACCAATACGCCTTTTTTATATACTTGACTGACACTGACGTGTTCCAGATTGTCTAAGATTAACAAGTCCGCTTCGTAGCCTGGCGCTATGGCACCTTTTCCTTTTAAACTGTAGCATTCTGCAACATTCAAAGTGGCCATCTGAATAGCCGTGATGGGACTAAGACCCAGTTCAATGGCCCGTCTCACATTATGGTCAATATGACCTTCGTTCATAATATCAATGGGTTGTTTATCATCTGTACAAAACATAAGTCTTCGGCTGTTATTTGGGGTTACACCCTTTAATAGGGCATCAAGATTCCTAGTTGCTGAACCTTCTCTTAAGTGGACATACATACCTTTCCCAACTTTTTCCAGCATTTCATCTTTAGTTGTACATTCATGATCTGTCTTAACCCCAGCAGAAATATAGGCATTGAGCGCCTTACCTGTTACTCCCGGTGCATGACCATCTATTAAACGGTCTGACATCATATCTATTTTTTCATGAACCATTGCATTACCGGCAATTACACCAGGATAATTCATCATCTCACCAAGACCTATGACCCTTGGGTGATCTTTCAACTTCTTAAGATCCTTTGCTAATAGAATGGCACCAGCCACTTCAAATTCTGTTGAGGGTACACAAGACGGTAACATGATGTAGATATCAAGAGGTACTTTTTCGCTGGCTTTTAGCATATATTCAATGCCGTTTAAGCCGCATACGTTTGCTATCTCATGTGGATCTGCTATGATGGTGGTGGTACCTTTGGGCATAACCAACCTTGAAAATTGTGATGGGGTCAGCATAGAGGATTCAATATGGACATGGCCATCAATGAAACCCGGACATACATACTTGTTTTTTAAATCAATCTCTCTATGTCCTTCATATTCTCCAACACCAACAATTCGACCTTTTTCTATAGCGATATCGCCGGCTTCAATCTGTCCGTTAAGTACATTAACAACCTGACAGTTTTTCAATACCAGTTCCGCCTTTTGGTCACCTCTTGCTATAATCATCTCTTTAATCGGCATGTCATTCCTCCTAATCTTCTCATTACATCCTCTTAAGACTCTAGAATCTTGGTGGGGTTATTGTAGACAAAAAACTCAATAACTGCTTGCCTGGATTTACAATCTGATGGGGTATATTAGCGTAGTAGTATATGGTGTCACCTTCTGATAAGTTATAGGTGGTATTACCAATGCGTATCAGCATTTCTCCTTCTAAAACAAAAATCACTTCTTCGCCTGCATGGGCCATAGGTTCATCACAGGTGACACCACCAGGTTCAAGTTTGCCAAGAAAAGTCTCCATTTGGCGGTTTAGATCCGGTGACAATAACTCATAAGAAACCTTTGACCCGGGAAATTGGATGGGTTGTCGTTCATTTTTTCTTACTATCGGATTTTCATGCATTTCTTCAATAAAAAAATGAAATACAGCTACTTCCAAAGCTTCTGCAATCTTTCTTAAAGAAGTGATGGACGGCTCTGCAAGGTCTCTCTCTATCTGACTAATAAATCCGGAGGTTAAGCCGGACGCCTCTGCAAGATCTTTAAGACTCATGGCCTTTTCAATGCGCTTTAGTCTTATCTTTTCGCCTAACATACTCTTACCTCCTCTAATAGATTTTCATTATTCTATGCATGATGTTTTATATGCTTTATAAAATCAGTGAGCAGGTTAATGGTACATGCTTTTCGATAAGATGCCGAAGACCTTTGGTCATCAATAGGTATGATTATAGGTTCATACCATTTACCGATATCTTCTGCATGATCATCTAACCATGTTAATGATTTACCTATGAGTTTGGATTCTATTGCCCTATCTCTAATTACCGTTGGCCCAACAGCACCAAAAGCTGCTCTAAAATCTTGAATGATGCCTTTTTTAATATCCATAATCATACATACGGATAACTTTGAGATGGCATCCGCTTTACGTCCACCAACTTTCCTATAGACACTATGGTTAAACTTATGACCGGATAAGATGATTTCCTTAATCATTTCGTTGTGACTCATAATTGTCTTACCGGGACCTGTTATAAAAGAATGAATAGGCACATGTCTAATGCCTTCTACAGATTCCAATACCACCACACTGTCAAGAACATAAAGTACCGGTAAAGTATCCCCGGCCGGTGATGCATTCACCACATTGCCGGCTAAGGTCGCACTATGTCGTATAGCCGGTGAAGCCATGATTTTGATGGCTTCTGACAACAACGTTGGTGTATGAAAATGATCCATGATATCCTCTAAAGTTACACCGGCACCGATATGGGTGTTGCTGCCTTGACGATCGATGTAATTCAATTCTTCTAATTGTCCAACGAATAATACATCCCTGTCGAAGCTTGTAGGCAAATCACTCCATGCCCTTTTTCTGACCATAAGATCAGTACCACCTGCAACAATCGTCGGTTTATAAGTATTTAATAGTTCGAGGGCCTCTTCATATGATGTTGGGTAATGGGTATTTACCACAAAGATCCCTCCTTTTCAACTAAGGACAAAATGGCTTTGACAATCATATTATAACCTGTACAGCGACACAAATTACCAGACAGACCTTCTCTAATCTCAGCCTCTGTTGGATTAGGATTAGCATGAAGTAAGGATTCTGTTGCTATAACCATACCTGGTGTACATATGCCGCATTGAACAGCACCATGAGTTTCAAATGCTTTCCTAATCGTCTGACCTCTTTGAGTCTTGGCAAATGCATCGATGGTCACTACAGATTTCCCTTGAACATTGCCAAGGGGTGTTATACAAGCATTCATAATCTTATGATCTATCAGTACCGCACATCCACCACATTCTCCTTCGCCACAGCCTTCTTTAGGCCCGGTTAAACCAAAGCTTGTTCTAATAACATCCAATAGTCTTTTGGTCGGATCTTCTTTTGTGATGACCGTTTCTCCGTTTAATTCAAATTTTACCTCAACCATTTTTCATCAACTCCATAATGTATTCCGGTACCACAGGTATCCTAGTTACATGCTTACCAATTGCATTTTCTATCGCCAGCGCAACTGCAGGTGCACCGCCAATCAAAGTGAGCTCACCTGCACCTTTTGCACCATAAGGGCCAAGAGCATAAGGATTATCCATTAATTCCGTGTCCATAAATACAGTGTCTTTGGCAGTGGGTATGATATAGTCTGTTACAGTCTTTTGTTGTACCCGTCCGTCTTTATTCTTCATGACTTCTAGCATACCGTAGCTAATCCCTTGTAGTAAACCGCCATCTGCCTGGCCCAGAATAACCTGTTCATCGATGGCTTTACCCACATCATAAACCGACCAAACGCCAAGTAAAGTTACCTCGAAGGTAACAGGATCCACTTCGACTTCCACGACATTAATACCCCAAGAATAAGCCGGGTATGCATCACCTTGCAAGGTGTCATCATCCCATCTTATATGTTCCGGTTGTTTATATCGTTCTTCAACCATGACTTCTTCTTGATCTATCCATTCTTGACTAAGCTGATCTGCCGCTTTTGCCAATAACCCTCCTACAATCATCATTGTACGGGAGGCCACTGTTGGGCCAGAGTCAGGCACTTTATCCGTATCCGGATTCTCAAAGATGACTTGCTCCATGGGTATATTCAACTTATGTGCGACTAACTTTCTAAAAGTCGTTTTAACACCTTGCCCCATATCTGTACTGGCAACTAAGATGTGAACTCTGTTTAGCGCATCTTTTTTTAACCGTACAATGGCTTTGATATGAACTTGCTCTCCACTACCGGTAAAACCACATCCGTGTAAAAACCAACTCATGCCAATACCTTTATTCATATTTTCATGACTGTACTTTTTTATTTTGGCTTCATAGTCGGACATCAACATAGCCTTTTCAATCATTTTTTCCATAATAATAGGTTCAATAAAATGACCACTGGTAGATGTTACATCACCTGTTTTTGCCAAGTATTTCATTCTTAATTTGTAGGCATCTTCTTTTAGCTCTTTTGCAATATGATGCATCATCATTTCTACGGCAAAAATCATCTGTGGTGCGCCAAAGCCCCTAAAAGCACCGGTTGGCACTGTATTCGTAACATATACATCGCCTGTGACACTTAGATGATCTATGGTATAAGCACCGGTAGCAGCAATCATCGCTCTTAAAAGTACAACGCCTGAAAGGCCTATATAAGCACCACCATCTAAACCGACATGGGTTCGAAGTCCCATAATCTTATGATCTTTTGAAATGGCTGCTTCAATCTTAATCTTTGCAGGGTGACGTTTGGTTGTATAAGCCATATCTTCTTCTCTGCCATAGATAAGCTTAATAGGCTTTTTCATCTTCTTGGCTGCTACGACTGCTTGACAGGCTATTAAAGACGGAAACTCTTCTTTCCCACCAAAAGCCCCACCTGTTGTCGCTTGTTCTACCCTAACTTCATCTTCATTGCATCCAAGTACATTCATAAGCGCGTTCTTTACATAATAAGGACATTGAATAGAACCAATTAGAGAAATCTTATCTTGTGCATACAAAGCGATGACACCTTGTGGTTCTATATAAACATGCTCTTGATAGCCGGTCTCATAGGTATGTTCAATAATCTTGTAAGCCCTGTCAAAAACAGCTTCACCTTGGCCTTTTATATAACTTTTATGAATCTTACTGTCTATATAGTCATAAACCGGTTCCTCTGATTCATATTGAATGCTAATCTGATCCATCAAACTTAGTATCGTGGCTTTATCTTCACCAACTACTAATAAAATAGGTTCACCATAATAGTTGACTGTCTCTTCAACAAAAACAGGCATATCTTCAAAAATAATTTTCACAAAATTTTGACCACTTATGTCTTGATAATCAACAATAGCGTACCCCTCGGGCATGTCCGGATATTCTCTTGAAACAATACGGCCCTTTGGGATAGTAGCTCTTAGCGTTTTAGCATAGAGGCACCCTTCCGGCTTTATATCGTCAATATACTTGGCTGTACCTGTTATTTTTTCAAAATTGTCCACCTTATTAATGGACTTGCTAATGTCTAACACCATACCACCTCCAGTGATATTTTTAGTTGTTTTCTACATATATAGCTTTTACCGGGCATTTGCTGACACATAAATGACAACCGAAACATTTTTCCTGATCAAAAAGAATCTGGTTCTCAAAACGAATCGCAAAATACGGACAAATCTTAACACATAGCATACACTGGGTACAAAGCTGCGTATCCACACTTGGCACTACCGGTTCATAGCTGATTGTCTTGGTAAGTCCTACCCTAGTGACGTCTTCAATAGAGGAAAAACCATGTTTTTCAAGGGTTCTTGGTAGATCTTTTATTATCTTACTGTATAGATCTTTGCCTTTTAAAAGTGCTGCTGACAACATCTGAACACCACTGGCACCTGCTAATAGGAATTCTATAACATCTTCCGCACAAGAAACCCCGCCAACACCAATAACGGTAAAATCCGGCATGGCTTGCTTAATCTTATAGACTGTTGCCAAAGCCAGGTTCTTAATAGCCGGACCGGACGTCCAAACAAAACCACTTTCACCACCATAAATGATTTCTCTAGATGCCAAATCTATCTTCAT
>JAGXFY010000024.1:0-18233 GCA_024636985.1 Clostridiales bacterium | reverse complement strand
TTCAAAAAGCATATGAACGGTTATATTGATCATGAAATTATTAAGGGTGACTTAGAAGAGTACATTCAATACCCTAAGCTGGGACAAAAAGCAGGACTAGTTGGTTCCATTTACTTAGCAAAGGAAATCGTTTCTTCAGGAAAGTAATTCCCTTAATACTTATAGAATCGACTTTCATACATCAGAAGTATTCAACGTGCTCTTTTCTAGTGTAACATAGACATAAACTGTTGCACTAAGAAGAGCCTCTTTTTTGGAGGCGATGCCATAGTCTTTACGCTTTATACGAATAATGCTATAATAATAGTCGATTAAACTGAGCATAGGAAGAGAGAATAGTGTAGAGATGAACATCTATGACATAGCTAAATTAGCAGGGGTCTCCCATACAACAGTTTCACGCGTGATTAATAATAAACCGGGCGTTAAGCCGGAAACACGAGATAGAATCTTGAGAATTCTGGATGAGAATGCTTATATTCCCAATAGTTTTGCCAGGGGTCTTGCGAATGCAGGCAATAAGATTATTGGTATTATTGTTATTGATGTAAGGAACAATCATCATATCAATACAGCTTTCCATATTGAAGAAGAGTTTTCAAAGTATGGTTATATGAGCATTATTGGTGGTTGTGGCTTAGACAACAGTAAACAAGAAGCTTATCTTAGAGCCATGGCGGGCAGAAACATTGATGGTCTTGTACTTATAGGTTCGAGATTTCAAAATGATATAACAAAAAGATGCATCCAAAAATACTTTTATGATAAACCAGTGGTAATAGCCAATGGCCAACTGGATCTTGATAATGTCTGTGGTGTCGTAGTAGACGAGAGAAAAGCCGTTTCAAATGTTGTGGATTATCTGGTATCCAAAGGTCACCGTGAGATTGCCTTTATGAATGATTATGTGACTTATAGTGCCCATAACAAACAAGAGGGATTTATTGATGGTATAAGAAAAAACCATATCATGTTTAATGAAAGCTATATCAGGCATATAAAGACGGATCATGTAAACAGTCAGTTTGAGACAGAAAAATTCCTTAAAAGAAACCAAGGCGTTACTGCAATTATTTACAGTGAAGATATTATGGCAGTAGGTGGCGTAAAAGCATGTAGTCATCTAGGATTAAGAATACCTGAAGACATGAGTATAATCGGTTTCAATAATTCAATCTATGCAGATATAAGCACGCCTAAAATATCCAGCATCGATAATCGCATTAATGACATGGGCGCATATTGTACCAAAGCCTTGTATGCTATGCTACAAGGGGAAAAGACAGAACACATTTATAACATTATGCCTATATTTGACATGAAAGAGTCTACGAATTAAGCGTTATGTATAAAAATATTCAAAAAACGATTGACGATGAGATACATGTATGTTATTATCTTACTAACGGTTGTTAGCGGTAACATAATATGTATACAATTTGACGTTAGAACACATGTAATAAGCTTTATATTTTTTTTGTTGAAATGTTAGCGCTAACATGAAGAGATGCTAACCGACTATTTTGAAAATATATTTTTTTTGTTGAAATGTTAGCGCTAACATTAATACCTAATAATGCATTTGCAAGGGAAAGGATTATTTTATGATTTGCTCATCCATTTATTCATCATTTGATACTAACTTATATCCAAGTGTCTTAAAAGAAGCCATATCGTTTTTCAAAAATTCAGATATTGGAAATATGGCGCCTGGAGAATACGAGATTGACGGCAGAAATGTTTACTATCAGATCATTGATATGACAACAAAAAACATAGAGGACGGTCGTCCGGAAGTACATAGGAAATACATCGATATCCAATTTTTATTTGATGGAAAAGAAAACATTGGTTTTGTTGATGATCATGGCAACAATCAAGTGGACCAGAATTTACTTGAAGAAAGAGATTTGTTGTTTTATAAAGATGTTTCGGATATGACGATGATTGCTATGAAGCCAGGCGATTTCTGTGTGTTTTTTCCAAATGATGTCCATATGCCGGGTTGTATGCGAGAAACTAATATGCCGATTAGAAAAGTTGTCTACAAAGTGAATTATGACTATTACAAAAATTCAAAATAAATAAGGGAGGTAGAAAATGAAAGAAGTTAATTGGGGTATGATTGGCTGCGGTCAGGTTACAGAGATTAAAAGCGGACCGGGATTGTACAAAGCAGAGAATTCTAATCTCTTAGCTGTCTATAATGACAATTATGATAGAACACTGGACTATACAAAACGCCATGGTATCAAGAAAGCTTATAAAGAAGTAGAAGATTTATTGAATGATTCGGACATCGATATCATATATATTGCAACACCGCCAAAATTTCATAAAGAATACGCAATCAAGTGCTTAAAAGCCAACAAGATTCCTTATATTGAGAAGCCGGTGGCAATGAACCTTGAGGAGTGCTTAGAGATTAAGGCATTGTCAGAAGAATTGAATATACCCGTTTATGTTGCTTTTTATAGAAGAGGCATGGAAAAATTTATTAAAATTAAAGCGTTATTAGATGCACAAGTCATCGGTGATATTAGATATGTTTATGTAACGCAGATTATGAAAGTGGAAGATAGTGAATTAACTAGGGAACGTTTGCCTTGGCGTGTCATTCCTGAAATCTCAGGAGGCGGCAAGTTTCTAGATATGGGCGTTCATGTCCTGGATTGCTTAGAATTTTATTTTGGAGAAATGGATACCATGCAAGGTATTGTAGAAAACACAGGCGGTTATTATGAAGCGGACGATACGGTTGTGGCAACCTTTAGATTCAAAAATGGTATCATTGGCTCGGGCACCTGGTGTTACGTAGCGGATCAGGAAATTAATGAAGTACAGATTGTTGGTGAAAAGGGCCGTATTCTCTATGATGGACTATCCGGAAAAAGCTTTACGCTCATTAAAGATGGCGTAGAAGAAACGTTTGAATTTGAAGAGTTTGACCATGTGGCAATGGCTTATCAGCAAGCTGTTGTTAATGAATTAATAGATAAAGAAAAGAGCCATGCTAATTTTGATGAAGCCATTAACCTAGTAAAAATGACAGATATGCTATTAAACGACTATTATAAAAGGAGTGCTAAATAATGCTTAGAATTAAATATGATGAGATGGTGAAAACGTTTGAAGACATTTTGTTGAAAAAAGGTTTCAAACCTGAAACAGCCAGAAAAAGTGCCGAGAACTTTGCCAACAACAGTGTCGACGGTATCTATTCCCATGGTGTTAACCGATTTCCAAGGGTAGTATCCTATATTGATAAAGGTTACATTAAAGTAGATGCAGAACCAACAGTAGAAGGAAGAATGGGTGGTTTTGAGCGTTGGAATGGTAATTTGGCCATGGGTAATACCAATGCAGTAAGTGCTATGGACCGAGCGATTGAACTTGCAAAAGAGTGTGGCATCGGTATCGTAGCCCTTGGAAATACCAACCATTGGATGCGTGGTGGTACTTTTGGATGGCAAGCAGCAGATGCTGGCATGATTGGCTTATGTTGGACCAATACCATGCCTAATATGCCTGCATGGGGCACCAAAGATCGAAACATTGGTAACAATCCTTTTGTTATGGCGATACCAAGAAGCAACATGGAGCACGTGGTGGTAGACTGTGCCATGGCACAATTTTCCTATGGCAAGATTGAAGAAACCAAGTTCAAAGGTCAACAACTTCCTGTTGTTGGTGGGTATGATACTGAAGGTAAAGCAACAACCGATCCGGTTGAGATTGAAAAAACATGGCGTGTTCTTCCAATTGGTTTTTGGAAAGGTTCGGGATTATCCATTGCATTTGACCTTATTGCAGCAGTACTTTCCGGCGCTAATTCAACAACAGCCATTGGTAAGAAATATGAAGATGAATTCGGCTTATCTCAAATATTCATTGCCATTGATCCAACGCATATGAGTAGTGTTAATATAACGGATGCAATCATCGATGAGGTTATTGAAGACATAAGGCAATCTGAAAAAGCAGAAGGTTGTAATCAGATTTTCTATCCTGGCGAAATGGAAATCAATACAAGAAGAGATAACCTTGAAAACGGTATTCCGGTTCTTGAAGACATATGGAACACGATCACAGCACTGTAGGTATTTATTTCTAAGTTTTAAACCAAAGCTTAGAAACTAATATAGGTTAAAAGTGTCAAATATATAGGTGATACTTTAACCGTATAACAAAAATAGGAGGAAAGAAAATGAAAAAATTATTATCCATGTTATTAGTAGCAGTAATGATCATGAGCTTGGCGGGATGTGCAAGTGAAGAGGCACCAAGCAATGAAACAGGATCAACAGAGGCAGAAACAACAGGGGAAACAACAGAGACAGAGACAGAAGCAGCACCAGCAGAAGTGATTACACTTCGTGTGGCCCACAACCAAACGTCACTTGACAACCCTTACCAATTCGGACTCAACAAATTTGCAGAAGAAATTGCAAGATTATCCGGTGGGACCATTGTAGCAGAAGTATTTCCGGGGACTCTTGGAACCAATGAAAATGAGTTAGCCATGAAACTAACAACCGATTCAGTGGACATGGTTGTAGCATCACCAGGCTTTATGGCAGGTACAGGCGTACAAGAATTTGACCTTCTATCCTTGCTATACTTATTTAATAGCTTTGACCACTGGGAAACAACCATTGATGGCGAGTTCGGTGACACCATGAAAGACTTAATCGTAGAAAAAACAAATAATGACTTTAAAGTTGTAGGTTATTATTCATCAGGCGTTCGTAACTATTATGGTAAGAAGCCAATCACAGTTCCATCAGATTCAGCAGGACTAAACATTAGGTTACAAGGTTCTCCAGTTCAACAAGAGTTCTGGAAAAGTGCGGGTGCTAACCCAATCAGTGTAGGCTGGGCAGAACTTTATCAAGCGCTTAATACAGGAACAGCTGATGCAGCAGAAAACGATCATACCAATATGATGCTACAAGGTCACCATACAACAGATAATGGTAAGTACACATCTTTAACGAATCATGACTATACAACAAGATTGTTACTTATGAATGGAAATGCATTTGATAAATTTACAGAAGAGCAACAAGGTTGGATTCTTGAAGCAGCTGAAGCATCTGTTGCAGAAGAAAGAGCTGTTACTTATAAAATGCTAGATGAATCAAGAGACAAGATTATTGCAGAAGGCGGAGTAATCAACGAAGTTGACTTAGAAGCGTTTAAAACATTAGCACTTCCAATCCAAGACAAATATGCAGAAGAAAATAATCTACAAGATTTATTGGAATTAACCAGAAAATAGTTACAGTTAAAGGTCAAAACTAAGTTTCACTAAATTCACATGTATTGTATGTGAAAGTTCAACTATATAGTTTTGACACCTTAACCGTATCAAAACATTAACTTAAGGCTATGTCTAAGTAGCCTTAAGTTTTTTGAAAGGGAAAATGATGATTGATAAAATTGCAAAAACAGTGCAGAGCATCGAGATTTTATTTGGAACACTTTTTATCAGTATATTTTTTATAACGATTATTATTCAGGTTTTTAGTAGGTACCTCGGCATTACCGTAAGTTGGACAGGCGAAGTGGCTATGTATTCCTTTACATGGGCAGTTTTTTTGGGTGCCGGTGCAATGACTTACGAAGACAAACACTTTGCATTTACATCTCTTAGGGACCGAGTAACCGGTAAAAAGAGAGAAATGCTCAACATCTTCTTATATCTGATTGTAATGAGCTTCACATTAGCGATACTCTACTATGGTGTCATCATAACCATGAAGTTCTGGAATTATAGATGGATTGATATACCACAGATGAGTATGGGTTATACATGGTTATGTGTACCTATACTTGGCGCAACAACAACCTTGTATTGTATCAACCACATTGTAACTTATGTAAAAAGATTTAGGATGGAGGCGTAGAAAATGACACAAGTCTTATTGGTTGCAATTTTTGTAATCTTTATTGCCATTGGAGTACCAATATCCTATGTAATTGGTATTGTAGCTTTTGCAGGCGTATTATTGATACCTAATCTTGGCGGTATCGTTGTTTTTATGAAAATGTTTACGGGGCTAAGCTCCTTTGTGTTACTGGCAATACCCTTATTTATTCTGGCAGCGAATCTCATGAACCATGGATCCATATCAAAAAGGTTAATTGATTTTTCGAATGCTTTAGTAGGACATAGGCGAGGTGGTTTGGCCCATGCCAATATTATGGTATCCATGATCTTTGCAGGCGTGTCCGGATCTTCTCAAGCAGATACAGCCGGCGTAGGTAAAGTCTTGATTCCCAAAATGGAAGAAAGTGGCTATGATAAAGGTACAGCAGTTGGTGTAACCGCAGCTTCTTCAACCCTTGGAAGTATCATACCACCAAGTATTACCATGGTTGTATTTGCAGGTATTGCCAATGTTTCCACAGGCAAACTCTTCTTAGTTGGTCTTGTGCCTGGTATCGTACTGGGTCTATCCATGATGTTCATGGTTTATCTGATCAGTAAGAAAAAGAATTTTCCAAGATACGAGAAAGTAACACTCAAAGAAACCTTCAAATTATTTTTAAGCAGTTTTCCGGCATTACTCACACCGGTTATTATCATCGGTGGTATTGTAACCGGTGCTTATACGGCTACAGAAGCAGCAGCATTTGCCTGTGTCTATGCCTTGATTATTGGTATGTTTGTTTATAAAACCATAAAAGTAAGGGACTTACCGGACATTGTCAAGCAGACCTTAAAGCTAAGCTCTCTATCTTTATTTGCCCTTAGTACGGCCAATGCTCTTGGTGAGTTGTTAGGCTACTACAATGTATCCACAAAAGCAGCCAACTTTTTTGCGCAGATACCAGGTGGTGCACCGGTCTTTATGTTGGTGGTAGTTGCATTTTTCTTATTCATTGGGACCTTCATGGATGCGGTACCGGCTATGATTTTGTTTGTACCGGTTATACTTCCAGGCGCTTTGGCCCTTGGTGTTGATCCAACCCATCTTGGCTTAATTGTAGTAATGACTTTGGCCCTTGGTCTCGTAACACCGCCTTACGGTTTGTGTCTATTGATTGCAGGCTCCATTTCAAATCTTGATTTGGAATCTTCGTTTAAAGGTGTATTACCCTATTTTTTAATCGCCTTGGTGATGTTAATTGTAATGGCGGTAACACCGGATTTGGTCATGGCCATTCCTAAGATGATTAGTCCGACCTATTTCTAACATAAGTAAAGGAGAACTATGAAAGCGATACTCATAAAAGAACCTCATAAAATAGAGGTAACAGATATAGAAATGGAACAATTAAAAAGTGAAAAAGATGTCCTAATTAAAGTAAAAGCTGGTGGCATATGTGGTTCGGACATGCATGGTTACCATGGTACATCTCCTTTTATTAATTACCCGGTTGTACCGGGCCATGAATTTGCAGGCCTTGTGACAGAGGTAGGCGAAGCGGTTAAAAACATTAAAGTGGGCGACCATGTTAGCGTAGATCCGGTCATTAGCTGTGGTGAATGTTATGCATGTAAAAGTGGTCGCTATAATGTATGTTCAGATCTAAAAGTGCGTGGCGTTCATGTGGACGGTGGATTTAAGGAGTATGTTTCCATACCTGAAAAAGCCTGTTATAAGATTAATGAGAACATTCCATGGGAAGTGGCTTGTCTTGTTGAACCTTTTACCATTGCATCTCAATCCTTATCTCGTGGTGGTATTAATAAAAACGATATCGTTTTTATTGCCGGTGCCGGTGCTATTGGCCTGACCATATTACTTACAGCCAAAAGTGAGGGTGCTACAGTTATTATTTCTGATATTTCAGATGCCAAATTAGAAAGAGCAAAAGCGATTGGTGCAGATTATACCATCAATAGTTTAAACACATCTTTAGAGGCTTTTATTGAAGCTCATGAAGCTATTGAAGGCATAACATTGGCACTTGACGCGGTAGGTCACCCGAGTATAATTGAGAGTATACTACCCAGTATGTTACCAACGGGTAGAGTTGTACTTCTTGGATTTTTAAAAGCGCCATCGAATTTGATACAGATGGAAGTGACTAAAAAAGAACTGGATATCAAAGGTTCACGCCTAAGCTGTAACAAATTCTCAGTTGTTGTTGATTGTATAGAACAAGGTCTCTTTAATCCTAAGAAAATTATATCCCATACTTTCGATTACACGAAAGTTGAGGAAGCCATTGATTTGTTAGTGAATAGGCCGGATGAATGTTGTAAAGTCATATTAAACTTTGAAACAGAAGTATAGAAGGAGGAAAACCAATGAAAATGACATGGAGATGGTATGGGGTAGGCAATGATGATATTACCTTAGACCACATCAGACAGATTCCCGGTGTCATGGGTGCTGTCTGGTCGTTGCATGACAAAGTAGCAGGAGAAGTTTGGGAAATGGAACGTATTCAAGAAGTTGCTGACGTTCTGGCTTCGAAGAATTTTAGCCCTGCAGTCGTGGAGAGTGTGAATGTACATGATGACATCAAGATGGGTTTACCATCTAGAGATCATTATATTGACATCTACATTGATACCATTCGTAAGTTGGCAAAAGTGGGTGTAAAAGTTATTTGTTATAATTTTATGCCTGTATTTGACTGGACACGAACAGATTTATACAAGGCACACCCAGATGGATCCAATGCTTTATTTTATGAAAAAGCTCTAGTAGAGGGTGCCACACCAAAATCTATCGTTGACCGTATTCTTGAGGGTGCCGGAGAAAAAACCATGCCGGGTTGGGAACCGGAACGACTATCCCATCTAGAACAACTCTTTGAAGGTTATAAGGACATTACTGAAGACGTCCTATTTGAGAATCTAAAATATTTCTTAGAAAAAATCATACCTGTTTGTGAAGAAGAAGATGTTAAAATGGCCATACATCCGGATGATCCGCCATGGCCAATATTTGGTTTACCAAGAATCATCAGAAGTAGAGAACACATTCAGAAGTTCCTAAGTTTGGTCGACAGTCCTTATAACGGATTAACTTTATGTACAGGTTCCCTTGGACCCAATAAGCTTAATGATATTCCGAGTATTATTCGAGAATTTGGTAGTCGTATTCATTTTGCCCATGTTAGAAATGTTAAAGTTTTTGAGAATGGCGACTTCATTGAGACCTCCCACAGAGCCTGCGATGGGGATGTGGACATTATAGAAGTTATGAAGGCTTACCATGATATCGGTTTTGAAGGTTATATGCGTCCGGATCACGGTCGTCATCTATGGGGTGAGGAGAAACATTGTCGTCCCGGTTATGGACTATATGACCGAGCCATGGGTGTCATGTATTTGTTAGGCGTATGGGATACCCTTGAAAGAGGGGTAAAATAATGAGACTAAGTACAAGTTCATTAGAGCATACAAGCAAGTGGGAAGCGATGAATGTCAAGCTACCTATCTTTGATATAAAAATGGTAAAAGAGAATACACAACAGTCACCTGAATGGGTCCACTTTGGTGCCGGTAATATTTTCAGAGGTTTTGTGGCAAAATGCCATCAGCAACTATTGGATGATGGACTGGCAAAAACAGGTATTATTGCTGTTGAAACTTTTGACTATGAGGTCATAGAAAAAGTATTTGATCCGGCGGATAATCTAGCTTTGGTTGTACTGATGAACAGTGATGGTAGTTTTGATAAGACTGTGGTAGCCAGTATCGTAGAAAGTATGACCTCAGAAAATAAGAACCATCAAAGACTGACTGAAATATTTGAAGCACCTAGCCTACAGATTGCAAGTTTCACCATTACTGAAAAAGGTTATGCTTTGAAGGATTTTTCCGGTAAATACTATCCTTTTGTTCAGGTGGATTTGGACCGTGGACCGGAGTATGCGACACATGCGATGAGTGTCGTTACAGCCTTGTTATACAAACGTTATCAAAAAGAGGCAATGCCCATAACCCTGTTAAGTATGGATAACTGTGCTAATAACGGTGACAAAGTGAAAGCAGCCGTGATCACCATTGCTAAAGAATGGCTAAAAAATGGATTTGTAGAAGAAGGTTTTGTAAATTACGTCATGGACGAAGATAAGGTGTCCTACCCAATATCCATGATTGATAAAATCACCCCACGTCCTTCAGATATCATCAAAGCAGCATTGGTGAGTGACGGTCTAGAGGATATGGATGTGGTTGTAACATCTAAAAATACATATATGGCACCTTTTGTTAATGCTGAGGTGAGTGAGTACTTGGTTATTGAAGATAAGTTCCCTAACGGTCGACCTGAACTTGAAAAGGCAGGTGTACTTTTCTGTGACCGTGCAACGGTTAATAAGGTGGAAACCATGAAGGTAACAACGTGTCTGAACCCTTTGCATACAGCACTTGCGGTTACCGGTTGTCTACTGGGTTATGATTTGATAGCAGATGAAGTAAAGAACCCAATCCTCAAAAAGTTGATAGAAACCATTGGCTATACAGAAGGTTTACCTGTTGTTACAGACCCAAACATTCTATCGCCGAAAGCTTTCATTGATGAAGTGGTTCAGTCTCGGTTTGCAAATCCTTTTATCCCGGATACGCCACAAAGAATTGCAACAGATACTTCACAAAAAGTAGGTATACGTTTTGGTGAAACCATTAAGTCTTATGTAAAAGACCCATCATTAGATCCAGCAAGTCTGGTCGGTATCCCATTAGCTATTGCCAGCTGGTGTCGATATCTTATGGGTATTGATGATCAAGGCAATATTTTTGAGCTGAGTTCAGATCCTATGTTACAAACATTAAAAGAGACAATCGATACTGTAAAAATGGGTGATGAATCTGCTGACTTAAGACCGATTTTGAGTAACCGTGAGACTTTTGGATTAGATCTTTACGAAGTTGGTTTAGGTAAGACGATTGAAGCCATGTTTGTCAGTATGTTACAAGGTCAAGGTGCTGTGGAGAATACATTACAAGCGTATTTGAAATAATATACCCTTATGGTGTCAAAACTAAGTTTCTCTACATACAATACAATAGATCATTTTAACGAGTACATTTAATGTCAATAAGTTGATAAAAAATTATCAACTTATTGACATTAAAATATTAAGATGCTATAATTAGCCCATTGAAAACAATTGAATAGTTCCTTCAGGGCAGGGTGTAATTCCCGACCGGCGGTAAAGTCCGCGAGCCGATTTTGGCTGACTTGGTGTAATTCCAAGACCGACAGTAAAGTCTGGATGAGAGAAGGCAATTATAGCATGGCCATATTATGCTTTAATGAAACTGTGACAAGCTCTGAAGATTATCCTTTAGAGCTTTTTGTATGTTCAAAATGTCTTGAATTTGCAGAGGAATGGGAGGACATTATGGATCAAATATATATGAAGAAAGCCATAGCGTTAGCCAAACTGGGTGTTGGTAACACCAACCCTAATCCTATGGTTGGTGCATTAATAATAAAAGATGGTAAAATCATAGCCGAAGGCTATCACGCATATTATGGTGGTCCTCATGCTGAGGTGAATGCCTTTAAGAACGCAACAGCTTCTGTGGAAGGTGCAACCATGTATGTGACCCTAGAACCTTGTTCTCATTATGGAAAAACACCTCCCTGTGCCAATCTAATTGTTGAAAAAGGCATAAGCAAAGTGGTAGTCGGTATGATGGACCCTAACCCGGAAGTCTCAGGTCGTGGTATTGCGCTTCTAGAGGAGAACAACATAGAAGTGGTTGTCTTAGATATGGGCAAGGAACTCCTTAAGCTGAATGAGATCTTTCTAAAGTATATCAAAACCAAAAAGCCCTTTTGCATTCTAAAGACAGCCATGACCTTAGATGGAAAAATCGCCACCAAAACAGGTGATTCCAAATGGATTACAAATGAAACATCCAGAAAACAAGTCCATCAGTTGCGTCATCAAGTCATGGGTATCATGGTAGGTGTAGGAACGGTTATAGCAGATGACCCTAGCTTGACAACACGTCTTGAGGGTAACCAAGTTGGTCTAGACCCGGTCAGGATTATCCTGGATACGCGTGGTCGCATACCCCTTGATGCCAAGGTCTTAACCCAAGCATCCGACGCAATTACCATTGTGGCAACAACGCATCTGATGCCGGATGCTACAAAAAAAACCATTGAGGCTACAGGTAACCGGGTCGTGGTATTACCGCTCAAAGACCATCATGTTGACATGGCATCATTGATAGAATTATTAGGTGAACAAGGCATGGATAGTATTCTAATTGAAGGTGGAGCCACTTTGAACTACTCAGCCCTTGAAGCCGGAATTGTTGACAAAGTTATAACCTATGTGGCGCCTAAGATCTTCGGTGGGGATTTGGCCAAATCGCCGGTAGGTGGCGAGGGCATATCCCAGGTAAAGGAAGCCATTTTATTAGAAGGTCTTGTCACAACTATTTGTGAAGGTGACATTGTCATAGAAGGTTATATCAAGAAGGAGGGGTTATAGATGTTTACAGGGTTAATCGAGGAAATCGGTTATATTCAAAAAATTAATAAAACAACTAAGTCGGCTAAGCTAACCATTAGGGCCTCCAAAGTTATCGAGGGCTCAAAAGTTGGAGACAGCATATGTACCAATGGTGTCTGTTTGACGGTGGTTCATATGGATGCCATAAGCTTTACAGTGGATGTCATGCCGGAGACCATGAGAAGTAGCAACTTGGGAGAACTTACCACCAACAGTCCCGTGAATCTTGAGCGGGCTTTACAACTGAAGGATCGATTAGGTGGACATATGGTCTCAGGTCATATTGACGGTGTTGGTAAAATACATGAAATGATAAAAGAAGCCAATGCCACATGGGTCAGTATTAAAGCAAGTTCGAAGCTGTTGAAATATATTATTCATAAAGGCTCGATTGCCATTGATGGTATAAGCTTAACAGTCGCTTATGTGGACCAAGAGATGTTCAAAGTATCTCTGATCCCATTAACCAAGGAAGAAACCACTTTACTTGGTAAAAAGATTGGCGATAGTGTGAATTTGGAATGTGATATGGTAGGAAAATATATTGAAAAACTAATGTTGTATAGTGATGTGACAGAAACCAAAAAACCTATGGATATGAATTTCCTTAGAGAAAACGGATTTATGTAAAGGCGGTAATGGAATGGAAAAGTTCAATACGATTGAAGAAGCAATTGAAGATATAAAAGCAGGAAAAATGATTGTCGTCGTTGACGATGAAGATCGAGAAAATGAAGGCGACCTGCTTATGGCAGCAGAAAAAGTAACAACAGAAGCCATTAATTTTATGGCTATGTATGGAAGAGGTTTAATCTGTGCACCTATGACGGAGGAGAGATTAAAAAGTCTTGAGATTCATGCTATGGTGAATAACAACACGGATCCTAAGGAGACGGCATTTACTGTTAGCGTGGATGCCATAACTTGCACCACAGGCATTTCGGCTGCAGAACGCGCTATGACCATTCAGAAGCTTATAGATCCTGATGCAACATCTAAAGACTTTAGTCGTCCCGGACATATATTTCCCTTGGTAGGAAAAGAAGGCGGCGTATTAAAACGCGTTGGACATACTGAAGCTGCCATTGATCTTCCTAAGCTTGCTGGGCTATATCCGGCCGGTGTCATCTGTGAAATCATGAATGATGATGGTTCCATGGCCAGAGTACCGGAGTTGATGAAGTATGCAAAAAAACATAATCTTAAAATTATTACCATAGCGGATTTAGTGGCTTATCGTAAAGCCAATGAGACTTATGTGGAGTGTGTGACAGAAGCAGAACTGCCAACGAAATACGGTAATTTTAGAATGTATGGTTATGTTAATAAACTTAATGGCGAACACCATGTGGCCTTAGTAAAAGGAAAAATATCACGAGATGAACCTACATTGATTCGTGTGCATTCCGAGTGTTTGACTGGGGACGCCTTTGGTTCACTAAGATGTGATTGTGGTGAACAATATGCAAGAGCGATGCAAAAGATTGAAAAGAACGGAAGTGGTATCCTGCTCTATATGCGACAAGAAGGACGTGGTATAGGTCTGATTAATAAAATCAAAGCCTATGAACTTCAAGATCATGGGATGGATACAGTTCAAGCAAACATAGCCCTTGGTTTTCCGGATGACTTACGAGATTATGGTATTGGTGCTCAGATTTTAGCGGATTTGGGTGTTAAAAAAATAAGGCTCATGACGAACAATCCCAAGAAGATGTCCGGTATTTCAGGATATGGTCTAGAGATTGTGGAGCGTGTGCCTATACAAATGAATCACAATGAAAAAAATGTTGCGTATCTAAAAACTAAGAAACTAAAAATGGGACACATGTTAGATTTTAAGGAGGAAAAGTAAATGAATGTATATGAAGGACAATTGGTAGCAGAAGATTTGAAGTTTGCAATCGTGGTAGGAAGATTCAATGAGTTTATTGGTGGGAAATTATTATCCGGTGCTATAGACACCTTGGTTAGACATGGTGTTAAAGACGAAGATATTGATATTATTTGGGTACCGGGTGCTTTTGAGATTCCATTAGCAGCGAAAAAGCTAGTAAAAAATGAAAGATATGACGGTGTCATCTGCCTTGGAGCGGTTATAAAAGGTTCTACACCTCATTTTGATTATGTATCCAGTGAAGTTTCAAAAGGTATAGCCCATGTCTCTCTAGATTCTGAAGTGCCGGTTATTTTTGGCGTTTTAACAACAGATACCATTGAACAAGCAATTGAAAGAGCCGGAACTAAGGCCGGAAATAAGGGATCAGATGCGGCTATGACAGCTATTGAAATGGCAAATCTGTTAAAAACCATATAGGTCGGCCTATGTTAGATAAAGCAAAAACCATAGTGTTGGATTATGATGGCACTCTGCATGACAGTATAAAAATATACGGACCTGCTTTTAGAAAAGCCTATAAATTCTTGGTAGATCAAAAACAAGTTCCACCAAGAATATGGGAAGATGAAGAGATTATTAAATGGCTCGGATTAAGCAGTAAAGAAATGTGGGAAGCCTTCATGCCGGATATGGATCCTAGACTAAGGGAGCAGGCAGGGAAAATAATTGGAGAAGAAATGAATTATTTACTTCAGAATAAGAAAGCTGTTCTCTACGAGGGTGCTTTAGAGACTTTGGAGTACTTGAAAAACAGAGGGTATAAGCTTGTTTTCTTAAGCAATTGCAGTAGAACATATATGGAGTATTCCAGAGATTTGTTTGGTTTGGATCACTATTTTGATGAAATGCTATGTGCACAAGACTATGATTTTATACCTAAGTATGAGATTTTATCACAAGTGATGGAGCAGTTGGAAAGAGAAATCGTGGTTGTCGGCGATCGGTATAAAGATATGGAAGCCGGCAAGCGAAACAATCTTCAGACCATTGGTTGTCAGTATGGTTATGCTCAAGGTGATGAATTATTAGAAGCAGATTATAAGATTAACCATATTAAAGAATTATGCAAACTTTTATAAGTTATTAACTTAATTTCAAACTTCATTCAGAGGCACTAGTACAACGCACAAACGCGCTGTGGTAGTGCCTTATTAATTCAAAAACTAATTGTGTCACGCTCTGAAAGTGACAAATAAATATAAAAATAAATAGTTTATTGTTGTAGAGGCGTGTATAATACAGGTATAATGTAGGCGATTTTTAGGTCTGAATTCAAAATGAGAGGTGCTAAAATGTTAACATCACGCATGAAGGAAGTCATATCTATTATACTTGAATCAGGTAACTATGTTACCGTGCAACAAATATCAGATCAGATTAATGTGAGTACCAGGACCATACTTAGAGAATTAAACGATGTACAGAACTGGATTGTAAAGCATGGTGGTGCTCTGGATAAAAAGAAGGGGAAAGGTATTTCTTTGATTGCGGATGAAACCGTGAAAAGTAAATTAGGTAAATTACTACAGGAAGAAGTAAGCGAAATCATCTATACCCCAATGGACCGACAGGTTATTCTTAGAGCTCAATTGCTTCAATATAATGAACCTACTAAGCTTTATACTTTAACCCAACTGCTGGATGTAACCGAAAGCACCATTGGTAGTGACATTGCTCAGTTGGAGCCATGGTTCAATCAATACAATATTGAACTCATTCGAAAACCCGGACTTGGTATACTGATTGACGGGGATGAGAAAGCGAAAAGAAAGGCTATTGTTGCTTTGATTTATGAGCATTTTCATGTTATTGATTTAATTGATTTCATTAAAGAAAAAGAGCATCAACCCTTAGATGTAAGGACTTTAAAAGAGAACATCAACCAATCCATTTTTGAACTGTTGCATCTTGATAGCATTAAGTATGCAAGAGCATTCTTGATGCGTTTGGAAGAGAATATAGGTTATCAGTTTGCAGACAATGCTTACATAGCATTGATTATTAGATTTAGTATGACCTTAAAAAGGAAAGATTTCTGGGATCAACTCTACATCGATTCAAAGACCAGAAGGCAGATTGAAACCGATAAAATCTTTCATTTACTACAGAATTGGGTCAGTGAAAGTGAACACAATCCATTTAGAATTCTACCAAAAGAAGAACTGATCTATTTGACCATGCACCTTAAAGGATCTAAGCTTAGACAAACCGGAGAATACAATAAGATTTCAATGATTGAAGATTTTAAAGTCATACAACTGGTAAAGGAGTTTATTCAAAAAGTTGAGACAGAAACAGGCATTTACTTGTCGGATAATGACAAACTTATTGTAGGCTTGGTTAAGCATCTTAGACCGTCCATTTACCGTATGAAAATGGATCTTGATATTATTAATCCTTTAGTCGAAGAGATTAAAAGTATGTATCCAAAGTTGTTTCAGACCATAGCAACTTGTGCTAAAGTGATTGAAGAGAAAGAGCATATCCAGATTCCGGAAGATGAAATTGCTTATTTGGCAACACACATTGGTGCAGTCATCGAAAAGAATCATAGGGAAATTGTGAAAAAGTATCAAGTTGTTGTGGCTTGCATGTATGGAATAGGTGCTTCCCAACTTTTGGTTTCAGAAATAGAACGTAATTTTTCCAATATTCACATTGTTAGGGTCGTAAGTGTCATTGATCAAGATGTGGAAGCAATGGATGATGGTGCCATAGACTTAGTTATATCAACTGTTCCGACAGAAAGTCTTACCATACCTTGTGTCGTGGTGAATCCAGTTATTAAAGAAGAAGATATAAAAAAAATAAGAGAAGCTTTAAGAAGATATAAGCCAAATACGACCCATAGACAAGTTAAAAATAAAATGGCACTAAAGGAAAAACTGATTGCATTAGAACAATACAGCCATATTATCATGAAAGTAATAGATAATTTTTCCTATGATAAACATGTATCCGTCAAAACGATGATAGATTTAATTCATTATATCAGTACATCTTTGTCCAGTAATCAGGAAGAGATTGCTGCACTAAGTAAGGCGTTCATAGAAAGGGAAGAAAAAGGCTCTACCATTCTCATGAAAAAAGGCATGCAATTACTCCATTGTCGGGCAGATATTGATAAAGGTGTTTGTTTGAAGGTTATTCGTTTGACGGATCCCATTATAATGGAACAGGTTTCCGGTTTTGTTCCTGTAGATACTATCATCGTCATGGTTGGACCCGTTGTATTAAATCAGAAGATTCTTGAAGTCTTATCCGAAATCAGTCGTAATATTATTGCAGGTGGATTTGCGGATATAATAAAAGAAGGTAAAATAGAGGAAATAGAATTTGAACTCAATACACTGCTCGATAAATACTATCAATCCTTGGTGTCTGTAATATAAATTAAACACGTTGGTTATTAGAAAAGTCACTATAAATAGTGACTTTTCCTAATTCTATTGAAATACGGGTTATTAGAAAATGTCACTATTCAATAGTGACATTTTTTTTTATTACTTTTTTATGTCACTTGTCAGAATGCCAAAGCCACTTTTCTATTTCTTTATTTTTGGTTAGTTAGGGGTGTATACTCAGACCATGTTCATTGATCAATGCACAAACCAAAAAATCTTAGGAGGTAAATATGGAAAGCACAGAAAAAGGGAAATCAGGATCACGAGAAGGTTTACAAAAGTTCGGACGGTTTTTAAGTGGTATGGTTATGCCAAACATTGGTGCATTTATTGCATGGGGTCTAATTACAGCATTATTTATACCAACAGGATGGTTACCAAATGAAAATCTAGCAGCTTTAGTTGGTCCGATGATTGTTTACTTATTACCATTACTCATCGGTTATACAGGTGGTAAAATGGTATATGGCACAAGGGGTGGTGTG
>JAGXFY010000023.1:0-23393 GCA_024636985.1 Clostridiales bacterium | reverse complement strand
GAGTTTGCAGGACTAACCGGTGAAGAAACAGTCATGGATATTTTTTGTGGTATTGGTAGTATATCCCTTTTACTGGCAAAAAATGCAAAAAAAGTCATTGGTGTAGAAGTGGTTGAAGCGGCTGTTGAAGATGCGCTTCATAATGCAGATATCAATGGTATAATCAATGTTGAATTTTATACAGGCAAAGCAGAAGAAGTTATACCAAGACTACATGATGAATTAAAAATGCGTGCAGATGTCATCGTGGTGGACCCACCTAGAAAAGGCTGTGAAGAAGTACTACTAGATGCGATGGTCAAGATTAATCCCAAACGCATCGTCTATGTCTCTTGTGACCCATCAACACTAGCTAGAGATCTTAAGCATCTTACGGAAAAGGGTTATAAAGTAGATCAAGTTCAACCTGTCGATATGTTTCCTCAAGGTGTGCATGTGGAAGCGATAATTCTGATGACACCTAGTGGTTCTGACGAGAAAAGGTAGAGTTTAACCACAACATATAGTGGTTTTAGTCCGATTTCAGGGCCAAAAAACAGCGAAAAAATGACGTTTTTTGACCCCGAAAAAAGGGCGAAAATATAGATGACATAGGGCTAACTAATGAATTTTTACATCCTATGAGTTTTAGAGCTTAATATTATTAAGATTACTTGCTAAGCGAAAAGGAAATATTAGGAGGATATTTATATGAGTGAGGAAAAGCATTGTGATTGCTGTAGTCAAGAAAGTAAAGAAACAGTGATTGGTGAATACGTTTGTTATTGTAATCATGTTACTGAACGAGATATTATTGATGCCATCGAAAATGGAGCATCTACTGTAAAAGATGTAATTGAAACTACTGGAGCAATGAAGAATAGTAACTGTGCGGTTAACAACCCTAAAGGGGTTTGCTGTTATTCTGATATAGTCTATGTTTTCAATAAACACGCAGCTAATATAAAACTATAAATATGTATCAATAAAATTGATTGGTAATAGAAGCTGTAAAAGCTAATTTTTAAATCAAGAGGCAAAGTTTTTAGGTCAACTAAAATGACCTACAGGCTTTGCCTTTTTTTTTACTTTTTTATTCACGGGAGACAAAAGAAAAATAAGAATGATCACAATATATATTTTGCATTGTGCACTAACGGTCCTATGACTTGCGAAGGAACTATTAATATAAAATGGATTTGAAGCCGGAGTCAGATAATTGATCCCGGTTTTTTCATATCAAATATTAAACGAAAGGAATGAAAAAACTATGAGAAAGAAAGAAAAACGCATTGGCATTATTGCCATAGTCCTACTGCTACTTATATGTAGTAGCATCTACGTTGCTTACCGACTTCACCCAGAAAGCTTCATAGGAAAAGACGAAATTATCACACGTGGTGAGTACGCTGTAATTCTGGCACAGGAGATTTCACTTGATATCTCAAATGCAGAAAAAGAAACGCCTAGCTTTTTAGACATCGATGGTCATTGGGCAGAGAAATACATTGAGGCGTTAGTAGATGCCGGAATCATTAATCCTGCAGATTACCCTGATGGCTTTCACCCCGATGATCCAATCACTCGCGCTGAAATTATTAAGCTGCTAGTGAAAATTAAAGGTTCGGAAGATGAAGCAAAGAACACAAGAGGACACAGTGGCTATAAGGATCAAGTAGACTTCAAAGATGATGACAAAGGCTATGTGATCATTGGCCGAGAGAATGGAATCATTGGAGATGAGGAGAATGACAAAATCAGACCAAATGATCCTGCGACCAAAGGCGAAGCTGAGGAGATGACAGAGAGTATTAAACCAAAACTGATTGAACAAAAGCCTACAAAGCCATCACAAACTCCTGATACGACAACACTAGAACCAATTAAACCGACTGAACCTGAGATTCCCACAGAACCAACGACAACACCAGAGGAGAACAAGTCAACTATAACACCAACGCCAGACTATAGTGGTGGAAGTTCTCACGATAGTTCTGATAGGGATTCATATTATCCAATCTTAACTTCGAATAAACTATTATATTCATTCATTAAAAGATAAAACCTCGGAAGATGTGTCTAGTGAATTTACAACGTTTGTCAAGTTCAGGACATTTGATGTGGGATACTCATAACACGAGTGTCCTTTTTTCGTATAATAATCGAAAATGGAGGAGGAAAGGAAATGGCAGAAATAATCGTTATTAAAAGAAAGGGCATATAAACTTTTAATTGAACTTATAGAAGGTTACTGTGAAGTTAAAGTGATTTACGGATGAATGGACAAGAGAAGACTAAAATGGACAATTATGGACACTAAAAGCTTTACATGTCCATAATTGTGTGTTAGAATTATATTGAGGTGATGAAGATGGAACAAAAATTTATGACAATTGATGAAGCAGCGGACAAACTAGGTGTACACCCTAAAACAATAAGACGTTATATTAGCAGTGGTAAAATTTCCGCTCAGAAGATCGCTGGATCTTGGAGAATCAATGAAGAATCTTTAACAGCGTACATAGATTCATGTGAAGGAACAGAACATTCACATCAACATGTAAGCAAAGATGATTTTTGCATATTTATGGACAGTGAATATTTTGATTCGGAGGAAGTTATACAGATATGTACAATCGTTGATTATTATGTACATGATGATAGTGTGAAGCGTTTACTAAAAGAAGTTGTTGAAGTTGTCGCTGATCATAGTTTAGACAACAAGAAAAGTAGGTTTAATTATGTTTATGATGATACTGATAATAAAATGCGCTTAGTATTTTGGGGCGCACCTTCATACATAGTTAAAATAATTGAAGTTATGAAACCCTATGAAAAATAGACATAAGGAGGTTATATGATGAAAGAGAATAATACAATAGTAATTACCGGAATGACATGTGCATCATGTGCAAATGCTGTTGAAAGAAGTGTGTCAAAGTTGGACGGTGTATCATTAGCAACTGTCAATTTTGCAACCGAAAAACTTACATATGATTATGATTCAGATAGATTGGATATAGATCAGATAAAAGGTGCCATTAAAGAAGCAGGATATGGCGTTGCAGAAGACACCCATGTGAATGAGGTTACAATACCTATTTCTGGAATGACATGTGCGTCATGTGCAGCTAATATTGAAAAGGCTATTCGCAAGATTCAAGGTGTTGAGAGTGTTAATGTTAATCTCGCCACTGAGAAAGCAACAGTTAAATATCAAGCAGCAGAAACGCGCATATCAGCAATTAAACATGCCATTGTTAAAGCGGGATATGAGGCACTAGATATTGAAATCAAAGAAGATTTAGACGGTGAAAAAAATCGGCATGAAGCAGCAATGAAATTATTGTGGAAGAAATTTATCATTTCATTGATATTTTCACTACCGTTACTAGTCATTGCAATGGGGCATATGTTGGGTCTTCATTTGCCTGAAGTCATTAACCCAGAATATAATCCTTTGAACTATGCATTGATTCAATTGATGCTAGTTTCCCCAGTGATCATTGTAGGTAATAAATTTTACTCAGTTGGTTTTAGTACTTTATTTAGAGGTACACCTAATATGGACACCTTAATTGGAATAGGAACAGGAGCAGCTTTTTTATAT
The DNA here is from genome assembly GCA_024636985.1 of Clostridiales bacterium. Lineage (GTDB taxonomy): Bacteria > Bacillota > Clostridia > Lachnospirales > Vallitaleaceae > Petrocella. The sequence continues at coordinate 19,804 of JAGXFY010000023.1, read as the reverse complement.
GGCGTATATGCAACAATAATGATTGCTTATGGTCATGTAGAATATGCAATGGATTTATATTTTGAAACTGCTGGAGTTATAATAACACTGATCCTCTTAGGAAAATACTTAGAATCAGTTTCCAAAGGTAAAACTTCAGAAGCAATAAAAAAATTAATGGGTCTGGCACCTAAGACAGCACTAGTGATACAAAATGGTGAAGAAGTGATTCTTCCAATTGATGAAGTTGAAGTAGGCGATATCATTGTTGTTAAACCAGGAGAGAAAATTCCTGTTGATGGTATTGTTACAGAAGGAACCACAGCTATTGATGAATCAATGTTAACTGGTGAGAGTATGCCTGTGGAGAAACAAAGTGGTGATAAGGTAATTGGAGCAAGTATTAATAAACATGGATTAATTAGGTTTAAGGCGACAAAAGTTGGGAAAGACACAGCCCTTGCTCAAATCGTTAAGCTGGTTGAAGATGCCCAAGGATCTAAGGCGCCTATAGCTAAAATGGCAGATGTCATTTCAAGCTATTTTGTTCCTGTTGTTATCTTAATTGCAATAGTTGCTGGTCTTGCGTGGTTTATATCTGGAGAATCTGCTATATTCTCATTGACCATATTTATAGCCGTTCTTGTGATCGCTTGCCCCTGTGCCCTTGGCCTTGCAACACCAACAGCGATTATGGTGGGTACGGGAAAAGGTGCCGAATATGGTGTGTTAATTAAGGGTGGACAACCATTAGAAACAGCTCATAAGATTGATACCATAGTATTTGACAAAACAGGAACAATCACTGAAGGAAAGCCAGTTGTGACAGATATTCTTGTAACAGATCATTATAATGCAAAAGAAATATTGGTATTAGCAGCATCTGCTGAAAAAGGTTCAGAACATCCTCTAGGTGAAGCTATCGTATTAAAAGCGGAGCAAGAGGGCATCAGCTTTCTTAATATAACAGATTTTATTGCAATACCAGGTCATGGTATTGAAGTTAGAATTTCAGATAAGACTGTTTTGTTAGGGAACAAGAAATTGATGATGGACCGTCATATTACCAATGTATTAGAAGGTGAAGCAGATAAACTTGCCAACGAAGGTAAAACACCAATGTATATTTCAGTAAACAATAAACTTGCTGGTATCATTGCTGTGGCAGATACGACCAAAGAAAGCAGTTTCAAGGCGATCAAAGCATTACACGATCTTGGAATTAAAGTAGCAATGATTACAGGTGACAACGCAAGAACAGCTAATGCAATTGCTAAGCAAGTTGGTATAGATATTGTCTTATCAGAAGTGTTACCTGAGGACAAGGCAAATGAAGTGAAAAAGTTGCAAAATCAAGGTAGTATAGTGGCAATGGTTGGAGATGGAATTAATGATGCACCCGCTCTAGCCCAAGCAGATGTTGGCATAGCAATTGGTTCAGGGACTGACGTTGCCATTGAATCGGCTGACATTGTTCTAATGAGAAGTGATTTATTAGATGTGGTAACGGCGCTACAACTTAGTAAACAAACCATTAGAAATATTAAACAGAACCTATTTTGGGCATTTGCATATAACACAGCAGGCATACCAATTGCAGCAGGATTGCTTTATGCCTTTGGTGGTCCTAAGTTGAATCCAATAATTGCAGGAGGTGCGATGGCATTTAGTTCGGTTTCAGTTCTTATGAATGCTTTAAGACTTAAAAAGTTTAAACCAATCAAATGATTTTTTTGAAGGAGGTCTAGTATGAAACAAATAATTAGTATAGAAGGCATGTCATGTAACCATTGTGTGAATCATGTTACGGAAGCATTGTCTTCAATTGAAGGTGTAAAAAAGATAAACGTCGACCTACAAAAAAAGAATGCAATAATCGAATGCAACGATGAAATTAATGAAGACTTGATTATTCAATCAATCAAAGATATTGGATATAAAGTTGTTGAAATCAAATCATAATAATTCTTGAAGGGCAATCTTTATGATTGCCTTTCGTTGCATATAAAGAAGTAGATGATCATAAAATGGATGAGCCTCAGCATCAACAGAGCTCTCATGGAGAACATGAACACCACGAACATCATGAACATAGTCAACAATGTGTGTGTCGTGATGATGCATGTGATGGAAGTTGTAAGGAGAATTGCCAATGTACATTTTATGAAACGAAACTTGAAAAACCAACCTTCGAGGCAAATAAAACGACCCAAACAAAGGCATGTATTTGTCCTTTGCATTTATTTACAATATCGTTGGTATACCGATTGCTGCACTTGGTTTATTGAATCCAATGTTTGCAGGTTTAGCAATGGCACTTAGTTCCATATCAGTAATTTCAAATGCCTTAAGAATATTTTAGAAAAAAATACGATTATCAGGGAGAAATTAAATGACAGTAAAAAGAAAACTTTATCTAGGGTATTTTATCTTAGTTTTGATGTTAATGGGTATGGGAAGTGTTGGTATAACCCAGATGGGAAAAATGAATGATAATATCAAAACGATGTATGAAATTGATGTACAGGCAATAAATATACTTAAGTCAGCTCAATATAGTTTTGCCCTTGTTCAAAGATCAGAAAAGAATATACTATTATCATCGGATCAAGCAGAAAAAAAAGAACATTTCATGCATTTCGAAAAAAGATATATGGAAGATATTTATGGTAAAATCAGTGCCTATAATTTGATAAGTGAAATAAAAATTGACAGTTTAGTAGAAGACATTCGAAATTTTGAGTCCCTGCAAGCCAAAGCAATTCAAGAAAGTATTAATGGAAATAATGACGAAGCCGTTCAACAGTCCTTATCAATTATGGAGATGGCTGACAGTATAAATAATGAATTTATCACTTTGGTCGGAGTTCAAATGGAGGAAATAGAACACCATTATATGAATAGCGTGTCATTTTATGAATCTACTAAAAAACTAGTTTATCTATTTATCATGATAAGCATTGTTGTTAGTTTAGTTGTTGGATTTGCAATCTCGTCATACATAAACAAGCAGTTAAGGAAAACCATGAACTTTTCATTGGATTTATCAAAAGGGAAGTTTAATAACCCGGTTCAATCAAACAGAAAAGATGAGTTTGGTGAATTATTTAATAGTTTGAATATAACATTAGAAACACTAGTTGTGATGATTTCACAGTCAAAGAACATAGCTGAAGATCTAGATAAGGACAGCAGTGTATTGACTCAAATTGTGGCACAAATGAAAACATCAATAGATAGTATTCATAAAGAAGTAAACGATATTATTGAATCAAATACTGAAATAGAGCTAAAATCTACTGAAATAAATCGTAATATTGATCAGGTATTGAATGAGTCACAAGTTATTTCGAGTCATAGTGGCGAAGCAACTAAGGATGCAAACTTATTAAGAAGTGAATCTGAAAGATTGACAAGAAATATTGAGGTTGTAAATGAAAAGAATAAATTTGTTATTGGTTCTATATCACATGTAACAATTTCTGTTGACTCATTGAAACAAGTGGCGGAAGGCATTGGGAGCATAACTACAATTATCCGTGGCATATCAAAACAGACAACATTATTAGCATTAAATGCTAACATAGAAGCTGCAAGGGCAGGGGAAAGCGGCAAAGGATTTGCGGTAGTTGCTAATGAAATAAAAGCACTAGCTGAAGGATCGAGTGCTGCAACCGATCAAATAGATAAAATGGTACAAGATGTTCAAGTGAAAATTGACGATGTCGTTACCAAAATAGATGAAACTAATACCGAGATTCATAGTTCTCATGAATACTTTGAAGGTATGATTGAGGCAACAGAAGAATTAGGTAAGAACATAGAATCAGTTGCAGATCACATTATAGGGATTAACGATAAAGTGATAAAACTTGTAGATTCATCTTTATATGTTAAAAACTCTTCTGCTGATATACTTGAGTTAGTTATTTCAAATAGTGAAGCAACGGCAGAAATCAATCAAGAGATTTCAAACCAAGTCATTACATTTGAAGAGGTGATTCTGACATCAGATGCACTAAAGAATAGAGCAAATAGCCTGACGGATAGTATTAAAACTTTTGTACTTGAATAAAGCGTTATAAGACATATCAAAGTACGAGGAGAAAAAAATGAAAACGAATTATAAAAGCATTAGTATCATAGCCTATGCTAATGTCGCAGTTATTTTCATATTAGAATTTATCCATAATCGATTAATGAATATATCAGAATTTCTTTTATTTGGAATTCTGTTGTTATATGCTGTTATCAATGGATGGTACATTCAGCGAATAATTATTAAACAAAGAAAGTATGAAGTTAGTTTATCCAATGAGAAGATTTTCTCGAACCATATTTTAGAAACCATATCATCTGGTATTATTATTTTAGAGGATAAAGGTATCATTAAATACCTTAATAATTCAGCGAAAGAATTACTTGATATAAATGATGTTGAAGGAACAGATGTTTTAGGATATTTCGATAATGATAAGGCGCGGTTGAATAAAGTGATTGAAGAGGCGTTAAGTGGAAATATTGACCATAGTATCTATTTTATACAGTACTCTAAAGAACACGGTGATAAACATTTGGTGTTAAAAGCTTTGCCCTTTAAAACAGAAGATGTGGATCAAAATCAAATCATGTTATATATAGAGGATATATCAGAAACAGCTGTATTGACTAGTAAACTGGAGGATCAGTACCTTAATATGTTCAAAAGTTTTGTGAAATTCATCGACGCAAAAGATACCTATACCGGTTTGCATTCTTCCAAAGTTAGTGAATATGTAAAACTTATATTATCTCAAATGAATATTACAGGTGAGGTTGCTGAAGAAATAATTGTTGCTGCCAATCTCCATGATATCGGTAAAATAGGCATACCTGAAAGTATTCTGAATAAACCAGGAAAATTGACAGATGATGAATATGAAAAAATGAAAGAGCATCCTTCAATTGGTGCAAATCTTGTTGGAGAAATTATTGGATATGAGAACATCTCAAAAATCATAAGACACCACCATGAAAGATATGATGGGCGAGGATACCCTAACGGACTGCAGGATTCATCAATACCTTTGGGTAGCAAGATTATTGCGGTGGCTGACGCGTTTGATGCAATAACAACTGATAGGATATATAGAAAGCATCGTAGTATTGAAGAGGGGATTATAATCCTAAACAATGAAAAGGGGAAGCAATTTGATGCCAATATCGTCGATTTATTCGTGCAAGCATTAGAAATCAGTAAGGTGGACGCAGTATGATTAAAGAATATGGAAGATATAACATGAAAATATATACAGAAAAATTGTTATTTTTAAGTTTGATTATCATTTCAATAATGTATGGCTTAATCAATCACTTCGTTATCATACCTATATTCAATAATCAATTACTACATTGCTTGATATTGTCAATTGCATTTGGAGTCTTATATTATCTTGTTGTATTGTATTTTTTTAAAAAGAATTTGACTTTAATGAAATATAATAAGACATTAGAACGAGAATTAAATATCGATGAATTAACACAACTGTATAATCGAAAAGCCCTTGAAGAAAGAATTATTACGCTTGAATTTGCGGAGGTATATTCGATGATTTTTATCGATATTGACAACTTTAAATCATATAACGATAATTATGGGCATGAAACTGGTGATGAAGTACTTAAAGTTATAAGTAATGATATTAAAAACTCAATTAGATCATTAGATATAGTCTATAGATATGGTGGTGACGAAATACTTGTAATTTTGGATAGGTGTGATTATTTAAGTGCTAGAGGGATTGCTGAAAAAATCAAAAGGAATGTTAGCAAACTTCACATTCAGCATATTGGTACAGTTACTGTATCCTTAGGAGTTGGAACCTATCCAGAGCATGGTAATACTGCCAATGAGATTATTAAATATGCAGATTTAGCAATGTTAACCGCTAAGAAATAAATATACATATCACCAATGAGCATAATGAAGCAACATCCGTTCATTGGCATGGTTTAGAATCAAATGGTCCACGTGACGGTGGGGCACACCAAGTTATTGACGTGAATAATACATGGGAACCAACTTTTACTATTAATCAGCCAGCATCAACTTTGTGGTTTCATCCCCATGTCATAGGGGCGACGGCTATACAAGTTTACCAAGGTCTTGTTGGATTAATTATAATAGAAGATGAGAACTCTAGGTCATTGAATCTTCCAGATGATTATGGTGTAAATGACATTCCTTTAATTATGGAGGTGTGTTCATTTATCATTGTCATATTCTTGAGCATGAAGAAGTGGGTATGATGGGACAACTTGAGGTAGTAGAACGATGATTTTAGTCTTAAAAGAAATTTAGTCATTCTACGAGTAGCAGCTGTCTTACAAAGCGTGTGGGAATATGTTGCATGTGGTATGTATTATGCGGTTGACACAATTGAAAACTTAATCAAATATATAAATAGGGAATTATTCTCGATTTATTTTTTTAACCATATTTCTGCCTTATTTATATAACATAATTATAGAGTGTAGTAATGACAAAATCTTAGGAGGCAAGACATTGTATACATTGAAGATAAAACAAAAAAATCTACTATGCCATCATTGTTTGATGAATGTAGCAAAATCTCTTGATAACATAAATGGAATTTTAGAATTTGAAATAGATTTAGAGGAACAGGCTATTATGGTGAAGTGTGCGAATGATGATATATCAAAGAGGCAAATTGGAAAAGTCATTAACGCTTCGATTGTTACTGGAAAAATACCAATTGAGTTGATTGGGGAAGATTTCATCAAAGGAACGGAGGTATCGTAATGAAACAAAATGGTTATGTCATTAGAGAAGACGGAATCATGTTAACTATCCAAGTCATTAGAACGACTGCATGTGGAGACAAATGTGGCAATTGTAGCGGAGGATGTGATAAAAGGGTTATAGATATCGAAGTTGAAAATACACTATGTGCTACATGTGGCGATGTTGTAGAAATTGAACCTGATGCCAGTACTATCATTAGTGCTGCATTTATTATTTATATAATCCCGCTTGGGATGTTGATTTTAAGTATGGGACTATTAATTTATTTATTTGACTATCTTGGTATCATATTGAATGAATTAATCTCATTAACCGTTGGTTTATCATTTATGGCTTTGGGGTATTATGTAATCCATGTTGTGGATAAAAAGTCTAGTGAAGGTAGAAAAAGTATATTCAAAATGAGTAAAATAATTAAAAAAGAACGGTGATCAATATGACTTTCTCACAATATCACATTAGTAAAAAATTCAAAAAATCAGATTCAACTTATTCCAAAAGATTGGGATTTGATGGGTATGAAATTTAGAGATTGTATGTTTAATTTCAGAAAAATTAGAGTTGGTGATTTAATCATAATTATCATAGCATTAGTCTGCGCTATTATTATATTTTTGATGACTCTTCCCAAAGATTTTGAAAGCGAAAAGAGAATGCTTGTGATAAGAACGGATCAAGAAATAGAAGAAATTCCCTTCGATGAAACAGATGACAGAACAATTTCTTTTACTTTCTTAGCTGGAAGTGGTAAGGTTCAGATAAAAAATCAGCAAGTAAGGATGTTACGAATGAGTGAAGAACTATGTCCTAATCAGATTTGTTCGAAAGTAAGTTGGATAGAATATAGTAATCAATCTATTGTCTGTTTGCCAAACAAAATAGTTGTTACAATTGAAGATGATAAGGATAAAGTATTTGACGGATTATCTTATTAAGTAGTATTGAATATGAAAAAACCAGCAGAGTCATTGCTGTTTTTTTTATATTCAATATCATCATATACCCAACAAAGTTGCGGCTTTAGAGTCACATTTCAGTCATATTTGGTTGTTAAGATTATAAGAAATAGATTATAAGAATGGAGAAAACAGATGGAAGAAAAATATGGTGAAATTCATGACAATGATAAAGAAGATATTTTAAAGGATAATATTAAACATGAAGGTGTAAATACACATGGTAATCATATGAAGTTTATGATTCTAGCACATGTCGTGCCAATTGGCTTGATTTTTATTTTAAGAGCTTTTGATGTGCCTTTAAGTAATAACATTCAATTAGGAATATTTGCAATTATGCCATTATCACATGTGGGTATGATGATGTTTATGACAAAAAATAATAAAAGTAGCGATGAACAGGAACATAATTGATTCTGTTCAAATGGAGAAGTAAACATATGAACAATCATATAGAAAATAGTCATTTTAGTGTTAAAATATTGATACTAATGATATCGATATCGATGTTTTTGTATCAAATAATTTTAACACGGATAGCATCTGTACTCTTTTCATACCATTATGTATTTCTAATAACATCTGTTGCAATCTTGGGACTTAGTATAGGGAGTGCTTATTCATATTATATAAATAAGGAAGGCGTATTAAGCAAGATTAATGACTTGATATGGATCCTATCTTCAATGTATAGTGCTGTTTTTCTTTTTATATTTTTTGGCCCTATCTCAAATTCACCTTTATTTTATATACTTATAGTTATTATACCTTTTTTTATAATTGGGTATATATTTGGTTTAATATATCTAAAGTATCCATTTGAGAGCCATAAATTATACCTAGCTGATTTGGTGGGAGCAGGTATCGGCGCGGGTATAGTTTTTTTATTGATTGATACAGTAGGAATATTAAGGACAATAATAATAATTTGTTTATTACCTGTATCATTTTTTGTTAGTGGATGTTTGAAATTGTGTACAAGCTATGTTGTTCGGTCATATTCTATAATTCTAACGGTCGGTCTTTTGGTATTACTTTTCTTACCTAATAGCATCTTGAGTGGTATAGAGCTTAACTATCAAGGGGCTTACAAAAGTGATATAAGTACTTTTTCGAAAGTTAAAGAAGGTGGATTGACGCCGCAAATAGTCTATTCTAAATGGAATTCTTTTTCAAGAACAGATGTTATATCCGTTGATGAAGTTGATGAAAGAATGTTTATAACCATTGATGGTGGAGCGATTGCCCCAATGTATAAATATGATGGGAATACTGAAAATCTAAGTATATTCAAAAGAGATACAGCATACTTACCATTTTCTTTTGGTGCGAAAGAAAATGTACTACTAATTGGAGCAGGTGGGGGTAGAGATGTACTTTATGCTTTAGCCTCAGAGAGTGACAACATAATTGCACTTGACGTGAATAAGTCGACTATTGAAGCAGTTCAGGCATATTCTTCATACAATGGTGGCATATATGCTATGGATAAAGTCAAGGTGGTTGCAGACGATGGGAGAGGGTATCTTGAAAATTCGACGGAGAATTATGATGTCATTTTTTTATCACTTGTCATGACGAATTCTTCCCAGGGTGTATCCTATGCAATGGCTGAAGACTATATTTATACGGTTGAAGCATTTGAAAGCTATCTGGGGCATTTGACTGAAAATGGTAAGGTAGGATTTCTGGTACATGATCTTAGTGACTTGACAAAAGTTATTGGAATGAGCATGAAAGCTTTGCAGAATGAAGGTGTATCACTAGAAGATACACCTGACTATATAACAGTTGTTGTAAAAAAAGAAGATATGGGAAATGACCAAATTCATTATACTGAACCAGTTATTATAGTAAAAAAAACACCATTCTCAGATAGTGAATTATCCACCTTATACAAAGAAGTCCAATTAAATGACCTTGATATATTTCAAATGCCAAGGGTATTTGAACAAAGTCCGATTGAAAGCATACGTAATAAAACCGTTGATATAAATGGGTATTATGCAATGTATAGTAAAGAAATGACACTAGCAACGGATAACAAACCATATTTCTATAATTACACTTCAAAAATTCCTAAAATATTAATTGTACTTATCTCAATTGTAGTTTTTGTATATTTTGCTTTGTTTGGTAGATTTTTTAAAAGCAGAGAGAATAGAAGACCGCTATATTACTTTTCAATACTTGGCTTTGCATTCATGTTAATAGAAATAACAACGATTCAAAAATTTTCTCTGTTTTTAGGACATCCATCACTTTCCATTGTTGTGATTTTGTCATCTTTACTTGTTGGATGTGGCATTGGAAGCCAGATTATTAATAAAAGCATAAATGCTAATAGTAAAAGTATAAAAACAAATCTTGCAGTTATAGGAATTGTTCTAATTAATATTTTAATGTTATTGGTCTATGAATTGGTGCTGAAAAATAATTTGTCGATGATGACCGGTATGAAGATAGGGATAACTATATTCATTGTCTTTTTTCAAGGGTTTTTAATGGGAATACCTTTTTCGAGAGGGTTGCTATTGCTTTCCTATGAAGGTAGGCAAGGTATTATTCCTATGATGCTTGGTGTTAATGGAATAATGTCGGTGTTAGGATCGGTTATCGCCATTATTCTCTCTATGAATATTGGATTTAACTATACATTGATTTTTGGACTGCTTTTATATGCACTTCTCTTGCCTTTAAATATGAACACCAAATAGTCACCATTACATAAGTTGTAGAATACAGATGTTAATCTGTGTACCTTCATCAACATATTGGATGGATTTCAAAAAAATGACCAGTCATTAAAAATTCGGAGGCGAGGAACAATGTTTAGAGAGTCAAAGATATTATTAAGTGTAATTGTTATTTTAGTAATCGGTATATTCGTGTATTATTTATTTACAAAAGAATTAAATAATGGTGAAATTACTTTAGAAGAGGCCAAAGAGATTCAGATTCGTGTCGAAGATGGAAATTTAGAAAAAAGTTTAGATGAAGAAATTACATCTGATGTTCTGGATGGAGAACTCGATTATAATAATGTGGACGATGAGTTAAAAGTCCCCGAAATGATAGCGACAAACTTTGATAATATTGGAATAACTATTACATCGTATGAAAATATATTTTTGGAGAAAGAAGAAATTGTGTTTGAAGTAATATTTGGTACCCACTCTGTGGATTTGGACAAGTATATTACATTAAAAGATTATTTGTCTATAGCGGTGGATGACACTGCAATTCCCGAAGAAAATGTTAGATGGGTGTCAGAAGGTGGGGGGCATCACTTTAGTGGACTTATTACAATTATAAATCAATATGAAGGGGGCTATTATATAAACAATGAATCAAATGAAGTGAATGTGATCATTCAAGGTATTGAAACAGATAGGATCCGTGAACATCTATTTGTTAATAATAAGATGGATTACAATGATTGATAATGGATATAATTCTAGAGTTATAAAAGGAGAGAACCTCTAATGAATGAAATAGTAATAGTAACCGATGTGCTTGCTGGCTTAGTTATAATTTAGGAATGTAACATTACAAATATGGTACAAATACAAGGAGGAAATATGGTTGAATTAATTAATATAGGTGGTTTTCATATATATCTATTAGGTGTAACAATAGCTATTGGAATATTAGTCGCATACTTATTGTCTGAATATGAAGTGAAACGACGTGACTTAGATGTGAGATTTTTTGAAACATTAGGAGTTGTGACGATAATATCATCACTCCTTGGTGCTCGATTGTTTTATATACTTTTTTTTGATCTTCAGACTTATTTAGATAGTCCAATAAAAATCTTTGCATTACGTGATGGTGGTTTATCTGTTCAAGGAGGTATTACACTCGGTATCTTACTTACATACATGTATTCAAGATATAGAAAAGCCAATTTCTTTGAATATGCTGATGCAATAGCACCTCAAATTGCATTGGGGCAATTTATTGGAAGAATTGGATGTGATGTCTTTGGGATACCAATGGAACGTGTCTTTCCTTGGGGTGTAAAATATGGAAATCAATTAGTTCACCCAGTCCAAATATATGAAAGTATTGCAAATCTAATACTATTTGCAATACTATGGCGTTTTAAAGATAAAACTAAATATAAAGGACAACTCTTCGCTCTGTACCTAATTGGGTATGGAACAATAAGGTTTTTGATTGAGTTCTTTAGAGTGAATCCGATAATAGTTGGAAATATTACGATTGCACATGTCATTAGTCTAATTATGATTGTTATTGGTATTTTTATTTTCCTTTTAGTTAAAAAACCATCAAATAAAAGTATTCTGTTAGCTAATGAGAAGTTGAATATATTCTACTTTGGAACGATTATCTTCTTCTTAGGAATACTTGCCACTACGATTTTTTATTATATCAGAGGATAAATGGGAACACAGTCATATTTGTGCCATAGTTATCCCTGATAATGAAGTTAACATAATCATTAGAGAAGGAGGTAATACAAATGATGTTAATATTTTTAGTAGGCTTTGGTTTTCTGATTTATTATTTATTTTTGAATGGCAAAACGACAAATGGTGGTTTTGCATTTCAAGGTACACAATCACCAGAAGAACTCTTGAAATCAAGGTATGTTAACGGAGAAATAGATGAAAAAACTTATTTACAAATGAAGGAAACTTTGAAAGGATAAAGGTGATTGAATATGATGTTTGGAAATGGTTGGTCAGGAAGTGCTAGTTGCGGATTCGGTAGTGGTTATTTCAGTATATGGCACTATGCAGTAATAATAGGTGTAGTCATTATTATCTTTGCTATAGTATCTCTGAAAAAGTCAAAATCTTCAACGACTAGTGGAGCAGTAGAAAAACTCAAAAATTTATATATTAGTGGCGAAATATCAGAAGAAGAATATTTGAAACGCAAAAATGTGATTGAAAGGAAGTAGACTCTTATGAAAAAAGCAAATGCTGTATTAATAATTATAGGTATAATGATCTTAAGTCTTGGTATAGGTGGCATTGTATTGGCCTCAGACAATGGTAATGTACAAGGTGATAATTACAACATGATGAAGCAATACAGTGAGGAATCAATAAGGATTGGTAATGATTTTTATAACGATGGTTCGATGATGACTGGCGGGTATAGATTTAACAAAAATAGAAATAGTGGTAAAAAAATTGATGTAGATGTTTTGACCAAAGAAGTAAAAGATTATATAGGTAAATATGACAATGAACTTATTATTGGAGATATATTCATCTTTGAAGACAGTGATTACTACTACTCCATTATTGAAAAAAAGACAGGTAGAGGAGCTATGGAATTGTTAGTAAATCCATATACTAAAGATATATTTCCGGAATATGGTCCTAATATGATGTGGAATCTAAAATATGGTGGAATGATGAGTGGTTCAGGAATGATGAGCGGTTCAGGAATGATGAGCGGTTCAGGAATGATGGACGGTTCAGGAATGATGGGCGGTTCAGGATACAATAGCCAATCAGGAATGATGAGTGATCGTGGTATGATGGGTGATGCATACAATTACGATTATTCAGAGAATAGTGACATTTTAGAAAAAAATGAAATAAGTAGTGAAAAAGCATATAATGAAGGTACTGATTATATTTCAAAAAGAAATGAGACCCTCACCTTGGGTGATGAATACCATGAGTTTTATGGTTACTACACTTTCCATGTTGAAAAAGATGGCGTACCAGCTGGCATGTTAAGTGTTAATGGTTTTACAAGCGCTGTTTGGTACCATAATTGGCACGGTGAATTAATCGAAATTATTGAAGGATTAGAAGAAGACATTCATTAAATCATATGATTTAATGAATGAAAGAAGGTGGAAGTGTGTATCGAATATTAGTTGTAGAAGATGAATCTGAAATCAGTTCAATTGTTATGAAGTACATAGAAAAAAATGGTTATGAATGTCGATTAGCCAAGAATGGATTTGAGGCTTTAGAAATATTCTATGATGAACACTTTCACTTAATCTTGTTGGATGTGATGATGCCCGGAATAGATGGGTTTGAAGTTCTTTCAAAAATTCGTGAAATTTCTGATATACCTGTCATTATGCTTACGGCAAAACAAGAAGAAGTCGATCGTATCAGGGGATTTGATCAAGGTGCTGATGACTATGTAGTGAAACCATTTAGCCCAAGAGAGCTTATGGGAAGAATCAAAGTATTTCTTAAAAGAATATATAATGCCACAGATGAGTTGGTATTAAAAATCGACACATTAAAGCTTTTCACATCATCAATGAAACTATTTCGTGGAGATGAAGAAATCGAATTAACATCGACGGAGTTTAAGCTACTTCAAACATTGATGAGAAATATGAATCAAGTTTTAACAAGGGAACAGTTAATGGAACTGGCGTTTGGTGTTGATTATGATGGTTTTGATAGAAATATTGATAGTTATATAAAGAGAATAAGGCAAAAGATTGAGATTGATCCTAAAAATCCGAAAATATTAAGAACAAAATATGGACAAGGCTATGTATTTGGAGGTGAGAGAGGTTGACACTTAGAAGATTGTGGTTATTAATTCTAGTTTTAGTGACGTTAATAGCAATCGCTGTTAATACCCTCATACTGACTTTTTTGACGGATCAATATTTTTCGGATTATTTGAATGAAAGTTATGATTTACATGTTAATCAGATCATTGACTATACATCAACTGCTTTAATAACGGATAACTTGTCTTATGAACAGATGGCGATTGAACTGGAAGCCCACTTAAGTGATCCTATTATTGGTATTAAGCTATACAAACCAGCAGGGGAGCTTATTATCGAAGTCAATAGCAATTATCATATAGATGGTTCCATGATAGACAATATGATGGGAAGCCGGTTTATGATGGGCAATAATGACGCTATATCTTCAGAGGAAGTGCATCAATATGATATAGTTTCTGATAATCAAGTGATAGCTATTATGAATATATCGATTCATAGTATTGCTGAAAATTCATTTGTTGCAAGAAGATTTAAGGGAGCGCTATTATTTAACAGTCTATACTCTGTAGCTATTACAATTGGAATTGCAATTCTTGTGGGTATATTTATCAGCCATAAAATGAGCAAAGCGCTAAAAGATACTGAAAGTTTAGCCAGTGATATTCAGCTAGGTAAAGAGACTATATTAAAACCAACAGGAATAAAAGAGGTTAATTCCATAAGAGATAGTTTGATGGAGCTAAATGGTAGGCTTAGACTGAAACAAAAGACACGACAGTCATTAGTGGATCAGTTGGTTCATCAGACAAGAACACCTCTTACAATATTACAATCTCATATAGAGGCAATTGAAGATGGCATTATTGAAGCCAATGAAAAAGAATTACAGGTTTTTCAAAATCAGATTTCTGATATTAAGTCAATTATTTCAAATATGAGTTCTATGATTGATGCAGAAAAAGACAGTGATGAGCTTAAAATAGAGACTTTTGATATTGGAACGATGTTAAAGCAGATACAACAAGGTTTAATGGCACAATACCGCAAGAAGAACGTTGATTTAAATTTATCATCAACTCAAGTCATCAAGATTACAACAGACAAATATAAATTAAGTCAAAGTATATACAATTTATTGACAAATGCATATAAATATACTGATGGAAATGGACAAGTTAAAATCAGCTATATAATGGTTGATCAAAGATTAATCATCAAAGTACAAGATACTGGTATAGGTATAGCATCTAAAGATTTAAAAAAAATTTTTAATGCATACTATAGAAGTCAACAAACCTTGTCTGAAAAAGGTGATGGAATTGGACTTTATATCGTCAAAGAAAATATTGAGCAGATTGGGGGATACGTTAATGTTGAGTCAAAGGTCGACTATGGTAGTACCTTTACAATTGATATTCCCATTAAATTAGAAAAGGAGTGATCTTACGTTAACAAGATAAAGAAAAGTTGGAAAAAATCTCTTGATACCTTAGCAGAAAAAAATTAAGCAACTTATGGTGAAGGTGGTATTAATTGTTGTGAATTAAAAGATGTTACAGAAAGTAAAGCGAAGCAAGCAAAATAGATGTTCATAACAATTAAAGTTGAAATATCAATGCGTTATGTAACAGCTTATCAGGAAGAGATGTTGACCAAGGTAATAACTGTTCGAGAAATGATTGATCTTTGTCATCTATATGCGTTGGAATCTCTTCTAACAAATATTTAAAGTACTGATATGGTTTTATATTATTGGCCTTTGCTGTCTCGGCTGCATTATTATCAAGTGGAATGTAACTGTTTTTCAGAAATTCTTTAAGCGACCCCAAAATCCTTCACAAGCAGAATTGTCTGCTGAACTTCCCTTTCTTGACATTGAACGTATTAGATAAGCATCTTCTATACGTGTTAGCCAGTCAGGCCATCGGTAGTGCCAGCCACGATCGGTCTTATACCGAAGTCATTAAAAAACAGCAACTATACAAGTTTTTTTACCAAATCTTCGGTATAGTATTTATACTTGAAGTACCAATAAAAGGAGGTACTTCAAGATGATAATAGAAACTATTTGTGATTCATGTATTAAAGCAGTAAGAGTTGCGGGCTATAATGAATCTACTATCTTTAACTATGAAGGTGTTATAAGGCGATTCAAGAAATTCTGCATAGAAAGAGATGTTATAGCATACTCAAGAGATATCGGCGAACAATACGCCATGATGTTAACAGCAAGAAAACAGCGGAATGTAGCAAAAATAGATATCATAGGTGTCTAGTAATTTTCAGTTTTTAGTTCCAAATTTGTGTGGTTGTTAGAGTAGATTCATAGTCTTCCCTCAATTAAAAGGCTTATGGTTTTGGTGTTTATTTAGCTATCTTATCAAAGCACATCTGTTATTATCATATTGTGAATTACGTAATTATTATTATTAATTTAAGTGCAGCGTGATTATTTCTATAAGCACTAAATAATACAGAATTGATTAATCTATATATTTCTTTAATGAATCTGTCTATAATTGTAATTGACAATCGACACATAATAAAAGAGAATTTAAATGGAGGCAACCTATGAAAAATGATCAAAAGGTAATAGATGCAATTATTGAAAAGATAAAGGACGACTACACAAATGATATTGCGCTGCTGATAGCTTATGGACGATCTAAGCAATATGACAACCTTGGTAAAAGTTTATATTTTATTTCAAAAACAGGGCGTGGTAATGCTTTATCTATGCAGTTTCTTATTAATGGTGTTAGTTATGACTTGTTCCCTATAGGTTGGGATAGACTTGTTGCTAATGCCTCTTTAGATAGCCCACAAGGCTATCTACTTGTAGGAACTGAGATACTGTATGTTGGAGATGAAGAGGTCTTAAGAAAATTCACAAAACTTAAGGATAGTTTGGAAACTTTGCTGGCAAGTAATGGGCTGGAAATGAAGCTTAATAAAGCTTATGAATACCTCAACGAATGCTATATCTATCTCTATAACATGAGGACTTATGATGATTTTAGTAGCATCAGGCTAGAAGGCGGTAAACTAATGAACAAGATTGCTAATGGGCTATCGTTCATCAACAATGTATGTTATCAAGGAGGAAATGGAACAATACTTAAGGAGTCCTTGGAGTTGAAAATTTTACCTAAAGACTATAAGATGATGGTGGATGATATTCTTTTTGCTAATGATGTAGATACTATCATAGGAAGTTCTGAAATTATCATTGGAAATACAAGGGATCTACTGATAAATATAAAAAAAATGAATGCTCAAGTAGAGCCGTTTGAAACACTTTTTACTGGTTACTATGAGGAAATTGTCAAAAGTCTAAATAAGTGTAGAAATGCCATACTGGAAAATGATTATTATCAATTAAATGAACTTTGCGGTTATATTCAGGAGGAAGTAGCCATTTTTCTGACGAAGGTCGAGAGAGGCATCTGGTATGACGACCGCAATGCATTTGTGGAGTATTCACTTAGCTTCAAGAAGGTGTTTGACATTGATCTATTATCAAATATCGCAAAGAAGGATAATGATGAAATAAGGAAGAATATTGATGACCTTGAAAAAGGACTTCTCCAAATGGTTCTTAAAAACGATGTTCCTGTATTGAAGTTCGAATCAGTAGAGGGTTTCAAGGTCTTCTTGTCTGAAAGCAGGTAACCATGAAATATAAAAATGGAAAGAAAGTTCTTCCGAAATCCTTGATGGATGAGGTACAGAAATATATACAAGGAGAATATTTGTATATACCGAAAGCTGAGGGAACCAAGAGGAAATGGGGCGATAAAA
The DNA here is from genome assembly GCA_024636985.1 of Clostridiales bacterium. GTDB lineage: Bacteria > Bacillota > Clostridia > Lachnospirales > Vallitaleaceae > Petrocella. Next base: position 1,782 of record JAGXFY010000023.1, on the reverse strand, counting down.
GTGGTTACAGAAGGGCGCTGTCACTTAGGAATGATGAGATTAGAGAGGCTTTCGTTGATGGTAGATCTATTGAAGAGTTGTCGGAGGCGTATTTTCTTGCAGTGAATACAGTTAAGAAGATTGTTTATACAAATAAATCAGTTTAATGATTGTCAAAAGTGTATACTATACTCATATAGAGTGCGTGGTGTTGATGTCAAGTGAAGATAAATTCGTAAGGTTGGCAAGCGTGCACATTATAATTCATCTATTCTTAAGGGATTATTCACGTATTGGTTTCTGTACAAGTCCATAAATATTTTTCTGGTTTTGTCATTTACATCAATAATTCCTATTCATACTCCAATAAAAGATAAAACTGTAATTCTCTATATCTCTGATAAGTTTAAAAATAATTCAACTATTTTAGGTTCAAAGTGTGTACCTGACAAAGACATAATATGCGTTATAACTTTTTCTTTACTCCACGCTTCTCGATAAGGACGATCCGAACGCAATGCGTCCCAGACATCTACAATAGCAAATATCCTTGCAGCTATTGGTATTTTTTCCTCCTTCAAGCCACGTGGATACCCCGAACCATCCCATTTTTCATGATGGCAATAGGGGATATCCAATGCCGCATTCAAAAACGCAATAGGTGATAACATGTCAAAAGCGTATTGAGGATGCTCACGCATAATAAGCCACTCATCATCAGTAAGCGGTCCTGGCTTAAGCAAAATGCTGTCTGGGATTCCTACTTTTCCCATATCATGCAGCAAGGCACCACGACGTATATGAACAATTTCCTTCTCACTCAGACCTGAAGCCTGTGCAAGTCTCACTGCAAGTTCAGTAACTCTCTGTGTATGCCCTTCTGTTTCATGATCACGCAGGTCCATGGCTTTTGACCATCCTTCAATAGTTTTGTCGTATGCTTGCAGAAGTTCAGTATTGGTGCGCTGAAGGTTATTAAACAAAGTCGACTTTTCAATTGCAATGGCCGCCTGACTTGCGAGTGCTTCTAAAAAATCAACCCATTCTGGATCTGGATTTAGAATAGATCTATGGAAAATATCCAATACGCCAATAATTTCATTATTATTTATCAGAGGAACCCCAACATAAGAAATAAATTCTTCATCTTTCAATAAATCATATCGGGCATATTCGAATACTGCGGTTCTAAGATCATTTACAATAACTGTTTGTTGATTTAATGCTGCGGTTCCAGCATATCCTTCGCCAATGTTCAACATGGATTTATTAATTTTCCTGCTTCTGAATCCTTTGCCAGCAAAATATTCAAGAGTTGAAGTGTCAGAATTATATAAAAGTATTGCAGCCGCATCGACATTAAGTGGTTCAAGCAGATAATCAAGAATTGTGTTTAATAAATCAGGCAGATTATTGCTGGAATTAATTAATAAATCAACGGAATACAAGGATGCAAAATATTTTGCGTCCTTTTGGTTTTTTTCATATAAGCGCATCCTTTGAATGGCATTGGCTGCAATTTCACTTAAAGCTGTCAGAACTTTTACATCAGATGGTGAAATTTCACGTGGCAATTTCACATTAACATCAAAAGTCCCAAGTATACTGTCTCCCGCGAAAATAGGAACAATAGCAACCCCCGTACCCGGAACAAATTCTTTTCGAACTTTATCCGAGAGCCGCACATCCTGATTTATATCTTTTGAAACAAAAAGCTTGCCTGTTGAAAAAACAAGTTTACTGATTTCTGCTCCAAGTTTTTCAGGAGGAGACATGTTTTCATCCTTCTCACTCAATCCTCTG
>JAGXFY010000022.1:0-105568 GCA_024636985.1 Clostridiales bacterium | reverse complement strand
CGGAGTTTGGGGATATCTTGGATGGTTTAGCCGAATTGGTACTTAAGAAAGGGGGCAAGGCTGTGATTATTTCGAAAGATAAAATGCCTAGCCCTACAGGTATTGCCGCTATATATAGATATAATTAAAAATATCCTTTTTATCGGTTTAAGACATGTGAAATCGGAGGTATTAATATCAGGTGTGACTTCATAGGAAGTGTATATAGCTCATAAGGAGGAGGGTGAAGTTGTGTTTCAAAAAGTAATTATGTTGTACAAGAATAGCAAAAAATGGATTTATCTAAGCGGATATGTTTTAATTGCTTTGCTTTTGTCAGCTGTTATTATTCTTATAGACAATAGAATGTTACCAGTTAAACAATATATTCCATCTATATTGTTAACTACAGTTGATTTGGCAAAAGTGATTTTAGGCATGTTGGCTGGAGTTCTATTGACAATCACAACATTTACCTTTTCCACTATTTTGATTGTGTTGACGATGTATTCCTCTCAGTTTTCACCTCGTGTTGTGGAAAATTTCTTGTCGAATAAAATGACTATGAAAGTTCTGGGTATATATACAGGAGGTTTCTTTTACTGCATCACAAATTTGTTGTTTATGAGAAATGCAAACTTTAATCACTTAGTGATTGCTGCAACCATAGCAGTCATATATTCAATCTTTTGCATCATTTACTTTATTGCATTTGTATACACTGTTTCGTCATTGATACAAGCCAACAAACTGATTGAAAGATTGTATGATGAATCTAATCAAACCATAGAAAGGTTGATTGCATTCTTAAAAGACAAGGAGCAAATTAACCAGTATAGTGTTGAGCAGTATAATTCAAAGATTGAGATTTTTTCAAAAAAAAGTGGTTACTTAAAGTTAATGGACTTTGAGTTGATTTCAAAATTAATAAAAGACTTGGACTGCAAAATAGTTATTGATTTGAGAATTGGAGATTATCTATCGGAAAAGCAAAGAATTGGGACTTTATATAACCCGCAAGAAAAAACAGATGAAGATTTTATCAACCAATTAGTAGATAGTTTCTCTCTGGGAGATGAAAGATACACAAATAATGATTACAAATTTTCACTGCAGAAAATCATTGAGATATCATTAAAAGCTATTTCTTCGGGAATCAATGATCCGTATACGTCGATTCACTGTATAAGGATACTTGGAGTCTTGCTAAGTAAATTAGCGGGAATTGATGGTCAATATACCATCATACAATTGAATGAATCGAAGGCTAAAATCATTTATGAAAGTTTGGATTTTGGCAAAGATATTTATTACACATTTCACCAAATTGTTCATTACGGTAAGGGGGATATATCCATTGTCTTATCGTTATTTGAAGCGCTGGAAATAATCGGCAGAAAAGCTTCCCTACATAATTGGATTGCTGTGAAAGAATTTGCGGAGTATATATATTTCAATTGTATATCTGAATATAGTCATAAAATGGACATCGATTTGATAAAAGAAAAAATGGATGGTATCGTAGTAGGAAAGTGACAGTCAACAAAAAAATAAAAACCAGTTTGCTTTAGAGAAAAAAATTGGCCAACAGTTGGAAAAAAGTCTTTGCAGAAATTATTATAGATATAATACATGGATTTATTTTTCACTTTCAAAACTTTCACTTACGGTACTTTAGTATACAGTAGATAGCCAATAAAAAAGGATTGTAGAATTATTATATTTAAATGTAGTTTTTTGTTGTCCATTACTATAAGTAAGATAGCAATAAATAACGATTTAAATACAATGTACTGTTTGGAGTTGAATGAAATGAAAAGAAAACGATTATTTGGTATCATCGGTGGCCTTCTGGGTTTTATGACGGGCCTTATTGGTGGTGGGTTTGTAGGCTTGGTTATTGGCGGCACTTTTTTAGGTGGCCTAGATTTATATGAACACACTGGGTTACAAGCTTATGAGTTAGCCGCATATGTAGGCGCTGTATTTGGCGCTGTTATTGACACGCCTATAGGCGTTGGAATTGCACTGAGTATTTATAAGAGGACACAAAAGTGAGAGAGAAATTTTGTACATGAAAAGTCTTCTCATTTATACGAATAGCAATAGGCATTACATGAAGAACAATATCTCCTGTGAAATGTGCCATCATAGAAGCTTTAAGTCCTTTTTTTTTGTAACGATGTAGATATTAATTCATACCTAGAAAGTACTAGGGACGTTCGCTATTAAAATAATGATTAAATAAATGAAATAATCTTGACTAATCCCACACTTGGTATTATAATTACATATGGAATCAAAGAAAGAGGTATCATATGAAAAATATAAATGAGATCATGTTAAATCCTATCAGAATGAGGATTATTCAGGAACTAACTTCTGTGCAAAGCATTACAGCAACAGAACTTTGTGAAAAAATCAGTGATGTAGCACGAACAACCATGTATCGCCATATAAGTACTCTGATTAACAACAATATTCTAGTTGTTGTATCGGAAAGAAGAATTAGAGGAAGTCTTGAAAGAACAATTGCATTAAATATTCCAGAACTTACCAAGCACAACACCATTGAAAACGCTACTCAAAATGCCTTTGGATTTTTGATATGCAATTACGCAAAGTTTCATAAATATTTCAGCGGTGAAAACCCTGATCCTGGAAAGGACAAAATATTCTTAAATAACACAATACTTATGACGACAGATGATGAGTTTGACCAGTTTTTGTCGGAGTTAAGTGAGCTATTTAAAAAGTATACTTTTGAGTTTTCTAAAGGAAGAAAAGTCAGAGATATTTCAATCCTATCTGCCCCGGAGGACAAGTGAACTTATGAAATCAAAGGATGATAAAGGTGTTAAGCCAAAACTCAAGAAAGGAAAGAAAATCAGGATGGTATTCTTAAGTATTCTAGCTGTGATAGGTGTGTGTATGGTGATAGGCACTATTTTGCATGCAACGTATTTTGAAAGTAAAAAAGAAAAGATTGAACCCTATGGTCAGATGGTAGATGTTTATGATGGGCAAATGCATGTCCACAAAATAGGAAATGGAAAAGAAACAATCGTTTTACTTCCAGGTATGGGAATAGGACTTCCGTCCGCTGATTTCGGTCCGCTTATGCGTCGTTTAAGTGAAACGTATACAGTTGTTTCTATTGAGTATTTCGGTGTCGGATTTAGTAGTCAAACCCAGCGTGCAAGAACTAGTGAAAATTATGTGGATGAAATTCGCACAAGTTTAAAAAATGCTGGGATAGAGGGGCCTTATATTCTGATGCCTCATTCTATATCAAGCGTATACAGCGAATATTATGCTTGGAAATATCCGGATGAAGTCCAAGCCATCCTATCTCTTGATGGAACCTCCACTGCTTATATTGGTGAAGATATGCCTGGATTTGTTAAGTCATTACTTGGTGTAGCTAAGTTTCAGCAAGCAATAGGGTTCACTTCTATTATGGCACTTATAACCACCAATAAGGAGAATTTGCTATCTCTTGGTTATACAGAAAAAGAAATCAGTGACGTGATTTATTACGCCGGATTCTCCATGAATGATAACACTTTGGGTCAGATAGCATCCACTACTGATTTCATTAAGGAGGTTAATACCACAACCTACCCAGAGGATGTACCCTATTTCAAGATTATTTCCAGGCAAACATATGAAACCCAAAACAGCCAAATCAAAATAACGCCACAAGAATATCAAGAGCAACATCTTGAGCGAATTGGGGATCAGGTAAAATATGAAATTCTGGACGGAACCCATTTTATATACTTCAACAATGTTGATCGAATTTCAGAAATAACGGATGCATTTTTATTAGAAACGACTAAGTGATAAAAATAAGCTTTAAACCGCAGATGAGATATAATTATGCCCATAACGGTAGGGACTTTGTTCGTACCTGCAGTTTTTATTTATTATAATAGTACTGCTTTGATTGATATAGTTATTTATTCAGCAATAGCATCATTAGGACTGTTAGTAGGGAAGACTCTAAAACAATTTAGATAGAGGTCACCCTTTTGAATACCTTTACAAAGGAGAGGACAATGGAAAAAGTATTAACATTGGAAGTGGCCACTGAAGCCGATGCTGAATCTATACGTAATTTGATGGTTGAGGTTGAACAAGATGAAACAAATAGATGGTATGAAAAGGATGAGCGACCTATAATACCTGGATATAATTCTATTAATATGCAAATATATCATACTTGGAATAATAATTATTATAAGATTATGTATGAAGAAGTGTTGATTGGCGTAGTACTTATATCTTCTACAGGAAGAGAACATGGAAGAATAGATCGTTTTTACATCAAACCCAATATTCAAAATAAGGGTATAGGTTCAAAGGTATTAAGAATAATTGAAGAAATGCATCCTAGGGTAAAAAATTGGACACTAGATACAGCTCAAAAAAGCCCGAGAAATCATAAGTTTTATGAAAAGAACGGATACATTAAAATGGAAGAAGATGAAGATGAAAGATACTATCAGAAGCTAGTAAGCACTTCCCTAGAGTCAACATATAGGATGCAAAAAGACCAAGATTTACGGGATCAAAATTTTAGAGAGTGTAAGATGGATAATATCGATGTATATGACACGAGTATTAAAAATTCGAAGTTTACAAATGTAAATAGTCAAAGCATCTTATTTCAAAATTCAAACATCTCTAAATCACGATTTACGAACGTGAATTTATCTGATACAGTTTTTGGGGATTCTAGGATGAATAATGTGGAAATATGCCATGTTTCCCTAGCGGGTGCATTCATTCATGATACGAACTTAGGTTGGCAGGAAAAAAAAGAACCTCTTAGACTGGAAAGATGTGAACTGATGGAAAGCAGCATTTCCAATTCTAATTTACAAAAGGTATCAATCTCTAATTGTAATATTGAAGGCATGACAATAGATGGTATATTAGTGACGGATTTAATGCATGCATATAGCTATATAACAAATGAAACAAAAAGTTCTACAGAATAAATCAAAAAGTTTGAAGCGGATTATTACACGACGAAAAGATTATAAATAGTTCAAGTAGGCAATATAGATCATAATCAATTCAAGAAAAATGTAAAATTGTGATTAATGAAGTGCCTACAGGCTTACAATTATGTTTGTTTTCAGGACATAGTAGTATTATAACTATTCTTTTCGGCTACATTCTATTATTAATAATACTCAAAGTCCATAGTCTGAGTCATAAGATGGCAAAAGTTGCTTGATAGAATCCAACAGGGTTCTATTTTTTATGTTAGTTAGCATAGACTGTATGACAATCTTAATAAAAATCCTTTAACGGTATAGCTTTATTAATACTACTCGCATCGAGTGTTGGAAGATGCATGACGTCCAAATCTTCTTGATCAATCTTAGGTGATTTTCTAAACGCATTCGGTGCTACGCCATAAATAGCTTGAAAGCAGTGATAAAAATGGCTTAAATTACCAAAACCTACTTCATAGGAAATATCAATGATTTTTGTTTCGGAAAATGCAATAAGATTCGCAGCATATTCGCAACGTATTTCATTGATAAATTGTGTCGGAGTCTTATTGAGGTACTTTTTGCACATTCTAGAAAGGTGTTCAGGGCATTTGTCAGAAAGCCGATACATGGCTTCGAGTCCAGCAACAAAATTTTCTTTCTTATGCATTTCAAAGGCTAACCATTTAAGCCATGTGGGCACATTGCTATTACCCTTTACGATTGAAGGCGAAAAGTATTTTGTAATGATTCTCATCAGTACAATTCGGAATATATAGGCAGAATTCTCTTTAGACAGTCGTCTGGATAACACCAATTGCTCTAGGTCAGCAATGACTTCATTGAATTCATTTTGATTTAAATGCACCATAGGGGGTAACGTTGACTTTAAAAGTTTTTTTGCATTAAAGCTAGGCCCAAGGTAATTCAGTAATTCAGTTATTGCATTCATGGGTACGAGAATATTAATGATGCTAAAACGTTTTGAGGTTTCTTCATAGTTGTGAGCATCATCAGGACGAATGAAAACGAGATCTCCTTTTTGGAGCTGTTCTATGGACCCGTTCACATTGTGCTTAGCAGTACCTTCATTAACAATAAATAATTCATAGTAGTTATGGAAATGCTCAACTTTTAACTGGTTAGGATCATCGATGATGCTTGCATAATTATAATTGGGATTGTCTATGAAATTATTGATAGAAATCTGTATCGGTTTCATAAGATTCTCCTCTACTAGCATAAAAATACGTCGATAAGTCAATATAGCACAAAGATTTAATCAATGCAAGAGAAGCGTTTATTCAATTGTCTTGATATAATAGTTTTAGTCAGTAAGGTGAGAATGAAGGTAACGTACTTAAGGAGGAAAAATGAATAACTTCAAGGTTAAGAACCCTAGAAAAGATTTGCAATACGAAATCAATTTTACAAATGCTTATAGAGATGCAATAAATAAATACTATCGACCGGAAGAAATTGAAGTTGCATGTTTGAAAGCTCAATTTCCTGCAGCACTACACCCCATTCAAGACGAAGATTTATTTGCCGGAAGGTTGCAAATGGGATTGGTTGGACTTGGCATCCAAGGCCAAACAGGTGGTTTTGGATATTATATGGATGAAGAAAAAGTAACGCGCGAGCTTGAATTTGCTACCGGAAATGCAAAATATCGTGAAGACCTTCATGATCTACTAACATTTTGGAAATCTAAAAACACAACAACGATTATTTTCAACCAAAGACCGGATGAATTACAGGACATTTTTCCATCAATGGAGTGGAAGAAAGAGCCTTTAGCAGCTTGTCCGATTATTCGAATGGCTGGGGCTTTTATAGATTATGATAAACTTCTAAGCTTGGGACTAAATGGACTTGTGGATTTGGTGAGAAACCGTCGAAAACTGGCCATCGAAAACAATGAAGATGTTGTAATTTATGATTGTATGCTAGAAGAAGTTGAAATTGTAAAAAGCGTGTGTGCGTTCTATGGTAATCAAGCCATTAAATTAATGAATACTACGGACAATCAACAAAGAAAGACTGAATTAAAAAATATAGCAGATGCATTATCTAAGATTCAAATGGACCCACCAAGCAGTATGTTTGAAGCCTTACAGTTGTCATGGTTGTACGGTCTACTGATTCCTTTGTTACAACATGGTAGAGTTGATGAGTATATCGGCGATTTCTATGTACATGATATCGATAATGGCATTATTACAGAAGAGGAAGCTTTAGCGATGCTACAATCTTTTTTCCGACTTATCGATCATATGGATTCAGAAACAGATGGAAGGGTTATTATCGGTGGATATGGACGTAGAAATCCCAAAAATGCAGATCGAGTTTGCTTGACAATTATTGAAGCTTGTCGAACTGTACGAGAACCCTTACCACAGACGACACTACGATTTAACAACGAAACGCCTAAGGCTGTATGGGACGTTGCAATGAATTGTATTGAAGAAGGAAGAACATACCCATTGTTATATAACGATGATGTTCTTGTAGATGCTATTGGTAAAGCCTTCGATGTTTCAAAAGAAATTGCTGAGTCATATATGCCTCTTGGCTGCGGTGAGTTTGAATTTAATCATTTTAGTTTTGGTAGTCCGAATGGTTCGGCAAATTCACTTAAAATGTTAGAATTAGCAATTCGTGGTGGTTATGATCATGTGAGCAATAAAGAGATGGGGCCAAAGGTTAAATCCCTAAAAGCATGTACAAGTTATGATGAATTCTATGAAGTATATAAATCAATTTTATCCTATTATATTGTCGCTCAAGCAAAATTCCAAAAATATGAGTATGATATTACCGGAAAAATGCATCCCTTCTTACTGGTGTCCATGTTATATGACGGTTGTTTGGAATCCGGTAAGGCAATATTTAATGGGGGTTGCGCACATTTAACAGGCGCATTAGAATTATATGGAAATGTTAATTCAGCTAACGCGTTAGCAGCCATTAAAAAATATATATTCGAAGAAAAAACACTCACAGTAGATGCGTTAGTTACAGCGATGGATCATAATTTTTATGGGTATGATAAGATCCGAAAACTATTGTTAGATGCACCAAAATATGGCAATGATGATGATTATGTGGATGAGATCTATATCGACTTACACAATTACATTGCAGAGACATCAAGAGAACAAGCTTCGGCAGTAGAATTAAAAGCGTATCTCTATGTGACCATTAACAATGCGCAGAACACCACATTAGCAAGATGGGTTGGGGCAACACCGGATGGCAGAAAATCAGGCATGCCCATGGCAAATGCAAATAACCCTTCACCGGGAACGGATAAAAATGGATTAACAGCTATGCTTAACTCTCTCGTAAAGCTGTCTCATGATAATCATGCCGGAGCGGTTCAGAACATGAGATTTACAAAAGAACTCATAGCCAACTCCAGAGAAAAGGTACATCTTGCATTAACAAGCTACTTTGTTAGAGGGGGTGCGCAAGCAATGATTACTGTCTTAGGTAAAGAAGATTTATATAATGCCATACAAAAGCCGGAAGAATATAAGGATCTAATCGTGCGTGTCGGTGGATTTAGCGCTAGATTCGTAGATCTAAAAAAGGACATCCAGCAGGAGATATATGACAGAGTTACCTATTAATACAAAAAAAGCACGGGTGTTTGACATACAACGATTTTCATTGAATGATGGCCCTGGTATACGCACGACTATATTTTTTAAAGGCTGTCCTCTGAGGTGTAAATGGTGTCATAATCCTGAATCGTTCTTATCAGGACCGCAGTTTTTATATAACGCGTCCTTATGTGTTAATTGTATGGAATGCATTCCGGTATGTCTTCCAGGGGCACATGGTAAAGTCAAATACCAAGGCCAAGAAAAACATGTTTTTAATCATGAACTGTGCAATTTTTGTGGAGACTGTGTTAAAGTATGCTGTTATGAAGCGCTAAAGATTGTTGGCAAAGAATATTCAACAAAAGAATTGTTTGAGGAACTTAAGCCGGATCTAGTGTACTATGAACTTCCTAATGAAAGTCATGAGAAAGGCGGTATAACGTTATCAGGTGGGGAACCGATGAATCACGCTGACTTTATCGCTGACTTTCTAGAATTAGCAGAAGGTATTCATATCTGTATGGAAACGTCGGGGTATGCACCACCTGAAAAGTATTTAAAGCTACTACCGAAAATAGATTTGTTTCTTTTTGACTATAAAGTGACGGATCCTGAGAAACATAAGTACTATTGCGGGGTGGATAATGCACTGATTTTATCTAACTTAGACCTTCTATATCATAGTGGCGCAAATATAATATTAAGGTTTCCAATAATACCTGGCGTGAACGACGATCTTGAACATTTGGAAGGCATTGCAAAACTGATGAAAAAATATGATCAAATTGAGTATGGCGAGATTATGGCTTATCATAACTTAGGGGAATCGAAAATTGAACAATTTGGCATGATGGATATGGGCATTCATCAGAAAAGTGTAGACAAAGATGAGCGAAGTAAATGGATCTCAATTATTAAATCTTATGGTATACATCATATAAGATAAAAATTTGACTCTTATAAAAGAGTCGAAAATAGAAAAAAGGAGAAGGTATATTATGTGTAAAAAGAAAAGAATCATTGGGATGTTATTAATGTTGGTAGTACTATTTAGTGTGGGGTGTACGAACAAAGAGAATGTTGCAAAAGAAGAAACAAGTGAAACTGAAGTAACAGAAGAAGTAACAGAAGAAGTAACAGAAGAAGCAACAGAAGTGGCTAAAGAACCGACTTCATTGTTTGTATCAAGATGGGCAGGGCCTCATGCGGACACGCAAAAAGAAATTATAAAGGATTATGCCGATTCAAATGTTACAATGGATGATGTAGATTATGGTAATCTTAAACAAAAACAAATACTATCTTTTCAATCAAAACCTGGCGATGGCAACTATGATGTAGTTTGGGTGAACTATTTTTGGATGAAAGAATACGTAGAAAACGGCTACTTATTGCCAATTGATGAGTACATCAAAGAGAGCGGACTTGATACTTCAATGTACTCAAAAAGTATGATGGACAGTACTGTTATTGATTCAAAAACTTACGGACTACCAACTTTTGCTCAGACGTTGATATTGACTTACGATTCAGTTGCGCTTGAAAATGCTGGATTAGAAGTACCTAAGACAACAGATGATTTAATTGCAGTGGCTAAGTACTTTAAAGAAACAGAAGGAACAGGTATTGCACTACCGGCTAAGCAAGGTGGCGCATCTACACAAGTATATGCACAAATACTGTTTGGAACAGGTGGCTACTACTTCAATGAAGAAGGCATGATAGACTTCACATCTGAAGAAAGTATATACGCTGCAAAAGCTTACGATGAATTAGCAAAATATTCTTTAGATGGTTCACTTGCATGGCACCATGATGATGTTGCTGAAGCTGTAAGAACTGGACTTGCACCAATAGGCATTACAATGAGTGCATTGGCCAATCTTAATGCGGATCCAGATCAATCAAGAATTGTAGATACCGTTAAATATGCACCACTTCCAGGTAAGAACGGTGATGTCGTTGGAAACAATCAGTTCTGGGTTTGGGCAATTGCTAAGAATACAGAAAAACCACAAGAGTCTTTTGATTTTATTAAGTGGTTTACAAGTCCTGAAATTGAAAAAAGACAAACGCTTATCAATCAACAAGTGAGTGGCATTACAGCCTTAAGTGAAGATGCAGAAGTAAATGAGGCAGCACCATTTATAGCGGTTGTTATGGAAGCGTTATCAAGCGCAAAGATGGATCCTGTACTTAAAGAAACACAAACAATGAAAGATGCACTTATTGCAACACTTTCTGAGATCGCATCTACGGATATTGACCCTGAAGAAGCTATGAGAAAATTACAAGAAACGCTAAAAGATGTAGATTTTAGCGATTACAAAAAATAGTGTAGCACCAGGAGGTGGTAATACCACCTCCTTAATTTTTTGGAAGAGGTGTACAGTTTATGAAAAAACAATTTAATTGGTCTTTTGAACGAGGAGACTTATTACCATTTTTGTTAATTCTACCTACGCTTTTATTAATAACCTTTGTAATGATTATACCTTTGTTCTTTGGTACTTTTATAAGTTTTTTTGACTTTAGCTTAGGTGGTTTTGATTTAGCAAGAGATTTTCTTGGTTTTGACAATTATATACGATTTTTTAATGATGCAACGGCTATAAAAAGTATGGTTGTAACCTTATTGTTTTCAGTTGGAGCAATATCAGGTGACCTATTTTTTGGAACTGTAGCAGCTGTATTAATTTTTCGTCTAAGTCACAAGGTGTCCTCCATATTACGGCCTATTATTACAATGCCACTCTTGGTATCACCAATAATTGTTGGTTTGATTTGGAGATATATTTATGATCCCCAAGGCATACTCTATTGGTTTTTAGGACTTTTTGGTTTGGGCATAAAAGACTTTCCGGGTGTAACTTCACAAAGTACAGCGCTAATTTCAATTATTATTGCCCACTGGTGGCAAGTGACACCGTTTGTAATCATAATATTGACAGCAGGCTTAGTATCCATACCTCATGAGTATTATGAAGCTGCCTATGTAGATGGAGCAGGTGGATTTAGAGCTTTTCAAAAGATCACTTTACCATTTTTGTCACCTATGTATATGGTAATTTTATTAATTAGTGGCGTAGATACAATCAAGATATTTGATATTATTTATGCACTTACCGGAGGCGGACCTAATAATTCAACAATGTCAGTTAATATTTATGCGTTTAATCAGGGCTTTGTAAATACGAATATGAGTTATGCATCAACAATATCTCTATTTGCCATGTTATTAGCATTTTTGTTGTTTGGTCTTCCGTTTATACGTAATAATCGAATTCAGCATGAAGAATACAAATAAGGAGATGATGCACAATGAGATTTAAAGGGAAATGGTATTTTAATGTTATCGAAAAATTGATTTTAGTCATCTTCCTAGTATGGACAGTGATACCTATTTATATAATTATTTCAAATGGATTTCGACGAACATTGGATATAAAGACAATGCCGCCTGAAATAATTTTTATGCCAATATTAAAACATTTTGAAAGAGTTTTAATCAATGATAATTTTATGAAGTATTTTTTTAATTCAGCTGTAGTAGCGATTAGTACGTCTATAATTGTTATACTACTAGGTACGCTCACAGCTTATGGTATTTTGATTTATCGATCTAAGTTTGGAGAGTATTTTTCCGTTTTTATGATCCTTGGTAAACTCGTACCAACGATAACAATTTTAATTCCCCTGTATATTATGATGAACAAAGTAGGATTAACAGGTACCTACTTTGCACCCATTATCGCCCATTCGGCAATTCAGCTACCCTTTATTACATGGCTTATGCTTTCATTTATGCGTAGTTTGCCTAAGGAGTTATTAGAAGCATCAAGAGTAATGGGTTGTTCAAGAATGAAATCGCTTTTCCTCATCATATTTCCATTATTAAAGCCAGCGGTAGGTTCAGCTATTATTCTTACGATGCAATACTCTTGGAATGAATTAATGTTTGCTTTACAGTTAACCAATATAAAAACCTATACATTAACAGTGGCAATTGCAAAATATACGGGCGCGCTATCTGTAGATTGGGGCAAAACCAGTGCGGCAGCAGCGATCACTATGGTGCCCATCATAATCATTGGATTTTTTATGCAAAAATATCTCGTAACAGGTTTGACGGCAGGTTCAGTAAAAGGATAATTATAGAAAGAAGGATTTTTTTATGATGTATTATGGTGCACAATATTACCGTCCGCCATTTCCAATGAAAGATTGTTGGGAGCGAGACATGAAAAATATGAAAGAACTTGGATTTAACGTGGTCAAACTGTGGGCTGTTTGGAATTGGATTGAAAAAATACCAGGTGACTTTGATTTTAGTGAGCTGGATGAATTGATAATAATTGCTAAAAAAAACAATCTTGGTGTCATCATCAATGTTATTCCTGAGGGAGCGCCTTACTGGACAAGTGAAGGTAACGAAGATGCTTATTATGAAACAAAAGACGGACTGAAAATCACTTATGGTGGTCCAGCCAATCTTCCATCTGGAGGCTGGCCAGGTTTATGTCTTGACAATCCTAAGGCGGAAGAACTTGTTACACGCTTTTTAGAGAAAACAGCAGAGCATTATAAGAATGAGACGAGCATTGTATCGATGGATGTATGGAATGAACCCCATCTAGAGCCAATGTATGATTATAGAGAAGATATTTTATGCTACTGTGAACATTCAAAAAAACAATTTATTTTGTGGTTAAAGAACAAATATGGCTTAATTGAGCATCTGAACACGGCTTGGTTTAGAACTTATAGAAGCTGGACTGAAGTTGTTCCGCCACCTAGGTTTGGTACATGGGCAGATATGATGGACTGGCGCTTATTTTGGCTTGAAAACTTACAACGATGGCTTAGAATACGAGTTGAAGCAATAAAACGTGGTGCGCCAAATATTAAAACTCAAACACATGTTGCTTATAGTGGTTATCTTGGTAACGATCTAGTTGGCGGGCTGGCCAATGAACTTGGTGATGAGTTTCTTTTAGCAAAGGAAGTAGATATTTTCGGATTGACAAGCTTCCCCAAGTGGCTCATGAAAAAAGATCAATTATACAAACATATGATGCATAATGAGATGGTTGCCGAAGCATCAGACGGTAAGTGTTTCTACCAAGTTGAGCTTCAAGGCGGCGGTGGCAAAGCAGGTCTTCTTGGTGGAGAAACCCCTAAGAGACGCGACATTATATTGTGGAATTATCATACGGTACTGATGGGAGGAAAAGGAAGCGTTTATTGGCAGTATGCACCGGAACCCTCAGGTATAGAAGCACCTGGATTTGGGTTGACCGGACTTTTAGGAGAAAATACAGAAAGATCGTTAGCAGCTGGTGAATGTGCCAAGTTATTTAATAACAGTCTTCTAGATCAAGCGGTACGCGTGAAGCCTTCAAATGCGATCTATATATCGAGACAGACAGAAGTCTTGACATACTCAGCAGGAAAGATGGATAGGCTTTATGTAGACAGTATCAATGGCATCTACAAAGCGGCTTATAGAAATGGAATACCTATGGGCTTCTTACATGCAGATCATGTTAATGACATTGCTAAGCAAGGTGTTAAAGTGCTTTATCTACCAATGTTATTAGCCTTATCAAAGAATGAAATAGAAAGCCTTTATTCTTTTGTAAAGCAAGGCGGCACACTGATTTCAGAAGCATGTCCTGGATTGTTTGACGAAGCTGGGACCATGGATAATCATAGTTATGCTCTAGAAAAATTGTTTGGACTAAAACATTTTGACTTAACAGAGATACCGGTTAACAGTAATCTGACTTTTTCAGACTTTAATAATATAAACTATCCAAGTAAAATGTATCATCAGATGGTAAAACCTTTAACGGCTGAAATCCTAGGTTTGTTTAATGACAGCACTACAGCTTATTCAGTCAATAATATTGGTGAAGGTAAAGCCTATTGGTTTGGTACATATGTATTTAACGCTTATCAATCCACAGAGAATATTTTTTTAGAAAGTCTACTGATGTCCTATGTGGATAGGGGTGGGTATGGAATCATTGAAAAAATAGTACATCATCGTGAACGAACGGATGAACTGCAAGCTCCAGTTCTTCGCTTACTTGAGACAGAAGATCAGTATATTATCGTTGGTGTTAATCACTATTTTGATGAAGTTGTTGTAGATGTTTATTTTACTAAGGCTCAAAAGCTTTCAAGTGAAGGGGCCAAAGAGACAATGCTAACTTTAAACATTGAGGGATCAGGTGGTACAGTTTTTAGTTGGTCTAAATAAAATTAAACTATTGTGCATAATAAGGCACTCATAAATATAATAAAATTAGGGAACTTCTTAAGAGGTTCCCTAATTTTATTAAAATCAATATAATTAATTGGAAACCACATTATTGATCTCTAAATGGTTTATAGTATACAATTCTTCAAAGGAACGAGTGAAATTTAAATCAGAAAGCAGTAGTATTATCTGAACTTGTACGGTACAATATGTAAAAGAAAATGAGATTAAATCAAGTGAGTACCTATCTCTAGATTATGTGACGGATAGTATCAATGAAAAAAGAATCTTGAGTACCAGATGAAATGGGTACAGTAATTATTAGGAGTGGTCCATACTTTGAAAAATACAAAAAAATTTGTACCATTCATCATTTATATTCTTCTTCAGTGTACCTGGGGCTTACTTCAATCCTTAGCTGGCCTGTTGGTGTTTTTACTTAATATTACAAGTAGCCATAATCTTTATCACGGGGCAGTTCGAACACAGTGGCCTGCTAAGAGTGGGTTATCTCTTGGATTATTTATCTTTGTTCCTACAAATTGTTCAAGGGAGATATCTGAAAAGATGTCAGTTCATGAGTATGGTCATACTCTGCAATCACTACTTCTTGGTCCATTGTATTTACTGGTGATTGGTTTGCCATCTTTTATTTGGTTTCTGTTATATCCCATTAACAAAAAGAAAAAGGGAATTTATTATTATGACTTTATTATTGAAAAATGGGCGGATGCATTGGGTGAAAAGGGCGTTACTAAATACTACAACATGGAGGCAATTATGAAAATCAGAAGAACAACATTAGAAGATCTAGACGAGATACTCATCATATATGCAGATGCACGAGCATTTATGAAGAAACAGAACAATTCGGGCCAATGGGGTGAGGATTATCCAAGGAGAGAACTTCTTGAAAGTGATATCAGTCTAGATAGAAGCTATGTATGTGTCTTAGATAACCATATCGTAGGCACATTTTGTTTTGAAGTGGGCATTGATCCTACTTATCTGGAGATATTTGAAGGCGCTTGGTTGGATGACGCGCCCTACGCTGTGATACACCGGATTGCTTCAGCCAAAGGCAGTAAGGGGGTGGCTTCTTTTTGTGTTAACTGGTGCTTTAATCAGCACCCGAACATACGCATTGATACCCATAGAAACAATGATCCTATGATCAGTTTCTTGGAGAAGAATGGCTATGTGAGATGTGGGATTATATACATCGAAAATGGAGATGAGAGGATTGCCTTTCATAAAGTTAACTAGATACAAACAATCAGCCTGATGACAACCATCCATACCATTAGAAACGCGACTGGATATCATTACAACTTGACAAAAACCTAACAATTGTCTATAATAGTAAAGTAGTTTGAGCGAAAGACAAAGGTGTTTGTCGTGTAATACGATTATGGCATATGGCTTGTGCTCTATTTTTTTATCTAGAAACATAACGGAGGAGAATTATTATGAAAAAATTATTTGCGTTACTATTTTCAACAGTATTAGCGGTGAGTGTTTTGGCCGGATGCGGTTCCAAAGAGACAGAAGAAGGAACCACAGAACAAGCAAATGGTAAGAAATGGGTTATTGCAACAGACACAGTTTTTAAGCCATTTGAGTACACCAATGAAAACAATGAATTTGTTGGTATTGACGTAGACTTGTTAGCAGCAATCGCAGAAGATCAAGGATTTGAGTATGAATTACAAAGTCTTGGTTGGGATGCAGCAATCGCAGCTGTTCAATCGGGACAAGCGGATGCAATTATTGCAGGTGCTTCAATCACAGAAGACCGTAAGGCTTCAGGATGGATTTTCTCAGACGGATACTACAATGCAACACAAACATTTGTAGTAGCTGAAGGCAGTGACATAAAAGGCTTTGAAGATCTTGCAGGCAAGAACGTAGCCGTTAAAAATGCAACAGCAGGTGCTGATTTTGCAAACAGCTTAAAAGATGAGTATGGATTCACAATTACAACATTTGAAGATTCACCAACAATGTATCAAGATGTTACACTTGGAAACAGTGCAGCATGTGTAGAAGACACACCAATCATGGCAACTTCTATTAAAGAAGGTGAACTACCACTTATGATTGTTGAAGGTATGGAAAATGAAGGTTCTCCTTATGGATTCGCAATCATGGATGAAGCCAATCAAGAATTACTGGATATGTTTAATGCTGGATTAGAAAGTATTAAAACAAGCGGCAAATATGAAGAGATCATAAATACATATCTAAAATAATAATACCAAGTTAGTTTTTACTTAGGACGTGGGGGACTTTTTAAGCCTCTCACGTTCTTGTTATCATCAGGTATTAAGATCAAAATAATGATGAAAAGGAGAACAAATCAATGAGCTTGATTATTCAAACGTATGGCTCGATGCTTCTTGGAGCACTGGGTAAGACTTTATTGCTAACCCTATTGTCATTGTTTTTTGCTATGATTATCGGAATGATTTTTGCGTTGATGAATGTAGGTCACAATCGTTTTTTTAACTTTCTTGGAATTGCGTACGTAGATGCAGTGCGTGGCGTTCCCTTGATTGTTTTGGCATACTTCATTTATTTTGGCTTACCGACGGCGATTAGAATGATGGGCGTTACGGATTTCAGACTGACAGCTTTGCAAGCCGGTACGATGGCCTTATCCATGAACTGTGGTGCCTACATGGCCGAGATTATTCGTGCGGGAATTGAAAGTGTTGACCGAGGGCAGATGGAAGCCAGTAGAAGCTTAGGTTTAACGTATGCAAAAAGTATGCAATTGGTTGTGGTGCCACAAGCCATTCGCACGATGATACCATCAATTATTAATCAATTCATCATTACCCTAAAAGATACATCCATTCTTTCAGTTATCGGTTTTCCAGAGCTTACCAATATGGGTAAAACCATCAGCGGTAATACCTTTAAGAGTCTGGAAACATGGGCAATTGTCGGTATTATGTATATGGTCGTTATAATTACACTTAGTAAAATAGCTAAAAGAGTTGAGAGGAGGGTAAACCGTGGAAGGTAGAAAAACGATTGTTCATGTCGATAATCTGAAGAAGAACTTCGGTAGTCTGGAAGTACTAAAAGAAATCAGCATTGATATTTACGAAGGTGAAGTTGTCGTCGTACTTGGACCGTCCGGAAGCGGGAAATCCACTTTTCTTCGCTGCTTAAATCAGCTAGAGACAGCTACAGGTGGTACAATTATTATTGATGACGTAAATATAACAGATAAACATACGGACATTAACAAGGTTCGGGAAAACATAGGCATGGTATTCCAACAATTCAATCTTTTTGCCCATAAAACAGTTGCAGAAAACATTATGCTTGCACCGGTGCATCTGAAAACAATGACCAAAGAAGAGAGCAAGGTCAAGTGTTTGCAATTACTAGAACGTGTAGGTATGCCCGAAAAAGCAGAAGCTTATCCATCTCAACTTTCAGGTGGACAAAAACAACGTGTCGCGATTGCTAGATCTCTTGCTATGAATCCGGACATCATGTTGTTTGATGAGCCGACTTCAGCTCTTGACCCTGAAATGGTTGGAGAAGTATTAGCGGTTATGAAGGAACTGGTAGCAGATGGTATGACCATGATTGTTGTAACCCATGAGGTTGGTTTTGCAAGAGAAGTAGCGGATAGAATCGTCTTTATGGATGGTGGCTATATAGTCGAACAAGGTACACCGGAGGAAGTATTTCAACATCCTAAGGAACCCAGAACCATTGACTTTCTTAATAAAGTCTTATAGTCAAAAAAGGAGCATCCTATGAAAAAGATAATAACAATTAGTCGTGAATTCGGAGCCGGTGGTGGTGAGATGGGAAGATTAATTGCCAAGACTTTGAATTATGAATATTATGATAAAGAGATTATTCTAAGAGCAGCAAGAGAATCAAATGTTGATATAGAACGTCTGTTGAAATGGGATGAAAAGGTTCCGATGGATTTTGGTTTTGCACAAAGTCTGTTTGATTTTTATAACAGGCCGTTAAGTGATCGACTTTTTGATATTCAACAGCAAGTGATTAGAGAAATCGGTGAAAAGGGTAATTGTGTGATTGTTGGAAGAAACGCCAATATGATTCTTAAAGAATTTGATTACACACTTCATTTGTTCGTGCATGCCGATCACCATTGGCGTCTGGAACGTATGAAGAAAAAGATGCCCAATCAAAAAGAAGCTAAAATCAATGAACAGATTCATGCTATTGATCGAACACGAAAAAAATATTGTTCCCATTATACCAATACAGAATTTGGTGTTGCAGATTATTACGATATCAGTTTAAATACAGGTACAATGGGTATAGAAAACTGTGCGGATATCATCTGTAACCTTGCAAGGCAAAAATAGAATGCATGTAGACTATGTATAAGAAGTATAGGTTGGTTGACGGTTAAAAACTCAAAGGATGATCCTTTGAGTTTTTTATTATATGAATTGGTATGTAGGGTGAAATGAAATTGTCAATCATCATATTTATGGTATAATAAAATAAGAAAACAGTAGGATTTTGGAAGGCAAAACAATGGGAAATCAGATTAAGACGAAGGCGATTGTATTACATGAAATGCCAATTGGAGATTACGACAAACGTTTGGTACTGCTTACAAAAGAGCTTGGTAAGATTACAGTATTTGTCAAAGGCGTTAGAAGATCTAACAGCAAAATGTTATCCTGTGCCCAGGTCTTTGCCTATGGCGATTTTATTGTTTCAAAAGGTAAAAACTGTTATAATGTTTATGAAGCCCAACTGATTGAATACTTCCATGGTTTGAGAATGGATATGGAAGATTTGACTTATGGTATGTACCTTATGGAGTTTGTGGATTACACAACCCATGAAGATATGGATAATGTGGATTTGATGCATCTGTTGCTTTACACCTTAAATGCCATTAACCACAAACGTATGCCGGCCAGACTGGCAATTAGGATTTTTGAACTTAAGGCGATGAGCATACTGGGTTATACCCCTTGGGTGAACGATTGTGCCGTTTGTCATGATGAGAATAATATCAAATTCTTCAGTACACAGATTGGCGGATTCTTATGTCATGATAAAACCCACTTGGTCAAAGATAAGATTAAGATTAATGGGGCAACGGTATATGCCATAAGGTATGTGCTGTCAAAGCCTATGAAAGATATTTTTTCTTTCGAGTTAGACCAAGAAGCACTTTTAGAACTTGAATTCATTATGAATCAGTTCGTTTCATTAAACCTAAATAAAAAATTTAAGACTTTAGATTTTTTATTAACACTATAAAAAAAATATCACCGTAACGAGGAGGACTTAGTATGGCAGATTTTTTTAGTAAGTTAAAAAAAGGTATCGATAAGGGTACAGCGATTGTAAGCACGAAATCATCAACCATGATTGAAGTGAACAAGCTTAAATCCGAAATCAGTACAACTCAAAAAGTTAAAAAAGAAACATTACTAGAACTGGGTACAAAAGTATTCACCTTATATCAAGAGGGCGCTTTTGACATTGGTCAAATACAAGACTTGATTACCAACATTGGAGAAGCTGATATTAAAGTGGCAGAACTGGAAACACAGATTGCCAGGATTCAAGAAGAAGAAAAAACAAAATTGGATGAAATCAATGCGGTAACACCTGAAGTTGAAAAAACGGTTCAGGATGTTGAAGTTCAAGTAGTAGAAGTGGTAGAAGTAGTGGAAGAAGCAAGTGATCAAGCTGAAGAAGTAGTAGAAGGTACCATCGATGCAGCAAAAGATAAGATTGAATAAAGTAATCCAATGATTTTAAGATTGTTTCAGACAATGAACGATGCTCAGTTCTATCTGGAACAATCTTTTTATTGAATTAGAAGGAGCAAAAAATGGCCAACCATGATCAGAAAAATCGAAAAAATATATATAGAGATGACCTTTTCTTAGCGGTTTTAGCTGCTATTAGTTCTTATGGTGATATATATAATTTTGATGAGGACGGGATATCGATAGATCAGATTATGGAATCAGCGAAGCACATCTATACGGAAAATCAAATGTACACTTTTTCATCTCATGTCATGAAGCATTTACTTTCCATAGTCTGCTTAGGTAATAAAGACGAAGAAAAGATGATATCCGGTTTTGTAGCGTCTAAGATGGATGGTATGTATATGATTACTTATGGTATTGGATCATATCATACATTTGAAAAGCTGATTTTGAACGATGTGATACCTCGTACCATTCAAGCATCAATAACAAGAAATAGAGAGACAGGACAAAGTATGTTTACAGATAATACTTTTATGTTGTTTTTTGGTCATGATTGGGGAATGGATCATATCATCTTCATTGAATCTAAGAAGCCTATCGGTGCATGGGAAAAAAATCTAATACAACTTTATGAAGTAAATCTTATAGAAGACTATGCAAAGCTATGTAGATTTAATCGAAATAGGTTGAACACTGAAAAACTGGTTCAAACTCTAAGTGAAGTTATAGAGACTAAATCAAAAGAAATGAACCACCATGTTAGGAGAGTGGCGTCGTATTCAAAACTATTAGCAGAGGGCTATGGCTTGGATCATGAAAGCATAGAAACACTTGAAGTGGCCGCTATGATTCATGATATTGGTAAGTTGACCATACCGGAGAGCATCTTAAATAAACCTGGAAAATTGAGTGCAGAAGAATTTGAAAGTGTTAAAAAACATGCTATGGCTGGCTATGAAATGATGAAAGCGTCAAAACATGAGTTAATTCAAACAGCTGCCGTAATTGCACTGGAACATCATGAAAAATGGAATGGAACTGGCTATCCGGCAGGTCTTAAAAAAGATGCGACACATTTATTTGGTAGGATTGTGGCTTTGGCAGATGTATTTGATGCATTAAGCACAGACCGGGTTTATAAAAAGGCTTGGCCACT
Source organism: Clostridiales bacterium (assembly GCA_024636985.1). Classification (GTDB taxonomy): domain Bacteria; phylum Bacillota; class Clostridia; order Lachnospirales; family Vallitaleaceae; genus Petrocella. Next base: position 83,798 of record JAGXFY010000022.1, on the reverse strand, counting down.
AGAACAGATTGTTGATTTGTTTAAAAAGGAACGTGGCGAACATTTTGACCCGAAACTTGTGGATATCTTGCTTGAGAATATTCATGAATTTATCTACATTAGGGACGAGGCATCAAGAAAAATGTTGTAAGTTTATAGAACCCATGTGTAACTCAGAATAAGATAAGCTAAGTATAAGACAACAAGAACCATACCTTCTTTTTTACTGATACTATGATCTTTAGACCTAGCAAATCGCCTAAAGGCTAAGAGGATAATAATCATAGCGGGGAACTGTAATTGGTAAAAACTTGAATCTACGGCTAGTCCTTTTGAAGTGACAGCTGCAGCAGCGCCTATTACAAAAAGCACATTAAGGATATCAGCACCTATGATATTACCAACAGCGAGCTCGCCATGTCCTTTTCGTACAGCGGCAATAGCGGTTGTAAGCTCAGGTAAACTGGTACCGAATGCCACGAGAGTCGCGGCGATAATGCTTTGGGGAATGCCGAACCGAATGGCTGTTAATTCAATACTTGGTATTAATAATTTAGAAGATAAAATGACCATAGATATGGCAAACAGAAGCTTAGCAACTTGAAAGATAACAGGACTTTTAACAACATCCAGTTTCTCGAATGCCTCATTGCCATTTTTAGCCCAACGGATCATCATATACATATAAACAAATAATAAAATGAGCAATGCAAAGCCCATCCATTGATGGATGATGCCTTGATTGTTTCTGCCAAATATAGGTAAGGCAAATGAAACCAACAGTAGGGCTGAGCCGATCTGAATACGTCCTTGACGGTTTAGAGTTTTCTGGTCGATGGGCAAATATCCGATGATAGCTGCAAGGCCAAGTATGAGTCCGGTATCTGCTATGATAGAGCCGACGCCATTTCCTAAGGCTAGGTCAGGGTTGCCCTGAATCGCTGCAAGAACTGAAACAGAGGCCTCAGGTAAAGTCGTGCCAAGAGATACAATAGTAGCACCTATAATGGACTTGGGTATGCCCCATTGTATAGATAGGCTTACAGCCTCATCCACCAAAAAATCGGCACTTTTACTAAGGATGACCAAGCTGATGGTGGCAATAAGTATTAATACAATTGTAGGTAAAGTCTCCAGTAGTTGAACATACAATTCTTCCATTTTATTTCTCTCACTCTCAAAATAATGTTAAAGTCTTAAACAACGCTATCCTATATCAATCTAATAATAGGGTTATAAAGTCTGTTTGTCAATCAAGAAGCAAACGATGGATTGAGGTTCTAATCAGGATCGATACAAAGAGTAGTATCTTGTATTTTTAGCGTACATATATATGTACAAACTATGTACAATTTTATAGTGTCATGCTATAATGGCTGTATAAGACAATATGGTTAAGAATCAAAATACCGTTTTGGTTACTTAACTAGATTTATAAATCTGTAAAGACTGAGAGGAGAATGATATGGAAAAAAGATTAGAACTTTTAAGGAAAAAAAGTAGAATTGTATATGACATGAACTGCATAAAGAAGTATATTGAGATGGGAGACTTTGATGCAAGTCTTGAAAAAGCTTGGGATAAGTATCAACTAAGTCTAGATAAAGTGGATTCAGAGTTAAAGCTTCTATCAAATCCATCCACCAAAGAATTGGAAGATCTTAAAATGGAACGCCTAGCAAAAATTAAGGAATATGAACGACACATAGAATTAATTAAAGAGCAATTGGAAGAGATTGACGAAGAGTTAAAGGTCTTGAGTCAATAAAACAAGATTAATATGAATCAAGATGTACAAAGTAGTAACTTAAGGTGAGAATCTGAAGTTACTACTTTTTTGTTATTTTATAGCTCTGGCATTATCTAAAAAATATGAAAAATATGGCATTATAACTAAAAATATTGATATATATACAAAAAGTATGACATATGCTATACTTATTAGAGGATAATCGAATATTATCTGTTAATTATTTAACTTTTAAGTTAATTTATTAACAATACTTAATCGACATTATTTTTTGACAGAACCCAACATCCAGTTGCATCAAAACCACTCAAACTTGACTGAACCATTATAGGCATGATGAACACAAGAATAAACTAAAGGAGAGGTATAATGAGAACAATGGTTAAGACGGCAATGAATGGAGGGCTTAATGATGGAAAAAACTTGTAATTGTGAAGCGTTGACAGAACAGGAGAAATTGAAATTCATTCAGGATGTAATAGAGGATTATGATCATGACCCCAGTAGTCTGATTCAGATCCTTCATGTGGCTCAGAATGTATATGGTTATCTACCCATAGAAGTTCAGGAACACATTGCAGATCAATTGGATTTGCCTTTATCTCGAGTATCCGGTGTGGTCAGCTTTTACAGTTTATTCACAACCGTACCAAAAGGTAAATATGTTATAAAAATCTGTCTAGGGACGGCATGCTATGTGAGAGGCAGTAAAAGGGTCATAGAACGCCTTGAAAAAATATTAAAAATAAAGCTTGGAGAAACCACAGAAGACAAAAAGTATTCCTTAGAAATAACAAGATGTATGGGCGCTTGTGGATTAGCCCCTGCCATGTCCATTAATGAAGAACTCTATATGCAAGTGAATCCGGATAAGCTGATGGATATCTTAGAGAATCTGGAAGGTGGTGAAATACAATGATTAAGACTTTTGAAGAGCTTAATAGAATCAAATTCAACCATAACCAGATGATCAAAGAGAAAGAAAGAGTTATTAATGTATGCTTCGGTGCTGGGTGTATTTCAGCAAAATGTGAAGCCATTTATCAGGAATTATGTAAAAGCCTTAATACATTCGGGATTGCAGACAAAGTTAAGATCAATCAGACAGGTTGTATTGGTGCCTGTGATTATGGTCCATCCTTATACATATTGCCGGATGATATTTATTACTGTAAGTTGGTACCACAGGACATCGAAACCATTGTTAAAACGCATTTAATTGGCAATCAAATCGTTAAAGAAAAGTGCTATTATGACGAGACAGTGGATAAAACTTATGAGCATTTGAAGGACATACCTTTTTTTAGCAAACAGCAAAAAAGTGTTATGAAAAACTGTGGTGTCATGGATTACTATAGCCTGGAAGCTTATATAGGTAGTGACGGTTATCACAGCCTTTATAACATTATCAAAGAAAAAACACAGATGGAAGTGATTGATATCATAAAAGCCTCCGGAGTAAGAGGTAGAGGCGGCGGTGGTTACTTAACAGGACTGAAATGGGAAGCCGGTTATAAATCCGTTAGTGATCAGAAGTATATCATCTGTAATGCGGATGAAGGGGATCCGGGTGCATTTATGGACCGATGTCTCTTAGAAGGTGATCCTCATACAATATTAGAAGGTATGGCTATAGGTGGCTATGCGATTGGGGCTAATACAGGCATTATCTATATTCGCGCAGAATATCCTTTGGCGGTAGAAAGGTTAACAGTAGCTATTGGTCAAGCAAGAGATGAAGGCTTATTAGGAGACCATATTTTCAACAGTAACTTCTCTTTTGATGTAGAAATAAGAACAGGTGCAGGTGCGTTTGTTTGCGGTGAAGAAACAGCCTTACTCCATTCAATAGAAGGTAAGAGAGGTGAGCCCAGTCAGAAGCCACCTTACCCAACAGACAAGGGTTTATATGGCATGCCGACAGTTATCAACAATGTTGAGACATTAGCTAATATTCCAATGATTATGTTAAATGGTGTGGATTGGTTCAGACAATATGGTACAGAAAAAAGTAAAGGTACAAAAATATTTGCTGTTGCCGGTGCCATAAGAAATTCAGGTATGGTTGAAGTACCTATGGGTGTGACCCTCGGTGATATTATTTTTGATATTTGTGGTGGATTAAAAAAAGATAAAAGCTTCAAAGCGGCTCAGACAGGTGGACCCTCAGGCGGCTGTTTGACTTGTGAGTCTTTGAACACACCTGTAGACTATGACTCACTTATTGAAAAAGGCGCCATCATGGGATCCGGTGGTCTTATTATTATGGATGAAGACAACTGTATGGTGGATGTGGCTAAGTTTTTCATGGAGTTTGTGCAGGAAGAATCTTGTGGTAAATGTGTTCCCTGTCGACTTGGTACAAAAAGAATGCTTGAGATTTTAGAGCGAATAACGACAGGCTACGGAGTAGAAGGTGACATTGAAAAGCTGATAGAACTGGGTGAAAGCATTAAAGTTTCAGCACTTTGTGGCTTGGGCCAGACGGCACCGAATCCAGTACTGAGTACCATTCATTACTTTAGAGATGAATATGAGGCCCATATAAAAGATAAACGTTGTAGTGCAGGTGTCTGTATGGATCTGTTCTTATCACCATGCCAGAATGCATGTCCGGCAGGTGTCAATGTACCGGGTTATTTATCTCTTGTAGGTGAAGGCAGATTTGTAGATGCTTTTAATCTAATTAGACGTGAAAATCCATTCCCGGCAGTGTGTGGTCGTGTCTGTACCCATCCTTGTGAGAGCAAATGCAGAAGAAGCCAGTTGGATGAAGCTTTGGCCATCGCAGACGTTAAGCGTTTTATAGCTGACAAAGTCTATGGTATGAACGAACCTTACCGAGCGATTCAGTTCCCAGCAAAAGGTAAAAAGGTTGCTATTATTGGGGCAGGTCCTTCAGGCTTGACTTGTGGATTCTATTTGGCGCAAACAGGCTATGATGTCAGTGTTTATGAGTCATTGGACCAAGCCGGCGGTATCTTAAGGTTTGGGATTCCTGAATATCGACTGCCTAAGAAAATGCTACAACAGGAAATCGATGCACTGAAACAATCCGGTGTTAAGATCTTCTTAAACACAGAGATTGGAAAAGATGTTATGTTTGCGGATTTGCGTGCTAATCATGATGCCATATATATTTCAACAGGCACCCAGTACAGTAATAATATGGGTATTGAAGGTGAGTATCTTATTAATGTCTACCCTGGCCTTGATTTCTTAAGAGATGTTAATATGGGTAAAGACGTACAAGTTGGTGAGAAGGTGGCAATTATAGGAGGCGGAAGTACAGCCATGGATGCGGCTAGAACAGCCTTAAGACTTGGTTCCAAAGAAGTCCATGTTCTATACCGAAGACTTCAAACGGATATGCCTGCAGACCCAAGAGAGATTGAAGAAGGCATAGAAGAAGGTATTATCCTTCATACTTTAGTAGCACCCATAGCTATAGAAGGTGATGAAAAAGTAAAATCTATCAAGTTGATACAATTGACCCAAGGTGAATTTGACGGCTCAGGAAGAAGAAGGCCTATTCCGGCTTCTGGATCAGAGTTTTATATGGATGTTGATATGGTCATACCGGCAGTGAGTCAACATAGTGATTTGCCTTTTATTGACAAAGATGAGATTGAGATGACAGCCTGGGGTACGTTTGTTGTGGATGCCACCAGTGGTATGACAAGATTAGAAGGAGTCTTCGCCGGTGGTGATGTTGTTAGAGGCCCAGATACAGCCATATGGGCGATTGCAGACGGTAAAAGAGCTGCTGTGGCCATTGACCTTTATCTAGATGGTGACGGACAGCTGAACAAGGGCGAAGAAATCGATATACCAAAAGCACGAGATGAGGATTCTCCGGATGAGCATATGCGTTTTGATCGACGTATGCTTGAAGTCGATGACCGTAGGTTCAACTTCAAAGAAGTTTCAAAAGGCTACCATAAACTCAATGCCATGGCAGAAGCTATGCGATGCTTAAGATGCGACAGGCGATAAGGGGGTAGGATCATGGTATCATTAAAAATCAACAATAAAACAGTAGAGGCAGATGAAAACGCAACCATTATGGAAGCAGCCAAAGCCAATGGCATACTGATTCCAAGCCTATGTTATTTGGAGGGTGTACACCAAGTCGGTTCTTGTCGAATCTGTGTGGTTGAAGTTGAAGGGTCTAAGAATCTTCAGGCATCATGTATTACAAAGGTAAGAGAAGGTATGACAGTTAAGACCAATACTCAAGAGGTTCGGAAAGTCAGAAAGGTCGTTTATGAGCTGATGATGTCCGATCATGATGATAACTGTTTGATTTGTTCAAGAAGTGGTGGTTGTGAATTTCAAGAGCTAGGTGAATGGATACAACTCAAAGAAGAGAACCCATATCAAGGCGCCCATTCGAAACTAGGTGTGAAAGATATCAGTAACCCATCTATAGAACGGGATTTGTCCAAATGTATCCTTTGCAGAAGATGTATTACGGTCTGTAATGAAATACAAGGCATCGGGATTATGGAAAATCAAAATAGAGGCTTTGATTCCTTTGTAGGTCCGACAGAAGGCTTTGAACTTATGGATATTAACTGTACCTTCTGCGGTCAATGCACAACGGTTTGCCCTGTTGGTGCACTTAAGGAAAAAGATGCTACAGTGAATGTATGGGAAGCCCTGCTGGATAAAAACAAAAGAGTTGTTGTTCAAACTGCTCCTGCAGTTAGAGCGGCGCTTGGCGAGGAATTTGGTTATGAGCCGGGTACCTTAGTCACCGGGAAAATGGCTGCAGCGCTAAGAGAACTTGGGTTTGATGATGTATTTGATACGAATTTTGCTGCTGACCTAACCATCTTAGAAGAGGGTACGGAACTTCTAATGCGACTAAAAGCCTTGATATCCGGTGATGAAACTTCATTGCCTATGATTACCAGCTGTAGCCCTGGATGGATTAAATATGTCGAGCATAAGTTTCCGGATCAACTGGACCATTTATCATCGTGTAAGTCGCCGCATATGATGTTAGGCGCCTTAGCAAAAAGCTACTATGCCCAGCAGTTGGGAATAGATGCAAAAAATATGTATGTAGTATCTGTTATGCCTTGTACGGCAAAGAAATATGAGATCACAAGGGAAGAGATGCTGGGCGATGTGGATGCTGTTCTGACAACCAGAGAACTGGCAAAAATGATCAAGGACGCCGGTATTGATTTTGTGAATCTAGATGATGAGCATTTTGATAATCCAATGGGCTTATCCTCCGGTGCTGCTGATATTTTCGGAACCACCGGTGGTGTTATGGAAGCAGCCCTTAGAACAGTGTATGAAATCATAACCGGTACCGAAATGCCCTATGAAAACCTACATGTTCAGTCGGTGATGGGCCTTGAAGGTATAAAAGAAGGTAGCTTGTTTATAGAGAAGACCACGCCGGAATGGTCAGGTCTTGAAGGTGTCACGGTTAGATATGCGGTTGCAAGTGGTTTATCCAATGCCAAAATATTATTAGAGCAGATCAGAAAAGAAGCATCACCATATCACTTTATTGAAATCATGGCTTGCCCTGGTGGATGTATCAGTGGTGGTGGCCAACCAAGATTAACCACACAAGCGATAAGGGAAAAAAGAATGGCTGCAATATACAGAGAAGATGAAGGCAAGACACTTAGAAAATCCCATGAAAACGAAGCCATCATCCATTTGTATGAAACCTACTTGAAAGAACCACTGGGACACAAATCTCATGAATTGCTTCACACGCATTATGTAAAGCGTAATATGTATTCGAAATAAGTATAAAAAGGGTCTCTAAGTTCAATGCTTAGAGACCCTTTTCCATTTATCCCCATAGATGTAAATAGTAGCCAAATTATGCAATAATTAGGTAACAAAATACGATAAAGTATCTTAATTAACATAGACAAGTGGTTTATTGTTATGTATAATATTTAGGTGAGCTTAGATAAACGAGTAATTTTTTGGGTTAGGAGGGGGCGAGGCTTTGAAGCGTAAACAAGGGGGCATATCTATTTTTTTAGCCATTGTATTTCTTACATTGGTGGCTTTTTCATGTTCCATAGTAGAGATAACAAGGTATCAGATTGCTAGGATACAGGCAGAAAGGGCATTGCTGTCTGCTACTCAATCCGTTCTTGGTGGCTATGATCATACTCTTAAAAATGAGTATGGTATTTTTGCCAGAGATACGTATTATAGTGACTTAAACTATATAGACGGGCATGATATAAGCCCAGATGAAGATCCAGATGAAAACCATAGTCCAATGACCAATGATTTGAAATATTATCTTGAAGGTAATATTCACAATGACCCGAATCGTTTAGAGAAAAGTCTTTTAGATGAATTTGGTTCACTCAAACACCCATCACCTTATAAATTAATCCCTTTGGAACTTGAGGACTTAAAGGTTGTAGGCGGTAGTCGGCTGATTAGCCACGAGGGGCTTGATTATGTCAAAAATGATATGGTGGCTTTTATGGAATTAAGAGCACCTTTACTATTATTGGAGCCATTTCTAGAGAAGGTCATGGTCGTAGAAAAATTAGGGAAGACCACTACATTTGTTCAGGCAAAGGATAATATTGTTAAGGAAACCAGTAGTATAGAAGAAGCCTATCTCAATCTCTATAGATGGATTGAAGGTATTGACATAAATCCATCCTCAGGAGTGATAACGGTGGTTGATGACAATTTTGTCAAAATCATCTTACCGAAAGTCAAGGTACAAAAACCGGAGATATCGGTTATACAGGTGGAGGAAATAAATACAAATCTAGAAAAAAAAGAGATTAATATAGGTAGACTTGTCTCATCCGTTGATGAAGTTTATACCCAGTTCACATCAAGCATTATTGAACTGAAACGCTCTCAAGATAAGCAGGCTGAATTGGAAAATCGACAGGATAAGGTAAGGGATCAGATTCGGTCACTTAGAGATAAACTGAGATCAGAAGAAGATCCGGACCGAGCTACTTCCATCAAAAAAGAAATCAGTAGTAAGCAAAAAAGGGTTAAAGAAATAGGTAAACAGATCAAAGATATTGAGGATCAAAAGGAAAAACAAGTAGCAGAACTAACAACTTTATTTGAGACTCTGGATGAAAGAATGAAACATTTTAGTGGGTTAACCATTGGTGCGAATAGTGTACTTGAGATGAACAGAAAGGCTCGAGATGAGATTGAGTGGATTAAAGATAAAGGTGAAAGACTGGAACAGAAGATAGATGGTTTTGTAAATAAGGAAACAAAAAATCAGGAGAACTATATTGTTAGAACTTTTGATCATGCTATAGATGAGCTTGAAGCCATCAAAACATCCTACGGGGCCAATATGCGCAAAGACAATTTTGACACATTGGGGAATCTTTCTTATATGCATGAACGTCTTGTGGAAAACACTCAATTATTAGAAAAGCAAAAACCCATCATAGAAAAAGTTGTAAAGGATTACCCGGCTATGATTGCCGAATGCTTTGAAGAGGCCGGTTTTTCCAAACAAGAACTGATGATTCTGAATAAAGGTCAGGTATATGGTCCCCTTAAAGTCGGTATGGACTATTATGGAACCAAGACAATGGGTTATGCCACTATGAAAAAGGATATTCATATTGTTTGTGATTTGGTAAGCACCTATTATCGTAAGGATTTGTTTTTTGACTATTCAGACTATGGGTTAAATGGTCAAGTGACCATCAATGGAACATCTGTAGATGGCAAGGGTTTTTATGATAATGTGAAAAGCAATGTTGCAGGCCTTGATGTTCAAAACCTATTTGATGAGGTATTACCGGTGGAGTTTGCCTTTGACAATACTCTGCCCTCTGCTGGAGCGCTTTTTGATGAAGATATAACAAATACAGAGGACAAAAGGTCTGATGAAACCGAGCTCACAGCACTAGATGGAAAGCTTTTTTCTAATCTCACTCAGATTGGAACAGAAATTATAGACCTTTTATTGTTGAATGAATATGCCATTGGTATGTTTACTTCTATGACGGGGAAGTACGGCGTTGACAAAGAAGACCAAGAAGCCTTAACCTTGTCCGGATATAAGAAAAAAGATCATGTTCTAGACACAGAGCTTGAGTACATCATAACAGGAAAAACAAACCAACTAGAAGCGGTAACAATCATATCCACAAAAATAGTAGGTATGAGAATTGCCTTAAACACCATTCACTTGGTAACAGACCCTTCGAAAAGAACCATAATCATGAACCTTGCCAATGCAGTTGCCGGCTGGTGGAGTTTAGGTGTAGGTGCTTTAGCCATAGCCCTGATTATTGGATTGCTATGGGCAACTGCGGAAAGCTTGGTGGATTTAGTGATGCTTTTGCAAGGTCAAAAAGTACCACTACTAAAAACCAAGACAACGTGGTTCTTAGGTCCTGAAAACCTAACTTCTGAAGTCATAGAACGTGGTGGTGAGATAGCCATACAAAAAACTCAGGATACATTAATGGGTCTTCAGGAAAAAACGCAGAAATGGGTCGTCGGACTTAAAGATCAACTAAGTGAGGAGGTTAACGGTTTATTAGAGGAACAGATTCAGATAATGCAGATAGAAGGCGTTGGTATGGCCGATGCCATGGCACAAAGCTATGAAGATGATTTGTATAGAAAAATGGACGGTATATTATTATCCTACAATGAAGGTACAGCCTTAAATGTATCAGATTATCCAAGAACAGATAGCCGCTATGAGATACTGGAGATGTTCAAACAAGATGTAGCATCAGCCACGCGTAACAAGGAAATCACCCAGTCACTATTATCTGAAATCAAGCGAGATTTACAAGCTTCTTATAGCTTGAGAATTGAAAAACATAAAACTCAAATTATAGGGGATGCATCAGAGATTACGAATCAGGGGTTTGACCAATTAGAGTATGCTGTTAACCAACAGATTGAAGTGCTAGCGAAAAAAGGTGAACAAATTTCTACCGATTTTATCCTTGAACAGACAGAGCGCATTAAAAAAGGTACAAAGAGTAAATTGTTGGATGAAAGCCAGGCGGTAGATCCAAATGTTAAAGGCGAACAATTGACCGAATTTATTCCGACAGCCAGCTACGAAGACTACTTAAGACTCTTTATGCTGATGGATTGGAAGCGGCTGGATGAACGTGTTCTACGTATGCTAGATGTGATAGAGATTAATATGAAAAAGGGTAGAGAAAATGCATCATGGTCATTATCGGACTATGTATTTGGTCTAGACAGTAGCGTGATTTTTAAAGTCAGATATGGATTTATAAATATTATGCCGGGCTTTCAAGAAAGAAAAAGTCGCTTTAAAGGTTACCATAGGTTTGTTATAGAAGTGGGCAATGGTTATGAATAGACGAAAAGGCGCTTTAACGATTGAAGCCTCTATTATATTGCCTTTTGTTATCGTGACCATAAGCTTTATATTATATTTTATGAAGGTCTTTTATATTCAATCAGAAATAGATGGGGCAATGACGAGAATGGCCCATGATATGTCGGTCTATGCCTATGCTTTTGATAAAACTGGATTGGTGGAGGCTCAACAAGAAGTCTATATAGATGCTTATGAATCTCGTGCGTATAAATCATCCGTAGAATCGCTTTTAAAGAGCATTGATTTGCAATCCTTTAAACAGGATCAATTTAGATTAGATTCAATACTAGGAACCGAGGAGGAGGCTATAGCACCATCGGATGGGTTGGGATGGAAACCTTTAGAGTTGGCCATTCAAATGGACAACATTCACAATCAGATATTTAATGTGGTATCAGAGATTAACCGGCATTATGAAGAAGCCTTAACCCATTCAAAAGGCCTTGCCCTGTCTGAAATGATGGATTTTTCAAACGGTTGGGTAGCGGCACAGATTTCAGAAGCTATGTTTAAGAATTATCTGGATGATGAGCGTCTTAGGTCATGGGGTGTCTACAGTGAAAAAGGTGTTATTGATTTTTCAGCATCTACCATGATGTTGTATGATGATACCATTAACATTGTGGCACGCTATCATATTGATATGCCTTTTGGCCATTTCATTGAAGATGGCCTACCAATCTACCAATCCGTTAAGGTAAGAGCTTTTACAGGCAGTTACGACGCCAATACCTCAATAAAGAATATGAAGGCACCACAAGAACCATTGTACTTTATTGCAACAGCGTCTTCAGATAATTACAGTTACCATGTCTATTCTTGTTTGGTAAAAGATCTTTTTGAAGGCAGATATAGTGAACATGTTGTTGATGATGGTAAGTTGTGTATTTATTGTAAGACGAACTATAGTATACCGGTCAGTCAGGTGGAAAAGGCGTTATACCCTGTTTATTACACCAGTAAAACATCTAAAATACATCTAAGTAGAAACTGTCCTAGAATAAGAGCGATAGAAATTGAGGCAGTCACTAAACAAGAAGCTGAGGCAAAAGGTTATTTGCCATGTAAAAAGTATGGCTGTGTAGAGAAAATGGAGGATCACTAATATGACTTATATATACGTAGTACTTATCGGGGGAATCACAGGTTATTATCTTAGTAATAAAAAAGAAGGTATGAGATCTAAATTACTATGGATTTTAAGTGCAACCCTTATAAGTTTTGGCTTGCATTTTCTATGTGCGTATCAATTCGAAGATAAAACAGCCTACTTAATCTACTATCTGACATCAGTTTTGTTACTAACGCTAAGTTGTATGGATTATAGGGAACTGTATGTGCCTATGGATCTTATACTTATTGGTGGAATCTTAGGTCTTTATCTGAACATGACATCGCAGGCGCTAAATGGATGGATGAATCTGGTGAGTGCCTTGGTAACATTATTGGTACTTGGTATTTTGAGTCGTTTATCAAAAGGTGGGTTTGGTGAAGGTGATGCCTATGTTATGGCACTGATAGCCTTGTTTTACGGTGGCTTCTACATTGTGATTTTAGGTATGATGGCTTTGGTACTTTCAGGTGTTGTTAGCATGATATGTTTAGTATTTGGTAAAGCTGACCGTAAGACCCTTTTGCCATTTGTACCCTTTCTTGCTGTTGCTCATTTATTTTTGGTTTGGGTTTAGGTGCTATTATGAAAAGAGGTAGCATAACCATTGAGGCCTGTATTGTCGTACCAATAGTTCTTTTGGTGTTGGGGGTTCTGGTCATGACAAGTTTATATCTTCATGATATAATTATATTAAGATCGGTGAATACTTTAAGAGGTGATCATCAGGTAATAACTGGCGAAGCCTATGAAGAGGAAGAAGACTGGATTCTATTTGCGATAAAAGGCAATCATAAAAGTCGGCATACATCAAAAATGTGGCATGATAGATATGACAATCGTATTCAAGAAAATGGAAAAACGAGCTTACTTGGTATTACCTATGAATTAGATGATGAAAGAAGCTTCAAGGCGATTAGACCAAAAGCCTATGTAAGGATGTTGGATTTCATGGATGATGCAACAGATAAGATAGGTTATACGAAAGCTCTAAAGGATCAAGTGGACCAACAGGTGACGAACTTTTTTGACGCCTTAACAAACTAAGTGTTATTATAATTTTTTTCTAATTGTTTATTAATAAAACTGTTGTACAATACAGTTAAGCAATATATTTCTACAACAGAAGGAGCGAAACGATTATGAATAAAATGAGAGTATCGGGTAGTACTGTATTTGGTATTATTCTTATAGCAGTCGGTATTATTTCGTTGTTAAGCAGCTTAGGTTATGTCGAGTCTTGGGATGTTTACAGCACATTTTGGCCACTTATACTTATATTATTGGGTATTAAGCATTTGGTGGATTATCAATCCTCCAACTTATTTGGTTTAATACTAATTTTAATTGGTACTTTATTTCAGTTAGATAATTTGAACATCATGTATTTTAATAATTTGAGTGTAGGAGAAATGATTATTCCTATGTTGATTATTCTCATAGGTCTAAGCTTTATCATACCAAAAGGTGATGAACGCAAAAAGAAAACGGTTATAAAAGAACCGGAATCAACAAAAGTAGAAGAAACAGTGGTTGAAGAAACGACAGTTCAAGAAAAAGTAGATGAAAAAGACATAACAATCGAATAGCAAACTTAATGCCCATCTTTTTTATCTGAATATATAGAGGAGATGGGTTTTAATAATTTGGAAAGGAGGTTTGGCATGGACATTGATACTGTAGCATTAACTCAGCAATATGAATCAGTATTACAGTTCGTCGATCAGTTTGCACAGTATGGACCATTTGCCGGTATCTTTTTGGCAATGCTGGAATCATTTTTCCCACCTTTTCCTTTGGTGGTCATTGTAACGATTAATGTCTTAGCTTATGGGTTTTGGCAGGGCTATTTATACTCCTTTATCGGTACATTCATCGGTTCATGGCTCGTCTTTCTAATTATTAGTAGGTTTGGACATAGCCGTTTTAGTCGACTGGTGCATAAGAGCAGACGCTTTGATAACTTGTTGCATTGGATTAAAGAAAAAGGCTTTGTTCCTATTTTTGTAATGCTTGCATTTCCTTTTACCCCCTCCATTATTGTTTGCGGCTTGGCAGGTCTGGCAGATGTGAAAAGGGATGAATATTTCTTTGCGCTATTATTTGGAAAACTCGTCATGGTTTTTTCTTTAAGTTTTATTGGTTATAATGTTGGGTCCTTTATTTCAAAGCCATATAAATCAATTTTATTAATTCTTCTCACGGTTGTGGTATCTTTGGTAGGTAAAAAAATAATCGCTTTGTATGAAAAGAAAATAGAAAAAAAAAGATTCAAAAAACACAGAAAAGTATAAAAGGCTATTGACGAATGAACATCAGGATGTTATAATTCTTTTCGTTGCTCCAATAAAAAATAGGGCTTCGAAGTAAGTTTATAGTAAATAAAGGGGTATAGTTCAGTTGGTAGAACGTCGGTCTCCAAAACCGGATGTCGTGGGTTCAAGTCCTACTGCCCCTGTTATTATCATAATGTGGTAATAATATATGTAATTTTCCCGGGCGCATAGCTCAGCTGGGAGAGCACCTGCCTTACAAGCAGGGGGTCACAGGTTCGAGCCCTGTTGCGCCCACTAGAGTGTAAACTCTATCATATATATACGGCGGAGTGGCTCAGATGGCTAGAGCATTCGGTTCATACCCGGAGGGTCATCGGTTCGAATCCGATCTCCGCTACTAAAAAGATCTCTTATGAGATCTTTTTTTATTCTCTAGGAGCGTGCCTTATCACAGTATTGGTTGCCATAATACTTTAAAATCAACCCTAAAATCCTACCTGATACATCCTTTAGGACATGTTGTAAGTAAATGGGTACATTGCACTTGTTTAAAGAATTTCATACGGTTATACTAGTGTTAAGCAGTCAATAATAACTGTTGACATAATGTATGGCGATAGATTAATGACTTAATTTAGTGTGTTCAAGTGGTGAAGATTTACCATATCATAACTTATCATTTAATATGAAAGTAAATACGCTAAAAATAAGGACTGATGAGGAGTCCTGAAATGCACTGGGGGGCCATATATGACATTATTGATTTTAGAGGATGAACCGGAGATCAGCGAGCAGATTAAAGAAGCGGTATCTATTAAGAAACTTTTTGATCAAGTTCTTGAAGCAACCACGATTAAAGAAGCCTTAAATATGTCCCAAAAGAACGAAGTCAGTATATTTATCGTAGATTTATTATTGCCGGACGGGAATGGCTATGGGTTTATTGAAGCCATTAGAAAATTACCTCAGTACGAGTTAGCTTGGGTTGTCATTGTTACAGGTGTTAAAGAGCCAACGGAGAATATCTTGGATGCTTATAACAATTCTAAGTGTAACCGCTATATAAGAAAACCCTTTTCCATGAATTATCTTACAGATATGTTAGAAGAACTCATGTATAAAAAAGTAATTGTTCAAGATCAGTTGACCAAGCTTAAAATCAGACGTAAGTCAAGGGACTATTTCTTTGATCATAATGAGATTGTCTATATTGAGACGGTGGACAAGGTTGCTTATATTTACACAAAAAACGACAGACATCCAATAGGACGTGTTACGCTCAGTGAACTAGAGGAGCAGTTGCCAAAGGAGCAATTTATTCGTGTTCATCGAAGTTATATTGTCAATCTCTTGTTTATTGACTATGTGAATAAGAACAACAGTCAAAGTATGATCAAAATCAAACACTATGATAATATGATACCAATTGGACGCACCTACAAGGAAAATTATAATTTATTGCTGTAATTAAGAACATGGTTTTACCATCTGCAACCAATAAGTGCCTTAGGGCACTTATTTTTATTCTCTAGGAGCGTGCTATGTTAATGCGTTGAAGCATCGCATTAACTATCAAGGAAGTTTCCTGTCGAACCGTTCAGAAATATGAGCATAGCTCATAACGAAGCGAAGCTTCTTTTCTTGTATAAGAAAAGTCGTTCTTTCCTAACCTTCTTATATTGACGAAATTATGTCAAATAGGTTAAGATTGTAGATGAAGTGTGCGTGTGCATGAACATGATAAGTTAGGTTTGATCTACGAAGGGATAAACTATGAAAGTATTATACGATTATCAAATATTTAGGACACAACGCTATGGTGGTATATCCAGATATTTTACCAATTTGATTCAATGGTCAGATAAAGAAAATGTTGTTGTACCGGTTTTTCATTCCAAAAATTATTACTTCAATAAGTTGAATGATAATTTTGATCATAAATATGAGAGCATGTTGGTTGAGAAAGTTAATAATTGGATTTCGAAATATTTGACAAGGAGAACCTTGCGTAAGCATCAGATAGATATCTTTCATCCAACAAATTATGACAGCTATTTTTTAAGATATCTAAAGAATGAGAAAGTAATCATCACTGTCCACGACTTAGGTAGAGAGCTATTTCCTCAATACTATGGGAATATAGCTATATTTTTGGAAGAAAAGAAAAAGTTGATCCTAGCTGCAGACCATATAATTGCAGTTTCTAATAATACAAAAGAAGACTTAATCCGTTATTATGATATCAATCCGGATAAGATTACAGTTGTTTATCATGGACTACCCTTAAGATTTGGAAAAGTGAACATAACCTTAAGAGGACTGCCGGAGCGTTATATCCTCTTTGTGGGACAGAGAACAGATAACAAAAACTTCAAATTATTTTTGGAAGCGATGTCAAAAGTCTTAGTAGAAGATGAAACACTGAATCTGCTATGTGTTGGTGGTGGTGAATTCACAGAAAATGAACGAAAAGAAATTGCCGGACTTGGCATCAGTAAACAAGTGGGTCAACGTAATCTAAACGATGAAGTATTGGCTGCTTGTTATCGGCAAGCTTTAGCCTTTGTCTACCCTTCTATTTATGAAGGCTTTGGCATACCGATATTAGAGGCATTCACAATGAAATGTCCCACTATACTAAGCGATATTGGTAGTTTTAGAGAAGTGGCACAAGATGCCGGTATCTACTTTAACCCAAACGATGTATCTATGATAAAAGCACAGATTAAATGGGTGCTAGATCCTGACAACAAAAGCAAAATCGAAGAGAAAATTAAGCTGGGTACCAAGATCGCTCACAGCTTTACCCTAGATAATACCTACGAAAAGACATATGAAGTCTATGAAGCAGTACTTAAGGAAAAGTTGTAGAGCAATATGTCATGACATATCTTGTTTTATTCTTAATTTCGTTGTATGATGGTGGAACAATACTCGATTATAGAAATGAGGCATAAAATGAAGTTGTTGAACTATATTCTAATTAATAAAGAAGCAAGGCTCTTTGATACGAAAGAATTTTTATTAAAGGCCTTTGTAGCGGTTTTAATAGGATCTTTTGTAGGCGAAAGCATCCCATATGTGTCAAAAGACATGATTTCAGTACTTTTCGGTATGATGCTAACTTTAGAGCCTGTTAATCTAACAGGGATACGAAGTGGCTTCAAACAAGTCGAAGCATCCGTTATTGGTGCATTGATAACAGGCATCATCTTATCGGTATTAGGTTATAATCCTTGGTCAGTAGCGCTGTCTGTGACGGTCACCTTATATGTAAGTCTAGTCATTAATTGGCGCCAGTTTTCAGTTGTGGCTGTTTTTACATCGATTTATATGGCCCAGTATGTGCAGTTAGACTTACTAGGCAATCCAAGCGAATTTGAGACATTTAAACTTAGAATTACGGCTTTGATAACTGGTGTTGCCATAGCCATGTTTGTGAATCTGATATTTTCTTTAATGGGTTACAAGCATATGATGGAAAAAAGAATATTTCATCTATTAGAACAGATCAGTAAAAAAACAAAGGCAATCTACCAAATGTTGAGTCTTCATAATTACGAGGATGCTCATAAAATCATGAAAGATTATGGTGATTTGTTTAATAATCTAAATTGGATTAACGGAACAATTATGGATTATCAAAAAGACTTTTTTACCTTTAAAAATGAACAAAAGAGTGTTAAGCTTGAGAAAATTATAAAAATGACGACATTGCTCAGGGAAATGTCTCACATTACATATGACATATGTTTTAGATTGTCCAAAGGTGATCATGGATACAAGGAACCTGAATTTGTAGAATGTTTTGAACACATCCTCCATCGTATGGATCAACTTTTAGAAAAACTGGACTGCATCATTCACAATAAAGATGTCACAAGTGTTATTGTGGTGGGATCAAGAGACAAATCCCATGAAACCCTAAAACTACTTAATGAGAATATCGAGCATATGGATCATTTATTAACCCATTATTTGTAGTTTTGACACTCTAACTTTAGATACCATAAGAATATACGGGAGTAGTAAATATGAGAATTGGCATGGGATATGATGTGCACAGATTGGTTGTAGGCAGAGACTTGATAATAGGTGGTGTGACGATTCCTCATACCCATGGACTCTTGGGACATAGTGACGCGGATGTATTGACCCATGCCATTATGGACAGTCTACTAGGTGCTATGGCTTTAGGCGATATAGGCAAGCACTTTCCGGACACAGATAATAACTATAAAGGAGCAGACAGTATCAAGCTTCTTGAAAAAGTTAGAGAAATCATGACGTCTAATGGCTATGAGATTGTAAACCTTGATGCTACAATTATTGCACAGGCACCCAAAATGGCACCCCATATCCTTGAGATGCGTAAAATTATTGGAAAAACACTGAATACAAACATAGACAATATCAATATAAAAGCAACAACAGAAGAGGGACTTGGTTTTACCGGAGAAGAAAAAGGTATTAGTGTCCAATCCATCTGTTTGTTGATGTCAAAGGTATGACCTAAGGATTAGACTTATAGATTGGAGAACGACATGGAATTAAAACCTCTAACCATTGAAGATCAGGAAATATTAACACCCTACATTGATAAAAGATCCATCCCAAATTGTGAATACTGTTTTGCCACCCTATATTTGTGGAATAAAAGATACAACATACGATACGCTAAATTTGAGCATTACATACTGTTGATTGAAGAATTTGAAGGCAAGACCTATGCCATCATGCCACTTTGCGAAGAAGGCTATTTTAAAGAAGCAACAGAAACCTTAATTGATTATTTTCACAGTTTAAATCTACCGGTTGAAATCTTGGTGACAGATGAAGTATATAAAAACTTTATTGAAGAAAACTATAAAGATCAGTTTGAAATAACTACAAATAGAGATCAATATGACTATCTCTATGATGCAGAGGCCCTAAGAACTCTTAAAGGTAAAAAACTGGGTAAGAAAAGAAACCATTTAAATAGCTTCAAAAAAGAATATGAAGGCAGATGGCATTATGAAGAGATTTATAGTGACAAAAATCGTGAAATCTGTGAATTTGTAAATGGTTGGGCAGACGACAAAGATGAGGATGCGGGCATGCTTGCAGATGAACTTGTTGGTGTCTGTAAGGCTATCGAACAAATGGAAAAGTTGGATGTTAAGGTGGGTGCAATATACATTGACGATGAGTTAAAAGCAGTCACCATAGGCTCGTTAATGAACCATAATAGGGAAGCAGTCATACATATTGAAAAGGCGGATCCGGAAGTTCGAGGTCTTTACCAAGCCATTAATCAGGAATTCTTAATTCATGCCTATCCGGATGTTGATTTTGTCAATCGAGAAGACGACTTGGGACTTGAAGGACTTAGAAAATCTAAGTTAAGTTATTATCCTATAGACTTAGTTAAGAAGTATAACATTCGTGAAAAATTGTAATAAGAATTAGTATGGAGGCATTATGATCAGAAGATTGAACGAAAGTGATAAAGATAAAGCCATAGAATTATGGCAAGAAATATTCATAGAAGATGGGCCATCTCTGGTGGCCTATTATTTTGATACACATATTAAAATCGACCAAGTGGTAGGGTATTTGGAAGGGGATGTGCTTGTGGCTATGGCTCATCTAAACCCTTATCAGTTGATGTGGCAGGGTTGTCTTTATAACACCTATTATGTGGTTGGTGTGGCTACAAAACAATCCCATAGAAGGCAAGGCCTCATGAGAAAAATGATGACATGGGTATTAAGGGATCGGTATGAAGCAGGGGATGTCTTTTCAGTTCTAATGCCAATAGATTCAAGATTATATGATCAATTTGGTTATGGCTTTATACAAGACGTTGCCCTTTACAAGTTCAAATATGAGAACTTGAACCGAAAAAAGAGGACAGTGCCAAATGAAGTGATAGACGTAGAAACAAGTATTCAGTTGTTACCCATCTACAACACCTATAAGAAAACACTAACATTGTCTCAAAACAGAGGAATGCGAGATTTTGAACATCTATTAAAAGAAGTGCATTCTGAGAACGGGCATGTGGTTGTTGTGCCCGATGGCTATGTTATTTATTATGATTTTGGGGATATTTTTGTTAGAGAATGCATTTATACATCCGATGAAGGTCTTATGAATATTCTAGATTACATAGGCAGTATAGCAGGGGAAAAGCCGATTCAGTGGCAGATGCCGAAAAACAACGCTTTAAAGCATCTTATTCCTCATATTAAAGAACATGAAAGATTGGAAAAACCTTTTATGATGGCCCGTATACTTCATGTTGAAACGCTGCTAGAAGCCATGGCTGATTTTCTAGGCACATGTATCATCAAAGTCATCGACGATCAAATCCTAGAGAATAACCATACGTACAAGGTGGAAGGTCAAGTAAGTATAACTCAAGAAGCGCCGGATATTACGCTGGATATTGAGTCATTGGCTCAGTGGCTCTTTGGGTATGACAGTTTGGAATCACTTGCTAGTATTCGGCCAAAAGTCATGATCCATCAAAATCATATAGTATATCCTGAATATCCAATCCAAAATTATTTTACAGCATTGATTTAAGGTGTTTTATTCCAAGTGGGAAAAACAAGTGGGTCTTCTGCCATGAACTTCCATGGATTTAGATTAACACCGCTTTTGGATACAGCAAAGTGTAGATGAGGACCGGTTGAATAACCGGTGGTACCGACCTCGCCGATAATATCTCCTTTTTTCACCTCTTGACCATCCTCTACATAGATTTTATGCATGTGTACATAGGTTGTAAAGAGACCTAACCCATGGTCTAATACAACCACATTACCGGATATGATAAGGTCAGAGGAGAAGGTCACGATACCGTTATGAGCCGCTTTAATGGGTGTGCCTTGAGGTGCGGCTATATCGATGGCAGTATGTCTGGAGCTTTCCGTTCCACTATTAACATACCGAATGACGGAGTATTCAGTGGATATGCGACCTTCTACAGGTTGCACAAATGGGCCATCCCATAGTTTCTCACCAACAGAATAGGTTTTTGCATTTTTGAACTTTTCTGCATCTTTTTTGGCATTTTCATCGGATCTAAGAGAAGCCGTGGAAGCGCTGACGGAAAGTTGCTGAGTTTCAAATATTTTTTCGACAATCTGGTATTGAGTGGTTTCAATTAGTGTATTGGTGGATGCTTCATATAAGCTTAAGCTATAGGTGCCGGGTGTTGTTCTGCTGTCGATAGGCACAAGTGCAACGAGTGCATCCTCGTAATTAAAA
The DNA here is from genome assembly GCA_024636985.1 of Clostridiales bacterium. Lineage (GTDB taxonomy): Bacteria > Bacillota > Clostridia > Lachnospirales > Vallitaleaceae > Petrocella. Next base: position 62,052 of record JAGXFY010000022.1, on the reverse strand, counting down.
ATCCCAATGGTATTCTTAAATACAGGTGTTTCGATTCTATAATCCAGACCAAAAGGTTGTTCAATGAGAACCCCAATACTGTCTCCCGGCTCAAAAGTGGTTTTATTTAGATGTAAGGATTCTTCAAGATGAAGGTCCAGTCCGAAAATATAATTAATTTTACCCGTATAACCTAAAGACGCATCATCCCAAATAGCCATTAAGGTATAAGTATAGTGACCCGATTTATCTGGAACAGGTAAATTATGCATGTTATCAAGGGTGTAGGTGGTCTCTTCTTTTCCATTGTCAATGGCCAAGAGAAGCTGATTTGGGGTCCTACGATTAAATTCTATAGAAATATCAATAGCATCGGTTTCGGTATAATAGGTTTCATGGTGGGTCGTCTGGTCTTTGATATCATAAGTCACATTATCTGTTGGATGGAGTTTCCAATCTTGGTTATAAGCATAGTCAATGGTTGTATCATTTATGACAAGTCGAGGTGTAGAAGGCATTAGATAAGAAAAATGATTTAGAATAGGTAATTTTTCCAGATACATATCGACCCATTCAAAAGGAATCACATAAGTGCCATTTATGTTTTGTGCTCGTGCTTCTTTATTTGTTAGGTCGAAGCTCAAATCAAATTGCATGATGCCACGAAGGGTTTCTAGGTCCAGTAGATAGATAAGATCAGGTTTGATGCTCTGTGCTTTTACAGGTCGATCCACAAGATGTGTAAATACATCGTCTAAACCATCTTCACGGGTTAGGGTATCAACGGCTATTAGATTTTCGTCGGACTCAGGGAAGTAGACAGTAGCTTCTACAAGGTCTTCCAAAGCCAGGGGTGCGCTACAGCCGGTCATAATCGACAGGAAGAGTACCATCATGATTATATGAATTATTTTCATAGTTTATTGCCTCCAATATATATACATCTATAATCAAACAATGTAAGTTGATCTTAGACATCCAAATTTGTGGGTGTCAATAACATTATAGCCTGTAGGTTTAAAATAGTAAACCAACGAATGGGTATTGCTAGAGATTTTCTGGTCAAAAATCGGATTGTGAGCCTTTGTATCCTATGTTATAATGATGAAAGTATGACGTTCAAGTACCTTGATTAGCAGGGTATATTAAGCTCAGTAGACATTGATGATGAATGTAGAGCATAAAGATGGAGTGAGATGATGAGTAAAATTCGAACAAGATTTGCACCGAGTCCAACAGGTAAGATGCATGTTGGTAATCTAAGAACCGCTTTGTATGCTTACCTTATAGCGAAACATGAAGGTGGCGACTTCCTTCTTAGAATTGAAGATACAGACCAGGAGAGACTGGTTGAAGGTGCCATAGAGATCATCAATAGAACCATGGCAGGTACGGGCTTGATTCATGACGAAGGTCCGGATAAAGATGGTGGTTTTGGTCCATATATCCAGAGTGAGCGCGTACAAGCAGGTATATACAAAGAACATGCTATGGAGCTCCTTGACAAAGGAGAAGCGTACTATTGCTTCTGTGACAAAGAACGACTGGATCAGCTTAGAAAAACGGCTGAGGAGAATAAAGAAAACTTTAAATACGACAAACATTGTCTGGATTTAACGATGGATGAGATTGCAGAAAAATTAGATGCAGATACGCCCTATGTCATAAGACAAAATAATCCAATCAAAGGCAAAACAGTTTTTAAAGATGTTATTTACGGAGAAATTGCCGTAGATAACATTGAGTTGGATGATATGGTACTTATGAAATCCGATGGTTATCCAACGTATAATTTTGCCAACGTGGTGGATGACCATCTTATGGAAATCACTCATGTAGTAAGAGGCAACGAATACCTTTCTTCTTCACCGAAATACAACCGACTCTATGAAGCTTTTGGATGGGATGTACCGACTTATGTCCACGTGCCATTGATTACAGATGAAAACCATAAAAAACTATCAAAGCGTAGTGGTCACTCATCTTATGAAGATCTAATTGATGAAGGCTTTCTAAAGGATGCAATTGTGAATTTCATTGCACTCCTAGGTTGGTCACCTACGGACAATAGAGAAATATTTACATTAGAAGAATTAGTAGAGGCCTTTGATTATAAGCATATTAATAAAGCACCGGCGGTCTTTGATATGAAGAAGTTTACGTGGATGAATGGTGAGTATATCAAGAATATGGATGAAGCAACATTTTTGTCTTATGCCATGAAAGAAATCGATAAAGTCTTATATAGTGACCATCTGGACAAGAAAACCATTGCCTTATTAACACAACCTAGAATTGAGAAGTTCAATGAGATTCCAGATATGATTGATTTCTTTGAAAAAGTGTCAGATTATAATGTAGATATGTACAACCACAAGCGAATGAAAACAAGTCCACAAACAGCTTTGGAGGATCTGCCTCTATTACTACCAGTATTGGAAGCTCATGAAACATGGACGATAGAGAGCCTTCATGACTTGGTCATGGCATATGTTGAAGAAAAAGGTATGAAAAACGGGCGGATTCTATGGCCCCTTAGAACCATTCTATCCGGAAAAGAATCTACACCGGGTGGCGCATTCGATATCGCTGCTATTTTAGGAAAAGAAGAATCCTTGAAGCGTATAAGAACCGGTCTTGAAAAATTAAAAAATGATTTAAACAACCTTTAAGTATGGTTAAAGTGTCAAAACTATATAGTTGAACTTTCGCATACAATAGTATGTGAACTTAGTGAAACTTAGTTTTGACACATTAACCAAGTATAGGTCTTTGAAATAAGAGGTGAAGAAAATGATTCGTTTATTGGTGAATCGACGAAGCATTAGAAAGTACAAGACTCAAAAAGTAGAATGCGAGAAAGTGGATAAGCTTCTTACAGCGGCTTTACTTGCGCCCAGTTCTAGAGGAAGAAAACCTTGGGGTTTTCTGGTGGTGGATGATGAGGATATCCTTAAACAATTGTCACAGGCGAAAGAGCATGGCTCCCAGTTTATTAGTAAGGTACCCCAGGTTATTGTGGTCTTTGGAGATACAATGGTCAGTGATATGTGTGTTGAAGATTGTTCTATTGCAGCTACTTATATTCAACTCGAAGCTGAACGCCTTGGTCTAGGTAGCTGCTGGGTTCAGATTAGAGAAAGATTAACTAAGAAGGGTACTTCTTCAGAGGGATATGTGAAGGCACTTTTATCCATACCGGATCATTTCGTGGTCGAAACGATTATAGCCATTGGCTATCCGGATGAGGAAAAAATACCGCATAATTTAGATGAACTCGATGTTCACAAAGTACATTATAACAAGTACAAAATCATGTACCCAGGTCATTACTAAAATGCTCAGACTTATAAGGCAATGCTTTATAAGTCTGTTGTGTTTGATCAAGAAAGGTTTATGAATATGAAGATTCAAAACAGACAATGGGCAAAAGTGTTGGAAGAAGAATTCGAGAAAACCTACTATAAAGAAATGTGGTCAATACTTGAAGAAGCTTATGACCTTGAGAAAATATATCCACCTAAAAAAGATGTTTTTTCAGCTTTTGAGATCACGGATTATAATCAGGTTAAAGTGGTTATACTTGGTCAAGACCCTTATCATGGAGAAGGACAGGCGCATGGACTGTGTTTTTCCGTTATGCCCGATAGGAAAATACCACCTTCTCTAAAAAACATCTATAAGGAACTTGCATCAGATCTGGGTATTTTAATACCGGATCATGGGTATTTATTTGATTGGGCCAAGCAGGGGATATTAATGATGAACAGCATATGTACCGTAAGAGCAGGTTTGCCTTCTTCTCATAAGCATCTAGGCTGGGAAAGATTTACAGACAGTGTTATTGAAGTGTTGAACAAACGGGAAGAAGGTATGGTTTTTATTTTATGGGGTAATCATGCCATAAAAAAAGAGGCCTTGATTACGAATCCAAGACATCAAATTATAAAGAGTCCCCATCCATCCCCTTTTTCTGCACGGAAAGGCTTTTTTTGTAGCCGACCTTTTAGCCACACGAATAACCATCTCATAGAGATGGGATATGAGGCTGTGGATTGGTCCATACAACCTTATTCACAGCAAATCAAATTTGATTTAGGTTAGTAAAATAACTACAAGGTTCCTAAGTACCATATGAATAAGCCTAGCATAAACCCTAGGGATATAAACATGGTAACTACTAAGGATATGCGGACACGGTCCACTTTCCTTTTTAGCCGTTGAGCATTGGCCAATAAGGATATCAAGATGAAAACAAATGTAAAGATAGATAATATAAATGTTCCCATCAGAATATCTTGGTTCCAAGTGGTTGTCGAAATCTTATTGTAATGCATGTCCAAAATAGAGTAAATCTGAGGTCTTGCCTGATCAAACATCACGATAATAGTACCGACCATAATCCAGCCTAAAATAGATGCTATTTTTATCCATTTCATCCAAAAATCAGGTCCTTCCCTGTGATCTGTGATGTGTTTATCATCTGGCCAATAGTTCATAAGATCATCTCCTATAACAAAGCGCACTTTTCTTATTCTACTTATATTATCGACATAAATAGAATAATATATTAGCGTTTTCATAAGAATGGTCTTATAATATTATATTTTATTATTATCAAGTATTGACGTATGTGAATCTTTATGATAATCTTTACCCGTAACTTAACTAAATAGAACGCTAGGGGAGCCGGAAATGCCGGCTGAGAGGAAGACCATTGTCTTTGACCCTTGACCTGATTCGGATCATGCCGACGTAGGAAAGCTTAAGTCAAATATAAGGCTATTATACAGGTGAAAATCGTATAATAGCTTTTTCTTTTTTCAAAGATTTCTGAATGATTATAAAACTGCATATACCGAATCACCTAATCAGGAGGTTATGATGAACAAATTAAAAGGTAACAGATCACTAAAGCTATCAATCTCAGGCATGCTCATAGCCCTGGGCGTTGTACTAAGCACGTTTTATATTCCCTTTGGTGTGGCTAAGTGTTTTCCGATACAACATTTTATTAATGTGATTGGTGCTGTTTTGCTCGGACCTGCTTACGCGGTGATGAATGCATTTTTGATTTCTCTGATACGCAACATGCTGGGTATGGGTTCTTTGCTAGCTTTTCCGGGAAGTATGATAGGTGCCGCTTTGGCAGGCTTTTTATACCAAAAGTTTTCCGGTCAAAAGGCTTTAAGCCATCGTATGGCTTGTTTGGGCGAAGTCATGGGAACCGGTATCTTGGGCGGTATGATTGCAGCATTCATGGCAAGTTATCTGATGGGTAACCGTGTGGGTCTTTTTTTCTTTATCATTCCTTTTGGCATGAGTTCTTTGGTCGGTAGTATTTTTTCACTGATTATTTTTGAAGCCACGGATGTATTGAAAATGATGAGAAGGTGGACGGAAAAAATATGAAAAATATACTCGCAATTGCCGGCTCAGATTCCTCTGGTGGCGCAGGGATACAAGGTGACATAAAAACCATAGCATCTTATGGCCATCATGGATTAACGGCGATAACGGCGATAACAGCTCAAAACACCCAAAAAATCCATCATATAAAGCCCATCGATGTTGGTGAACAACTCTCTGTTATGGATGAAGACTTTGTGATTTCGGCCATAAAAATAGGTATGCTCTATACAGTGGAGAACATTCACACTGTAGTAAGATGGCTTGAAGATCGAAAGTGTCCCATTGTCCTAGATCCTTTGTTGTGTGCATCAACAGGAAAGCAACTTATTAGGGAAGAGGCTTTAACAGCTATAAAAAAGCTTTTTAGCAGAGTATCCCTTATTACACCCAATTCTTTTGAAGCCCAGAATATAACAGGTATCCAGATTAAGAATACGGTAGATATGGAAATGAGTTGTAAAAAACTCTACCAAATGTATCATACACCGGTTCTATTAAAAGGCGGTCATTTTATTTGGGAAGATCAGGCCATTGATTATTTCTATGATGGCAATAAGATGAGAACCTATACAGATAAGCGCTTGGAGAGTAATTGTACACATGGCACAGGGTGTTGTCTTTCTTCAGCTATTGCATGTGAATTAGCATCCGGCAAAACACTTAATCTGGCAATATCCGGAGCGAAGAAAACGGTCACAAAGGCCATACGAGATGGCTATCTTGTGGGTCAAGGTGAGGGGGTTGTTCATGTACTTGGCATCTAAGAAGCCGATTATTCATTTTTTGACCAATTATGTCACCATGCAGGACGTAGCAAATATGTGCATTGCATCCGGTGGACGACCCATCATGTCGGATGCTTCGATGGAGTTTGAAGAGATTATTCCTAAAGTGGATGGTGTTGTAATTAACATCGGGACAGCAGATCAACTGCGTTTTGATAAAATGGATCATGCTCACCGTATCGCTAAGGCACATAATAAAATACTACTACTTGATCCGGTAGGCTGTAATGCTAGCCGATTTAGACTGGATTATTGTATTCAATCATTGAAAAACGGTGGGATATCCATTTTAAAATGTAACGCTCATGAAGCAAAAGCCTTGCTGAATGAAGAAATCAGTCCAACTTTTTTAGGTGTGGATAGCCAGACCGTTATGGGTGAACAACATCATGAATTGGTACGAAACCTGTGGAAAAAGTTCGAAGTATACAATTTAGAACTGATTGTAATCATAACCGGTGCTACGGATTATGTAGCCTCATCAAAAGGCGCTTGGGAACTTACGGGTGGTAGTGTTTTACAACAACGCATTACGGGTACAGGTTGCATGTTAAACAGTTTGATAATCACACGTGTATGTGCATCAAGTATGGATCGACATGAAGCTATACTAAAAGCCCTCGACTGTATGAATCGGAGCAGTCAGATGGCTGCTAAGTGGATTGTCCATCAACAGCGAATAGGACTATATAAGCAACAACTCTTAGATGAAGTGGCCAAAAGAAGTGCGCCCATATATCTGATTACTCAAGAAACCGTAGATGAACAGACATTCTTATATTCATGTATGCCAAAGACCAAATTAGCATTACAATCCGGTGTAGGGTATCTTCAATACCGTGTGAAAGATAAAGGGTGGGAAGAGAAACTAAAAGAAAGTCGACAGTTACAAGCCTTGGCTAGAGAATATGGTACAACTTTTATAATTAATGATGATGTCCGCTTAGCCAAGGAGATTGGAGCTGATGGCGTTCATCTAGGCATACAGGATATCTCGATACGGGAAGCTAGGCTTGAACTGGGTCCAAATGCAGTTGTTGGTGCAACGGCCAAAACCATACAGCAGGCCCGTTGTGCAGCTAAGAACGGTGCGGATTATCTTGGTGTTGGGGCACTTTTTTCTTCACCGACAAAAAAGGATGCACTACCAATGGATTTGACAACACTACAGTCCATCTACAATCATGTTTCTTTGCCTCTATATGGCATTGGAGGTATCACGCCCAACCTATTAACACAAGAATATACTAAGTATTTGGATGGTGTCGCTATGGTATCGACCATCTACCAAGAAAAAAATGAAAACATAACAAAAAAAATCCATCAAATAAGAGAGAATTTTTAGGAGAAAACGATGCAAACTTATACAACTCAAATGAATGCAGCAAAGCAAGGCATAATTACGGATGTTATGAGAATAGTAGCTGAAAAAGAACATATGGATGTAGAACTTCTAAGAGAAAAAGTTGCAAAAGGAACCGTTGCTATTCCGGCCAATCGTAATCATTTATCAATTGATCCTGAAGGTGTCGGCGAAGGACTGCGAACCAAAATGAATGTGAACTTAGGTATATCAAAGGATTGTAATGATCCTGAAATGGAACTTGAGAAGGTCCGTGTTGCACTGGATATGGGTGTAGAAGCCATTATGGACTTAAGTAACTATGGAAAAACCGAGCAGTTTAGAAAAGAACTGATCAAAATGTCAGGAGCCATGATCGGCACAGTGCCAGTATATGATGTCTTTGGATTCTTTGAAAAAGAGCTTAAAGATGTAAGGCCAGAAGATTTCTTGGCGATGGTACGTAAGCACGGGGAGGATGGTGTGGATTTTGTGACCATTCATGCCGGTATGAACAAAAGGGCGTCAGAAACATTTCTAGAAAACCCACGACTTATGAACTTGGTTTCACGAGGTGGCTCCTTGATGTTTGCATGGATGCGGTTGACCGGATATGATAATCCCTACTTTGAATATTTTGATGATTTACTAGATATATGTGCAGAGTTTGATATTACACTGAGTCTAGGTGATGCTTGTCGACCGGGAGGTTTGGCTGATTCTACTGATGCCAGCCAGATTCAGGAATTAATTACGCTTGGAGAACTCACAAAACGAGCATGGGCTAAAGATGTTCAAGTGATTATAGAAGGACCGGGTCATATGTCTATGGATGAGATTAAAGCCAATGTTTTGCTTGAGAAAAAATTGTGTCACGGTGCACCATTTTATGTGTTAGGTCCATTAGTGACCGATGTCGCACCAGGATATGACCACATCACCGGTGCTATAGGCGGTGCAATTGCTGCATCTGCCGGTGCGGACTTCTTATGTTACGTAACACCGGCTGAACACTTACGCTTGCCTACGGTTGAAGATATGAAGGAAGGTATCATTGCAACAAAGATTGCAGCTCATGCGGCTGATATCGCTAAAAAAACACCACATGCAAGAGATTGGGACAATCAGATGAGTAAGGCTAGGGTTGACTTGGATTGGAATCGTATGTTTGAATTAGCCATTGATCCCACAAAAGCACGGGCTTATCGTGAGCATGCAGAACTTGAAGACGAAACAACCTGTTCTATGTGCGGAAAAATGTGTGCCATATTAAACGTAAAAGAAGCATTGAAGTAAATTCATAATAGACCTCGTCATAACGCACTTTAACAAGTTAAGGCGGTAAAAATCTGTTGAATTATTTTGAAGAACTGTTATAATATGGAGTAACGCAATTTCTGCAGGATTTTGCAGAAATATAAATGGGAAAGGGGCTTATCCATGCTCAATATAAGAATCGAAAAGGCAACAATTCTCAAGGAAAAACCGGACCCCAATCAATTGGGCTTTGGCAATATATTTACAGATCATATGTTTATCATGGATTATGAAGAAGGTAAGGGATGGATCGATCCCAGGATTGTCCCCTATCAAGACGTGGTACTGGCACCTTCTGCTATGGTATTTCATTATGGGCAGGAAATGTTTGAAGGATTAAAAGCCTATAGGACCAAGAGTGATGAGATCTTACTTTTTAGACCTGAAATGAACATAAAAAGAACCAATACTACCAATCAACGCATCTGTATTCCACAAGTGAATGAAGCGGATGTATTACAAGCTATAAAAGCAATAGTAGAAGTGGATAAGGATTGGGTACCAAGCTTACCTGGAACATCTTTATATATACGCCCCTTTATTATAGCGACAGATCCATTTTTAGGTGTACGTCCGGCTAACATGTATAAGCTGATGATTATTTTATCCCCTGTTGGTGCCTATTACAAAGAAGGTATGAATCCGGTAAAAATATGGGTAGAGACGGAATATGTAAGAGCGGTTAAAGGTGGTGTAGGTTTTGCAAAAACCGGAGCCAATTATGCAGCCAGCCTAAAGGCACAGATGAAAGCCAAAGAAAAAGGGTATACTCAAGTATTATGGCTCGATGGTGTTGAAAGAAAGTATATTGAAGAAGTAGGTACCATGAATGTATTCTTTAAAATTGATGGCGAGATTATAACCCCTTCTCTAGAAGGTAGCATATTACCGGGTGTGACGAGAGATTCAGTCATTCAATTACTTAAGGATTGGAACATGAAAGTATCAGAAAGAAAACTTTCTATTGATGACCTGTATCTGGCGCATGAAGAAGGTCGACTGGAAGAAGTATTTGGTACAGGTACAGCAGCGGTAATTTCACCAGTAGGTCTACTGGACTGGGATGGACGCCAATTGACGGTCAATAACGGAGAAATAGGACCGGTAGCACGAAGGCTGTATGATACCATCACTGGCGTTCAATGTGGTACGTTTGAAGATACATACAATTGGACGGTCAAAGTAAACCAATAGGATAAAAAATCATTATGACATCACTTTACTAAACGTGTATTAACCTTATATAAAAAATATATAAAACCGCCTAGTAAGGCGGTTTTTCCAAACCGCTAACAAAGGCGGTTTTTCCAAACCGCTAACAAAGGCGGTTTTATAGTTCTCAAGGAAAGACAATGCTATGTAAACTATCAAGGATGTTTCCTATCGAACCGTTCAGAAATATGAGCAGAGTTCATAACGAAGCGTAGCTTCTTTTCTTGCATAACGAAATCAGGTGATAAATATGTGTCCCAAAACTATTTTTCATATCGATATGAATGCTTTTTTTGCCTCTTGTGAACAAGCAAGAGATCCGGGGCTTAAGCAAGTACCTCTAATAGTCGGCGGAGATCCTAAAACAAGACGTGGTATCGTTCTCGCTGCCTCCTATGATGCAAAAGCATATGGTGTCAAAACAACCATGTTGATTCATGAAGCCATGCGACTTTGCCCAAACGGCAAGGTGATAGCTGCATCTCACGGTTTATATGTGGAAATGTCCAAAAAGGTTATGGCTATTTTTGATAATTATACACCCTTGAAACAACAGGTTTCCATAGATGAAGCTTTTTTGGATATGACAGGATCAGAGCATCTGTTTGGAGAACCGATAGTTGCAGCAAAGAGGATACAAGAAGATATCCTGAATCAGTTGGATTTACCGTGTTCCGTTGGGATTGCCAACAATAAGCTACTTGCTAAAATGGCATCGGAGTACGAAAAACCTATGGGTATTACCACACTTTTTGAAGTTGATTTCCGAGAGAAAATATGGCCACTTGAAGTTGGTGATCTTTATGGTGTAGGACGTAAAACAGTGCCTAAGTTGAGGACCATGGGCATTAAGACGATAGGTGATTTGGCAAATGCAAAAGTGAATGTACTGGTGGATGTCTTTGGGTATAAGACAGGCATGTATATGCACGAAAGCGCCAATGGTATTGGTACGGATATGGTGGATGGATCTGTGGAACAACCAAAGAGCATCGGGAATGAGATGACCTATTCTAAAGACATAATGGAAATGAGGTTGATTCAGGAAGAAATCTTATTACTTGCAGATCGAGTGGGGTATCGGCTTAGAAGAAAGATGCTCAGTGGCAAGACGGTTACAGTGAAACTAAAGTACAGTGATTTCACAGTGATGACAAGGTCTAAAACATTAGATGCACCGACCCATCATACAGAAATTATCTATGAAACGGCAATGACACTCATCCATCAGGCATGGTCGAAAAAACCCATACGTTTACTTGGCGTTACAGTTAGTGGTTTTGATGCATCGGATTACCATCAGGTATCCCTCTTTGATATGGAAATGACAACTGAAAAAGCGGAAGTCGATCATATGCTGGATGAAATACGCAACAAATATGGCTACAATAGCATTAAGAGAGCGACATTGTTAGACAAAAAACCACCAAAATAATACCCCAAATTGTACTTAGGATTGATGGTTGTTTTTAAACATACCAAGTGCTATAATTATATTTAATATAAGAGCCATGAAGTGATTCTATAGGAAAAAGATGGGAGTGGAAAGCATGTTGGAATTTAATGAAAAAGTATATCATCGATTGAGCAGAGCCGGTGCTGCTAATATTATAGTAGGCATACTCATGATTGTCTTCGGAATTACCTTGGGAACAGTAACTATTGTATATGGTGGTAAAGTTTTAGCAAGTAAGAAACATTTAATTGATTAATATAAACGGGTTATATTAGAAAAAATAGATGGGAATCTATTTTTTTTTCTTTTTCTTGCAAGTTATTATACCGAGTGGTATAATAACTTGGTAATCGATTATGCTACAAAGGAGAAAAAATGACAGTAAAAAATGAAATCATTGCAAAGGCAGTCGAGCTTTTTGCAAAAGAAGGTTATGAGAATACCGGCGTAACCAGAATCGTAACAGAGGTAGGTGTAACAAAACCATCTTTGTATCACCACTTCGGAAGCAAGGAAGGCCTTCTTTCAAGTATTTTAGAAGTATATGGTAACCAGTTTATTGATATTTTCAAAGATGAGCTTCATTATTCAGGTGACTTAAGTTATGCCATAGATTGTTTTGTCATCGCTTATATTCGATTTGTAAAAAGATACCCAATGTTCTTTAGGCTCTATAAACAGCTGTATCAAAGCCCTGTTGAAAGTGACTCTTACAGGATTGTAAAGCCTTTTTACAAGCAATTACTCATGCGTTTGGAGCTTTTTTTCACGGAAGTGGCCAACCATCACACGAACCTAAAGACCAAGACAACTTGGATGTCATACTCTTTATTGGGTCTGATGGACACATACATCATACATCATATGACCTTAGGCTCATTAAAGGATCTGGAAGATGAAAAATGTAGACAGGTTGTTAAACAGTTTCTATATGGCGTCTTTGCATAGTACTTGAAAGACGTCATAAAAACAGCATACTTTATACCGAACGGTAAGTACAGGAGGATATATGAAATATAAAAACATTTACCACATTTTTCCACTTGGTTATACAGGCGCCAATCAAAATGCCAATGATGGCATGTGTAAAAATACGCTTAAGGATATAGTAAACCAGATACCAAAGCTGATAGAATTAGGTATTACAGATGTACTTCTGGGCCCGATTTTTGAATCCGAGACCCATGGATATGACACGGTGGACTACAATCAGATAGATAAGCGACTTGGTACGCGTCAAGATATGACGGATTTAAGTATGGCATGTCACAAAGCAGGTATCCGCATTATTTTGGACTGTGTATTTAATCATGTGTCTAGAAATCATTTTGCATTTTTGGATTTAATAGCAAACAAAGAACATTCTGTCTATAAAAATTGGTTTTTGGAGGTTGATTTTAATCGTCATTCATCCTATGGTGATCCTTTTTCTTATGCTTGTTGGGATGGACATGAGCATTTGGTCAAGCTAAATCTAGATTATGAACCTGTTAGAACATATCTCATTGAAACAGCCCAATCATGGAAAAAGATTTATGATATAGACGGTTTAAGAATGGATGCAGCAGATGTTATGTCCTTAGACTTTCTAAGACAACTGAGTGGTTCAATGAAAGAGATGAATCCTGAATTCTGTATGATTGGAGAAGTGGTTCATGGTGATTATAACCTATGGTTAAAGGAAGGCAAAATGGACCATGTGACCAATTACGAGCTCTATAAGGGACTTTATTCAAGCTTGAATGACAAAAACTATTTTGAAGTTGCCTATGCTCTAAAACGTCAATTCGGACAAGGGGGCATCTACCCGGCTGAAGGTCTTTATAATTTTGTAGATAATCATGATGTGAACAGGGTGGCAGACATTCTGGTTAATAAAGGTCATTTATATCCTTTATATATTATGTTATATACAATACCTGGCCTTCCCAGTATTTATTATGGTAGTGAATATGGCATGATGGGCAAAAAAAGTCATACATCAGATTCTGATCTTCGACCTTCTTGGCAGCAGATTCTAAATAAAAAAGACGATAATGTTTTCCAAGTTATAGAAAGACTCTCTATGATAAGGCGTGAAAACGAAGCTTTACATCAAGGCAATTATGAAGAATTTCATCTTAGCCATGAAACGATCGGCTATAAAAGAGCTTTTGAAAATGAGACCTTGTACGTCATGATTAATGCAAAAACAGACAAGACATGGTTGGCGGCCGATGCTTTAAGTGGTACTTATTGGGATCTATTAAATCAGGAGATGGTTGAGTGTCAGGGTGGAACATGGGTTAATGGATTGTGGGGGAGAATTTTGAAGAGAAAATAATGGCTTTATCTTGCATGAAAGGTAGCCATAACCTATAATAAGGTTGATGTCAATTTTGAACAGGTTGAAAAAGAGGATGCTTTATGAAAATAAATAAAGATACAGAAATATATGGACAAACAGCAACGCTCATAGGGTCTGTCGGCTTGCTCTCATGGTTGATTCCTTTGTTTGGTTTCATAGTGAACACAGTTGCCATTGGTTTGGGTCTTTATGCTGTAGATGAGGACCGAGACGGACTAGCATGGGTGGGTATTATTTTTGGTGGTATGGGTTTAATTTTGACCATGCTAAGAAGTGGGTTGGTATATTATTATGGATAAGAAGACTTCTTTTAGGGTAAACAACAGGACAGAAACAATCTATGGTTTTTTGTCCATTGGTCTTGGTAGTATTTCGTTTGCAATTTTTTTGTGGGCGGTTTATCAATCAGCCTATAACCTTATTGGCCGAGAGATTTTTATTGGCGTCATTGAATTGGTAGCGATGATGTTATGTTTTGCAGGATTGACCTTGGGTTTTATTGGTGAGACAAGAGAGGATAAACTTAAAATATCAGCACATTTGGGCATTGCTCTTAATCTCATCGTAGGCGTTTTTCATTTCCTTGTTATATGGCATGCATTTCAAAATATATAAAAACTTATTAGAAACAGCCACTGTGATACATTTGCATCGGCTGTTTTTTTATTGGTAATATTTCCAATAATGTTGTAAAATCAAAGGTGATATATAAGACGTGGATGGGGTGACAGGCATGAATAGATTAATGCGACTGATAAGAAACACGGGTATGGCTATAACAATAGGTTTGGTTGTAGGCATCATGGCCATCTTTTTTAATGCTGCCATAAACGGAGGTGTCGCTTTAACCAGGTCTTGGTTAACATCTCAGAACCCGAGTATCCTACTACTACCTATTATAGGCGCCTTAATAAGTACAGGGATTTATATGCTTTATCTTAGAAACGGGCAAATTGGTTTGGGCATTGTGCAGGTACTTGTTGAACTGGAATTTATCAAAACCCAATTGATGCGTCCTTTTAGGGTCTTGATGCACGTTATTGGTGCAATCGTGACATTAATTTTTGGATTTTCAGCAGGTCGATTTGGACCTATTGTGCACCTTGGTGCTTCTATTGGTTCGAACATTGCCTATTATTTAAAGCTTGAGTCTAAAGATATTAGGCTCCTTATTGGTTGTGGTGCAGCAGCAGCTATTGCGGCCGTATTTCATATGCCCTTATTTGCAGCGGTATTTGTTCTTGAAGTATTATATAAGAAGCAATTTGCAGATTTTTTTGCACCGATTGTTATGGCAAGTGTGGTGGCCAATTTTGTTGGTAGAGTCACACAAAACGGTCAAACCTTTCCTGTAGAAGTGAATGGTGTTTCACTTATTTCTCCGGAATTAATTTGGCGTTATGTCGTATTTGGTTTGCTCATGGGCTTTATTGCCATTTTATATATGATGTCGATACAGCTTTTTACGGGACTTTTCCAGAAAATGAAACATATCCATATTCGTCTTTTTTCAGCAGCCATATTAATCGGTCTAATAGGGTATTTTTTTCCATTAAACTTTGAATTGCACAACAATACGACCTATAGAGTGTTAACCGGTGAGTTTGGACTGGGTCTTTTGCTTGCGATTGGTTTGATAAAGATACTGGCTACCGGCATCACTTTAGGTTCAGGATATGTTGGTGGCAATTTCTATCCGGGGGTCACCATTGGTGCTTCTTTAGGTGTGGCTTTTGGAAAAATCATAAAGCCTTATGGTGTGGACCATTCTCTTTTTGGTTTGCTGGGCATTGGCGCCATGATTGCTGGTTATCTAAATGCACCTATATCAGGCATTATTCTAATTATTGAGTTTTCAGGGCAATATGAAATGCTTATACCGGCACTTATCGTATGTGCTCTATCTGTATCGACGACTTTTCACCTCTATGGCAAGGATATATTTACAGATGCCTATACTAAGACCATAAAAAACCTAGTGTGAAAACACCAGGTTTTTATACTAGGAATGTTGAATCCTAGTGAACAAGAATCATTTATTTGTCAGTCTTTTACAATATCATAATTCCAATCATTAATGCCTCCCATATCCAAAACATTTGTATAGCCCATGTCCATTAATGCTTTGGTAGCGACTTCACTTCGGTTACCGGATCTACAGTAGACAATAATTTTTTGATCTAGATCCGGTAATAAGGCTGGCGCTTTTTCTCGGATATCAGTGTGAGGGATTAAAAGAGCCCCAGGGATATAACCTGAGTCAAACTCCTCTTGAGTACGAACATCGACAAGCAGGAAATCATCCTCAGTATCCATGATGTTTTTAGCCTCTTCTGCGGTTATGCGTGTATCATTCTGACCACAACCAACCAGTAAGGCGAGAATTATAAGTGTAACAATGGTGATTTTTTTCATAATGCACCTCTTTCTATCATGGCTAAAATAGTTGTTGATTAAATATACCAAACATAGCAAATGCTTATAATGATAGTATACTATACATATCAAAAATGTGACAACTTAATAGAATTGATCCTATTTGACTATTCTTATGAAAAAAGGTATACTAAATTATGAGAAAATTATCAGATGACAAAGGCTAACAGCCAAAGGAGAAACATATGGAAGAAATTATCATAGAAGCGTTAGAACGCCCTAAAAAATCAGGAAAATTTAAAGAACAAGGTTTCGTGCCTGGTGTATTATATGGAGAAGGCATTGAAGCGACCACATCCGTTAAATTTGATGCATTGGTCATTAAAAAGCTTATATCCCATCATGGTTCAAACGCCAAAGTTTGGGTCCAATATAAAGGTTCGAAAAAATTCGGTTTTGTAAAAGAAGTACAATTTGATCCGCTTTCAAGAAGATTATTGCACATTGATATCCAAATGGTTGCCAAAGATCAAAAGATTCAGCTTCATGTACCAATACATTTCAATGGTGAAGATGCATTAAAAATCAATCAGTTGGAATTCCAGATTTACAAGCATGAGGTTACTGTAACAGGTGACATGACGTTAATGCCAGAAGCTATAGAAGTGGACGTTAGTGAAATGGCTCTAGGTGATCAAATCACATATGCTGATTTCAAATTAGATGAAAGTCTTGTAACGGACGACTTAGAATTGGTTTATGGTGTTGTGAATCATCTAAAAGTCCTTGAAGTTGAAGAACCTGAAACAGATGTAGATGGTGCTGAAGTAGTTCAACCTGCATTAGTAGGCGAAGAAGAAGAATAAGAGTCACAATGATAATAGAACCACAAAAAGAAGAGATCTAAGGATTTCTTTTTTTTGTGGTTCTAGAAAGTAATATTTTCCTAATATTGTTTTATAAGCAAGGTAAAGGTATAATAGACAAAATGATAACTAAATGATTAATGATGATACAAGGAGCCGGTTATGAAGAATCATGTAAAATATACAATGCCTGCGGAATGGGAAGTCCATGAGAGAACCATCATTGAGTGGCCAGTAAAAGCATCCCTTGTTTGGCATGACAACTATGAAGTGGTATGTAAGGGTTATGGTGAAGTTGTAAGAGCTATAAGTGCTTTTGAACCTGTAACGGTTATTATCAATGAGGAAGATGAAGAAGTGATTCGAAATCTATGTGGTTCGACGGTAGATATAATTAGAATACCTCATAATGACGCTTGGGCAAGAGACAATGGACCTACTTTTGTTAGAGATGGTGAAGGTAAGCTTCATGGCATCAGTTGGAGATTTAATGCTTGGGGTGAGAAATATTTGCCCTATGATTTGGATGACAAGGTGGCATCCATATTACTGGATCAACTGGATGTACCTTGTATAGAAGTGCCTTTGGTATTAGAAGGGGGTTCGATTCATGTGGATGGTGAAGGTACACTACTAACAACCAAAGAATGTCTTCTTAATCCTAATCGGAATCCGGATTTGAGCCAAGCTGATATAGAAGACTTGATTAAAAAATATTTGAATATATCCAAAATCATATGGTTAGATCAGGGACTGTATGGCGATGAAACCGATGGTCATATTGATAATATCGCCTGTTTTGCAAAACCGGGTGCGGTTCTATTACAAGCATGTGATGACCCCAAAGACCCTAATTATGAGATTACTCAAAAAGCCAGAGAAGTGTTAAAGCACGCCAAAGATGCAAAATCAAGAAATCTAGAGATTATAGAGCTACCAACGCCACCACCTTGTTATTATAATAATGAACGTCTAACACTCAGTTATCTGAACTTTTACATGGTCAATAAGGGTATCATCTTGCCAGTGTTTGGTGGGGATGCAACTTTGACCGACGAGAGGGCAAAAAGCATCTTAGAGAAGGTTTTTAGTGACAGAAAAGTTATAACAGTGGATGGTATGGCATTAATAACAGAAGGTGGCAATGTGCATTGTATCACACAACAAATGCCCCTAAAAGCAATACGTGATAAAAAGGAGGGTAGGCCATGAGAAAGGTCATCGTTGCAGCAACTCAAATGAGCTGCTCATCAGATAAGAAGGAAAATATACTAAAAGCAGACCGATTGGTCAGAGAAGCAGCTGCAAAAGGTGCACAAATTATTCTAATACAGGAGCTATTTGAAACACCTTATTTTTGCCAGGTTGAAAAACCAGCATACTATGAATATGCCACATCTGTCGAAGACAATATGGCTATCTTGCACTTTAAAGCTGTAGCTAAGGAACTTGACGTTGTATTACCGATTAGCTTCTATGAGAAAAAAAACAATGCCAGGTATAACGCTATTGCTATCATAGATGCTACCGGTGAAGTGCTAGGCATCTATAGAAAAAGTCATATTCCTGATGGACCTGGGTATGAAGAAAAGTATTATTTCAATCCTGGAGACACAGGTTTTAAAGTATGGTCCACAAAATATGGTGTTATCGGTGTTGGTATTTGTTGGGATCAGTGGTTTCCGGAAGCGGCAAGAGTTATGGCGCTTATGGGTGCTGAGTTGCTGCTGTATCCCACGGCCATTGGATCAGAGCCTCATAGCCCAGATGTTGACTCAAAAGACCATTGGCAGCGTTGTATGATGGGACATTCGGCGTGTAATCTTATGCCGGTCATTGCCTCAAACCGTATTGGAGAAGAGAAGGATGATGGATCATCGATTGTCTTTTATGGATCCTCCTTCATAACCGATGCTACAGGGAATAAAATTGCGGAAGCCTCACGGGATGAAGAAACCATTCTACTTGCGGAGCTTGACTTGGAAAAAAATGAAAATCAACGCATTGAATGGGGAATTTTTAGAGATCGCCGACCGGATTTGTATCAGCCCATTTTAACTAACGATGGATATTTGAAAATATAGGAGGGTTTTTTATGCGAGATATATTTTTTTCGAAAGAGAAAATGAAATACTATGAGCTATTAAGTCGCCAATTTCCAACGATTCAAGATGTCAGTCGTGAGATTATTAATCTTGAAGCTATTACAAATCTACCTAAAGGTACCGAACATTTTCTGTCAGATGTCCATGGTGAGCATGAAGCGTTTGTGCATATCTTAAAAAATGGATCAGGTGTGGTACGACGTAAAGTCGAAGAGATTTTTGGAGAAACCTTATCTGAAGACGAGAAAAGCAAGTTTGCCAGTCTTATTTATTATCCCAAAGAAACATTGTTTCATATGAAGCAAAGCAAGGATAACGTAGAGGAGGCTTGGTACCATCAAACTTTAAAACAGTTGGTGAGTGTATGCCGAGAGGCATCTTCTAAATACACCAGATCGAAAGTTAGAAAAGCCCTTCCTAAAGGTTTTGAATATATCCTTGAAGAACTCTTGCATGAACAAGAGTATGTCGAAAATAAGCAGGCCTATTATGACAGCATCCTTAGCACGATTATTGAAGTTGGACAAGTGGAGCCGTTTATCATTGCCATTAGTGAACTGATTCAAAGATTTGCCATTGACCATCTTCATATTATTGGAGATATTTATGATCGTGGGCCAGGTGCTCATATTATTCTGGATACTTTAATGAAATACCATTCAATTGATATGCAGTGGGGGAATCATGATATTGTGTGGATGGGCGCTTATGCCGGTTCTCTTCCTTGTATCGCAAACGTACTAAGGGTATCCATGCGCTATGGGAATCATGAATTGTTAGAAGAAAACTATGGGATTAACTTACTGCCTCTAGCCAAATTCGCCATGCAGACTTATAAATATGTGGAACCTTCTTTTATGCCTAAGGTGATTAGTGAACTGAATCAAAAGGATGCATTGTTAATCGGGCAAATGCATAAAGCCATATCGATTATTATGTTTAAGTTGGAAGGACAATTTATAACACGCCATCCGGAATATAATATTCAGAACCGATTGTTATTGAACTTTATCGATTATGAAAAAGATACCATCACTTTAGATGGAGAAATCTATAAATTGGATTGGTTCGGTTCTCCAACCATAGATCCGAAATATCCCTATGAGTTGTCGAATGAAGAAATGGAAATTATCCTCAAATTAAAAACATCCTTTATGACCAATGAAAAACTGAAATCACATATTGATTTTATGATGGCAAAAGGGAGCATCTATTTGAATTATAATAATAATTTACTTTTTCATGGTTGTATACCTACAGATGAAGATGGTAAATTCTCAAGGGTAACCCTAGATGGTGGTACCTATTCGGGAAAAGCCTTGCTAGATCACTATGAAAAAATGTTAAGAAGCAGTTATGCGAGAAGATTTGAAGCAGTAGATGACTACGACATCGATATTTTCTATTACTTATGGATGGGACAATACTCATCTCTATTTGGAAAAAGCGTGATGAAAACCTTTGAAAGGTACTTCATTAAGGATCCAATAACCCATAAAGAATATAAGAATCCCTATTATAAACATTATTTTAGTGCAGATTATTGTGACAAGGTCTTTGAAGAATTCAGGATGAATAAAAAAGTATCCAGAATTGTGAATGGCCATGTGCCGGTTCGTGTTGGTAAAGGTGAATCGCCGGTTAAAGCGGATGGTAAACTGATCGTTATTGATGGTGGTTTATCAAAAGCCTATCAGCCTGTTACCAACATTGCCGGTTATACCTTAATCTACAATTCACACGGTCTATTGTTAGCAACCCATGAGCCTTTTGATTCAGCGAAAGAAGCTATAGACCATAATGTAGACCTGATATCTGAGATCAGCATTATTCACAAAGCCGATCACAGAGTTCTGGTTGGCGAAACGGATATAGGAAAAAAACTAAAAGAAGATATCAATAACCTTAAAACTTTGCTTGGTATGTATCAAAAAGGTATTTTATAAAGTCAATAAGTGCTTTACTGTCAAGAACTTCTTGGCAGAAAAGCACTTATTTCTTGACAGTTAGGTCAAATATGTTACAATATAGTCAATTGTAAAAGCGATGACGGTGTTAAGAACTATAATTGGTTCTTAGTAGATGATCGGTTTCCTTTAGAGAGTAGGTGTCTTAGGCTGTGAACACCTATAGGTTCAGCCGATGATTGAACTTCCCACTTGAGCTGCATGTCTGAAAAAAGTAAGACATGCCGTTAACGCACGTTAAGCGTCCAAAGTGCCTGCTACTGCAGGAATTAGGGTGGTACCGCCGATGAAATCGGTCCCTTGTTAGGGATGGATTTTTTTTATTGTGAAAAATCATGTACTGAAAAACGAAAGGAGTCCTAATGAAAGAACAGCTGGAAGCAATTAAAATCAAAGTCGTAAAAAATCTGGACAACATAGCGAACCTTAAGGCACTAGAAGAGGTCCGCGTTAACATACTGGGGAAAAAAGGAGAATTAACATCCATTCTAAAAGGTATGAAAGATGTTGCGCCAGAAGATCGTCCTACAATAGGCGCCCTAGTCAATGAGGTAAGAACGGACATCGAAGCAGCTCTAGAAACTGCTAAGAACAATCTAGCGTCAAAAGCCAGAGAACAACAACTTAAAGAAGAGGTCATTGACGTGACCATGCCTTCTAACAAAAAAGTTCTAGGACATCGTCATCCTATGCACATTGTCCTTGAAGATTTGAAAAACATATTTATAGGGATGGGCTATCAGATTGCAAAAGGCCCGGAAATTGAAGAGGACTATTATAATTTTAAAGCATTAAATATTCCGGAAGATCATCCTGCAAGAGACGAACAGGATACCTTTTATATTGATAAGAATTTTGTTCTTAGAACGTCGACATCACCAACACAAGTACATGTCATGGAACATGAAAAACCGCCTATTCGTGTCATAGCTCCAGGAAGGGTATACCGTTCAGATGAAGTTGATGCAACCCATTCACCTATGTTTCATCAGGTAGAAGGTTTGGTTATAGATGAGAACATTACGATGGCAGATCTTAAGGGAGCTTTGGCGGAATTTGTCAAAGAGCTATATGGGGAAGATGCTAAAGTGCGTTTTAGACCCCATTATTTTCCTTTTACGGAGCCCAGTGCTGAGGTAGATGTATCTTGTTTTAAATGTGGTGGTACAGGTTGTAATATATGTAAAGGATCCGGATGGATTGAAATCCTTGGCTGTGGCATGGTGCATCCAAAAGTGCTTGAGATGTCCGGCATAGATCCTACCAAATACAGCGGATTTGCCTTTGGTATGGGTCTTGAACGTATAACGATGTTAAGGTATGGCATTGAAGATCTGAGACTTTTTTATGAAAATGATATTCGATTTTTAAAGCAGTTTTAATGAGGTGGACAGAAAGGAGTAGCAGACTATGAATGTATCAATGAATTGGTTAAAAGAATATGTGACAATAGATAATGATGTACAGACATTTGCGGACAAGATGACCATGTCCGGTTCGAATGTAGATCGTATAGAAAAAAAAGGAGAAGCCATTACAGATGTTGTCATCGGTAAGGTTCTAGAAATTGTAAAACATCCGGATGCAGATAAATTAGTTGTAACACAAGTGGATGTGGGAGAAAAAACCATTCAGATTGTAACGGGTGCTGAAAATATGAAGGTTGGAGACTTAGTGCCGGTAGCCCTTCCGGGCGCAAATCTTGCAGAAGGCTTGAAAATCAAGGAAGGTAGGCTTAGAGGCATAGCTTCTAACGGTATGATGTGCTCAGTAGAAGAATTGGGTCTGGATCCGGAGCATTTTCCGGATGCACCTGAACACGGCATCTATATTATAAAAGGTGATTACCCACTGGGTAGTGATGCAAAGCCTGTTTTTGGACTGGATGATGCTATTATTGAATTTGAGATTACATCGAACCGTCCGGACTGTTTTAGTTTGCTTGGGATTGCAAGAGAAGCAGCAGCAACCGTAGATGCAGATTTTCACTATCCGGAAATTCATTTTAATGAAGTGGCGGGTGATATCAACCAACATGCTTCTGTAGAAGTCATTGCAACCGACCTATGTCCCAGATTTGTAGCAAAAGTTTTAGTGGATGTGGACATAAAGCCTTCACCAAAATGGATGCAAGACAGGTTAAGATCTGTAGGTATACGACCCATCAATAACTTAGTAGATATAACTAACTTTGTCATGGTTGAAATGGGCCAACCCATGCATGCTTATGACCTTGAAGAGTTGATTCATGGGAAAATTATTGTAAGGCGTGCCAAAGACAAAGAAAAAATGATGACCCTTGATGGTGAAGAAAGAGAATTAGATGATACTATGCTTGTCATAGCAGGGGAAGAAGAAGTCATTGGCGTAGCAGGTGTTATGGGTGGTGAAGGTTCTAAAGTCAAAGACCATACAGGTATGATTTTACTTGAGGCAGCCAACTTTGACCCAGCCAGTATTCGAAAGACCTCAAAAAAAATAGGTCTAAGAACGGATGCATCTACAAAATTCGAAAAACATCTTGATCCAAATACAGCCTTGATTGCTATGGAACGTGCCTGTCAATTAGCAGAGATGATAGGTGCCGGTCGAGTTATGGCAGGTATTATTGATGTGAATAACAGCAAAAGAGAGCCTAACAAGGTGGCCTATAATGTTGGAAATATAAACCGACTTTTAGGAACGGATATTTCAGAAGAAGAAATGGTAGGTTATTTCAAACGTTTGGAGTTTGTGGTTAACGAAGAACAAAAAGAAATTTTGGCACCTACATTTAGAGCCGATATCGGATGTGAAGCGGACTTGGCTGAAGAAGTGGCAAGGCTATATGGTTATGACCTTCTACCAACAACCCTTGCAACCGGGACACCTACAGTCGGTAAAAAGAATTTTACTCAAAGAATGGAAGACCTAACAAGACAGACTATGGAAGATTGCAGTCTCAATGAAGCGATGACCTATTCTTTTGAGTCACCGAAAGTATATGATAAGTTAAAGCTTGAATTAGATAGCCCACTTAGGGTCGCGGTGAAGATTGATAACCCGCTTGGAGAAGATTTTAGTGTCATGCGTACATCAACGATTAATGGCATGTTACAAGCCCTATCCAATAATTATGCCAAAAGAAATGAAAAGGTTGGCTTATATGAAATCGGCACCATCTATGAACCAAAGACCATCCCTCTTAAAGAATTGCCTAAAGAGTCTCAGAAGTTAACCATTGGTATGTATGGTGACTGTGATTTTTTTAAGCTTAAAGGGATTCTGGAAACTTTGTTCGAAGCTTTTAATTGTCTTGACTTGGCAAAATGGGATCCTAATTTAGATGTATCCTACCTTCACCCGGGACGAAAAGCTAAAGTCTTATTAAAAAACAAAGATATCGGTTATATTGGTGAGGTGCATCCGGATGTTTTGGATGCATACGATATTCATGAGAAGGCTTATATTGCTGTCATTGATATGAAAGATCTGATTGATGAAGCGACACTTGACCATAAATACACACCAGTTCCTAGGTATCCGGCAGTTAACAGAGACTTGGCGATGTTGGTAAAAGAAGAAATATTGGTTGGCACGATTGAAGAGGTCATCCGAAGATACTCCGGAAAAATACTCGAAAAATTAGAGTTATTTGATGTCTATAAAGGTAAGCAGATTGAAGCAGGATACAAATCTGTGGCATACGCCCTATCCTTTAGAGCGGCAGACCATACTTTACAGGAAAAAGAAATTAGCAAAACCATGGAAAAAATTCTGAAGGGTCTGGAAAATGAACTCGGAGCTACCTTGAGAAAATAGACTATATTGACTAGCTTTTTTAAAGAAACCCCTTTATAATAATGAGTGACATCATTATAAAGGGGTTTCTTATGATAATAGAAAAGTACTTGGGTATAGAAAAAATAAATAAGTTTAAAAAAAGAAGCTATTTCATGGTTTTGATTTCTTTTTTGTTGATTTTTATGAACATTACGGATATAAACAGTAAGGCAGTAGATTCTAATCTAGATACCTTAAGAATTGGCTTAGTTACTCAGTTTAAAGATCAGGATCAGATACAAGTGTTTAATAAGTCAATTGTGCCAGGATTCCATAGTAATGACACATGGATACCGGAATCTACAGTTTTCTCTAAGAGCCAGATGTTTTCTTTCATGCCTTCAACTGGGACATATCTTGTTTCAGAAGAGGTTTTTGAAGATTATGAAATGGCTCAGTCAAAGGCAGATCAATTAAAGACAGATGGCTTTACGGTATATCCTGGTTTAGTAGACGTCAACACATGGAAAATCTATGTTGAAACAGGGGATATTCAAGAGACACTAGATCATATACATACACTCTATGATATAGAATTCGTAGAGGCACCTTATAACAGTGAACGCTTAATCATGACTTTTGACCAGACTCAAGGTATAATTTTTGATAACAGTCAAGATAGAGTAGCTGCCATCGGAAGCAATGACAAAATAGGCGATGCCACGGTCATGAACCTTGGAAAAGCAACTTATCGAGGTAAAATCGAAATCGGAAGGTACGGAAAAGAAAAACTTCAAGCGGTTAACATCGTTAATTTGGAAGACTATCTCTATAGTGTTGTTGTTTCGGAAATCTATGCATCATGGCCGATAGAAAGCATTAAGGCACAAGCCGTTGCGGCCCGTACCTTTGCCACCTATTATGTTACAGTTGCAAACAAATTCCCAAACGCGCCTTATGATTTGGATGATACAGTAAATTCGCAAGTCTATAAAGGTTATGGTGTTGAAGACAAACGTGTAACGGTTGCAGTAGATGACACGAAGGGAAAAATGATCTATTATGATGGTTCCGTCATACCGGCATATTTCTTTTCAACCAGCGGTGGGCGAACAGAAGCCAGCGAATATGTTTGGACAGCTTCAGTACCATATTTAAAAAGTATGCCGGATCTTTATGAAACAGAACCGGCAAGAGCACCTTGGGTTAAGACCTATACACCGGTTGAAATTGAAAATGAGTTGATGAAAAGAGACATAGCAGTAGGTACAGTCCTAGATCTTGAAGTGATGGGTTATACAGAAGCAGGTAGAGTCCTTGAATTAAATGTAATTGGTAGTAGTAGTGCTTATATTCTACGCAAAGAGACCATGCGCCAATGGTTGGGTATGGATAGTCGTAAATTCACTTTAATAAAACCGAAAGATGTACCATTTTTTAAGCACTCGGTAATCTCAGGGAAAGATTATGTTGGTGTTGTGGATTACAATAATGCTTATGTTATTAATGGGAGTGGAAGATCAGAAAGATTACTTGGTCAGAAGGAACAAGTTATTGTCATGAGCGCTGATAATATTATAAATCAACCGATGATATCTGGGGGGACTGGGAAATTTATCTTGGCTGGAGTTGGTTATGGGCATGGTGTCGGCATGAGTCAATCCGGAGCAAAAGGGATGGCACTGGCAGGTTATACTTATACGGATATATTGGAATATTATTATAAAGGTGCAGAAGTGAAATAAAGGAGCAAAACAACGCTTTTTCTTTCCTCATTCGGTTACGCAACAAAAAAAATCTGACTCAAATTATAATTAACTTGAGTCAGATGTTATGTTCATTTATTTTATTTTTATTTTCACGACTACTTCGCACTTCGCATTCTATACTGCTTAGGTGTTACACCTGTGAATTTTCTAAAGATGGTTGTAAAATAATTCTGATTGTTATAACCCACAGAAATTGCAATATCTAGAATAGAGTAATTGGTTGTTTCAAGAAGATATTGGCTTTCCTTAACCCTTGTCTGATTAACATAATCGGCGAAGGAAAGGTTCATTTCTCGTTTGAACAAGGATGAAAAATAATTTGGTGATAGATTGACATAATTGGCTACGTCATTTAACCGTATAGGCTCTGATAGATGTAAGTGGACATACTTTGAAGCATTTTTGATAACACTTACATGGTTAATGTTGGATAGTTGTAAAACACTGTTGGTATACTTGATGATCATACGCTCAATGATATCGATGAGTTCCTCGAAATTATGAGATTGTTCAATTTTTTGAGCATAGTACTCAGCTAATGATAAGGATTTTTCGGCTTCAACACCACCTGTAATAATGGTTCTTGAAAGCAAAGTAGAAAAAGCAATAGCTTTATTCTTTGAATTTCTAAGATGGTTGGGTGAGGTTTGGCTGAAGTACTGAGCCTTAATATGTTCATTATAAAGATCTATTACTTTTTCAATATCACCACTTTGCACCTTAGTTAGAAAAAGAACCTCAAGGGCGTGATTGTGATCACTTTTTTCGATTTCAATAGCATGGTCATAGTTTTCAACCATTTCTTCGGTGAGTTCTGTTAGGTGCGCCTCGGGATATAAATCAGCGACATGAGGGTTGGTTACTATAGCTGCAACCAGTTGTTGTATGTAGTAGTTTCTCGAAGAACTTAGAATTGGAATTAGATTAAAAAGATCTTTAAGCTGTTCCCTTTTGGACATGGAAAAATTCTGTTCATGCATGACTTCATTAATGAGATGTTCGTTGGCTTCCTTAGTTAGGAAAGGACCAAGTAATAGTGAACCATAATAGCTGGATGGGTCTGCAACAACAGTAACAAGATAGGATAAAGCATAGTCAGAGTCATAAGTATAGACGCCATTACCATGATTCTTTATGGTATCCTTTACAAAACCAACGAAGGGGTGAAAAATGTCCTCCAAAAAATCATCCACATGTGCGTTAGGTCCATGTGAGAAAACCTTGTTGTGGTTTTGATCTATAACCGTTAACGACAGTCCTGTACCATAGTATAGTGTTTTTGCTAGAGATTCAATGAGTGGTAAATCTAATGCTTTTTGCTTAACGAGATGGGACAATTGATACATTCATGATCAACTCCGTTTCTATGAAAATCTGAAAATACATGAAATGCTAACCTTGACTAGATTTCTAATTGTAGTTAGATGAAGTAAACAGCAATAATAACCTTACGGTCACGAATAACTCAACTCTGCCAATAGGAATACTAGAAGTGGGAAGTTGAGTAATAAGTATATATTGATATTTTACTACAAACTTAGATATAATGTAAGGGTATTCTCATTATTTCTATATTAAAAATCTATAAAATTTAGCTTTTTTAATATAGATGGGGTAAAAGACGTGATAAACTCAGTTTGGAACAATGAAGAAGCTGAAATTTTTGATATAATTATAAAACAATCAGGCTGCTTTTGTAACTAGAGAGGATAATCTAATTCAGTTGACGCCTTAAGTCTTTTTTTATATAATGAGAGGCAGTGTAAAAATGATGCAGTGAAATATTAAGGAGTATACGATGAAGTTAAGTGATTTTACATTTAAATTACCACAAGAATTAATCGCTCAAGAACCATTAGAAGATCGGTCTGACTCAAGATTAATGGTACTAAACCGTAGTGATCGTTCTATCGAACATAAAAAATTCACAGATCTCCTAGATGAGCTTCATCCGGGAGATTGTTTGGTACTTAATAATACAAGGGTAATGCCTGCAAGACTTATTGGAGAAAAACCGGAGACCCATGGCAAAGTTGAGTTTTTACTTCTAAGTAGAAAACAGCAGAATCAATGGGAAGTCATGGTAAAACCGGGTAAAAAAGCTAAGGTTGGCGATATCATTGAGTTTGGCAACGGTATGATTAAAGCTGAAGTACTTGAGATTATGGACGGCGGTAATAGATTGGTCGCTTTGGAATATGAAGGTATTTTTGAGGAAGTTCTAGATCAACTGGGGCAAATGCCACTTCCACCATATATTACGAAGCAATTAGAAGACAAAGAAAGGTATCAAACCGTCTACTCTAAGCATACCGGTTCAGCCGCTGCACCTACTGCAGGGTTACATTTCACCCATGATCTAATGAAGAAAATAACTGAAAAAGGTGTAGCCATAGCATATATTACCCTACATGTTGGTCTAGGGACATTTAGACCTGTAAAAGTAGAGAATGTACTGGAACATGACATGCATTCGGAGTATTATTTTATTGAAGAAGAAGAAGCAGAGAAAATTAATGCAGCCAAGAAAAAAGGCGGAAGAATTATAGCGGTTGGTACAACAAGTTCCAGAACCTTGGAATCTGTTGCGGATGAGGATGGTTTTATAAAGAAAAGCAGTGGTTGGACAGATATATTTATCTATCCTGGATATTCATTTAAGATTGTTGATGCTTTAATAACCAATTTTCATTTACCGGAGTCAACATTGATCATGCTTGTGAGTGCTTTAGCCGGACGTGACTTTATTTTAGAGGCATATGAGGCTGCTATAGAATCATCTTATCGATTTTTTAGTTTTGGGGATGCGATGCTGATTAAGTAAGGGAAGGGAATATTAATGAAATGAAAAATAAGATAATAATAGAGATTTTAGAGTATTTAAAACTGCTTTTAATTGTTCTTGTAATCACCACATTACTTAACACATTGGTCTTTACATTTTCAACGGTCAAACAAAGTTCAATGGAAACAACATTGATGGAGAACGATGTCCTGGTTATTGAAAAATTAAGTGTGATTTTTCAAGCACCAAAACATGGCGATATCGTGGTATTTGTAGAAGATGAGTATGTAACAGACGACTATTTGATGAAAATTAGAGTACTATATGAAGATATGATTGCAAAATTTACTGGTCAGTCAAAGAGGATGCGCTTGGTCAAGCGCGTGATTGGTATGCCGGGAGATAGTATTGATATTAAGGATGGTTATGTCTATGTGAATGGTGATCAAATTGAAGAGACTTATACTAAAGATTTAACTTTCCCAAGCATCATTCAGTATCCGATTACCTTACCGGAGGATAATTACTTCCTTCTAGGTGACAACAGGGACGTTAGCCGGGACAGTAGACATTTTGGTTTGGTTTCTTTGCGCCAGATTGAAGGAAAAGCCCTTTTTAGAATTGCACCCCTAAATAAAATCGGCAGCATATAATCCAGCTTTATGATATGAGGTAAATGCCTTAATTTACAGTGGCCTGTGTAATAATATAAATTCATTAGGCGTTTTATGCTCATGCTTTTTGAACAGAGCACTGAAATAGCTTGGACTTTCAACCCCGACTTCCTTTGCAATCTGGGCAATACTTTTGTGAGGTTGCGTAAGCATCATCTCTTTGGCTTTATTAATCCTAAGGTGGTTCAGATAGGCAGATGGCCTTGTATTAAAAACCTTTTTAAATAAAGTACAAAGATATTGAGGACTTACATGAATAAGCTCCGCCATAGTTTCAAGTAGCAGGGGTTGCGCATAATGAGCATCAAGATATAGAAGTACAGGTTGCAATTTGTCATATTGATTGGACCTAGAGGTCTTGTGTAGGGGCTTTACATTTTTTATGAGTTCAATGAGAAAATTGTAAAGGAAAGAGGACATGTCAAGAGTACTATATTGGTTTGTGGAAGTGGCCAATCGATATCCTTCTCTTAGATATGTTTTAAATTGATCAAGATGATCCAATTGATAAACCCCACTTGAATGAAACCCAATGGCATCTACAAGTTGGGCAATGTCTTTGCCATCAAAGCTTAACCATTCTGTAGTCCATAGATGAGTTTTAGGATAATAAGTATGTGGTACATTCGGATATAGGAACATGCCATGTCCGACGGGTAAGCTATATAATCTTCCATGCAAGGAGAGTTCACCTTCCCCGGTGGTGGTATGGACCCATTGATAGCGACCATAACCTTCAGGTCGATGCATATGGCCTTCCATGTAATCATACCCAATGCTGGATAGATAGATGGGTAATGAGTGGGACGTCAAGTCTTGTATAGGAAAATAGGTAGTTTGCACAATCAGCCTCCTAACATAAGTGGTTTTTTTTAGTATAGCTTATCCTGTATTAAGAATAAAGAGATAACACAAATTTATTGCAACTCGGTGTCATATCCAAATGGTATGGCATTTTTTTTAATGTCTAGGAAAGTCCATGCTATGTAAACTATCAAGGAAATCTTTCCTGACGGAACAATTTGCTTTGCAAAGCGAGGCGTAGCCTCTTTGTTCTTATCTCAGAATAAAATGCGTATATACCTTGTAATATGATTGTGTCTAGCGTAAAATAATGAGTAGTAGATGAAAATGGTTATGACGTCAAAAGGATAGCATTGAACTTAGAAAATTTTAGTTTTGAGGTCTTAATCTATTTTGAGTTATTTAGTATAAGACTAGGGGGTATCGCATGTATACAGTAGGTATTATAACAGCAAGTGACAAAGGCGCCAAAGGTGAGCGGGTAGATCTTAGTGGGAAACTCATAGAAGAAATTATGACTGAAGCAGGTTATAAGGTACTTAAATATATCATGTTACCGGATGATGCTATTGGATTATCCAATGAGATGGTTTACATGGCAGATGAGTTAAAAATAAACTTGATATTAACAACAGGTGGAACGGGTTTTAGTCAAAGAGATGTGACACCGGAAGCTACAATGAATATTATTCAGAAAGATGCACCGGGTATTGCAGAAGCCATTCGACACAACAGCTTGAATATAACACCAAAAGCGATGCTTTCTAGAGGTGTTTCAGGTATTCGAGGTAATACACTTATTGTCAATCTTCCTGGAAGCCCGAAAGCAGTCAAAGAATCTTTAACATTTATCCTGGAGCCTTTGCTTCATGGGTTACAAATACTAGTTGGCGATACATCCGAGTGTGGTGAACTTCCAAAATAAAATGGAGATGAGATGTCTATGGATTTTTTTAATGCAATATCTGTGAAGGAAGCACTTCAAATCATAACAAAACTGGCAATTGATTATAAAATGGATACAGAAGTAGTATCTCTTGTAGACGCCATCGATCGTATTGTTGCCATGAATTATAGGGCACCTGTTAATCTACCGCAATTTAATCGTTCAACGGTTGATGGTTATGCGGTTATGATCCAAGACGTTGCAGATGCGTCTGAGACTTCACCTAAGCCACTTAAGTTGGTTCATGAAGTCATTATGGGGGAAGTTGTAACAGATGTATTGAAAGAAGGACAGACTGTCTATGTACCTACCGGAGGCATGTTGCCGGAAAAAACTGAAGGCATGGTTATGATAGAGTATACCAAGCAGTTAGATGAAGAAACCATACTTATAAAGAAACCTTTACAAGAAGGGGAAAATATCAGCTATACAGGTGATGATTTATCCTTAGGTGAAGTCTATATTAAGGCTGGGAAGAGAATAACGGCCTATGATCTGGGGCTTTTTGCTTCGATGGGCGTCGGACAAATAGAAGTCTATAAAAAACCAGTTTTTTCAATTATTTCTACAGGAGATGAGATTATTGGCATTGATGAAGAGCAATCATTTGGACAAATTAGAGAAATTAACAGTTATGCCCTAGGTGGTTTGATTAAACAGTTGGGTGGAGAAGTTAATAAACGTAAGATTGTTAAGGATGATTTTGGAAAAATAAGAAGTGCCCTTGAAGAAACACTGGTACTAAGTGACATTATATTAGTATCCGGTGGTAGTTCAGTAGGCAAGAAGGATTATACACGACAGGTAATAGAGTCGTTTGATAACAGTCAAATTTGGGTCCATGGTATAGCTATAAAACCAGGTCGACCAACGATTTTTGGACAAGTTGAAGGTAAACTTGTCGTAGGGCTTCCGGGTCATCCTGCCTCAGCATTGGTTACATTTAGCTTATTTGTTAAAAGGTATTTTCTGACCATACAAAAGAGCCATCAAGAAGTGGTTCATATTAAAGCTATGTTGACAGGTGATGTTTATGCTGCACAAGGTAGAGAAACCTATCAAATGGTCCGATTAAGTCGGAAAGCTGATATATGGGAGGCCCTTCCTTTATATGGTAAATCAGGTATGATGACATTACTTGCTAAAGCCAGTGGCTATATCAAAATACCTTTTGAAAAAGAAAAATTTGAAAAAGGAGCCTTTGTCGATGTTTATCTTTTAAAAGACTTAACGTTGTAAACGGATAATGCATATATATTAGATATTAGATAAAGCCAATCAGATGTAGACAATATAAGTTGATTTCAGGTATACTGAATGTCACTGTGATTATACAAAGACGACAAAATCATATGAGGTGCACAATTGGATATTAAACTGGAACATGTACTTGAAAGGTTAAAGAATCATCAGGATACGACCTATTTATCAAAAAATGAATATAACCCTTGGAAAATCACGCTTGTATATACAATAATTGGTGTATTATGGATTCTTTTTTCAGATAGTATTCTTGGTATGTTGGTTCAAGATCATGAGGTGTATCAAGAGATGCAGCTTTATAAAGGTTGGTTTTATGTAGCTATGACCAGCGTATTATTCTATTATTTTGCAAGCCTTAACAATAATAAGGTTTTTCAACTGAATCAAAAAATACAATTGACGAATGAAGAGCTGGTAGCAACCTCAGAAGAGCTTATAGCTATAGATGATGAATTGGTAGAAAAAGTCAAAAGTCTGGATAAAATAAATCGTGAACTGCATAAGCAGAAGAAATATTTTGATTTGTTATATAATAACAGTAACGCGGCCATTATGATCTGGAAAACCAGTGGTGAAGTGGTGGATCTTAATAGACATTATAATGAAGTCTTGGGGTATGATGAGACCTTTGTAGGGAAAAATTGGATAGAATATACCAAAACGAGCAAAGATGATTTTGATTTGA
The DNA here is from genome assembly GCA_024636985.1 of Clostridiales bacterium. Classification (GTDB taxonomy): domain Bacteria; phylum Bacillota; class Clostridia; order Lachnospirales; family Vallitaleaceae; genus Petrocella. Next base: position 28,200 of record JAGXFY010000022.1, on the reverse strand, counting down.
CTACTTTTATAGACCGGTTGAATGAAACAAAGCAACTCATCAATTATGAGACAAAGGTTAGAGCTAAAGACGGAACAGTAAAAGATATGATTTGGAATGATGTCCTGATGGAAACAGAGAATGAAACACCACTTGTTGTATCTTTTGGCATCGACGTGACTGACGAACACCACCAACAACAAAAACTTATTGAAATGGCCACAAAAGATCCTGTTACAGGATTAGATAACCGTGTGGTTTTTGATACGAGAATTGAAGATTTAATAGAAGCGCAAAAAGCTTTTACTGCCTATTATATAAATATTGACTATTTCAAAGACTTAAATGATATTCATGGCCACGATTATGGTGACCTTTTTTTAGTCGCTTTATCTAAAGCCCTTATGTTTTTGGAACTATCCCACGCATATCGATGGCAAGGTGATGGATTTCTGATTATTCAAGAGACCGTCGATCAAGCCAGGATTCAAAAGATGCTGGAATATGTTTTGAATTTGTCAAATCGTAAATGGAATCTGATGGATGTGGAATATCAGATGACTTTGAGTATCGGTGTCGTTACCAGCTTATTAGCCCCAAAAAATGTATCAGAAGTACTAAAGCAGCTTGAAATTGCACTTTATAAGGCAAAGGCTAATGGAAGAGGACGCTATGAATTTTATAGCAACGCTTTACTTGAAGAAGTGTTCTTTCGAGCTGGTCTTGAAAAGAAAATCAACAATGCTTTGTTAGAGGATGCTTTTGAATTGTATTATCAGCCCATTTATAATCTTAAAGAACACACATTTGATGCATGTGAGGTATTATTAAGATGGAATGATTCAACCCATAAGGATATGAACATTGGTAAGCTCATCGAGTTTGCTGAACAAACAGGACAAATATTAAAAGTAGATCGATGGGTTATTGAAAAGGCTTTTTATTGTATATCAGAAGAAAAAGAGACTTTTGATCAATTAAAAGTTTCTATAAACATATCAACTCAAACCTTTAATTCGTCTAAGTTTATACCTTATCTGATAGAAATGGTTGATCTTTATAAGATTAATGCCAGACGGATTTATTTTGAAATTACAGAACATTCCATCATAAAAAATATGACAAAGGCCAAAGAAGTCATGGCACAACTAAAATCCATTGGGTTTTCCGTATCTTTAGATGACTTTGGTACGAGGTACTCCTCGTTAAACTATTTGAGTATGTTTCCTTTTGATGTTTTGAAAATAGACAAAACCTATATTGATGATATATTGGATAGAGATAAAGGCTATATTATTGTCAAGCAATTGCTAAGTTTGACAGAAGCTTTGGGCATTGTAACAGTGGCTGAAGGTATTGAACATCAAGCTCAAGGCGAATTACTACATGACATGGGGTGTCAGTTTGGGCAAGGGTATCATTTTGCAAGACCTATGCCTTACTTAGAACTAAAACAGCGAATTGCTTCAGATGTGTAACTCAATCGATGAGCATTGATTTGACAAAACTTAATACCTAAGGTATAATGATACAAAACTAGAGACAATCTTATTAATATATAAAGTTGTCTCTTTTCATTGGGAAAACATCCCTAAGAGTGATTACGAGGAAGGTGAACCATGGCAAAAAGAAATTCTACACCGATTTACATGCAGGTAGCTGTGGATGTTGCTGCTAGAATCAGTCGTGAAGACATAAAAAGACAAGCAAAAATCAGTGGTCGATCGACGCTTGCAGGTGAATATAATGTATCACCTGAGACGATTAGAAAAGCAATGCGGCTTTTATCCGATATGGATATCGTTGAAGTGAAGCATGGAAATGGTATCTATGTAGCATCTGTAGACAGGGCCTTAGAGTTTATTGAACGCTATAGAATTCGTTCTTCGGTTAATGAATTAAAAGATGAACTCATCGATTTGATGAAAAAAAGGGATGCTATTGAGGATAAAATGAATGAGACCATGAATGCCATTATTGATTATACGAGTCGATTTAATCATAGTGAACATATAACAGTTTATGAATATAGCATTGATATGGCTTCAGAAGTCATAGGAAAAAGCATACAAGAACTTGATTTTTGGACACATACCGGTGCGACGATTGTGGGTATAAAAAGGGATGGTACTATTTTATTATCGCCACCCACCTATGAAAAAATCTGTAAAGAGGATAAGTTGCTTTATGTTGGAGAAGCAGCCACCAGTGTTAGACTCGGAGAATTTATTCGATATTACGGACAAAATAAAAAAATGTGAAGTAGTTGCTTGATGATTACGACTATAAGATTAATACCATAGTTGTAAAAAAGGGTGAATGAAAAACAAAATTAGAACTGGGGCTGGATTAGGACGTTGGTCATAATCTATACCGCCAATACATACTGGTGGTATTACGAGCGAAAGCGAAGTTGAAGCACTCTAACTCTTTTGGGTTAGCGTGCTTTTGTTTTTCACAAAAACCCATACTATAACTTTCAACAAAGAACATAGTTGAAAGTCCCAATATTCATGAAAAATGAAAAGAATAAAAGGAGAAAGATTTTGAAAGAACAAGAAAAGCTAATTTTAATGGGTAGAAGCAAAGTTCAACACGGACAACACAACGACAGAATATTTGTAGATGACTATAAACATGCACTTGATCCTTACCTAATTGATAAACTTGACCTAATGGTTGAAGACCATGAATACGGTAAGATTATAGCAAAGACGCCGAAAGCAGCAAAAATCAAATTTATAAGAAATGGCTTTGATCAAGAAGCAAAAATACCCGGTTTTTATAATGGGAAGAAAAGCTGCTTTTTTATGGCAAAGTATACGAATCCAGATAGAAAAGTAGTCAGTAATAGGGATGAGCTTTTATCTATAGTTCGAGAAGCCAAAAAGAAAAAGAAGGATACCAAAATGCTCACACCTTTAGAAGAAGGTTATGAGATAAAGCTATTGGATCTTCGGGATGCAAAAAGAATTGCCGATATTTATGATCAGGTATTTAAAACCCACCCTTACCCAATAGAGGATCCTACTTATATTGAAGAAAATATGGGACATGAGACTTTATATTTTGGTTTGTTGAAGGATGATGAACTGATTGGTGTTAGTGCCTGTTGTGTTAATTTTCATGAGGAAAATGTGGAAGTGACAGATTTTGCTATCCTACCAAAGTACCGTGGTTATAACTACAGTATGCATTTAATGAAGAAGATGGAGACAGTCATGATAGCAGCGGGTATGAAAACTGCATATACGATGACACGTGCCGGTTCACCGAGTATGAATAAGATTTTTGGAAAAAATGGGTACAAATACGGCGGCACACTATGGAACAACAATCAGATATCCGGAGGTATAGAGTCTATGAATATTTGGTATAAAAGCTTTGAAACAATCACGAAAAAACAGTAAGTTGTATAATAATAATGAATATGGGATAATAGAAAAAAGAAGATAGTATAGGAAAATGTGGAGGTTGTTGCGATGACAGCATTGTATAAGGCTTGGAGCAATGTTTTTATATACGTATTCGTTCTTACTTTGATGGTGTTACACTTCACAGTTTCGGATTCTCATGGCCAAATATTGGATGCGCCTATTATACGTGATGATGCAGGTATACTTTTTGATAGAATGGGTAGAGCATCAGGTTTGTCCAATTTGTCCGTATCTTCAATGATTCAAGATAAATATGGCTTTTTATGGTTTGGAACTCAGAGTGGTCTCAATCGTTTTGATGGAAGAAAAATAGAAGTCTATAAAACGGTTCCATTTACAGAAGATGGGCTCGCACACAACTTAGTACAGACAATCTACTATGATGAGCAATCTCATGAACTATGGGTTGGTACCTACCAAGGGGTGTCTCAATTTATCATCCATGAGCGTCGTTTTGAAAACTATACAGTCAAGGACGATAATCTCTCTAACCCAATTATCATAGCCATAGAAAAGGATTCAGAGGGATATGTTTGGCTCGGTACCATGAACGGACTTAATCGTTTGGATCCAAGAGATGGTTCAGTTAAACAATATAATATACCTAAAGAAACAGTTAGGTCATTGTTGATTGATTCAAAAGAGCGTTTGCTAATTGGTACCTATGATGGGCTTTTTACGATGGACCCCGTAAGTGATGTGGTGATACCTGTAGAGGTCGAATTACCATCGCCGAATGTGATGACAATAAAAGCCTTTGAAGAAGATGTATTAACATTGGGTCTTTGGGATGGTGGGGTCGTTGAGTTAGATTTGGATTTTAATATACTTAGTAAAACCAGTTATGCAGATAACCGTGTATATAGCTTAGAGAAAACATACGATGGCACATTATGGGTCGGCACTTGGGGTGGCGGCCTATTTGCTACTGAAAAAAATAAGACGACCCATCATTTTGCCAGTGGAGAAAGTGATGGGTCATTGGTGCATCCAATCGTATATGCTATGCTTGAAGATAACTCAGGTATCCTATGGATTGGCACCAACGGTGGTGGTATATCCAAGTTAAATCCAAGGAAAAGAGATTATGTGAAGTTCTCTCACGACCCTAGAAATCAAGAATCTCTAGATATAGGGAAAATCAATTTCATACAAGAAGATAAGGATGAGAACCTATGGTTTGCTGTCTATAATAATGGGTTGAATAAATACAACACCAGAACTGAAACCATGACCAAATACAAGTATGATGAGAATCAAGTAGGGTCATTGATGGATAATCAAGTCATGGCTATAGATATGTTAGAAGACGGAAGGCTTCTGATAGGAACTGCAAAAGGATTGGTATTTTATAATCAGGGTACCGATACATTTACGCCTTGGAATATTTTACCGGACAATCTGAGGATATATGATATAGAGCGCGTGGGTGATCATGAGCTGTGGATTGGTACCTACACCAGTGGTTTGTTTCATTACAATATGATAACGGACGAAACCCTGCAATACAGTTCAACAAATGAAGATTTTCAGACATTATCAGATAATTTAGTATATACGATTCACCATGACAGTAAAGGTCGTCTGTGGGTTGGTACAAATAATGGTCTTAACCTTCTTGAAAAGGGTTCGGATACATTTAAAGTTTTTAAAAAGGGAAGTCGAGAAGAACATCAATTAGCCAATAATTCTATTTCAGATATATTTGAGGATTCTACCGGACGGATGTGGTTTGGCATGTTAGATGGTGGTATTGCTTATTATGATGAAATGAATAAGAATTTTGTTAGCTTTACAGAAGAGGATGGCCTTTCCAGTAATGCGGTTATTAGTATGTTAGAGGGCAATGATAACTTAATATGGGTTGCAACTTACGATGGTATGTCCATTCTGAATCCGGTAACAGGAGAGATTCGCATTTTAACTGCTGATGATGGTATTGGGGGTATGGAATTTTCTAAGGGTCACTTAAAAAGTACGGATGGTAGCATGATGTTTGGTGGTGTGCATGGCATTACAGTCATTCCGAAGGAATACTCGGAATTCAAAATGAACCCACCAAAGCTATATATAACTGAGGTTGAGTTATTCCAACAACCTATTGAAGAGAAACGATTATTTTATAATGGCGCTCATTTGGAGTTTGCTCCCGACGAAACGTTTTTAGGATTTAAGTTTGTAGCCATTGACTATGACTCACCGGATAAGATTATATTTTCATACAAGTTGGTTGGCTTTGATCAAGACTGGATTTATGCGGGAACAAGAGATTATGCATCTTATTCTAATCTACCATCAGGTGATTATGAGCTTATGGTGGTGGCAGAAGGTATTCGTTACAATAAGTCAGAACCGGTCAGTGTATATTTTACCATTGAAACACCCTGGTACAGAACGCTACTGGCTTTTGTTATTTATGCCACGTTATTGGTCTTAATGGGCTATGGTATTTACAAGATTATTGAATCAGGTGAACTTAAACGAAGAAATTCTAAACTGGCAAAGTTGAACGAGAAGTTGGAAGTTGTAAATACAGAGCTTGAAACCCTTTCCATAAAAGATGCTTTGACAGATTTTTACAACAGAAGGTATTTGGACTTTAAATTAGATGAACTTTTAAAATTGGCCAAACGCTCTAAGACCAACCTGACATTAATTATGTTTGATATAGACAATTTTAAAGATATTAATGATCAATATGGGCATATTGCCGGAGACTACTACTTAGTGGATGTTGCAGACACCATTCATAAACTCTTAAGCCGAAGCACGGATAAAGCGGTTCGTTATGGCGGTGATGAGTTTATCATTATTCTATATGATAACAACCCTAAAAGTGCTTATGCGTTATGTGAAAATATTCAAAGGGAGATTGGTCAAATTCCAATCCAAACAGAGTCAGAAACGAATCAAGCTAAAGCAACCATTAGTATCGGCTTAATAAGTATGGTACCCGGTGAAGGTATGAATAAAGAGCAACTCATAGCTTTGGCGGATCAAGCCCTGTACAAAGCGAAAGAACTTGGGAAAAATCAAATTTACGTAAGTGATGAGGAATAGATTTCCATCCACTTCACAGGTCGTTTAGGGCCAAAGGCCTCCTTATACTTGAATAAAGCTTCTCCAGGATATAAAATTAAGTTGGGGATTCATTAAGGAGGGGCTATATGCGAAAATTACATCAATTATTCATAATAGTTAGTATATATATTTTATTAACCAATACGATTTCTAATGCAAATTCAAATCAAGACAATCCAATTCATTTAGATTATAGTGAATTACTGGCAAACCATGGGTCCATGATGCTGATTTTGGATCCAGCAAGTGGTGAGATTATATATGCCAACCATGCAGCAGCCAAGTTTTATCAGTATTCACTAGAAGAATTAATGAATAAGACGGTTATGGATCTGAACATACAAAGTGAAGAAGAAGTCGTAAATAATATGTCAGAAGTTTTAATGAATGAAATGAATCATTTCCAAGTGGTCCATAGAACCAAAGAAGGCAGTCTAAAGAATATGGATGTTGTATCCTATCCCATAGAGTTTGAAAATAGGCACGTGCTTTTTTCAATTCTTTTTGATGTGACTGAAAAAGTAGCCCTTGAAAAGCAGATTGCATTACAAACTGAAAAAAGTCAAACGGACGCTATTAGAAATCAAATGGTCATGTCTCTCATTATTCTAATTTCCTTAGGCATTCTGGTATTTTTGATCATTGCCTATAGAAGGCTGAACTTTTTGGCAAGACATGATGCGCTTACTGGTCTAATTAATCGATTTGAATTATTAAGGCGTTATGAAGATTATATGGAACCCAAACATATACCGTTATATATGTTGATGATGGACATAGATCATTTGAAATTCATAAATGATACATTTGGTCATTTGGAAGGTGACACCGTCATTAAGATGGTAGGAAATCTTTTGAAGGAAAAGGTCCAACATCAAGGTTGTGTATCACGCGTGTCCGGTGATGAATTTGTTATGCTGGTTCCGGCCTGTTCTGAAAAAAGAGTTTATGAGATTATTGATGGTATTGAAAATAATGACTTAAATCTAAAGGGGGTTAACTTAAATGTTTCTGTAGGCCATGTCAAGATTGAAAACCTAAAACTAACGTATGATGAAGCTTTTTCAATAGCGGAAAGCAGAATGTATTCCCAAAAAATGGAACATAAAAGTAGCAATAGTAAGAAAATAGAGAATCAACTTATGGAGCATGTCTATCAAAAACATCCTGATTTTAAACAACATCTTAAAATTATTCGGGAAGTAATAGAGATAATAGGCAAGGCTGTGAACTTAAACAGTGGCGATGTTATGGCGCTAAAAGAAGCGGCAAGACTTCAAGACATTGGGTTAGTACTATATGAAGACCGAGTGCGTTATCCTAAGACATGGGATTGTTTGCAAAATCATAGTGACGTAAAAAAACATCCGGAAAGTAGCTTCTCCATTCTGAACGCATTGCATAAACCCAGTCATGTTATTGACATTATCATTCATCATCATGAAAACTATGATGGCTCCGGTTATCCAAAGGGACTCAAAGGTGAAAATATTCCATTCTTATCAAGAATATTGAGTTTTGCCAATACCATAGGGATACAACTCATAGATATCAAGAAAAACGAATTACCTATTAGTACAATTAATGAAAGAATTCAAAGTTATGCAGGCATCACATTAGACCCTAACTTGATAGAATTGCTTGGTGATTATATCTATATTAAGGATTTAGAAAACATAGATATTGTATAACGTTAAATAAATATGGTTATAAGGACAAAACTAAGTATCACTAAGTTCACATAAAATATATAGATTACGTTGATACATTCATAACTATATATTTTATGCGAAAGTTCAACTATATAGTTTTGACACCTTAACCAAATTTTAATGTGTAATCCTTGTTATTTCCCTTAACTTTGCGTATAATTAGTAGTACTAAGGCTGGTATATACACTAAGTAAGGGCTTATTTTTTATTACATCTTATGGAGGTCACCTATGAATGCAATGCCCAAAAAATTCAAATACGCCCTTAATAAGAAGTTAATGATGCTTTTCGTTGTTTTATTGTCTTTGGCTACTCTTGGAATAGGTATTTCAGGATACTATATTGCAAGTAGAGCGCTTCAGGATAAAGGTGAAGTAACTCTGAAAAATGCGGTGGTCATGGCTTTAAATCTAATTGAGGCTGAGCATGGTAAAAGTTTGGCGGGTGTAATCACAGAAGAAAAAGCAAAAGAAAATGTTAAAACAGCCTTGTTAGGTCCAATGAATGAAGATGGTACAAGGACCCTTCATGGTAGGATTGATCTTGGGCAAAATGGTTATATGATAGTCTATGACTTAGAAGGCACGGAAATTATGCATCCGACTTTGGAGGGCGTCAATGTCTTAGATGTTACGGACATGAAGAATCCTAACCATTATATCGTTAGAGATCAGATTGAAAAGGGATTAAGTGGTGGCGGTTTCACTTACTATTCATGGGTATTACCGCATTCAGAAGTTATTGCAGATAAGATAGCCTATGCAGGTTATGATCCTAATTGGGCTTGGATTGTATCTGCGACGGCATATGAAATGGATTTTAATGCTTCGGCCCGTATCATACTTCTGGTTCTAGCCCTCATATATATAGGGATTATGGTTCTTGTGACGGTTATTGCAGCACATGTACTTAAACGAGTTACACGACCGGTTATACAAGTATCAGAAGGTATGGATGCAGTCAGTAAAGGCTTGTATCAGACCATACCGGAAGTCATTTCACAAGACGAGATTGGCTTATTGACCAAAGGTTATAATCTGATGGTGGAATCAATGGATGTGACAAGAAAGAATCTTACATATCAAACGGAGAAACTAAGCTATTTAGCCTATCATGATGAGTTGACAAAGCTGCCAAATAGAAACAGATTCAAAAAACATGTTATCACCCGAATGAAGCAGTGTATGGGAGATGCGTATTTAGTTCAAATAGATGTTCGTGCCTTCAAAGTTATCAATTCAACGATGGGCTATGATCAAGGAGATGAGCTTCTAAAAAAAATTGGTGCCTATTTTAAAAGTCAAATAGAAGATATCTTTTTCATAGCAAGAACCAGCGGCAATGAATTTTCTATATGGTTAGAGGAGAAATCAGCAGTTCAAGTAAGGACCAGTATTGAAAAGCTTCAAGAGGGCATTCATAAGTTTTTAATTACCAATGATTTTATGCATCCGTTGGATTATCATGTTGCAATGGCAAACTTTCCTGAGCAAGGGCTTGATTTTGAAACCTTATATAACAAAGTTTCCATGGCAATGAAGCATGCTAAAGAACAAAGAAATACCAAAATATATCTTTTTGATAGTGACATGGAAAAAGCGATCATTGATGAACTTGAGATGCGAACATACTTGAAGGTGGCCATCGAAGAGAAAAAAATAGCTGTTCACTACCAAGAGAAATATGATTTTGTGAAAGAAAAAGTGGTTGGTGTTGAAGCGCTAGCAAGATGGTTTTCAGATGAACTGGGCTATGTGTCACCTAACACCTTCATTCCGGCCTTAAGTGAACTGAACTTGACAACCAAGTTTGGTGACTATATGATTGACAGGGTTATGAATGATTATGCCAAGTTGAAGGAAATATATGGCGAAGGTATATCCGTATCAATAAATATCAGTCCTACGCACTTTCTTGAGGTTGGTTTTCTGACAGCTGTTATGCAAGCTCTGGTTTTTCATAATGTACCGGCTGAAAAAGTTATTTTAGAGGTTACAGAAGATATTTTTATAGCAGATTTTAAGAAAATTGCTACCATTATTACATCTTTGCATGTTTTGGGCCTTAAAGTTTCCATTGATGATTTTGGCACAGGATACTCATCTTTTAATTATTTAAAAAGCATTGATTTTGATGAGATGAAGATTGATAAGACCTTCATGGACCAAATTCTTGAAGATGATAAATCATTTAAGCTTTTTCAGATTTTATGTGATATTGCAAAGGTATACGATTATGATATTGTTGCTGAAGGTGTTGAAACCATGGAACAGTTAGAGATGATAAAAGGAACAAGCCTTAGGATTGTGCAGGGCTATCTTTTTTCAAAACCTTTACCTATTGAAAAACTTGAAAGTCATCGAGAAAAGCATTTATAAACGAAAAACATAGAAACCAATAAGGATAGATAAGGATACCTTGAAGGCACCTGTAGTTTATAATAAGGTATACCTGAAGAATTCTTAAGATTACAAGATGAAAAGGAGTGGTTGAATGAAATCGTTAACGGATTATTATACATTACACAATGGTGTGACAATACCCTGTGTCGGCTTTGGAACATGGCAGACACCCAATGACGAAGTGGGTATAACTTCTGTGAAAACTGCATTAGAAGTGGGTTATAGACACATTGATACTGCAGCTATTTATGGTAACGAAGTCAGTGTAGGAAAAGCTATAAAGGACAGTGGCATTCCAAGAGAAGAGATCTTTTTAACCAGTAAATTATGGAATGAGGACCACGGATATGAAGCAACCCTTAGAGCATTTGAGGAAAGTCTAAAACGTTTGGATACCGATTATTTGGATTTGTATCTGATTCACTGGCCGAACCCGCCTAAGTTTAGGGACAGGTGGCAAGAAGTCAATTCAGAAACATGGAAGGCCATGGAAGAACTCTATGAAGCCGGAAAAATTAAAGCTATCGGTGTCAGTAACTTTAGACCTCATCATCTCAAAGCCATTATGGATCATGCAAAGATAGTACCTATGGTAAATCAGATTCGATTGTGTCCCGGAGATCTTCAGGAGGAGACGGTTGATTTTTGTAGAGAACATGACATATTACTAGAAGCTTATAGTCCTTTAGGTACCGGCAAAGTATTTGATGTACCTGAGATGCAGTTTTTTGAACAAAAATATGGTAAAAGTATTGCTCAAATTTGTTTGAGATGGAGTTTGGAAAGAGGTTATTTGCCCCTTCCAAAATCAGTGACGCCTTCAAGAATTGAAGCCAATGCGGATATATTTGATTTTGAGCTTGAAGAAAGAGACGTTGAAGATATCGCTAATTTGACTGGGGCTTGCGGTTTTGGTGGCGATCCGGATTTGAAAACTTTTTAGATAAACATACTCTTTGTTAAGGAATGACGGATATGGAAAACTTGGACAATAAAGTTCTATTTGCCGAAAAAGGCATAAAAAATACAAAACAAAGAAATATGACCTACAATATATTGATGCAAGAAAACCTACCGGTGACAGCTGAACTCATTTTTTTGAAGCTCAAAGAAGCAGATGAAAAAATCAGCTTATCAACAGTGTATCGGATTCTTGAGGTATTTATATCAAAAGGTCTGGTTATTAAAAGAAATCTATCTGAAGACAACATGGCTGTTTTTGAGATTAACAATATGGAGCATAAGCACCATTTAATATGTTACTGTTGTAAGAAAATGCAAGTCATAAAAGGTTGTCCTCTAGGTGCCTATGAAAAAATCTTACAGGAACAAACGGATTATGATATATCTGGTCATCGTTTGGAGATATATGGTTATTGTCCAGATTGTAAAGAGAAAAAATAATGTACAAAGAAAAAGTACAAAGAAAAAGTACAAAGAAAAAGCCCGTACGCTGGTTTTGATCCATGTACGGGCTATTTTTATCTCTAGGAAAGACTATCTTATGTTAATGCGTTGAAGCGTCGCATTAACTATCAAGGAAATCTTTCCTGCCGGAACAATTTGCTTTGCAAAGCGAGGCGTAGCCTCTTTGTTCATCTATAGGAAAGACAATGCTATGTTAATGCGTTGAAGCATCGCATTAACTATCAAGGTCCTTTCCTTTCGAACCGTTCAGAAATATGAGCAGAGCTCATAACGAAGCGTAGCTTCTTTTCTTGATAGTGGAGGGTATTAATTATTATGAGAAGAAAAAGAAAAATGCAATCAAGACCAGGAAAGATGAAAAAAGCCATAAGTAGGTTGATGGTTATGTTATGTGTTACCCTTGTAGCAAGTGCAGTCATTAATATATATATGATTAAAAGATATGATAACAGAATCTTAGATGCCGATACTATAGAACAAGTGCAAAGTGATTGTATTCTTGTATTGGGTGCTGGTGTCTGGCAAGGCAATCGACCGAGCCCTATGTTAGAAGACCGTCTTAATCAAGGGATTGAACTATACGTGTCAGGTGTTTCCAACCGTCTGTTAATGAGCGGAGATCATGGTCGCAAAGACTATGATGAGGTTAATGTTATGAAAGCATACGCTAAAGATGCCGGTATAGAAAGTGACCACATTTTCATGGATCATGCTGGATTTTCTACTTATGAGTCCATGGTACGAGCCAATCAAGTATTTGAAGTGGAAAAAGTGGTTATCGTAACTCAGAAATACCATCTCTATAGAGCATTGTATATGGCCAATGAGCTTGGTATGGATGCCTATGGCGTTGCCTCTAATCCAAGAGACTATTATGGACAAAGTGGAAGAGAGTTTCGGGAGTATTTAGCTAGAGTCAAAGATTTTTTCTATGTTATAGCGAGGCCGAAGCCCACATACTTGGGAGAAGTTATATCCATTAAGGGAAAAGGGGGATTGACAGATGACTAAAGAATCCATAAGAGACTTTATAGTTCAAACTTTATCAGTAGCGGTGGTTGCCTTCGTATTTCAGTTAATATGGGAGTATAGTCAGTGTGGACCTTTTTATATTATGGATGATGACTTAGCAGGCCATACAAGGCTCATGATAAGTGCTACAGTAGGCGATATGAATATGAGTATATTACTACTCTGGATGCTTATGTTCATAAATAAGGATGTGAATTGGTTAATAGGCAAATGGCATAGACATGACTATATCATCATGGTTTTTTACGCATTGTTTTTAAGTTTCTTCTTCGAGATTCATGCATTGCACACTGGCCGATGGGGATACAATCCGGATACCATGCCAATTATACCAGGAACACCGATTGGTTGGTTACCGGTCATTCAGCTTTTAATACTTTTTCCTATTATATTTATGGTAAGCCGTAAATTATATATTCAACTAATAAAAAGGCGATGATTCGGCAGTTATTGGTGTCTTTTATAATAAAAAACGGCTAATTGGGTTCGATCCCTTAGACCAAGCTTATCAAGGATGATGCTGATGTAATTACGGACGGTACCTTCACCGAGACAGATAAGATCAGCAATCTCTTTGTTGGACAGACCTTCAGCAACATGGGTCATGATGAGGCGTTCTTTTTCACTTAGTTCCAAATCAGCAAAGCCATCTTTGGAAGCATCATTTAGAAGCGACGGAATTTTTGTAATAATTTCATCACCAAAAACTCTTTGACCGGCATAAACGGTTTTAAGTGAAGGTATGATGCTTTCAAAATTTTGCTTTAGTAGATAGCCTTTTGCACCTATTTTCAGGGCTTGGATGATATATGCATCATCAGAAAAGGTGGTCAAAAATAAAATCTTAGCTTCAGGATGACGTTCTAAGATGATTTTTGCTGCATCTATACCATTCATTTGATCCATTCGAATGTCAATTAACAGAATATCAGGTTGAAGCTCTTCAAATAAGTCGATAGCCTGAATGCCATTACTACCGATACCTTCAACATGGATGTTCGGATCAGATTCTATGATGGTTTTTAGAGAAGCTGTAACCAAAAAATCATCATCTACAACAATTATTCTCATATTATTTCCTTTCAGAGTAAAATTCCATACGCTATATTTTAGGCAATGAAACAAATACCTCAAATCCATTTTGTGTTCTTATTTGTATGTGTCCTTTTAGTATTTCTACCCTTTGAGTCATGTTTTTTAGACCAATGCCATGATCTGGATTATAATCGGCTACATGACCATTATCATGGATAATTAACTGATACATGCTGGGATGCTCCCTGAGTAGGAGGGTTACTTCTGTTGCTTGGGCATGTTTTATTATATTGGATAGTGCTTCCTTAACAATGGATATGATGGCATAACTTTGCTTCTGGTTGGGGGGTTCTAGAATGGTGTTGTGATAAACCACTCTGCAGAAAGCAAAGTGGTCAATGACCTCAGTAAGTTGTGCATCTAGATCAATAGCATGATCATAAAGGTTGTGAATACTATCCCTGATATTATCCATACCAAGGTTCAAGGTATTTTTTAACCCGTCCAGTCGTATTAATTGATCAGGATCCTTACAGGTAGCCATAAGTGCACCGATTTGTAGTAATGCTGAAGAGAGTTGATGTCCAACATGATCATGTATTTCTCTTGCGATGCGATTTCTTTCATTTAGTGTTGCAATATGTATTTCATGATCTTGTTTATCAATAAGGTCTTGATTTTGTTGTTCCAACTTCAGGGACAGCTCTTTTGTTGTATCCAAAAGATGAAAATACCTTGCTTTATAACCGAGGATGTCTTTACTTTTCAATCGAATGAATACAGCCAACATAATAACAATAAAGATCAGAAAAGCCTCAATTAAGCTATGATTAAGAAAAAAATCTGAGAGAGGCAGCAATGGTAAAGCATAGAGATAACGTAAAGGTTCGTCCATCAAATCATAGATGATTAGTGGGATAAAAAATATAACATCTTTATAGAAAAAACTAATAACGATAAAGAATACATATAAAAAATAGCGCAAAAAAGGCTTATGTTCAAAAACCATCAGGAAGCTGGTGAAAGCAACTGCTATCAGTAAGGGTATGACACTTAACTCAGAGGTTTTCATAGCTTGGTAAATGACGGTACAGCAAATGAAAAGAACAATCTTATCCATATAGTCGAAATGGTTTCTCATGGCCTTCTCCTTCTTTACGTAGATGCGTTTGTAACTACAACTATTAGCGAAAAATCTAAAAACTAAGTTTCACTAAATCACTAAAATATATAGATTACGTAGATGCGTTCATAACTATATATTTTAGTAATAGTTCAACTATATAGTTTTGAGTTCTTTAGCTTCATTATACCCATAAATATGACATTTGTCATAAAAAGTTGTGAGTGTGTTCACTTACGTAATGTTTATGACAGGTCTATAATGAAGTCATGGTCAATACTATGTTATATGAATACGATTAATGGAGGTTATTATGATTGTACATGTAGAAAATTTGGTAAAAAGATATGGGGAATTAACGGCAATTGATCATCTTTCTATGGATGTGAGACAAGGTGAGATATTTGGTTTATTGGGACCCAATGGTTCAGGGAAAACAACGGCGATTAACTGTATCCTTTCCTTACTAAAATATGATAAAGGCATTATAGAGATTTTTGACAAACCTATGACACCCTATGCGTATGATATAAAAAAAGACATAGGCATCGTCATGCAGAATGTTGCCGTTTTTGAAGAGCTTACTGTTTATGAGAACATAGATTATTTTTGTGGTCTATATATTACGGATAAAATACAAAAAGATGCCTATGTAAAAGAAGCCATAGAATTTGTTGGTCTTGGAGACTTCATTAAGTTTTATCCCAAAAAGCTAAGTGGTGGTTTACTAAGACGGTTAAATATTGCATGTGGCATCGCTCATAAGCCTAAATTGATTATCATGGACGAACCAACGGTTGCCGTTGACCCTCAAAGTCGTAATAAGATATTGGAAGGCATCGTAGCATTAAATCGTCAAGGCGCAACGATTATCTACACTTCTCATTATATGGAAGAAGTTGAACAAATTTGTTCGAGAATCATGATCCTGGACAAAGGACGGATTATTGCAGAAGGCACAAAAGAAGAGTTAAAAAATATGATATCTCTTGGTGAAAAGATATCCGTTGAAGTATTTGGCTTAAGTGATGCACATATTAAGGAGATTGAATCATTGCCAAATATCACTTCTGTAACCTATCAAGATCATACTTTGGATATAAAGTCACATAAAGGTAAGAATAACCTAGAAAATATATTGGACTATATTCGTAAAAATAGTATTAATTTTGGAACTATTTATTCAGAGAAGCCTACACTCAATGATGTCTTTTTAGAAATCACAGGTAAAGAGCTAAGAGACTAGGAGGTCACTATGTTTATTCATATATTTAAGTATAGGTTCAAGTCACTAATTAGAAATAAGTCTATGATTTTTTGGACTATGATTTTCCCATTATTATTAGCAACTTTCTTTAGCCTAGCGTTTAGTGGGCTTAATGATCATGAAAGGTTCAATACCATCAATATTGGTATTATCGATGATGATAATTATCAAAATGACTTTGCTTTTCAGGCATTGATTCAATCCTTGTCACAAGATGAAGAACCAATGTTTGCAGCGTTTCTAATGAAGGAAAGTGAAGCAAAGGAAAAACTGGTCTCAAGCCAAATTGATGGTTTTATACATGTTGGTAGTCCTATGACCTTAACCGTACACCAAAGAGGATTCAATCAAAGTGTTATTAAGCTTTTTCTAGATCAATACAGTCAGACCTATTCTGCCGTTCTAAACATTATAGAAGGGGATATGACGGCTGTCTATGGTTTGGTAAATTCACTAGAAGAAGGAACGGAATATACCAAAGAATTTCAGCTTAGTAAAGCAAATCCTGACAATACATTGATGTATTTTTACGCACTTATTGCTATGAGTTGTCTATATGGTTCTTTCTTTGGACTTAGAGAAGTCATTGATATTCAGGCAGATCAATCTGCCCATGCAGCCAGAGTCAATCTGTCACCGGTACATAAACTTAAAGCATTTATCTATAGTGGGGCTTCTTCCGTACTGATTCATACAACAGAGTTGATGATTCTACTTGCCTATCTACATTTTGGGTTGGGTATTGATTTTGGTCATCAATATGGTTTTGTCCTCTTTACAACATTTATTGGTAGTGTCGTTGGCATTACCATGGGCGCTTTAATAGGTGTGGTCGTAAAAGGTGGAGAAGGTATTAAAACCGCTATATGTATTGGTGTTAGTATGCTAGGCTCTTTTCTTGGAGGTATGATGTATGGTGACATGAAGTACATCATTGATCAAAATGTACCAATCATAGGTAAGCTTAATCCGGTCAATGTACTGGCAGATGCCTTCTATGCATTATATTATTATGATGACTATGAGCGATACAGTATGAATATTCTAAATCTCATCATCTTCATCCTTGTATTTTCTATGATTGCCTACACAATTATTAGGAGGGAAAAATATGCCAGTATTTAAACTATGTCTTAAGATATTCAAAAAGAAATTACCGGTCATGATGATTTATGTAGGTCTTTTCCTAGGTATATCTCTTCTTATTGCCAGTGCAACAAGAACGGAACGAGAAAAAGGCTTCGTTCAATCGAAGACCAACATCGCCATTATCAATTATGATCAAACACCTTTAGTGACAGGATTAATCAACAGCTTAGAAGAAATAGCAAATATTGTGCCCTTAGAAGATGAGTCAAGTGCATTACAAGATGCTTTGTATTTTAGAAAAGTAACCTATATTCTTAGAATACCGGAAGATTTCACTGAGAAGTTTTTAAAGGGTGATGAGGTTTGGATTGAAAAAACAAGTATTCCAAATTCGGTGGATGCGGTATATGTTGATCTACAAGTCAATCAATATCTAAGAATAGCAGAGTTGTACAAGACACAGTCTCATATAGATCGTACTACAATCGCTGACGATATCAAAAAAGATATGGAAATAGAAACAAAAGTTAATTTTAATGGTGGCGAAGAAGTCAAACAAGATCAAAGCTATGCCATGTATTACTATAACTATCTAGCATATTCACTTTTTTCCGTACTTATATTAGGTATATCTACGATTATATTGGTTTTTAATAATCAAGACCTTAGACGGCGTAATGCATGCGCACCTATAACGGCGGGTAGCTCTAGTTTTCAGTTTATTCTGGCAAATGGTGTATTTGCTGTAATATGCTGGGCCATTATGGTTGGATTTTGCATTCTATTTGATTACAAAAATAGTAATACGACCAATACGCTGTTATTTCTTATTAACTCCTTTGTCTTCACCTTATGTGCTGTGAGCATCAGTTTCTTAGTGGGTAATTTGGTCAAAAATCAAGAGGGCATATCAGCACTCACAAACGTTATTGCCTTAGGTCCTAGCTTTATTAGTGGCGTATTTGTACCTCAAGAGTTTCTCGGAGAGAATGTTCTAATGATTGCTAGTTTTACACCAACTTACTGGTATGTTAAAGCGAATAATACCATTGCGAATCTAAACAGTTTAGATATGGCAAGCTTAAGAGAAACCATGGGGTACACGGGCGTAGTTTTAGGATTCGCCATTGCTTTTCTTTCTTTGGCTTTAGTTGTGGGCAAAAAGAAACAATTAAGCCAAGAAACCTAATTGTTATGGTATGTAGTATTAATTCACTCGATCACGTCCTTCAGTTTTTGATTGGTATAGACGTTGATCTGCTAACTCAACCAATTCTGTGGCGGATTTGGCTTCTTGTGAGCTTGCAACACCAAAGCTGACATGTATATGGAAAGTGAGGCTTTCAGTTTTTATAGGGGTCGTTGCGATGAGTTTTCTTAAAGTATCTGCCACATACTGGCCTGCATCTAAGGGTGTGTCGGGTAAGATAATGGCAAACTCATCACCGCCATATCGAAAACAGGTGTCGGTGATCCGGGTTGTATTTTTAAGCATTTCTCCAATGGTTCTAATCACAATGTCACCAACCAGATGACCATAAGTATCATTAATCACCTTAAAATGGTCGATATCCAGAAGCAGAATCGTAAAGACATTTTTGTCATGAGCATGTCTCCGACGAGACATTTGGGCTAAGGCCATGTTCAGTGATTCATAAAAATGGCGATGATTGAAGAGACCGGATAAGCCATCGCGCATAGATAAGAACTCCAAGCGTTGATTGGCTTCTTGAAGTTGTTTGTTGAGTAACGTTAGTTGTTCTTGAGCAACTTTAAGATCCGTGATATCTTTAGAAGTACCCCAAGTGCCTATGATATTTCTCTCTTCATCGAGTAAAGGGTACTTTGATGCCAAGAACCAAGTGATGGCACCATCGGATTGCACCCATTTTTCAACATGACCAATCATAGGTTTTCCGGTTTGAATAATGCGTTGTTCATCATCATAAGCAGCCTTTGCAAAAGAATAAGGGAAGTAATCAAAATCATCTTTACCAACCATATCAACGGGATTAGGTTCATGTTGCTGTATCGCATGTGCTTTACTATTTAAGATGAACTTAGATTCTAGATTTTTGAAATAAATGGTGTCTTCTGAATTGTTTAAGATGGTCCTTATAACGAGACCTTCAGGTAAACTCAAGGGTTGCCGATTGTTGTGTTTAGTTGAATTGTGTTCATGGCGACCAATTGACATAATGTCCTCCTTGATTTTTAGCATCTTACAGGAATTTTGTGCAAGATTTATGTAAATATATTTAAATTATAACATTTTATCATCATGTTTGCCAATAACAATATCATAAATGAGATTTTTATTTGAGGTGATGAATTTGAACAAAAATATACAAATTTACGAAAAATATCTAGAAGAAAAGATGAATCAAAAGACTTTATCCAAGCAGGATTTATTGAATCATAGAGCGCAAATCGCTTATCTACAACATGAAAGGTATATTCATTTACTGGTCACATGTGTGGTTTCAATACTACTCTTTATGACATTGATGGTGTGTCTATACCATGACAACATATTACTGAATCTGTTACTTATTATATTAGTTGTGCTGGACGCTTTTTATGTGCGCCATTATTATGTTTTAGAAAACACCATACAACGTTGGTATAAGGTCGAAATTGATATTATAACGCTTATAAACAACCTGAAATAGTATTATAGAAAAAGAAAGCATCAGCCATTAATAAAACGATTGGCTGATGCTTTCTTTTTAACTTATTAAACGTTACTATATTTCAAGGTTTTCCTTATATCTTCTATAAGTAAGCAAGACAACTATTTTGAATACAGTCGTAACCACATAACTAATGAACAGTGTTGCTAGAGTAGCACCTAACAATCCAAAAAGTCCGGGAAGGTAGGCAGTTAATTGGAGCTGAATGAAGAAGACCAAAATCATAAGCCAAAAGTATTTTTTACCAAATCTTAAGTTCATCGCGACGCTTGAAAAGCCACTCATCAAATGATCTTCATTTTCCATAAGTAGTAGTACCCAAGAACCAAGAAAGGCTTGAAGTAAACAGGTTAAGAAAAGAATACCATAGCCACCAGTTAATACACCAACAGTTATTAAGTACAATAGGTAAGGAATCAATAAGAGAACGAACCCAATTGTATATAGAAAAAAGAGGCCGACTTTGGTTAAGAGTACTTTAAGGAAAAAAGTGCGGATGCCGTTAAAAAATATTTTGGCGCTTGGTTTCTCACCATTCACGGATCCAATGACAATACTGTTAATACCAAGATCAAGGGCCATAAAAACCAAGCTGAAAATCAAGATCAAAAGTAGGGTTATGATTGCAATACTAACAAGGTATGTCCAATTGGTCTGTGATGCAGTAAAGGACATAATCGTACCCATAACAAAGAAAATCACAACAAAAATCATTACAAAACCAAGTACAAGCATAATTAGATTTGCGATTAATGCAGGTAGAAATAAACTCTTGTAACGGCGACTGAGTGTTAAAGCTTCTTTCATATCATCCATCAAATTATTAAAGTTGTTCATGATTGCACCCCCTCGTTTTGGATTTCCTGAGTTGGTAGGTCATCATATACTGCCTCTTCTAGATGCCAGCCTTCATTATAGAGAACAATGGTTGTCAATCCAAAGAAAATATTAAAAAGCATTTGGATCAACCCTGTTATGATGGTGCCGACAGTAATTAAGGTTGTTATGCCGATAACGAATAGCTTTAGGATATCATAGTTAAAAAAATCATTCGAGAAAGGGAAATCCTGTGATGAGAAATCAGAAGGCATATCTTGAATAATATTATTCGTATTATTGGTGGTTTGGGGGATGTTTGAAGATCCGCCACCACCGCCGCCACCACCAGAAGTGATACTGGTCATGGCATTTCTTATAATAACAAATGACATTGTTGGGATGAAATTGGCTTTTGCAAATCGGTAACTGTTCTTAAAAGCACCACCAAGCGTGGTGCCATCCGACACCAATGAAGCTTTCCAAACCAGTAGAAAAGTACTGACTAGGATAGGGATCAAAGTAAAGCCTACGGTTAGTGTTAGGATACCGGTAATAAAATAGGGTATAAGGGCTAAGAGCCAAAAAAATATTATAAGAATATTACCACCTAAAAACTTGAAAAAGTAGGTACCGGCCCCTGTTGAAAAATCACCAGCAGTCAATTCTCTTTTATAGGCTTTGTAGAACATATGATAAAGACCGGATTCTACATAGGTTGATCCAAAAATCATAACCAGTAAAGTGAGAACGACTAATAATGAAGGTATGCCCCGGAATTCGGACCAAAAAAGACTTGTAAATCGTTCAAAGTCCATTGTTGTAAGATGAATCATCTTGTCACCGATACTAAGTAAAGTGAATGCACTTGCAATAATCAGAATCCCTCGGATAACAAGAAATATAATCTGTGGTTTGTAAAGTTGTTTGTTACTTAAGTTCAATTGAAATGCTATTTTGAAATAATCAAAAAGCTTAAGAATTTTGTTGAAACTGTTTCCTTTCATTTGGTACTCCCTTCTCATGATATTTATCTATAGGGGTTAAAGTGTTGTTTGAAGCTTTAACCATTGTTTCATCAACAATAAAGCTAGTATAGCACAAGAATAAGAAAAAATGACAAAAAAACTTACGTTTTAATCCAATTTTAAGAAAGTAGAGAATAAAAAAATGAAGTTTTCCAAAAAGGTCTTAGCCAAGTTATAGCAACAGATGAGAAGCATGAGCAATAGGTAGAAGGGCATGTCTTCCTTTACAAAAAAAATTGATTATGCTACAATAAGAGTTGTGTGAACAGACAACTTATATTAATATTAAAGTTGTTGGTTCAAAATCTATATTATGAATATAATACACAAAAAACAGGAGGATTATTATGAATCGGAAAATATGGAAGAAAATAACCATGGTACTTATGAGTGCTGTGTTGGTTATAAGCTTAGGTGCTTGTGCTAGTGAACCGGAGAAAATCGTAATTGGAGAAGGTGATTGGGATAGCAATGCTTTCCATGACCAAGTAGTTAAAGTTATCTTAGAAGAAGGATATGGTGTTGAAACAGAAATCATTATTGCGGACACTGCGGTTATGATTTCAGGGCTAAAAAATAAAACTATTGATTTAGCGCTTGAATTATGGGCGGACAATGTACCGACGTATCCGGAAGATATAGAAAATGGTGATTATGTAAAACTAGCCACTAACTTTGATGATAATGTCCAAGGTTTATATGTACCTGCTTATTTAGTTGAAGGTGATGATGCTTTACTTCCGGATCTAAAATCTGTGCAAGATTTACCGGAGTATGTAGAATATTTTACAGATCCTGAAAATCCTGATATGGGTATCATTTATGGTGGACCGGAAGGATGGTCAGCAACAGCCTTTCTTCATAACAAAATGGAAGCATATGGTCTAGATGAGCAATATAACTTTAAAACAATTGACTCAGGTGCAACATTAAATGCAACACTTGCATCTGCTTATGCAAAAGGTGAACCATGGTTAGGTTATAACTGGGAACCTACATGGGTTATGGGTTTATTTGACTTGGTATTATTAGAAGATACGCCTTACTCTGTTGATGATTTTGCAGCTGGAATCGGATCATTCCCATCTGTGGACGTACAAGTTGTATCCACACCTGAATTTGTAGATGACTATCCAGAAATCACTGAATTTCTAAGACAATATACAACCTCATCATCATTAACAAGTGAAGCCCTTGCATATATGCAAGAAAATGAAGTGGAAGCAGATGTTGCTGCCAAATGGTTCTTAAATGAAAAGCAAGATATATGGGCAAGTTGGGTTACAGAAGAAGCATATGATAAGATTATGGCTGCCATTCAATAAAATATAATGTAGCTGTAATGTGAAATCAAAAGATGGAAACATCTTTTGATTTCTTATTCTTTAGGAAAGGCCTGAAAAAGCTATTAGCTATAAAACATAGCTAGTAGCCCTGAGGACCTTTCCTGCTGTGAACAATTTGCAAGGACAAAGCGACATAGTCGCTTTGTTATTTCCCTGATAGAAAATTTTTACTTGTGGCGTATACTTGTAAAAATTTTCTATCGTAGAAATAGGATTGAACACTTTATGTGGCATAGCCATTTTTATAAAAAGGAGTTGATTGAAACATGTTTAGTTTTCCAGAAGAATTACGTTTTCAAATCAGCGATCCTATTGATAATTTTGTCAATTGGTTGCTGGTAAATTTAGGTGGTTTCTTTGACGCCATCACTCAGTTTATACTAACAATATTTAATGGTATCGAATTCACATTGAACATCATACCGTGGTGGTTAATGGTGATTGCCTTGTTTTATGCAGGCTACAAATTATATAGTCTTAAGATGGGGATTGCACTGTCAGCCATGTTATTAGCCATTGGATTTTTTGGCTTATGGGACATGATGCTTTATACATTAGCAATTGTCATTATTTCAGTATTGGTATCTCTTGTTTTGGGATTACCTCTTGGTATATTCATGGCAAAATCCGATCGAACCAAACGGATTGTTATGCCGATACTAGATGCCATGCAAACCATGCCAAGTTTTGTATACTTATTACCGGCGGTTATGCTTTTCGGTTTTGGTAAAGTGCCGGCTGTATTTGCAACGACGACATATGCACTGCCTCCGCTTATCCGATTGACTTATCTTGGTATTTCTAATGTAGATAAAGAAGTCATTGAAGCGGGATTATCTTTTGGTTCTACACCAAAACAAATGCTAATGAAGATAGAATTACCTCAAGCCCTTTCAACCATTATGACAGGTGTAAATCAAACTACGATGATGGCCATGGCTATGGTTGTTATATCATCAATGATTGGTGCTGAAGGTATTGGTGAGCAAGTTTTAATATCAATTCGTAGACTTGAAGTTGGACAAGGTTTTCAGGCAGGCTTAGGTATTGTTTTTCTAGCGATTATACTAGATCGCGTCTTGCAAGGTTTTGCCAACAGACTTAAGGAAACGGAGTGATAAATTATGGAAAATAAGAAGATTGAAATCAAGGATTTGACTTTGATATTTGGAGATAAAAAAGAAGAAGCCCTAAAGATGTTAGAACAGGGTATTACAATACAAGAAATAAGAGAGAAGACAGGTACGGCTGTTGGTGTTAACAATATTAACATTGATATTGAAGAAGGGGAAATGTTTGTCATTGTTGGTTTGTCAGGCAGTGGTAAGTCATCCTTAATTCGTTGTATGAATATGCTGAACGTGCCAACAAAAGGCCAGCTACTTATTGATGGTGACGATATAACCAAATACAATAAGGAACAATTGTTGGATATGAGAAGAAATAAAGTAGCCATGGTATTTCAACACTTTGGCTTACTGAGTCATAGAACAGTTTTAAAGAATGTAGAATATGGACTTGAAGTTCAAGGTGTTTCAGAAGAAGAAATATCGAAAAAAGCCATGGAAGCTATAGAACTTGTAGGTCTTAAAGGCTGGGAAAACTATTTTCCAAGACAGTTAAGTGGTGGAATGAAGCAAAGAGTGGGTATTGCCAGAGCGTTAACCAACGAACCAGAGATACTCCTTATGGATGAACCTTTTGGTGCCCTTGATCCGTTAATACGTAGAGAAATGCAAACGGAGCTTTTAAGCATGGAAGATTATATGGAAAAAACCATTGTTTTCATAACCCATGATATGAATGAAGCTTTTAAACTGGGTGATAGAATAGCCTTGCTTAAAGATGGTGAACTGGTACAAATTGGCCAACCCAATGATTTCTTTGAAAATCCGGCGAATGATTATGTGAAGAGTTTTATTGAAGATGTGGACAAATCAAGAGTACTAAGAGTAAGAACAGTTATGCGTCAACCTTTCACTCTCGCTAAAAAAGGTGAGTCAAGAGAAGGGGTCATAAAAAAACTGGAGAGCTTTAATAGAGAATTCTGTTTTGTTGTGGATGAAGATCGAAAATTATTAGGTTATGTTGCTTATAAGGATCTAATTAAATTGGAGAAAAGCAATATTAATGATGCTATAGTTACAGATGTAGAAAGCTTACATAGGAATGCTTATCTTCACGAGATATGGGAGAAGTTGGATAAAAGTAATTATGATGTTGCAATCACAGATAAAGCAGGTCGGTTAAGAGGTGTCATCAGTTATGAAGATGCCGTTAGTGCTTTAGCTTAAAAAATAAAGCTTTAGCTTAAAAAATAAAGCTTTAGCTTAATGAATATAAAAGAAGTGTCAATGTATATTATATTGACACTTCTTTTTATTTCTACTTTCTTGTTCTCTAGGAAAGACATTCACACTGCATCTGCCTCTTCGGGAGGCCTAATCCTAGTATTTATAATTGTAGCAACAAGTATACCTAAGGTTGTTTCCACAACCCTTAATAAAATGTAGGTATTAATGGATTCAGCACCAATATTAATCATAATAGTTAAATAGACAATACTTGCAATGGCAGCGGAACCACCTTTCTTTACAAGTGTGGTCAAATGGATGACCACAATAATGCCTAAGGTCAATGTGATGGTGTTGCTGGGAAAGAACCAAACAATCAGAGCGCCAACACAAGCGCCTATTAATGTGCCTAAAAACCGGTTAATTCCGACTCTTTTCGTGCTTTCTATAGTATTCTGTGTTGTGATGACTGCTGCGATACAAGCAAAAAAAGGAAAATCAGCATTCCATATGCGCCATATGGTAATGCACAGGAAAACGGATAGGGCTGTTTTGAATGTCCTCATCCCAGGTAGATATTCTCGAATGATATGCATGGTTTATCTCTCCTGTCTTCACGTTTAATCCTTTAAGTATACATGATTAAAAGGAATTTTTCTATAGTAGATGATCCTTTGAAAAAACAAGATATTAATATTTTATAGAATCAGGTCTTTTCATAAAAGCCTTTTCTATGCTATATTAGTAGAAGTTTAAATAAAAAATATGAGGTATAGGAAATGTTAGAATATCAAAACAATCAGAAAATTCGAGAAACAAATCCATGGGTTTATGTTTTTTTGGGCATTGTCATTATGATGTGCTTAGGAACGGTCTATTCATGGAGTATTTTTAGAGGGTCTGTAGAGGCACTGTTTGATGTGGGTACAGTTCAAAGCGGTATGCCATATATGTTTTCCTTAGCATTTTATGCTTTTTCCATGTTGGTTTCAGGCAAGTTTATTGATCGACTTACACCTACAAGTATGATGTCAGTTGGGGGTATCCTAGTTGGTATCGGTTGGTTTGCTTCAGGCTATGCAGAGAATATCTATATGTTAACATTGACCTATGGCGCTATTGTGGGCATAGGCGTTGGTATCATCTACGGTGTACCGATATCGGTTGTAGCAAAGTGGTTTCCAAATAAGAAGGGATTGGTTGTTGGTCTCGTATTAACGGGTTTCGGGCTTTCGCCTTTTGTGACCGCTCCAGCTGCAAAAGCTTTAATTGAAGGTTTTGGTGTTTTAGATGCATTTAAAATATTAGGTTTATCTTTTGCCATAATAATTCCTTTACTATCAAAATATGTAAAGCTGCCTGAAGAGAGATCGTTTATAATTAAGCCCCACCTTTTAAATAATAGTGGTAGTTTTTCAACTCGAGAAATGATAAAGACAAAAAGCTTTAAAAGCCTATATATATGTTTTGTCTTAGGCACTATGATTGGTTTAACCATTATAGGCATGACCAATAATATCGGTGTTGACCTTATAGGATTATCATCATTAACAGCGCCTTTGTTTGTATCTGTTTTTGCAGTGTTTAATGGGATTGGTAGGCCTCTTTTTGGATGGTTAACGGATAAGCTTTCTTATAAGAAAGTGATGCTGCTATCTTTTATCTTGATTCTAACAAGTGCGATTCTGATGCTTTTTGCAAGAGAAGGTAGTGTAATTATTTACATAATATCTTTTTCCATCTTCTGGATGAACTTAGGTGGCTGGCTAGCTATTGCACCAACATCAACACTTTTATTATACGGTGGTACAAATTACAGTCAAAATTATGGTGTCGTATTTACAGCTTATGGTATTGGAGCGATTGTCGGTGTCTATGTATCGGGATTACTATTTGATTATTTTAATCACCATGATGTTATTTTCTATTTTATAATTAGTTTATGTTTATTAGGTATTGTTCTATCTCAAAGCATGCCAAAGAATCAATAAAACTAAAAATGACCTCAAATATAGGCAGTCAAGTCCTTTAACTTTAATGGCATTACAAAAGAGATTAGATGAGTGACATATTAAAATTAGCATGAGTGAACATGCCATTATTCAAGCAACACATGAAGCCTATAGCCCTCAATTTGGGGCAAGACCTATAAAATATTTTATTCAAAAGCAGATTGAAAGAAACTAGGAAAAAAATATTAGAGGGATCCTTAGGTGACGGATCAGATATTCAAATTGATTATGAGGATGGTGAATATATAGTTTCGAATGTAACAACGTAATTTATATATAGAAAAAACTAAAACAAATAGAAGCGATGCCGTCTGGCAACGCTTCTATTTGTATCTAATAAAATATGGTTAAGGTATCAAAACTAAGTTATTTTTTATACTTGGATTGCATTTCTCTAAGAATATTGTCAATCTCAAGGGCCAGTCG
>JAGXFY010000021.1:0-77384 GCA_024636985.1 Clostridiales bacterium | reverse complement strand
GTAGCAGATATGCCTGTAATCCCTATCTACCATTACACAGATGTTATGTTAGTATCAGAGAAATTACAAGGATGGGATCGTTCGGTACTTGGTACAGTCGATTTCAGTGGTGCTACAATAGTAGAATAACTTATATCTAAAATAGAACCAGTCAAAAAGCCTGCTTGATTTCAAGCAGGCTTTTTGCTATTTTGATGAGTCAAGGTATCTATTGTGGTCTGTAGGTCTAAAAACGGGCTTACAATTTTATAGTAATATGGTATGATAAGAGTATAGTACAAACGACTTAATATAGGTACAGTGAACCATTTTATGAACGATTTGAGGTGCAAGATGTATAAAACGATGAAGCACGTCATCATAATGACCAGTATAGCAACAATTATTGCCATTATTATTGGTATAACAATCATTAATAATCAGGCATGGGATGCATTAGTAAATGAGTATATTGTAGAAAAATCCAGACAGGTTGAGTATTTTATTTCAGAACAAGAGCAAGGCCTTCAAGATGTCATAGAAACCAATGCCATTTGGACAGATTTACTGATTTCTCTTGAAGCTAAAGATGAATTATGGATGGAGGAAAATGCTACTAAGTATATTACAGACAGCGAAGTCTTGAATATTGATTTGATTTTTATCAGCAATGAAGATCAAAGCTATATCAGAAGTTACGGTACAGACTTGTTGGATAGTATCAAGGATTCATCTGCTTTTAAAGTGACGCTTGAAAAAAATACCCAGAATGATTTGTTGGTATGGCATGAAGGTCACATATTTCTCATTCAATTAACACCCATCATGAATAATGATCATGAAGATCCCCAAGGTGTTTACGGTGTGGGTCGAGCATTGGATCAAGATCAAATCATAAAGATGAAATCGGCAATGGGAGAGGATACAATCTCTAAGATTAGCGTTACAAAATCTCCCAACTACCATAATCGAATAAGTGAAGATTATAGCATCATATCTTGGAGCAAGCCAATTAGATATGGCAATCAGAATATTTATTTCAATATAGATGCCAATGTACCGGTCTATCAATCTTTATTTACGAATCAAAGAAAACACATTATTATAAGTCTAATATTCTTGGTGACATTTGTCATAATAGCAGAGCTGAAAATTTTTAAAAAAATAGCAAAAAGCCTAGAGGTGACCATTGAAAATGTCCATAAAATTTCTAGGGGTGACTATAAAAGCAAACTTAAGATTCATGAGAGTAAGTATTTACCTGAGATAACTCAGCTATCAGAATCCATAAATAGAATGTCATCTGAAATTGAAAATAATATGGAGAAAATTGATAGTAAATACATTCAAATGATAGAGATTATCGCCAATGCTATGGAGATTAATGATTCATATACGCACCAACATAATAACTTGGTGGCGGATTATGCACTCTCTCTAGCCAAAGCGATTGGCTTTGAAGACACGCATGCAGTAGAAGTCGCAGGAAAGCTTCATGATATTGGTAAAATAGCCATACCTTATCATATACTAAACAAGCCGGGTCGTTTAACAAATGAAGAATATGAGATTATTAAAAAACATCCTGAAGAAGGTTATAAGATTATAAAAGATACAGATTTTAATCAAAAGATTAAAGATGGTATACGTTATCATCATGAATGGTACAATGGAACAGGTTATCCATTACAATTAAAAGGCGATGCCATTCCTCTGATTGCTCAGATTATTGCAATAGCGGACGTGTTTGATGCATTAACCTCCGACCGACCCTATCGAGACGGTATGAGCAAAGAAGAAGCGATAGAGATACTTTTAGAAGGTCGTGGTACTCAATTTAACCCAGAGCTTGTTCAAGTATTTATTACACTCGTATAAATCATGTGACAAATAGTAAAAATTCTGTTACATTAGGAAGGTAACTTTTTAGTGATTAGGAGTAAAGATATGTTGCATGCATTTTCAAGAACCGAAATGATCATTGGTACAGAAGGATTAGAAAAACTAAAGAAAAGCAAAGTGGTTATACTGGGCATAGGCGGTGTTGGATCCTATGTTGCAGAAGGCCTCACAAGGTCTGGGATCGGTCATTTTATTCTTTGCGATGATGATGAGGTATGTCTGACAAACATCAACCGTCAAATTCAAGCCACAAGGCAAACGGTTGGGATGTCAAAAGTGGAAGTTATGAAGGCTAGAATTCTATCTATTAATCCAAAGGCGATTGTAGAAACCCATCCATATTTGTACAATAAAGAATCGGCAGATCGGATCATAACAAAAGATGTGGATTATGTAGTGGATGCCATTGATATGGTAAGTGCTAAAATTGATCTGGCATTACGCTGTCAAGAATACAATATACCTTTGATGGCCTCTATGGGAACGGGCAATAAATTAAACCCAACGATGTTAGAAGTATCTGATATCTATAAGACCAGCGTCTGTCCCCTTGCTAAGGTTATGAGAAAAGAGCTGCGCAAAAGAGGTATTAAAAAACTTAAAGTTGTTTATTCTAAAGAAATACCCATAAAAACCAGAGATATCGGCAGTGATTGTTCGACAGATTGTATTTGCCCAAACAAAGACAGGACCTGTGATCAGAGGCGGTCGATTCCCGGAAGTGTTTCTTTTGTCCCATCGGTCGCCGGAATGATTATAGCATCTGAAGTTGTAAAAGATCTAATACAATAAAAAAGCCTATCTAGGCTTTTTTTGTTCCTTGGAATAACTGATTCTAGACTTAATAATTTCAATAAAGATACTTTCAATATCTTTTCTGGAAAACGGACACCGTCCATGATCGATTCGCCAGTTTCGCATATAAGTAAAAAATCCAAGATAGTTTTCCAAATATTTAGTTGAAACATTGGCCATATCCTGACATATAAATTTTTGTATGTCAGCATGAAGCTTAGCTGACATATCCGGAGAAGACTTTTTGCTTAGATTAAGTTCCCTAAAATAATCTAAGGTTAATATGCCCTTTTCGCAAGGTACAGTCTTTGTATTCTGTAGCTCGTCACTTTTTTCATTAGAAGAATCCGTTGGAGTGTGACCATCAGCTTCTAGGTAGTGCTTTAAAGCATTGAAAATATCTTCAGGTTCATTTTTATCCATGCTGATAACATTACACATACAATGCCCTGTGCTATCAACAGCGGTTGCAATGGTTGTAAAAGCAACATCTGTAACTTCTTTTTTTATAGAGAGTCGACCGGTCCTTGGTTTTCTTTCTAGTTTTAAATTCTTATAATTGATTAAGGCACGAGACCCTTTTTGTGACTCACGAATAGTAATGCCATCCATATGGACAAATTTATTTAATTTGATTTTAGACAATTGAGAAAGTACATAAATCAGTTTATGACGCCACAAAAACACGGTTTTATGATTGATATTATTACATGCAAATTCATTTTCAAGTGTGGACTGAATGTCATTTAAGGAATAACCGTGTATGGTGAGCTCAAGGAATCGAATCCAAATATCCCAATGCCACTTGGTCTTTTCAAGAACAGTACCACTAAAAAGGGTATAGGTTTTACCGCAATCCTTACATCGATACCGCTTTATCTCTTTACGTATGGCGTGAATGGTACATTGATCTGATCCGCAGGAAGGGCAAGTATTATTGATACCGAGTCGCTCCAATCGTCTCTGAAAATCAATTGCGGTGATAAGACTGAGTTCTTCTTGGAAATCCAATTTCTCCATATTTGCAAAAAGCTGTATTGCATATTTGAAATCTGGATAAGGCAGGTTCTCAATGAGTTCCAGGAGTGCATGTCGATTAAGTTGTTCAAAGGTTTCCATAGTAGTCTCCAATAATTGCTTTTTGAAATATACACATCAACATTATAGCATAAGAATCAAGATTCAGAGAAAAATAAATTGGTGCTTTTATCTAACAACAAACAAACACCGATTTCTACACTATAGTGCAAAATTTACTTGACTTAGTTAGCTAATTCAAGTAAAATTAATTTAACGTTAATTAAGTAACGAATAAAACCAAAATTTTTGTCATAATACCATGAAAATTTAAGAATATCAAGATTTTTTTTAGGTATATGATAAAGAGGTTTTATTTTTTTGTGAGCAAAGATTGTGAATTATTGCACAAACGTTTGAATTTAAAACCAGATTAATAAATCGGAAGGAATATAAGGGGTTTTTCCGATATTTATTAATATATTAGTTGTGATAGGGTATAACCTAGACACACAAAAACCAGGAGGAATAGTTGTGAAGAATAAAAAAGTAATCATTTCATTAGTCGTTGTATTAGTTTTAGCACTGGGTGCCTTTGTGGGCTGGAAAATGATGTTCGGTGTTCAGAAAGTGGCAGTAGATTCATCAGAACAAGGTCAAAAAATTGAACAATACGCGAATCCGGATGCATTTATTACACCATTTCAACTAAAAGAACTTATGGAAGATGGTGGCGATGTCGTAGTAATTGGTGCGCTTGATCCTAAAGCGGCAGATGCTCAAATAGCAGGATCATTTAGTTTCTGGAGAGGTGATTACTCAGCAGATGAGGGTGATTATCCTTATGGTGGTATGAGCGCAGATGTTGAGAAGATGGAAGCATTTTTATCATCAATGGGTGTGACGGAAGATACAATCGTTGTAACGTATGCTTCTAACAGTCACCATGATGCAGCAAGACTTTGGTTCCAACTAAAAAGCTTAGGACATGAAGATGTTAGATACTTAGACGGTGGTCTTAACGCATGGGCAGGCGCAGGCTATCCTACAGGTGGTAGTAACCCTACAGTAGAAGCATCAAATTATAAAGCACCAAATTTAAACACAGATTCATTAGCAACACTTGATAATGTAATTGCAGCTCTTGATGATGCTTCGGTTGAGATACTAGATACAAGAGATGCATCTGAGGAAAGTGGTGAAGAAACAAAAAGTGGCGCATTTGGCCCAGGTAAAATTGAAGGCGCAGTATTTATTCCTTGGAAATCAGCAGTTGCAGAAGACACTACTTTAAAGTCAGTGGACGAATTAAAAGAAATCTACGGTGGACTTGAAGGTAAAAAAGTAATAGCTTATTGTCAATCGGGTGTAAGAAGTGCGCATAGTATGTTAGTACTTAGCCAAGCTTTGGGCTATGAGAATGTTTTGAACTATGATGGTTCATGGATTGAATATAGCTATGAAGTCTATGAAAACGGTAATGAGCTAGCAAGAATTGAAAATGGCGCAGAATAATTAATTAGAAACTCAAGTTAAAAAAATATAGCACATACCATCCGGCAACATCTTGGGAACAAGGTATTGCCGGATAGTTTGTAATTAGAGAAGAATGATAGTGACACTCAAACTCTAACACCAATACCAACAATCATAGTGGAGGTTAAGGAATTGAATAAAGTCAAATTTAACGAAAGCATCCTAAGGGATGCCGAAAAAATTGTTGATGAGTGTATGGGCGAAGCATCAGCATTTTGTCAAAGCCGTTGTCCAATGCACACAGACGTTAAGAAATATGTGAACCTCATTGGTGAAAAGAAATATGATGAAGCCGTTAAGGTGATCAGAGAACAGTTGTTTTTACCCAATACGCTGGGAAGAATTTGTGCTCATCCATGTGAAATGGATTGTAGAAGAAGTGTTGAATATAACCAGCCTTTATCCATAGCAGCTCTTAAAAGATTTGCAGCGGAGCAAGCAGATGATGAAAAGCTATGGGATTTGACCAAAGAAGCAGCTAACGGGAAAAGTGTTGCTATAATCGGTGCAGGTCCTGCTGGGGCACAAGCCGCGATTAATTTAAGTAAATTAGGTTATGATGTTACGATATATGATAAACTGGAAGTATTAGGTGGTATGATGCGTGTGGGCATACCTGCTTATCGTTTACCAAGAGATATTATTGATTATGAGTACACCTATTTGGATAAATTAGGTGTCAAGTTTGAAATGGGTGTCGAGATTGGAAAAGATATCTCATTTGAGCAACTGAAAAATGATTACGATGCCGTTTTATTGGCTCATGGTGCCCATAAAGGTAATGTCATTCCTATGCCTGGCCATAAGTCAGAGGGTGTTTTCCCTGCTACAGAGTATCTTATGGAGATCAGTTTGACCCAGGCTTTTACAGGCGCAGGCAAACGTATTATGGTAATTGGTGGTGGTGACGTTGCGATGGATTGCGCCAGATCATCTCTTAGAATTGGCGCAGAAGAAGTGTATCAATGTTCGTTAGAGGATTTTGACAACCTTCCTGCATCTGAAGAAGAGATACATGAATCTCTAAAAGAAGGCATTCTTTTTAATGCCGGATGGGGTCCGGTTGAAATAATATCCAAAGACAACAAAGTAACAGGCATAAAAATGAAACGTGTTAACACCATCTTTGATGAAGCCGGTAACTTTGCACCTACTTACCATAATGAGGAGCGAACCATAGAAGTAGACACAGTTGTTATGGCAGCAGGCCAATTGGTTGAAGATGTGAGTGGTGGCATGTTAGAACAAACCCGTGGTGGTCGTTTTGTTGTGGATAAAGCGACTTTAGCAACTTGTGTTGAGAATATCTTTGTAGCCGGAGATGCTTGTGGTAGTAACATCGTCGTAGAAGCCATGGCATTTGGTAGAAAAGCAGCTATTAGTATTGACAGAAGCTTACAAGGTGTTGATCTTTTGGAGAATAGAGACCTCAGACTTGAGGAAATCTATGAGACCAATCTGGAAATTCCTATACCAAATGGAACGGTGAACTTGCAACGACTTCATACGAATATGCGTCCTATCCGTGAACGTATAAGAGATTTTGAGCAAGCGGACTTAGGTTTTACAGAAGAACAAGCTTTAAAAGAGTCTTCAAGATGCTTGTCTTGTGAATGTAAGCTTTGTATGAAAGAATGTATTATGATGAATGATTTTGGTGAATGTCCTAAAGAGATTATGATGCCCTTGGCTCAAGGGGGAGATATGAATGTTCTTATGGCCTATTCCTGTAATGGATGTGATAACTGTACGATAGTATGTCCTCATGAGTTGCCGATGAAAAAGATTTTTGTAGGTGCTAGAAAAGACTACGTTGCAGCCAACGACGGAGAATCTCCAATACCGGGTCACAAAGCAATTAAGATACATCAAATACTTGGTTTCTCAAAACTGTTCACAACCAAGAAGCGCGGAGGTAAATAATTATGGCAATTACAATAGATAAGAGCAAACGATATGGCTTTATGCCGGGTTGTAGTCTACCCTCTTATAGTCCGGAAGCGGTCATCAAAACAACAGAATATTTGATGTCTGTTTTCCCAAAATTCTCAGCGATACAGAAGTGTTGCGGTAAGCCGACCAAAGCTGTGGGACAATATGACTTATTCAAAGAACGTTTTGCTCAGCTTCAGCAGGATATGGATGATGTGGGCATAGAGAATATGATTGTGGCATGTCAAAGTTGTAAGTTGACTTTTGATGAGGCCAGTAAGACACCGACTTACTCCTTGTGGGAAGTCTTGCCTTTAATTGGTCTTCCGGAGGCATTAAAAAATAAAGCAAAAAATAGTGACATTGTATTTACCATTCACGATTCCTGTTCGACGCGTAATGATCGACCACTCCAAGACGGTATTAGATGGATTCTTGACGAATTAGGTTACAAATACATCGAATCAGAGTACGCTTTTGAAAAAACCAGATGTTGTGGCTTTGGCGGAATGGTTGTACCGGCAAACCCAGAAGTGGCCAAAAAAGTTATGAAACGAAGAGTTGAAACATTGGATTCTGAGAATGTAGTGGTCTACTGTTCCGCTTGCCGCTCTTCTTTACTACAAGGTGGTGCAAAGTCATGGCACATTTTAGATCTTGTTTGGGGACCCGTGGTACAAGCAGGCGATATGGCACCAGTCGATGTGTTGGCGAAACCGGTCAATTCATGGCTAAACCGATACAAATCAAAAGCCGGTATCAATAAGGCTTTCAAATAATTGGAGGAAATACATCATGAATAAAACAGTAAGAACGCTACTAATTGTAGCAGTACTGGCAGTTGCATTTTTTGCTATATGGAAATCAGGCTTAATCGAGACCGTTTCTGACTTTGATGCATTTAGAGCCATGATTGAACGTGCCGGTTTTTGGGGCTACTTTGTATATGTTCTCATTTTTATTGCAGCTGCAGTTTTTTCACTGCCGGCATCCGTTATTACCATAACCGGTGGCGTTGTATTTGGACCTGTACTAGGTGCATTACTTGCTCTGACAGGGGCTACAGTTGGTGCAGCAGCAGCTTTTCTTGTTGCGAGATACCTTGCTAGAGGCTTCATCGTTGAAAAATTTGGTGAGAATGCTATTTTCAAAAAAATCGAAGCAGGTGTGGAGAAAAATGGTAAAGATTTCTTAATCCTAACCAGACTGGTTCCAGTATTTCCTTATAACATTCAAAACTATGCTTATGGAGTGACCAATATCAATCTTGGGATGTATGTCATAATTTCGGCGATTACGATGGCGCCGGGAGCATTTATTTACGCCTATATGGCAGGTGAGATTGCTGTAAATGGTATTAGTACAAAGTTATTCATACAACTTATTATTGCAGGGATTCTATTATTTGGTGTATCTCAGATTCCTAAGATTTTGGCTAAGAAAAAAGGCATTGATATGAGCGATATAAAATAATTAAGTCTCAATACTAGAATCAGATTATTATCTACTGGGTAATGGTCTGATTCTTTAACGTACTCTTGGAAGTTCCGACAACAGCTCAAAAGGTATAAAAGATAATAAAAATAAATTGGGAGGATTATATGAAAAAAAAATATGTTATACTGGTTTTAATGTTAATTTTCTTAAGTGTTTTAGTAGGATGTAAGAAAGAAGTGGTTACGGAAAAAGACGTAGCAGAAATGAGTTTTGATGAAATTGTTGAAGCAGCACGTGGTACCACTGTGACCTTTTATGGGTGGGGTGGAAGTGAAGACATTAACAAATGGTTGGATGAAACCGTTGCAAAATCTTTAATGGACCAATATGAAGTTACACTAGAGAGAGTACCCATGGTTCCCGCAGAGTATTTACCCAAATTATTAAATGAAAAGCAGCTAGAAAGCGAAGGCACCATAGATGTACTTTGGATTAACGGTGAGAACTTTTATAGTGCAAAATCCAACGACTTACTTTATGGACCTATTACAGAAAAGTTGCCGAATTTCAATACCTATTTGGATGGAACATCACCGGATGTTTTGTATGATTTCGGTCAACCGGTTGAGGGTTATGAGGCGCCTTATGGTAAAGCTCAAATGGTATTTATTGGTGACACAGCGCAGCTAAGCACTCTACCTAAGGGTCATGAAGAGTTACTTGAACTGGCAAAAGCCCATCCTGGGAAACTGACCTATATCGATGCAAGTCATTTTACTGGTAGTGCCTTTGTAAGAAATATTATTTATGATATTGTAGGGTATGAAGTCTTTTTAGATCATGTAGCTGACAAAGCGGCTCTAAAAGAGACCATACAACCGGCACTGGATTACTTAAAAGAGCTAAAACCTTACTTGTGGCGTGAAGGTGTGACCTATCCGGCGGAAGATGCACAACTTGATAACATGTTTGAAGACGGTGAAGTCTATATGACCATGACCTATACACCTTTTCATGTGGCCGGTAAGATTGCAGACGGTTCATTCCCAGAGACGGCTCAAGGTTTTCTCTTTGACAAAGGGACCATTGGTAATACACATTTTATGGCCATGCCTTTTAACGCACCTAACAAAGCCGCAGCCATGGTTTTAATCAACCATATCTTATCTCCGGAAATACAAATGACCAAATATGATCCTTCCGTATGGGGCGATCTACCTGTAACGGATCCATTGAAGCTGACAGAAGCGCAGATGGCATTGTTTGATGCTGTTGATATTGGAGAAGGGACTGTTCCTCA
Source organism: Clostridiales bacterium (assembly GCA_024636985.1). Classification (GTDB taxonomy): domain Bacteria; phylum Bacillota; class Clostridia; order Lachnospirales; family Vallitaleaceae; genus Petrocella. The sequence continues at coordinate 67,486 of JAGXFY010000021.1, read as the reverse complement.
AGAAGAATTGCTGGTAAAACGTTTGCCGGAAATGAGAGCAGATCTTGTGCCAATCATAGAGGAAATATGGCGTGATGAAATACCGGGCAACTAATTTTAGGAGAAAGTTAAAACCATATATCATGCTTATGCCGGTTATGATTTTTATTATCGGCATATTTATAACTGGATTGGTATTCGGACTCTTACAGAGTCTCGGATACTTTCCGGCCTTAGGGCTTTATGAGATTTCATTGGATTATTATAAGAATGTCTTTCGAAATACTGATTTTTTGTCTTCTTTTCAATTTAGCCTCTATACTTCATTCTTATCTACCTTATTATCGGTGGTATTAGGTGTTTTTCTATCCTATTTGATTGTATATACCAAAAGCAAGCATATCAAAGGTTTGGTGAATGTCTATAAAGGACCGATTTTAGTTCCACATACCATAGCCGCACTACTCATATTTATTCTGTTTATTCAAAGTGGCTTATTGGCTAGGATATTATATGGTTTTGGCTTGATTGGGGACATGTCTGATTTTCCACCATTAATATTTGATGGCGGCGGGATTGGTATTATGCTCGCCTACATATGGAAAGGATTACCTTTCATAACTTTCATAACCATTGATATATTAAGAAATCTGGATGAAAGATATGCCAAAGTTGCCGCCAATCTGGGTGCCAGTCATGCACAAGTTTTTAGGTATGTACTCTTACCTCAACTTTTCCCGACAATAGCCTCCGGGTTTATGATACTTTTTGCATTTTCTTTTGGTGCCTATGAGATTCCGCATTTACTGGGTGCGTCAACACCAAAAGCCTTACCGGTCCTCGCTTATATCTATTATGCCAACATAGAACTGGCAAATCGCGCCAATGCCATGGTCATTAACATGTGTATTGCTTTTTTTGCTTTTATTGCTTTAGGTTTATATGTGTTAGCATTTAGGTTACTTAAGAAATATGGAGGTGCATGATGCGGAAATTTTTTAAATACATGATGCTTCTCATGATATTAATACCTTTTATTGTCATGTTAATCTGGAGTGTAACCAGCAGCTGGCCTTGGCCTCAATTGCTACCTAGGAATTTTTCTCTTAGAGGCTACTTCTATGCCATTCATCCTACAACCAAAGCCTTCGGTATACTGCTTCAAAGCATTCTGCTTTCAGTGGTTGTGACAGTGATAACACTAGCCATAAGCATCCCGGCGGCTAGAGCCATTGCCTTTTATAACTTTAAAGGTAAATCCTTAGTCAAAGTCCTTATCCTAATGCCGGTGATTGTACCTATGCTAAGTGTCGCAATGGGCATTCATTTAACCTTCACAAAGCTTGGTCTTGCCAATAACTATTTTGGTGTTATTCTAATTCATGTTGTGCCAGGCATACCCTATGGTGTTAAGATTTTACTGAGTATATTTGAGCTAAATGGTGATAAGATAGAGGCGCAAGCAAGGGTGCTTGGTGCCTCCCCGTTACAAACTTTTAGATACATCACTTTGCCTTTAATTATGCCAGGTATGGTTATTGCTGGTTCTATGATTTATATTATTTCTTTTAGTCAGTATTTTATAACCTTTTTGATAGGTGGCGGACGTGTCGTTACCTATGCGATGTTTTTATTCCCATTCGTTCAATCCGGCGATAGAACCATAGCATCGGCACTCAGTATAATTTTTATATTATCCATTGCTTTGGTTGTTTATATATCAGAAAAATCCGTTGGTTTATTTTATCAAAAGAGCAGCAAATATTATGTTTAGAAATAGGTGGTATTATGTCCAAAATCAAGATGAATCGTTTGAGTAAGGCTTATGATGGTAATCAAGTCATTCACAATATAGACATGGAAGTTGGAGAAGGAGAGCTTGTTGTTTTGCTAGGTCCCAGCGGATCAGGAAAAACAACATTACTTCATGGTATAGCCGGACTTGTGCACATGGATCAGGGTAGTATATATTTTGATGATGAGTGCATTGATCATGTACCTATTGAGAAAAGGAATGCTGTTCTGGTTGATCAAAGTCTTTTGCTCTTCCCACATATGACACTCAGCCAAAACATTGGTTTTGGTCTAAAGATGCGCGGGATGCATAAAAAACTTATTGATGAAAAAGTGAAAAAACTGATTGCATTATTAGAACTTGGGGGTCATGAAAACAAACGCCCAAATGAGATATCTGGAGGACAGATGCAAAGAGTAGCAATAGCTAGAGCATTGGCGATAGAGCCAAGAGTGCTACTCCTGGATGAGCCATTTTCTAAGTTGGATATTGTACTTAGAAAGAACATGCAAAAATTTGTAAGAGATCTTCAGAAAAAACTTGGGATTACCATGATAATGGTTACCCATGACAAAGAAGAAGCCCTCTCCATGGCGGACAAAGTCGCTGTTTTGTTGGATGGCACCATTCAACAGTTTGATACACCGGACAAGGTCTATGAAAGACCTGCGTCAAGAGCGGTTGCTGATTTTTTTGGGATGAGGAATTATATAGAAGGCTATGTTGAAAATGGGCGACTCATAACAGCGTTGGGCACCTTTAAAACACACCATAATGAAGGCTTAAAATTGACCTATGTGTTTAGACCTGAAGAAATCCTTATGAATCATGAAGCACTCGAAGGCACTCTGGGTGTGATTTTGAATCGAACATACTTAGGGGATAAAATCACCTACGAAATAGCATGTAAGGATCTCATTCTGCATCATATAACATTGCAACATAAGGCATTTCAACCGGGTGATACTGTAACGGTTAATTTTGATTTTAAGAATGCCGTCTACTTCGAGACAGCCAGTGAAAACAAGGAGAACGCAACATGTTAGATACAAAAGCGCGCAACATAATACAACCATTTATTGGTAAATGTGCTGAGCTGTTTATAAAAAAAGGACTATCGGCAAACCAAGTCACAATAATTGCCTTACTCATTGGTTTGATACCTGCAATTATGATGACCATGGGTGTTTCAAGCATATTAGCCGTCATGATTTTATGGCTTTCAGGACTGTTTGATGCTATTGATGGCACCATAGCCAGGAAAACAAATACAATGTCGCCTTTTGGTTCTGTCATGGATGTTACCTTCGATCGTATAGTGGAGATTTCATTACTGCTCTCCATTGGCTATTGCTATTCTAATGAACCTATGATTTTTGTCATACTGGCTTCATCCATTATCCTCTCTATGACAATATTTCTGACGGTTGGTGCAGCCTCTGAAAAGGCAACTGAAAAAAGTTTCTATTACCAACCGGGGCTAGCAGAACGAACGGAAGGTTTCATCTTATTTTCATTGATGATGATTTTTACCAACTATGTAGATATACTGGCCATCATTTTTTCGGGACTAGTCCTTTTTACAGCATGCCAGCGATTTATAGAAGCTTATAAGCATTTAAAGTAGTCGAAGACTAAGAAATTGAAGGATTACCATTCATTTCTTGCAAGAGAACGAACCTTATGCTACAATCATTTTATGTTTAAAATCAAAACGTGTTTGAGTCAACAGCATGAATTAAAAAGGCATCATTAACGAAATGGGGTGTAAAAAATGCAGAAATGTATAATAGCGACCGCTATGGCACTATTTATATTACTAGGCATGGGGAACAACACTGAAGCGGCCATGATGAAACTAGATATTCGCGTAAATGACATGATCATTAAAATGGACAGCAATCCATATATAGAAGAAGATCGAACGATGGTACCGATTAGGACGGTGGTAGAGGCCTTAGGTACTGAGGAAGTGGTTTGGAATGAAGAGGATAGAAGTGCCACGATTGTCGTGGGTGAGAAGTCGATTACCTTTAAGATTGACAGTATGAATTATTGGGTTAACGATGTAGAAAAAACGATGGGTGTAGCTCCGGTTATTGTTGACGGCCGCACGATGTTACCCCTAAGGATTATTGCAGAAGAACTGGCTTTTGATGTCAACTACAATCCTTTGATTCGTACAGTAGCAATCAGCAACCCATCAGTCGAAGTATCCCAAGAGCTGATTGCAACCAATCAGTATAATTATGAGGATATTCTATGGTTGGCAAGGATTGTTCGAACAGAAGCCTATAACATAGGCTATGAGGCTAAACTTGCAGTTGCAAATGTTGTTTTAAACAGAGTAAAAAGCGGTAGATTTCCGATGTCAATCAAAGAGGTTATTTTTGATACGAAATATGCCACGCAATTTCCACCGGCGCATCGAGACAGTTTTTTAACATTAGAACCGGATTTGGAGAGTTGGGCAGCAGCAAAAAATGCTTTGGACGGACACAATAACATTGGTCAAAGTTTGTTTTTTAATCATAAACCCTTCCCCAATAAATCCAGTGATTTATATAGAATCATAAATGGAGAATATTTTTATTACTAGGTAACTGTTGAATGGCAATAAAGTAAGAAGCTTAGAATGAGGAGGCACTTATGGAAGATGGCTATATTATTATTATGACAACATCAAGAGATTATCGTGAAGCAGATTATATTACAAAAATACTGCTTGAGGAAAAACTTGCAGCCTGTATACATTCATCAACGGAGTATAGCCATTATTTTTATAATGATAAGTTGCATCATGATGAAGAGATAAGATTGATGATTAAGACGAAAAAGCATTTATATGAAGAAGTTGAAAGAACCATTAAAGGTTTGCACTCTTATGAGCTACCGGAGATCATTGTTATACCAATTGAAAACGGTTCAAAAGAGTATCTACACTGGATAGACTTTATCACTAAGTAAGGTTGTAGGTTAGAGAAACATAATTTTGAGACTTCAACCATGAAGTGTATAAACTATATATAGTATCAAATAAGATAAAAGCTACCTCAATATTGAGGTAGCTTTTATCTTATTTGAAATCAATAATAGAACACATGTTTAAAATTATTATACACTAATTGAATATACTTATATTGAATCTGTTAAAATAAGGGTATAGAATAGTATTGAGAGAAATGATTGATTTAATATTCTTATATTATTAGTGAGCAAGAACAATCAATATGGAGGTTAATATGGTAAAAGATTATTGGAAAGACTTGAATATATTAAGCAAGAATACCTTAGATCCTCATGGGACAAGTATACCTTTTGATAGTGTAGGTCAAGTACTGAAAGGTGATAGAATAGAATCCGGTTATTTTATGTTGTTAAACGGTTTGTGGAAGTTCAAATATTTTAACCATCCGGCTTATGTACCGGAAACATACTTTATGCCTGAATATGATGATGCCTTGTGGGATACTTTGCCTGTACCATCTAATTGGCAACTTCATGGTTATGATATTCCTGTATATACCAATGTGGCCTATCCAATACCGGTAGATCCGCCAAATATCCCAGAAGCAAATCCGGTAGGTTGTTATAGAAGAGTGTTCTTGGTCGATAGCACCTGGAAAGACTTGAAAACCGTACTACACTTTGGTGGTGTGAGCATAGCATTTACTGTCTATGTCAATGGCAAAGAAGTTGGTTATAGCCAAGGCAGTCATATGCCTTCGGAATTTGACATCACACCTTATCTACATATAGGAGAGAATTGTCTATCTGTAGAAGTATATAAATGGGCGGCTACCAGTTACATTGAAGACCAAGACTACTGGCGCATGAGTGGTATTTTTAGGGAAGTCTACCTATATGCCACACAGAAAAAACATATTAAGGATTATCGGATTCAAAGTTTACTGGATGTCACTTATAAGAACGGAATATTAGATGTGGAAATTGATACAGAAGGTGTAGATGATCATGATGCGATGACGATGGTGCTAGCATTATATGAAACGTCCACTCAGCTAATATGGGAGACTTCTTTAGATGTTATGCAGGGGAAGGCAAAGCAAAAGCATAATATTGAAAATGTAAAAACATGGAACGCAGAAACACCAAATCTTTATCAGATGGTCATTTCAATGAAAAATAATAGTGGCGAAGTGATAGATATAAGAAGACAAACCGTAGGATTTAGATCCGTTCAGATTCAGAATGGACAAGTCTTAGTCAATGGTATATCCGTCAAGTTTAAAGGTGTGAACCGACATGATACTCACCCAGAAAGAGGCTATGCTGTAACAAGAGAGGATATGTTAGAGGATATTCTTCTGATGAAGCAACACAACATCAACATGGTACGATCCTCCCACTATCCTAATGATCCTTACTGGTATGAATTATGTAATTTATATGGTATGTATTGCATGGACGAAGCGGATTTGGAAACCCATGGCTTTGTTCGTAATGAGGGTATACCCAATAATGGTATTGGACAAGCGCTTGGTATCAACCATCTTAAGGAATGGGAGGCGGCTTTTGTAGATCGCGCTAAACGTATGGTTCAAAGAGATAAGAATCAACCGTCAATACTTTTCTGGTCCCTTGGAAATGAATCCGGATATGGTTCTAATCATGATGCAATGGCAGCTTATATTCGGTCGGTAGATACAACACGGCCTATACATTATGAAAGCGCCGGGGAAGCAACAGTTGTGGATATGGTAAGCGTTATGTATCCTTCTGTGGATACCGTCATCGCCGAAGGTGAAAGGAAAGACGAGAAACGGCCTTATTTCATCTGTGAGTTTATACATTCTATGGGGAACAGTATGGGGAATCAACAAGAGTATTTTGATGCTATTTATAAATACGACCGTTTGGTTGGCGGTTGTATTTGGGAATGGGCTGACCATGGGCTTAGTCGACAAGATGAACAAAAGGGATCTTGGTTTGCTTATGGTGGTGACTTCGGGGATGAACCTAACGATCTTAAGTTCTGTATTGATGGTATGGTCTATCCGGATAGAAGACCTCACACAGGGTTGTTGGAATTCAAGCAAGTGATTGCGCCTATAAAAGTGACGGACATAGATGGGGAAAAAGGTATAATCAAAGTTGAAAATCGCTATGATTTCCTTGACTTGACCCATATTAACATGCATTGGGAATTGCTGGAAGATGGACAAGTCATCCTTAAGGGATCAGTAGATGATTTATCCATTTTGCCCCATCATGCGGAGCATATCCATTTACCATATAACCTTGAAGAGATAGGCGAAATCGAATGTGACTATCATCTTAATACGTATTTTACGAGTAAAAAACCTATGATGTTTACAGATGATATTTATGAAGTTTATAGGCACCAAATTGAAATAAAAGCCAGTGGCTTAATAGCAAATGTTCGTCATAATGAAAAAATATATTTTTCATCGGAAAAAGAGAATAGGTTTGAACTGGTTTTAACAGGAAAAGATTTTGAAATTATTTTTGATAAAGTCTATGGCGTTTTAAGCAGTATTAAAATAGAAGGTATAGAAACACTTGAGGAAGGTCTAACGGAGAATTTTTTTAGAGCACCAACGGATAATGATGAAAAAGGATGGGTTGGACGAGAGGATTGTCCGGCAGGCCTCTGGAGAAAAGCCGGTCTAGACAAACTTAGCAGAAATGTCAAATCTGTAGAAATCAAAAAAAGTGAGCATCAGGTCCATATACAGGTAGAAGCGAACTTTGCAAAGACATCAGAGTATATTGCTTTTGAAACAACAATGAATTACTATATACAAGGTAATGGTAGAATTGATGTGGCAATGGCTACAAGGCCTTTACTGGAAATTGATATGCTGCCAAGAATCGGCGTGATGTTTAAAATGAAATCGGGCTTTGATCAACTCAGATGGTACGGAAGAGGCCCGCATGAAAGCTACAGTGATAAGAAGGAAAGTGCTTTGGTGGGTATTTATCAAGGTAGAGTAGACGACCAGTTTGAGCCTTATATCATTCCTCAGGAAAATGGTAACAAAACAGATACCAGATGGCAATCTTTGGTAGATGAGAATGGTGTGGGGATCATGATTGTGGCAAAAGAGCATATGGATTTTTCAGTGATGCATTATGATTTGAAAAATCTAGTTGAGGCGACCCATACTTATGAACTCAAGCAAGTACCTGAAACTTTGGTCATGATTGATTATGGACAATCAGGTCTAGGCAATGGTAGTTGTGGGCCGGATCAATTAGAAGCATACAAATTAAAACCTAAAAACACTGTATTTGAATTTGTCATTTTGCCCATTCATAAAAACAAAGAAAATGAAGCGAGCCTATATAGAAGTTTGTAGTAAATAAAATATCCTGCGCGTCCTATAATTTGTAAAATGCGTTCACGGCTAAGACCTAGAATCAGTGTTTATAAAAAAGGATCTGTAGGATATTTTTATTGTATCTTTAGTTTGAAAGAAGGCTTGCATTTAACTGTATTATGTTATATAATACAGTTAATACAGGAGGTGTCTTATGTTTCAAGTGGATATTAGAAGCCGAATTCCGATTTATGAACAGATGTATGAAAATATTAGAAGATTGATTCTGGAAGGCCATATCAAAGAAGATGAGCAATTGCCGTCTATTCGGGAGCTTGCATCCTTATTGACTGTAAATCCCAACACCATTTTGAAGGCATTCAAGCAGTTAGAACAGGATGGGTATATCTATGCCCTTCAAGGTAGAGGTAATTTCGCAAAAAAACTAGATGTTGTATATAGAAATCAGGAAATTGAAGGGGTCAAGAAAAAGCTAAAGGAAACCATTCTTGAAGCAAAGTTGTTGAATGTACCCATAGAAACCCTTATGGATCTCCTGAAGGATGCTTATAAGAGAGGTGGAAATCAATGATTAGAACAGTAGATTTAACAAAGTCATATGGGACGTTTAAAGCCCTTGACCAGATTAACATACATGTAAAAAAAGGCTCTGTATACGGCATGGTTGGACCAAATGGTGCAGGGAAGACAACCTTATTAAAAATCATGACTGGGATATTTAGGCAGAATCAAGGTCAGGTTTTTATTGATGGTCAGATTGTAGAAGATCATATTAGCTTAAAGCAGCGTATTCGTTTCATTCCGGATGAGCTGTATTATTTCCCTATGTCCACCATTAAAGATATGGCGGATTTTTATGAAGATATGTTTGATGTGTTTGATCGTGATCGTTTTGTTAGGATACAAGCACTCCTTAAGATTCCCATTCAAAAGAAAATCAGTCAGCTTTCTAAAGGGATGAAGAAGCAAGTGGCCTTTTGGTTAGCGATTTGCACGAAGCCGGATGTTATGATTTTAGACGAGCCTGTTGACGGACTTGATCCGGTCATGCGTCGTCAGATATGGTCGCTTCTCTTACAAGATGTAGCCGAAAGAAACATGACAGTGGTCGTTTCATCACATAATCTTAGAGAATTAGAAGATGTATGTGACTATGTGGGTATTTTGCATGAAGGTAAGTTGCTTCTTGAAAGAGACTTAGATGAAATGAAATCAGATATTCACAAGATTCAAGTGGCTTTTGAGAATTCAGATGTAACGCTTAAAAGTTTGAACCCACTTAAGGCAATGCAAGTTGGGTCTGTACATACTATAATCGTAAGAGGTTTAAGAGACGAGATTGAAAAGTCCTTAAGTCCTATGAAACCTGTTCTGGTAGATTTTATACCCTTAACATTAGAGGAAATATTTATATATGAGATTGGAGGGGAAGGCTATGAAGTTACAAACCTCATTCTATAATAAAGCCATTTTTAAAAACAATATTAAACGATTTGCCTATATTGGCATATTATACTTTGTTATACACTTTTTAGTGGTTAATTTTGGTATGCTTATGAATACACTTGGCACAACCCATCAGATGGATAATTTGCTTTACAAAATACCAAGCGGTTGGGATGTTTTTATCATATTTTTCCTACCTGTGATTCTAGGGATTGTCTTGTTCAGATACATTCAAGATGAAAAAGCTTTGGCAACGATTCATGCTTTTCCGGTGAGTCGCAAGACCTTATTTTTTAGTCATATGATATCTTTTGTGATTTTATTTGGCATACCTTTGGTTGTAAATACGCTGATATCTTATGCCATTCTTGTGTCAAAGGGATATCCGGCTTCAGATCTTGCCTTGCATTTAAGTATCTACGTTATAGGTATGATCTTAAGTGGCATGACTATTTTCTACATAACCGTTATGTTTGGTATGCTGGTGGGGTCATCGGTTCTACAGGCCGTTTTAACGTATGTTATGATGGCCATCCCTGTTGCTATTGTTGAATTTGGTAAGATTCTGATTGGTTGGACGCTAAAAGGTTTTTCCACATACTTAGATGAAGAGGCACTACATTTACTGATGACACCTTATTACACCATCGGAAGAATGGTGGATGCAAGTAATACAGATTTTCTTATTAAAGGCTTTCTGGTGCTGGTTATTTATTTAGGTATTTCTGTTGCAGCAAGTTATATTTTGTATAAAAAAAGAAATCTAGAAAGGCATCATGACTTAATCGCTTTTGATTTTGCAAAGATTGGTTTCATAGGCTTACTAACGGTATTGATTACATTGACACTGGCTAATATGCTGGGCTCTATGTTTTATGATAACCGTTCACTGGGCGTTTATGTAGGCGTATTTTTTGGTGCACTTATTGGTTACGGCGTCACGAAGATGATAGCAGAAAAAACGGTAAGAATATTTGTCTATTACAAATCATGGCTAGCCGTCGTTGGTCTTTTTATGTTAGCCCTTGTGATTGTAGACTTTGATTTGATTGGTTTTGAATCATATGTCCCGAATTCAGAAGAGGTGGCGTATGTTGTTTATGGCGAAAATAGCAATCCAAGACAAGGTAGAATGACAGATGACTCCGTATTGTATGGAAGTGAAGCTAATTTTGAGCTGGTTTTCACGGAGCAAGCATCCGTTCAAGAAGTGCTTAATCTTCATGAAACTGCGATTCATGCCGAGCAAGATATGGGATATAATAGCCGTGTATATAGATTGGATCTGGTATATGTGCTGAAGAATGGCAAAAGAGTAAATCGAATGTATGAAAACCCAAAAATGGAAGAAGCATTTGCCCGCCTTCATGAATCTGAAGGTTATAAACAAGGACGTCTTAAAGACATTGAAGCCATATTAACCCACCCTAAAATATCTACAATTAATATTTGGGGACGTGGCGGTCAGGAAAGAAATATTAGTCCAGATAAAAGCAAGTCTTTATTTGAGGCTTATCGAAAAGATTTTATGCTTTTGTCCTATAGGGAAGAAGTCAGTTATGACAACTGGGGAACCATTGATATTGCTATAACAACAGGTGATGAAACAAGAGAACAGGATTATGAAATTCTAAACTATCATAGCCTGAATATTTGGCCGAGTTTTGAATATACAAAAGCATGGTTGAAGGAGAATGGGTATGAAGGCATCATACCAAACAGAGAAGGTATTGTTAGTGCACGTATAACACCGGTAGTCACGCCCGACATGGAAGGTGATATGCCGCCTGAGTATGTGAAGGATATGCAGCTACAAGGAAAGATAGATTCCGCCGGGATAGTGGATGATGATATCATTGATATTATTTTTGGGTTGCCTTATGATTATTCCAAGGACCCGGAAGACAGTTACAGGATTACTTTAATCTATAAGGATTATGGTGAATATTCATATAGAGTGAGTGCGTTGCCGGAAATATTAAAATCCTATGTGACGCAGTATTAGCGAAGCAAGAAATATGAGCAGAGCTCATAACGAAGCGAAGCTTCTTTTCTTGTTAACTTCCCTCGAGTTTGATATAATGAAACGAATATAATTGAAAGTCGGGGATGTTGTCATGTTAACTATTGATATTATAAAAGCAAAGCAGCTCAAAGATAAACCGGATCCCAACAATCTAGGGTTTGGCAACTATTTTACGGACCACATGTTTGTGATGGAGTACCAAGAAGGTATGGGGTGGCATAACCCGAGAGTAAAGCCTTATGAAGATTTGCATCTTGATCCTTCAGCGGTGGTGTTTCATTATGGTCAAGAAATGTTCGAAGGTCTTAAAGCTTATCGAAGACAAGATGGAGAAATTAATCTTTTTAGACCGGACATGAATGGGAAGCGACTCAATAATACCAATGACCGTATTTGCATGCCACAAATACCTGTTGAAGATTTTGTGCAAGCGGTTAGGACATTGGTTCACACAGATGCTTCTTGGGTGCCTGAGGAAGCGGGAACATCTTTATACATAAGACCTTTTGTTATCGCCACTGAGCCAACACTTATGGTAAACCCTTCTAAATCCTACCTATTTATGATTATCCTATCCCCGGTGGGTGCTTATTACAAAGAAGGTTTAAACCCGGTTCGAATCTATGTGGAAGATACCTATGTTCGAGCGTCCAAAGGTGGTGTGGGAGAAGCCAAAACAGGTGGTAGCTACGGCGCCAGCATGATTGCTCAAAAAAACGCAAAAAACGAAGGTTTTGCTCAAGTATTATGGCTGGATGCCATAGAACACCGTTATGTAGAAGAAGTAGGTACCATGAATATCTTCTTTAAAATTCGCGGTAAAGTATACACGCCGGCATTATCCGGTAGCATCTTACCCGGAATCACAAGAGATTCTGTAATATCTCTACTTAAGTCATGGGATATTCAGGTTTATGAAGAGCGGATTTCCATGGATACGATTATTGAGGCTTCAAAAAATGGGGATTTGGAAGAAGTCTTTGGTACAGGCACGGCAGCGGTCATATCACCGGTTGGTGGTATTCATTTCAAAGGTCTTGACTTTGTGGTACATGGCAATGAAATCGGTCCTATAACCAGAAGAATATATGATACTTTAACAGGCATGCAATATGGTGATGTAAAAGATGATTTTGGATGGATTGAAACGATTGGAGATAAGCATGAACATGGATGGTTATAGGTATTAAAAAGGAGTTGCATAATGCAACTCCTTTTTGACACTTAAACACTAATATTCATAATCGACGACAACCCGATCTTTTGTAACTGCTCTTACATACTGACCGACTTGGATGTGGGCCGGGTGAACGATGTAAGCATCGAGTCCGGCTTTGTCCAAAAAGCTTGTCATCAAGACGACATCACGTTTAGCTTCTGAATCGTTGTAGTTGAAGCCGACGGATATTTCCTTTAGGCTTTCTACACTGTCTAGTAAAGCTTCTAATTTTTCTTTTAGTGTTTCTCTTATTACATCCAGGTCAAGATCTTCTTTAATATTCCACATAACAATATGTTTAATCATAGTAATCCTCCTTCAGTCATATAGTTTGATTATATCATGATGTTTGTGTTATTGCATTTTTAATCTTTAGGCTATATAATGTAGATTAGCCTGTGGTTATACTGTTGAGTTGACGTATAAAGTACTTGGAGAGGTAAGGTTTGTTTATGGATAATCTAAAAAAACAGTTGGATGTTAACTTAAAGCCGACACAAGTGTTAGTATTAGGGTTTTTGATTGTTATTATACTGGGTGCCATTTTATTAAGTTTGCCAATATCAAGTGTATCAGGTGATAGTACCGGATTAATAGATGCTCTGTTTACAGCCACGTCGGCAGTATGTGTAACAGGTCTAGTCGTCGTTAATACTTCCGTCCATTGGAGTCCATTTGGAAAAGTAATTATTCTCATGCTCATACAAATTGGTGGACTGGGATTTATGACCATAGCCAGTACTATTTTTATGATTTTAGGTAGAAAAATAAGCTTACGAGATCGCATGATGATTCAGGAATCTTTGAATCAGAACACTTTATCTGGTATGGTTCGATTAACAAAAAATATTATAATAGGTACATTGATTCTAGAAGCGATAGGAGCCTTGTTTCTATCATTCAAATTTATACCTGAATATGGTGGTAAGGGTATTTTCTACAGTATATTTCACGCTGTATCAGCATTTTGTAATGCAGGATTTGATATTATTGGTGACAACAGTCTTACACCTTATGTAGGTAGTGTTACGGTTAATTTTACTGTTATGGCACTGATCATTATTGGTGGTTTGGGCTTTACAGTATGGATGGATGTCCTTAAAGTAACGAAAAATGAGCTAAGAAAAGGCATTAGATTAAAAAGATGGTTCAGACATTTACGCCTTCATACAAAACTGGTTTTAGTTATTAGTACAAGTTTGATTGTTGTGGGTTTTCTGTTCTTTTTCTTTCTTGAGGGATTCAATGATGCAACTTTAGGCACATTACCTCTTAAGGAGAAGCTACTTGGCGCGATGTTTCAATCAGTCACAACCAGAACAGCAGGTTTTAATACGATTACCAATGCGGATATGACAGATGTATCGAAGTTTGTCACCATCCTTTTGATGTTCATCGGTGGTTCACCGGCAGGTACAGCAGGTGGTATCAAGACCGTAACCATTGGTGTTATATTTTTTGAAGTATTATCAGTTGTAAGAGGTAAAGAAGACACGGAAGCATTTGATCGACGCATTCCAAGAAATACCATAAAAAGAGCCCTTGCAGTTATTATGATCAGTTTATTTGTGGTTATGAGTGTAACAATGCTACTCACAATTACTGAAAATGGTAGTTTTATGGACATTTTATTTGAAGCTGTATCTGGATTTGCTACGGTTGGACTTTCACTTGGCGAGACCCAAAAACTGAGTCAAATTGGGAAGTTAATTATGAGTTTGACCATGTTCATTGGAAGACTGGGACCAATCACTATGGCAGTAGCACTTACCATCAGAAATGAAAAGAAAAAGATCAACATCAGGAAACCGGAAGAAAAAGTAATGGTAGGATAAATGGAGGCACAGTTATGGCGAGTAGAAATGATTTTGTAATTTTCGGATTAGGTAAATTTGGTAGAAGCGTGGCAGAGACTTTGGCTTATAATGGCAAAGAAGTACTTGCAATTGATATTAAAGAAGAAGTGATTCAGGATGTGGCAGATCTTGTTACCCATGCGGTACAAGCGGACGTTACAGATGGAGAAGCCCTTAAAGCTTTGGGCATTGGTAATTTTGATGTAGCGGTTGTAGCAATCTCTAATAATCTTCAAGCCAGCATCATGTCAACCATTTTGGCTAAAGAGTTAGGCGTGCCTTATGTACTTGCAAAAGCACAAAACGAAATCCATAAGAGGGTACTTGAAAAAGTGGGCGCAGACAAAGTCATTTTCCCTGAAAGAGAAATCGGTGTTCGTATTGCTAACAATCTGACTTCAGAGAACTTTATTGACTATATTGAGCTGTCCATTGATCACAGCATCATTGAGATTGAAGTCATTGATGAGTGGATGGGTAAGACTCTGAAGGAACTAAACATGCGTGCTAATTATGGTATCAATGTTATGGCCATTCGAAAAGGCGAAAAAATAGTCATTACACCTGGTGCAGATTTTGTTTTAAAGCCCTCAGATGTTTTGGTTGTTATAGGTTCGAATGAAGACCTTAGAAAAATCAATATTATTAAAAAGGATAATTATGATAAGTAGTCTGTCAAATCCTAAAGTAAAGGAAATACAAAAACTTCAAAACAACCATAGGTACCGTAAGCAGTCACAGAAATTTGTAGTAGAAGGCTGGCGTCTTATCAAAGAAATACCTATTAAGCAGATTGAACGTATTTATGTACAAACCTCTCAAATGGATAAATTTATCTCTTTAGAGCTAAATGGAGATTGGGATGTTGAGCAGGTAAGTGACACGGTCATGAAAGCCATAAGCAATGAGACAACATCCCAAGGTATTCTGGCGACGGTTCATATGAAGCCTCTTATGGAACAGGGTTCTCTACCTCTAAATCCTTTGATAATTGCCCTGGAAAATGTTCAGGACCCAGGCAATCTAGGTACAATCCTTAGAACAGCAGATGCAGCAGGGGTAGATATGGTGGTATTGTCTATAGGGACTGTCGATTTGTACAATCCAAAAGTAGTAAAAGCGACTATGGGTGCAATCTTTAGATTGAATATTCTAAAAGATATAGATTTATACAGCTATGTTAAAGACCTAAAAGAAAAAGACATTCAGATATTTGCAGCTCATCTGAATGGAACAAAAAACCATTATGAAAGTAGCTACATTGCAGGAACATGCTTTTTGATGGGTAATGAAGGTGACGGACTTAGCAATGACTTATCCGGTCTTGCGACGGAATATATAAAAATTCCTATGCGGTCAGAGGCAGAAAGTCTTAATGTCGCAGTTGCTACGAGTGTATTGGTATACGAAGCCTTAAGACAAAGAGATACAAACGCATTCACTACATAAAAAAGCCACTCTAGTCTTCAAAGGACGACTAGAATGGCTTTTTTTATATAGTGTGCTTGATGGCGGTATCAATCATATCATAAGTAATGGTGCTTAAGCCGTCAAGGTAACAACTTTTAGCTTTTTTAAGATATTGAAGTGCCTCTGTGTTATTATGCTCCAACTGATAGATTAAGCCCATATGGTACAAAGTATCTGGAGCATTTTCATCCAGTTCCAGCGCCTTCTGAAAATATTCTTTGGCAATAACCAGATTATTTTGCCTATATGCAATCTGTCCCATATTGTCATAGGCTGAAGCATAGTCTTCTTTTTTAATTAAAGCAGCCTTTGTAAAGAAAGTCGCTTTGACATAATCTTCTTTTAGCATAAAAAGATAACCCAAAGTGGTGAAGTCTTGTGGGAAGAAATAAGGATTATCTTTTACAACAGCACGGATCGTATCGTCATCATAGGTGTGATTACTCAGAAATACTTGATTTTCGGCACCATATTGATCAAAAAAATCATAGTAGATTTGAATGGCTTTGTCCAGATGCCCCAGTTTCCAATAACAGATGGCTTTATTGCCCATCAATGTTTTTGTAGTAAGGAAATAAGTATTTGTTTCAAGGCCCTTATCAAAGCAGCCTAGTGCCTGGCTCACTTCATTATTTCGAAGCAGTAAAAGACCGTAGGTGGCTAATATGGTTGTGTTTTGTGTGCCTAGTTTATAGGCTAACTTATAGAGTGGTAAAGCCTTTTGGTTGTCCCGAGTAAAGGTTTGAATAAGAACACCAAGAACGCCGACAAAAGTACCGAAAAATAGGATGACCATCATTAGAAAATATATACCAAAACCAATTAAGAAATAGGATACAGGTAAGCGGTTTATGACGACGATTACTATGTAACTGATTAAGAGATAGCCCAATGTAATGGAACGCCATTTTGATTTAAGTTTTGCCATGAAAACCTCCAATTATTGTTATTTATTAGGGTAATAGACCTTTGACCGTTTTAGAAAGATTGGATTGCTTCGTTTTAATCATCATACTCTTTTGTGTATAGGTTAATAAGTGTTTTTTATATTTTTCATGATAGGAGATCAGTGATTGGTCCATTTTTTCCAAGAATTTATTTAAAGTGCCCGAGGAACAGTTTGGAAAAAAAAGGACGAAGGTATCACCACTTATGCGGCAAGGAATCTCATATTGACTAGCAGATGATTTTAAGTCCTGAGCAATTTCTACAAGAAGTTGGTCGGAAGTCGTATATCCAAGTGTTTTATTAAGCTTCTTAAGGCCCTGAACCGTTAGAACATAAACACCAAGAGGTAAAAAGCCATGTTGGTTCAGCTCTTTTAACTTTAACTCGAATTGTGTATGGTTGAGAAAGCCTGTTAGAGGATCGAAATTATTTAAGTACTCTAGGGTGGAAGACATTGTGTTCAAATCAGACACATCTTTTATATGGCACAAGGTTAAACCTTCGCCTACTTTATGTAATGTTGTATCCAGAACTTGGATAGATTGAGTCAAGTCGTGTTGGTACTGAAAGTAAAGATTGATCTTTTCACCGGTATGTTGCAACCTGTCCATGATTTCTTTCGCATAATCATAAGGGAAGGCTTCGAAAATACTGTCGCCTTGAATAGCCCTTAGTGACTTGCCAAATACTTTCAGGTTATTTTGAGGTATATCAACGATATATCCTTCTTGATTAATTAAGAACATAGGTGCTTCAAGATGTTTGAAATACAAGGCTACTTTTCTACGAAAATCTTGATTGAAGTCTTCATTCGCAAGAAATTTTGTCTGATCACTAAATTTTAACAGTAGCAGTGATGTCTTTTGGAATTTTACAATTTGATGGTTCAAGATAAGTTTAGCGACTAAACCACTTGGATAAGTCAATAGGAAAATCTTGTTTTCATATTTTATATCAAGTGGCAATTGACTTAGATTAAGTAGATTGGAGAAAGTCTTCTCATATTTGTCCAGCATAAAAAGTTTAGAGAATTTATTATTTCGGTATTCAATATGACCAAAATGGTTAATTAGGACAATTCCCATTTCATCATGTTCGTATAATTCTTCAATTAATGTAAAGTCCTGATGGCTGATATGATTAGAATTTTTCTCTTTTTGATTGCTGGTCAAGACATCAATATGGTTCTTAATTAGAAGCTCGACGCTGTTTTGTAAGTCGGACATAAAAACCTCCACCCATTGGTTTGTCAAAACCATGGTTTTTTACTGTAGCTATTATATCATAAATCTATATAAATCACATCCCAGAATAAAAGTTAACATAGTATTTAATAGAAGATTACATAATCCGTTAAGATAATATGGTATAATTATAGGATGTAGGTTCATTTAATCTTAGAACTAGGAGATGTTAATATGTCAAAAAACCTTATAGCGGCGATAGATGTAGGCTCTCATGCCATAAGAATGAAAATCGGTGAGATCAATAAAGCAGGTGATTTTAGATTGCTTGAAAAATTTCGGAAAATAGCTGTATTAGGTCATGACACCTTTGCCAATGAAAAAGTAAGCTTTGAGTCTGTAGATAAGACCTGCGAAATACTCAAAAACTTTAGAATGACAATGGATGATTATGGTGTAAAAAGGTATGTTATGATGGCTACCAGTGCAATTAGAGAAGCTTCTAATAAGGATTATATAATGGATCAGATTAAGCTTAAGACAGGTCTTGATATTCGCATTATCGATAATTCCCAAGAACAGTACCTGACTCTAAAAGCACTTAAGCATAAGTTGGAGCATTATAATACGATAACAGCTGAAGGTGCGGTTGTTATTGTCATAGGTGCCGGCAGTATTCAGATTACAACTTTTCTAAAAGGTGAACTTAAATCCAGTCAAAATGTGAAGATGGGTGCGTTAAGGATCAAAGAAATCTTAGGCGCACTTGAAAACCAAACGACAAAATACTACAAAGTTCTTAGAGAATACATTGAAGCAAATTTGGAAGACTTGGATTTTTTGAAAGATAAAGGTGCTTATAAGCATTTGATTGTCATAGGTGGTGAAATTGGTGTTATTCAAAGTTTGATGGATGAAGATGTAACAGAAGAAACATACAGTATGAAAAAAAAGGACTTTAGGGCAATATCAGATGAAATCATGTCTAAAACGACAGATGAAATCAAAAGAGATTATGCGATTAAGAGAGAAAGAGCCGAAATCATCGTCCCTTCTCTCATGCTTATCAACATGTTTGTTGACAAAACCACTGCAGGAGAAATCATCATACCCAATATATCTTTGGCAGACGGTATCATTCGTTACATTCATGAGGATATCTATAGTCTTCATACAAATGATATCTCCACACAAGACATCATAACAAGCGCAACAGTAATGGCTAAAAAATTCAACTATGATGAAACCCATTGCAATCATGTTGAGGCACATGCGCTACTACTTTTTGATAAGTTAAGAAAAATCCACGGCATGAAAGAAGAACGTATTTTGCTACGGGTAGCAACCATTTTACATGATATAGGAAAATTTATAAGCTTGGATCACCATAATGAACACTCTTATAACCTCATTAAGTCCTTGGAATTGTTTGGTATGTCTACATTAGAAGTTGAGATGGTGGCAAATATTGCTAGATATCATGGTATTGTTGTACCTAAGGATCAAGATAGAACTCTAGCTGCATTGCCAACAAGAGAGCGCATTATTGTAGCAAAACTTATTGGAATCATTCGTATGGCAGATGCTCTTGATCGGAGTCACAAACAAAAAATAAAGATTGAGTCAGTAAGAGTCAAAGATAAGGAATTAATCATTAGAGGTAAATCTGTAAAAAACACCACATTGGAAGAATGGAATTTCGCAAAAAAATCAGAATTTTTCAAGGAAGTATTTGGAATAAAACCGGTTCTAATTATTAAGCGAGAGTTATAGGGGGCAGTGAAATGAATGTAGATTTGAAAGACCGTCAATTATATGAAAATAGAGAATTGTCATGGTTGAGTTTTAATAGAAGAGTGTTAGAGGAAGCTCAAAATCCGGAAAATCCACTTTTTGAACGTATAAAGTTTCTCTCTATAGTGAGCTCTAACTTAGATGAGTTCTTTATGGTACGAGTAGCTTCTCTAAAAGAACAAGTCAACGTAGGTTATGAAAAACTTGATTTTTCTGGTATGAATGCAAGTGAGCAACTAGAGGCCATAACCGACTATACCCATGAAATGGTTGAAGATCGGGGAAACTTATACAAAAGAGCCATCATACCGGGTTTGAAAAAAGTAGGGATCCATTTTTTGTCTCCAAAAGAGCTGAACCAGGATCAGAGTGACTATCTAGATGAGTATTTTGAAGATTTCATCTATCCGGTATTAACACCCATGGGTGTGGATGCTAGTCGTCCTTTCCCTTTGATTTTGAATAAAAGTCTTAATGTGGCAG
Source organism: Clostridiales bacterium (assembly GCA_024636985.1). Lineage (GTDB taxonomy): Bacteria > Bacillota > Clostridia > Lachnospirales > Vallitaleaceae > Petrocella. The sequence continues at coordinate 46,960 of JAGXFY010000021.1, read as the reverse complement.
TTATATTAAAAAAGGAAGATGATGAGGTATTTGCGACAATACAAGTACCTTCCGTATTGCCTAGATTCGTAACAGTACCAAGTGAGAATCCGGAGGAGAAGTCCTTTGTTTTACTTGAAGATATTATCATGAATAATATTGATAAGATATTTGTAGGCTACCATGTGAAGTGTTCAAGCGCCTATCGGTTAACGAGAAATTCCGATTTATCCATAGATGAAGAAGAAGCACAAGATTTATTGATTGAAATTGAGAAATCCATCAAAAAAAGAAAATGGGGCGAGGGCATAAGGCTTGAGGTTCAAAGTCATATAGATGCTAAGCTATTAAAAAAACTGAAAAAATCAGTTGATATCCATTCCAAAGACATTTACTATATCATTGGCGCTGTTGATTTAACCTTTCTAATGAAATTATATAGTCTTAAAGGTTATGATCATCTTAAGTTCAGAGACTTTGATCCATGTGAACCTAAGGATTTATTAGGTGAGACGGACCTTTTTGAAGCGATTCAAAAGAAGGATATTTTCCTCTCCCATCCTTTTGAAAAATTTGACCCTGTTGTAGAACTTATAACCGCTGCAGCAAAAGATGAGAAAGTCTTAGCCATTAAGCAGACACTCTATAGAGTGAGTGGTCAATCGCCTATCATTAAAGCTCTTGCTGCAGCTGCAGAAGCAGGCAAGCAGGTGACGGTACTGGTAGAGCTAAAAGCTAGGTTTGATGAAGAAAATAACATACAATGGGCCAAAAGTCTTGAGAAATCAGGATGCCATGTTATTTATGGTCTTGTAGGTTTGAAAACACATAGTAAGGTCACCTTAATTGTAAGAAGTGAAGCTTCTGGTATTAGGCGTTATGTTCACCTTGGAACAGGAAACTACAATGATATAACAGCAAGATTCTATACAGATGTTGGGTTGTTCACCTGTAATGAGAAAATAGGCGCTGATGTATCCTCAATATTTAATGCGATCTCAGGCTATTCAGATACACCAAAGTTATTAAAAATTGCGATGGCACCGACAGGACTTAGAGAAAAATTTGTTGCGTTGATACTCCGAGAAATTCAACATGTCCTTCAAGGTAAAAAAGGAAAAATCATTGCAAAAATGAATTCACTATGCGATCAAGAAATGATAGAAGAATTCTATAAAGCTTCGATGGCCGGTGTGGAAATTGAACTGATTGTCAGAGGTGTGTGTTCCTTAATCCCTGGTATTGAGGGTGTCAGTCATAACATTACGGTTCGAAGTATCATTGGTAAATATTTAGAACATAGTCGTATCTACTATTTTGCAAATGATGAGAATGAAGAAATCTACCTCTCAAGTGCGGATCTCATGCCAAGAAATCTTGATCGTCGTGTCGAATTGTTCTTCCCTATTGAAGATGAGCATATCAAAGCCAGAGTAAAAAACATGCTGGAAGTGCAGTTGATGGATGTGGTAAAAGGTAAAATCAAAGACAAGGAATGTAGATATAATCGGATAGATCGCCGAGGTAAAATGGTTGTAAACTCTCAAGAGTATTTTGAAGATGAAGCATTAAAAAGTGAAAGCGAGTATGTGACAGAAATTGAAAGAGAGATTTTTAGGCCTGTAAGTGCAGAAATCATAGAGGAATCCTTTAGCTTCAGTCACAAGGATAACGCTTGACAGAAAACAAGAATTAATATATTATAAATATAAGTTTTTATGAATAATAATACAGAGGTGATGATGTGGCAGTGAATTTAAAAGGTAGAAGTCTTTTGACATTGAAGGATTTTTCAAAAGCAGAAATTGAATATTTACTTGACTTATCCAAGGACTTAAAACAAAAGAAACGTATGGGTATTAAAGGGGCGTTACTCGAAGGTAAGAATATAGCTCTAATCTTTGAAAAACCCTCAACAAGAACAAGATGCGCTTTTACAGTAGGGTGTGTCGATGAAGGTGGTCATCCTGAATATCTTGGGAAAAATGATATACAACTTGGGCATAAAGAATCCGTTGAAGACACAGCACGGGTACTTGGTAGACTATTTGATGGCATCCAATTTCGAGGCTTTAAGCAAGACGTTGTGGAAAAATTGGCGAAATACAGTGGCGTACCTGTATGGAATGGTTTAACGGATGATTACCATCCAACACAGATCCTAGCAGATCTACTAACCATTAAAGAACAATTTGGTTATCTAAAAGGCTTGAATTTTGTCTATGTAGGTGACGGACGAAACAATATGGGTAATAGCCTTATGATTGGTATGACAAAGATGGGTGTTAATTTTAAAGTGATTGCCCCCAAAAGTTTATGGCCCCAACCGGATTTGATTCAGGTGTGCCAAGAATACGCTCAAGAATCAGGCGCTGTAATTGTGTGCACAGAAGATGTAACTCAAGTAGAGGCTGCAGATGTTATTTATACAGATGTCTGGGTATCCATGGGTGAAGAGGCGCAGGCAGAAGAAAGACTCAAACTCCTAAAACCTTATCAAGTCAACCAAGACTTATTGGAAATGACACACAAGCCTGAGACAATTGTGATGCACTGCTTACCGGCTGTAAAAGGCTATGAAATCACAGAAGATATTTTTGAAAAACATGCTCAAATTATCTTTGATGAGGCAGAAAATAGAATGCATACAATAAAAGCAGTTATGGTTGCAACAGTTTAAAAAAATCAGTAAGAATAATAAAGAAAAGCCAGTCGAATATCTTTCGTCTGGCTTTTGTATGCCTTATATATTCGGATTATATGCCCCCATCAACGGTTATGATTTGTCCAGTGATATACTCAGAATGATCTGAAGCAAGAAATAAAACGGTATTGGCAACGTCTTGGGGGGTTCCCATTCGTCCAAGGCCTATATCAGAGATGAGCGTATCTTTGTCAGCAGCAGATAGCCATGCATTCATTTGCGTATCAATAACGCCACAGGCCACAGCATTTACGCGTATGTTTGAAGGTGCCAATTCCTTAGCCAATGCTTTTGTGAAGCTATTGACCCCACCTTTTGAAGCAGAATAGGCCACTTCACAGGAAGCGCCCTTATCACCCCAAATGGAAGAAATATTTAGGATAACCCCTTTTTTTCTGGCAACCATCATAGGTATGGCAAATTTACTGGTGTGAAACAAGCCCGTAAGGTTAACGTTAAGAAGTCGGTGCCACGTTTCCTCGGACATGTCTGTTAACAAGCCTATATAAGAATAGGCAGCATTATTAATCAATAAATCCAGATGGTCGGTGAAATCAGCGATGTTATCAAAAAGTTTTTTAGTATCTTCATATGAGGCAACATCAGAAGTCATCCATAGACAACGTGCACCTTTAGTCTCTATTTTTCGTGCAACATTTTCTAGGTCAACTTGGCTTTTTTGGGATGTTATAACCAAGTCATAACCATGTTCGGCCAGGGTTAAGGCTATGGCTTCACCAATGCCACGTGAGGCTCCGGTGACAAGTGCTACTGGGTTTTTCATTATATTCTATGCCTTCTTTCTTTAAGCGATTACTTAACTATACTATACAAGAAATGTGGGATGAATACAAAGAAAATAATACTTCTATAGGGTAAGGATATGTTGAACCTTTAAATAAGTGTTACAAAGCTTTCATTTTGTGAAAAATATGTTATTATATAGGAAGTGAATATGGAGGTTACCATGAATGGATAAATTTACGAATCATATGGGCTTATTGTTGGGCATAACTTTGGGTATTATAGCTATGTCCTTTATTGCTGTTATAGAAATGAACGGCGAAGAAAGAGCTGCGCAGGAACAAATAAGAATTGAGTTAGATACAAAAAAATTAAGAGATCAAGAACTGCAGGATGCACAGCGAGAAGCAGAAGAGGCAGCAAAAGCCATACCGGAGACGATTAATGGCCTCTTTATTGGTTTTGACACGTCTGGCGGTTTGACAGATGTTCTTATGGTTGGTCACATTGACCCTAAAGAGAATAAGGTACAACTTATTTCCATCCCAAGAGATTTGGAGATTTACTTTGATGAAGAGCCCTTCAAGACCATTAAGGAGAACAATCCTAAAAACAGGATTGCTCATGCTAAGATTAATAACATTTATTCTCTAATAGGATGGGATGAGAGAGCCCTTGAAGACGTACGATTGATTGTTGAAGGTATAACAGGTTTAGAGATTGATTATATAATGACCATAGACACTTCCGGTTTACGTGAAGTGGTGGATGCGGTTGGTGGTGTAGAATTTGATGTACCTCAAAGAATGTACTATATGGATCCTGTTCAGGATTTACAAATAGATCTTCAACCAGGCCTGCAACACCTAGATGGTGATAAAGCAGAGCAATTGGTCAGATACCGTAAATACAAAATGGGTGATTTGCAAAGAATTCAAGTACAACAAGCATTCATTGCAGCCATGGTGGATCAGGTTTTAGGAAGCAGAGATTTTAATCAGATTAGTAAGTTGGTCTCAAAAGGCTATAAGTACATTGATACAGATTTCGGAATGGTTGTCATGTTGAAATACGCTGAATTTTTTTTCAATTTGGAGTTGGAACATGTGTTATCACCTGAAAATATGATAACCATCCCCTCATATGGGGAGTTGGTGGATGAACGCTGGATGCAGTACTTTGAGCTTGAAGAAGCCAGAGAGACTGTTGATTCACTCATAAATAATAGAAATGCATCAACAGAGTAATTTATTCATAACGAATGTATATAGGAGGCTTCATGGTGTCAAAAAAAAAGCAAAAAAAACAATTGGTCAATAAATTCATACAAATATTCTTATCAACCTTTGCGCTGCTCATGGCAGTCGTTGGTATAGGTACAGTTATCTATGTTGTAGTAATGGGTAATAGTATCGGCGGTATGTTGGATCTATCCAAATACAACTTGACAGAGTATGGCGCAGCAAATGCTGCAGACCCGGATGGGGAAGATATTTTCGGAGACAAGAAGTTGACCACATTTGCTGTTTTTGGTGTGGATGAGGACAGTTATAGGACCGATGTAACGATGGTTGTATTTTTTCACCATGAAAGTGGTAAGGTCGACATTGTATCGGTACCACGAGATACAAAGGTAAAAATACCTGATGATATGTACAGTAAAATTAAAGAGCGAAGAAGTGATGTGAATCAAGTCGTCAAAATTAATGGCATACCAGCCTATGTTACTGAAGATCGAAACGAAGCCTCTGTAGAAGTTTTAGAAAGTAACTTAGGCATACCCATTGATTACTATGTGAATGTAAAACTGGATGTGTTTAGATATATTGTAGATACGATTGGTGAAATCAAAATTGATATACCTGTGGATATGAAATATAGTGATCCATTACAAGATTTAAATATTAATCTAAAAAAAGGTGAGCAATATATTAATGGTGCTCAAGCCGAACAATTGGTCAGGTTCAGATCGGGGTATGCCAGTGGCGATGTAGGCCGAGTAGAGATGCAACAAGTATTTATGAAGGCTTTTGTTGAGCAGTTGCTCAATACAAAAAATAGACTCAATATGGTAAATGTTGTCGGTGCAGTATTGGTCAAAGTAGACACGAATTTTGAAAATGCGGTAGATTATCTGATCTTCCTCGATCGAATCAAACCGGAAAATTTTGTTATGCATATGTTACCAAGAGACCCTAGCGACAAAGGTGGTTCTTATTATATTTATGACTATGATGCGACGAAAGAACTTTTGGATAAAATTATCAATGAACCATTTTTAGCTTCTGACAATATTGAAGAAGCAGTTATTGAAGTGTCGCCAGAAGAGATTATAGATATAAAAAGTCTGACCATATCGGTGCAAAATGGCACTAATATTAAGGGGCTGGCAGGTAAAACAAGTAATAAACTTAAAGAACAGGGTTATGATCCTATTGAAGCTATAGACTACGAAGAAAAACCGGTAGAAAAAACAAAAATCTATGTACCCATACCTGAAGCTTATGAGGAATTAAAGGCTCAATTTAAGGATTCTGAAATGGTCATTCAACCTGAATTGATGGATCAGACACATCAGATCATCATAGTTCTAGGGAACACAGAAGAATAAACATTGAGGTGGTTTGAGATGAAGAAGAAAATAAGCGTTATTATAGGAATATTATGTACCATTATTATGGTTAATTGGATTATTGGTATCAGTATGGAAGCTGGATCTACAGAACCGGGTACGGTCAATGATCCGTTGGTTACAAAATCTTATGTGGATCAGAAAACGAGTGAAATCATGACAACATTATTGTCTAAGATTAATCCATCTGAATCAGATGAGGAAGCTGAACAAATGGATATGAAGGCCATTTATGCATATATTGATCAGCAGATTGCAGGACAATCGGGCAGTTCTTTTATTGTCGTAGAAGCTGCAGTAGGAGATACAATTCTATGTGGTGGCGGAACAGAGCTTATTTTAAGAGCTGGTAAAGCAACGGTTATTGAAGGTGAAAATGGTGATGGGTTGGCAGATTTGACTCAAGGCTTAGACCTTAAAGGCGGAGCCTTTGTACCCATGCAGCATCATCTTCTGATTTCGAGGGATGATGGAAGAGGCATAAAGATTACTGAGAAAGCCTTTATCATGATTAAGGGGGCATACACATTAAAATGAGATTAGTCAGAAAAAGCATTAACATATTAGGAACCAAGTTTCACCATATTACAAGATCAGAAGCTGCAGCCTTTATTGTAAAATGCTTACAAGAACGGAAGAAAGCTTCTGTTTTTACGCCAAATCCAGAAATTGTTATGGAGGCCTATCATGACTCAAGATTACAAGCCATACTGAATGATAGTGAATTGGTTGTTCCGGACGGCATAGGGGTTGTTATAGCATCGAAACTACTTGGTCAGCCATTACCGGAACGGGTGGCTGGCTTTGATTTGATTCAAGAAGTTTTCAATCAAATTCAAAATAAAGAAATAAAAGTCTATTTTTTAGGTGCTGGGCAAGGTGTAGCTGAATTGGCGAAGAAAAAAATGGAAGAAAAATACACCAACTTAAAAATTGTAGGTGTCCATAATGGTTATTTTGATAACGATGAACATATTGTAGCGTCTATCAATGCTCTAGACCCGGATTTTCTTCTCGTTGGTCTTGGTGCACCAAAACAGGAATACTGGATTGATAACAATAGGGATAGGCTAAATGCAAGTGTATTGATGGGTGTTGGAGGTTCCTTTGATGGTATGTCAGGGAAGGTTAAACGGGCACCGGATATTTACATTAAATTAGGCTTGGAGTGGTTTTATCGTTTGATTACCCAACCTACACGTGCCAAAAGAATGGTTAGACTGCCTATATTTTTATTAAAAGTTATAGTTGAAGGTAAGAAATACCTATAGGAGACTTAAAAGATGGAATTAATAAGAACACGAAAAGCTTGGGTAGATTATTTATATATTATAGTCGGTGTGACCATACTGGCAATTGCAATCAATGCTTTTTTTGAGCCACTAGATATGGTTACCGGTGGTGTAACCGGTATAGCCATTATTGTCAAGGGATTAACCCTAAACATGGTTGAGGGCGGTCTACCCCTTTGGCTCACCAATATGGTCATCAACATACCGCTTTTTATTTTGGCCATTATTATCAAAGGCAAGGATTTTGGTAGACGAAGTCTATTTGCAACCTTTTTTTTATCTTTTGCGCTTTTTTACACACAGTGGTTTCCGGTCTTGACAAATGATATTCTTCTAGCCAGTATTTTTGGTGGTGTCTTAGCGGGCGTGGGCTTGGGCTTAGTTTTTTCTGCTTTTTCAACAACGGGTGGTACGGATCTTGCAGCGAGTCTCATTCAACATGTAATAAAGCATGTATCCGTGGCTAGAATTATGATGATTCTAGATTCAGCGATTATTTTTTCGGGTGTTTTAATCTTTGGTGCAGAAGCCACATTGTATGCGGTGATTTCGGTTTTTATATCTGTAAAGGTGATTGATGCCATTCTAGATGGTTTGCATTTTTCAAAGGCTGCATTTATCATTTCAGATCATCATAAAACCATAGCTGAAAACATTATGTCAGAACTTGACCGAGGTGTTACCGGTCTAGTAGGAGAAGGTATGTTTACAGCGTCAGCTAAGCATGTACTTTTTTGTGTCGTTTCGAAAAGGGAAATTGTCAAACTCAAAGAAATAGTTAAGATATCAGACCCTAGAGCATTTGTTATTGTAACAGATGTTCGTGAAGTTCTAGGCGAAGGTTTTAAAGAGTATGAGCACTATGATTTTTAGAAGATTTTTATAGTAAATAGAAGATTGTAGAAGATTCACTATAGTTAGGCTTCTTTCTCTTATGAAAAATGGGCATTATGTTAAGAATTTTATTAATGGTAAAAAAAATAAAATCAAAATGTGGAAATCGGCTTCGCTGGATGTCGAAAAAAGTAAGTTAACTTCGGTGAAGTTGCCTATAGACGCCATAGAATAGAGATATGGAAATACCAAAACTTCGTTATAATCTCTATAAAAAATCAAAGGATGTGTTCAATAATACATGAAAGCGTACCCCGTATGCAATATAAACAAATTGTATCTAAGCCTTTTGTTGAATTAACCAGTGGTTTTAAGGAATTAGATATAGTATAGTTATTTTCATGAGTTACAGCAGTACTTAACAGTTGCTGAACATTAACACTTAGAATAATAACAATTCGCAAGGGGGCACGCGCAATTATGGCAAGTTTATCTTTGAAAGGTATTAAAAAAGTTTATCCTGGTAATGTAACAGCGGTACAGGATTTTAGTCTTGATGTGGCAGACAAGGAGTTTATTATCTTTGTTGGTCCGTCTGGATGTGGTAAGTCGACTACATTAAGAATGATCGCAGGTTTAGAAGACATCAGTGAAGGCGAACTTTTTATTGGTGAAAAAAGGGTAAATGATGTAGAACCCAAAGACAGGGACATTGCAATGGTTTTCCAAAACTATGCTTTATACCCACACATGACCGTGTATGATAACATGGCTTTTGGGCTTAAATTACGTAAAACACCAAAGGCAGAAATTGACCGACGCGTACAAGAAGCAGCAAAAATTCTAGGTATTGAAGTATTATTAGATCGTAAACCGAAGGCTTTATCAGGTGGACAAAGACAACGTGTTGCCATGGGGCGTGCGATTGTTAGAGAGCCTAAGGTATTTCTCATGGATGAACCTCTATCGAACTTAGATGCCAAATTAAGGGTTCAGATGCGTGTTGAGATTTCAAAATTGCATAGAAGGCTACAAACAACCATTATCTATGTAACACATGACCAAGTTGAGGCCATGACATTAGGTACAAGAATTGTCGTTATGAAAGATGGTATTATTCAGCAATGTGATACGCCTTCAAACTTATATGAAAGACCAAATAATGTATTTGTTGCCGGTTTCATTGGTTCACCACAAATGAACTTCATTGAAGCAAAAGTGGAAAAAACCGATAATGAAGTTTCATTACTCTTTGGTACCAATTCAGTTATATTAATAGAAGAAAAAGCACAAAAGCTTATAGATGGTGGTTATATTGGTAAAGAGATTATCATGGGCATTCGTCCGGAAGATATTCATGACGAAGAAGCTTTTATAGAGTCTCATCCAAAAGCATTGGTTAACTTTGAAGTCAATGTTACTGAAATGCTAGGTGCAGAAATCATTCTAATTGGTTCAGTGGATACCTATGATTGTACCGCACGTGTAGGTCCAAGATCACAAGCTAAGCCTGGTGAAACTGTAGTAGTAGGATTTGATTTGAAAAGACTGCATATATTTGATAAAGAAACAGAGCAAGTTATTACAAACTAGCCTAAAATAAATTAAAATTCGAGGGAATGCACAAAAATGTGTATTTCCTCTTTTAATTTTGAATAATATACTATAGAATAGAATTAGGTTTAGCTCGAAGTGAATTGTAGCTATACGAGTAGCTCGATACTGAGTATAAGGAGACTATCATATGATATCTAATCAAATATTGCAAACGACCATCGATGGACTTAAAACTATAACAAGAATTGAACTAAGTGTTATGGATGCAGAAGGTAAAGTATTAGCCGCAACAGAAGAAGATAAAATGGATGAGTATAATTTTGCTGTACCTGATTTTGTAAACTCTCAAGCAGAGAGCCAGCTGGTCCAAGGATACCAGTTTTTTAAAGTCTTTGATGACAATACGGTTGAATATGTTATATCAGCTAGAGGCGAGGCAGAAGATGTCTACAAGATTGGAAAGATTGCATCTTTTCAGATACAAAATTTACTTGTAGCCTACAAAGAACGTTTTGATAAAGACAACTTTGTTAAGAATTTACTTTTAGACAACTTATTGCTGGTGGACATCTATAACCGTTCCAAAAAACTTCACATTGACACAGACGTCAAACGCGTTGCTTTTATTATTGAAACCAAAATGGAAAAGGATAACAACGCCCTTGAAGTGGTCAGAAATATATTCCCATCAAAAACCAAAGAATTCATAACAGCTGTTGATGAGAAAAACATCATATTGGTTAAGGAACTTAAGGAGGGAGATGGACAAGAAGAGATTGATCGTATTGCAAAAATGATTCTTGACACTCTTAATGCAGAAGCTATGAGTTCGGTATTTATAGCCATAGGTACAGCAGTTAGAGATATAAAAGATGTATCAAGGTCCTATAAAGAAGCTAAAATGGCACTTGAAGTCGGCAAGATTTTTTATACGGAAACGCATATTATGGCTTATAGCCGCTTGGGTATAGGACGTTTGATTTATCAGCTTCCAATCCCCTTATGTAAGATGTTTATCTCCGAAATATTCCAAGATAAATCTCCAGATGATTTTGATGAAGAGACACTGTCCACCATCAACAAGTTTTTTGAAAATAGTCTTAATGTTTCAGAAACATCTAGACAACTCTATATTCATAGAAACACGTTGGTATACCGTTTGGATAAGCTACAAAAAAACACCGGGTTAGATTTAAGAGTGTTTGAAGATGCTATAACATTTAAGATTGCCTTAATGGTTGTAAAATATATGAAATACATGGTTGAATCTGATTATTAAGATTAAAGCATAATCATGCGTATTGAAGCTTTAATCTTATTAGAACATGAAAAGCAAGTTTGGTGTGGATAACCAAGTTTGCTTTTTCTAAGACACATACTTTTATATTTTTTTGTTATGAAAGAGAACAAAAGGACTTAATATAACTTGCTCGAAGAATGAATGCATTTTTATTAAGGAATTCAGTTGGCTTAAAGGCGCTGGGAGGCTTAAAATGATTCGATTGGAAAATGTGACAAAAGTGTATCCAAATGGCGTAAAGGCTTTGGATGACGTGTCATTTGAGATAGAAAAAGGAGCCTTTGTATTTATTGTTGGTAGCTCAGGCTCAGGTAAGTCTACATTATTAAAATTATTAATGAAGGAAATCAATCCGACAAGTGGCAAATTACATGTTGAGGAAAAAGATATAACTAAGTTAAGAAGAAGTAAAATACCAAAACTTAGGCGTAGTATTGGTGTTGTATTTCAGGACTTTAGATTATTGGAGAAAATGACGATATATAACAATGTAGCCTTCACTTTGAAAGTGACGGAAGCACCGACAAGAACCATACGACGGAATGTACCTATGGTACTTTCACTTGTAGGGTTATCTCAAAAAGCGAATATGCATCCCAAACAACTTTCAGGTGGCGAGCAGCAAAGAGCAGCCTTAGCAAGAGCGATTGTCAATAATCCTCCAATCCTACTTGCAGATGAGCCTACCGGAAACTTAGATCCAAAAACATCATGGGAGATTATGAAGTTACTTCTTGATATTAATCTAAGGGGTACAACCGTCGTCGTGGTAACCCATGATAAGGAAGTTGTTAATTCAATGAAAAAGCGCGTCATAACCCTTAGAGAAGGCCGTGTCGTCAGAGACATGCAAAAGGGGGATTACGGCTATGAAAATTAGAACAATCTTTTATTTGATGGGTCAAGGATTTATGAACATCATCAAGAATCAATTGATGTCCTTTGCTTCTATTACGACGATATCTGCTTGTATATTTATGGTTGGCATCTTTTATACAGTAAGTGTTAATATGGATTATATGTTAGATGCTATAGAAACAACGATGGGTATGACGGTATTTTTTGATGAAGGTACAAGCGAAGAACAGATAATCGAAATCAAAGGTCTTCTTGAAGTAAGGAATGAAGTGCACAAGGTGAATTATATATCGCCTGAGGAAGCCTGGACCAATTTTAAAAATGAGTACTTTTCTGGAAAAGAAGACCAGCTGGCAGGCTTTGAAGGTGAAAATCCCTTGAAAGATTCAGCATCATTGGAAGTTTATTTTGCCAGACTAGAGACGCAAAAGGACTTGGTTACATATATTGAATCTTTACCGAATGTAAGAAATATTAGACAGGCGGAACAAGTTGTTGAAATCATGCAAAGTTTTAATACATTGGTACGCTATTCCAGCCTTGTACTTGTCGCTATTTTATTGATTATTTCAATTTTCTTAATATCCAACACCATACGTCTTGGCATATCAACAAGACAAAAAGAAATTGAGATTATGAAATATATCGGTGCAAAAGATGCCTTCATCAAAGGACCCTTTATCATTGAAGGTGCCATTATAGGTATTATAGGAGCGGTAATCCCATTATCTATTATTTATGTATTTTATGAAAAAGTCATTGAAGTCGTAACGACTGAGTTTGTACTCATCAGTAATTATTTAATATTTATGAATATTATGGATATCTATAAGAACCTAGTTCCAATGGCCGCTTTGTTTGGTATTTTGATTGGACTCATCGGTAGCCGATTGACAATTCACAAGTATTTGAAAGTTTAGGAGGTGTTATATCTTGAAAAAAAGATCTCTGGTCTTGGCCTTACTCATAATGAGCTTAATTCTTGGAACCAATATTTATGGCTCGAAAATGGAAGAATTAGAAAAGAAAAAGGAAAATATTGAAAAGGAATTTGAAGCTGTTCAAAAGAATCTAGCGAGTACGAAGGCGGAACTCAAGGTAGCCCTTCAGTCAATAGAAAAAATCGAAGTCGATATTTTGGATACAGAATTTAGGTTGAATGATCTTAATCGCCAAATAGAGGCAAAACACATAGAAATAGAAGACACACTGGTTGAGCTTAATAACATCAAGATGGAAAAAGGTACACTTAATTTACAAGCTCAAGATAGAATCAGAGTCATGTATGAGTATGGGAATTCAGGGTATTTGGAAGTTTTATTCGCATCCAAGGACATGGTGGACTTTTTTAATCGATTAGAGTATATTAATCGACTGTTGGAATTTGACAATAAGTTATTCAAAAACTTAGAAGAGATTGAAATGTCTATAACAGAAAAAGAAGCTAAGCTTAAAGCGGAAGAAGTTCAACTTAGCCATATATCGGCTGAGACAAATTTGAAGAAAATCCAACTTGAAGATAAGATTCTTACAAAAAACCAAGAAGTTGTAAATTATTCAGAAGACCAAAAAGTCTATGAAAATATGATGGTTGAATTAGAAAAAGCTGAAAAAGCGGTTGATTCTGAAATAAAGGAGCTCATAAGGCGAAGTACCTTAATCTATAAGGGCGGAAAAATGGAATGGCCTGTTTCAGGTTGGTATAGAATTTCTTCACCCTTTGGTCCAAGAGTTCATCCGATTTTTAAGACAACAAGACTCCATAATGGTATAGATATTCCTGCATCAGGAGGTGTATCGGTTACAGCGGCTGAAAAAGGTGTGGTCATTTTAGCCAAATATAGCAGTTCATACGGTAATTATATTATTATTGATCATGGTAGTGGTTACGCCACTTTGTATGCACATAATTCAAAGCTTCTTGTGACAACAGGGCAAGCCGTTACACGAGGTGAGAAGATCGCCGAGATTGGTTCTACAGGTTGGTCAACAGGTAATCACCTACATTTTGGCATACAGATTAATGGGGAATGGGTGGATCCCATGCTCTATGTAAAGTAATAGAAACGAGAAAGGCCATCTCATTTGAAGATGGTTTTTCTATTTTTAAGAAAGTTATACATAAGAAGATACTTTCTTATGAAACTTGTTTATAATATTGATATTGAAATGACATAATCTGATGCTATACTATTTAGCGTAATAATAATGAGTAAATGAAGGAGACAACAATGAAAAGCAAAAAAAGTTTTTGGATAGGTTTAGGGACTGGAATTGGTATCTCACTACTTGTAGCAACTTTATATTTGAGCATTCAGTCGGTAATGGATTTTACAAAGTCTGCAGGTTTGGGTTTGATAGAAAGTGAATATAGCAGTCAAGATGAAAAGTTTGAAGACATACTAGAAAAATTAAACACGTATTATCATGAGGATATTGACCCTGAGAATATGTATAAAGAGGCATATAAAGGCTTTGTTGATGGTGTCGGTGATCCTTATACGGTCTATTTTTCTAAAGATGAGTTTAAGAGTTTTACTGAAGACATAGATGGAACCTATGAAGGTATTGGTGCGTATGTAGGTTTTGGTGAGACCAAAGATGAGCTGTTGATTATTGCGCCTATGGTAGGCTCTCCAAGTGAAAAGGCAGGGCTTAAAGCCATGGACCGTTTTATTTCTGTAGACGGAATAGATGTATCAGGCATGACAACGGAAGAATTGGTCAAATTAATAAAAGGAAAAAAAGGGACAACTGTCCTCATCAAAGTGAGCCGTGATAATGAAGTATTAGAGTATTCAGTGGTAAGAGACGAGATTGTTGTACCGACAGTTAGCCACGAAATGTTGGAGAATAAGATAGGCTACCTAAGAATAGGTGGTTTTGATAGAGTAACAGAAGCACAATTTTTGGAAGCTTTCCTTGAACTGGAAGCACAGAATCAGGAAGGTATGATTATCGATTTAAGGTATAACGGTGGTGGCTTAACCCATGTAGTAGCGGCCATAGCGGATGAGCTTTTGCCAAAGGGAATTATCTATTATACAGAAGATAAAGAAGGGAATAAAGCAACTGTATATTCAGATGAGGAGCGCCAATTTAAAAAGCCATTGGTGGTCTTAGTCAATCAGTCCAGTGCCAGTGCTTCAGAAATACTTGCCGGTGCAATAAAAGATCATGAGAGAGGTGTCATCGTAGGCACAACTACTTTTGGAAAAGGATTGGTGCAACAACCGGTGATATTGAATGATGGATCTGTGTTAAAAGTCACAGTAGCCAAATATTTTACAGCCGATGGCCATTATATTCAAGGCGTGGGTATTGAGCCGGATATTATTGCAGAATTACCAGAACTTGATGAAAATGCAACGGTACCTGAGGATTGGGATCCTCAGTTGGATGTGGCAGTGGATACAATTCTAGAAATGGTAGAGAAATAGAGAACATACGTTTGCTTTATTAGTATTTTATGATATAATATTAAGAAAAGCTAAATGAAACGTATGGAAATGAGGTGTCTATATGGCGAAATTTGATTTGGTTTCTGACTTTCAACCTACAGGGGACCAGCCGGATGCTATTGAAGCTCTTGTAGAAGGGTTTAAAAAGCATAATAAATTTGAAACACTGCTTGGGGTTACTGGTTCGGGGAAAACCTTTACTATGGCCAATGTCATAGAAAAAATAGGAAAGCCTACATTGATTATGGCGCATAATAAAACATTAGCAGCCCAACTATACAGTGAATTCAAAGAGTTCTTTCCACATAACGCAGTAGAGTATTTTGTTAGTTACTATGACTATTATCAACCGGAGGCCTATGTTGCGCATACGGATACATTTATAGAAAAAGACAGTTCAATCAATGAAGAAATAGATAGGCTACGACATTCAGCAACGGCAGCTTTAGCTGAAAGAGACGACGTCATTATTATAGCCAGTGTTTCATGCATATACGGTCTTGGAAGCCCTATAGACTATGGGAAGATGGTTATATCACTTCGAAAAGGCATGGCTAAAGAAAGAGATGACATTCTCAAGAAATTAATAGAAATCCAGTACGATCGGAACGATATGGACTTTCAGCGGGGTACATTTAGAGTTAGAGGTGATGTGGTTGAAGTCATTCCGGCAGCTATTACGGATGTAGCTTTACGCATTGAATTTTTTGGGGATGAGATTGACCGATTGCTTGAAATCAATGTTTTAACAGGTGAAGTACTTAGGGAGTTAGACCATTTGCTGATTTTTCCGGCGTCACATTACGTTATTGGCGAAGAAAAACTTAACGTTGCCATTGAAGCTATTGAAAAAGAACTGGTAGAAGTGGTAAAAGCCTTTAAGGAAGAAGACAAGCTATTAGAAGCACAACGCATCGCTCAGAGAACTAATTTTGATATAGAAATGATGAAAGAAACAGGATTTTGTTCCGGTATAGAGAATTATTCAAGACATCTAACGGGTCTTAAAGAAGGTGAGCCACCACATACACTTATTGATTATTTCCCGGAAGATTTTCTTTTGATGATTGATGAGTCTCATATGTCTGTACCACAAATTCGAGGCATGTATGCAGGTGATCAAGCCAGAAAAAGCACCTTGGTGGAATACGGTTTTAGACTTCCATCTGCTAAAGATAATCGGCCACTCAATTTCGCTGAATTTGAAAAGAAAATTAATCAAGTTCTATTTGTTTCTGCAACACCTGGACCTTATGAAAAAGAAGTGCAACAATCTTATGCGGAGCAAATTATTCGCCCTACGGGCTTATTAGATCCTGTGGTAGAAATACGCCCTGTAAAAGGACAGATTGATGACTTGATTCATGAAGTACATAAAGTCACAGAAGTAAAAGGCAAGGTATTAGTAACCACTTTAACCAAAAAAATGTCTGAAAATCTAACAGACTATATGAAAGAAATGGGTCTGAAGGTAAGATACCTTCATAGTGATATAAAAACATTAGAACGTATGGAAATTATAAGAGATTTACGCTTAGATGTTTTTGATGTGCTCATCGGAATCAATCTGTTAAGAGAAGGTCTGGATATTCCGGAAGTATCTTTGGTAGCTATTGTCGATGCGGATAAAGAAGGATTCCTCAGATCAGAGACCGCTTTGGTACAGACCATCGGACGTGCAGCTCGTAATGCCGAAGGCAGAGTTATCATGTACGCAGACAAGCTAACCCGTTCTATGGGACTGGCTATCGATGAGACTAACCGTAGGCGTGCTATACAAAAAGCATATAATGATGAACATGGTATTACACCTGAATCTATAATAAAGGCAGTCAGAGATATTATTAGAATATCGAAAGCCGCTGAAGAAAAAGGCAGTTACACATTGAAAAAAGATCCTGAGTCCATGGATCGATTTGAACTTGAAGTACTGATAACGAAGTTATCAAAAGAAATGAAACGGGCAGCAGCCGATCTTCAATTTGAAAAAGCAGCACTACTTAGAGATGAACTACTTATGTTAAAAAAGCAACTGCAAGTTAGAGAATAATCACAGAGGTGAAACCATGTCAAGTCAGAATATAGTCATTAAAGGTGCGCGTGAGCACAATTTGAAAAATGTAAATTTAACCATACCAAGAGACAAAATGATTGTTTTCACCGGACTTAGCGGCTCCGGGAAATCATCCCTAGCCTTTGACACACTGTATGCTGAAGGTCAGAGGCGTTATGTAGAGTCCCTTTCATCTTACGCCAGACAGTTTTTGGGTCAAATGGAAAAGCCGGATGTGGACAGTATAGAAGGATTATCACCCGCTATATCCATAGATCAAAAAACAACCAGTAGAAACCCTAGATCCACTGTAGGTACAGTGACAGAAATATATGATTATTTTAGATTGCTATTTGCACGTATAGGTATACCCTATTGTCCAACGTGTGGCAAAGAAATAAAAAAACAAACCATTGACCAGATTGTCGATCAGATACTACAGATGGATGAAGGCAAAAAAATCCAACTTTTAGCACCTGTTGTGCGAGGTAAAAAAGGTCAACATCAAAAAATCTTAGATCAAGCGAGAAAAAGCGGTTATGTTAGGGTGCTTGTTGATGGTAATCTGTATGAACTTTCAGAAGACATTACATTAGATAAGAATAAGAAACATGATATAGATGTGGTTGTTGATCGTTTGGTTGTTAAGCAGACGATAGGTAAACGATTAACAGATTCCATAGAGACGGTTATGCATATTACCGGTGGAAGTTTGCGTATAGATGTGATTGGAGAAGCGGCAATTAATTTTAATCAGAACTTTGCTTGTCCTGATGGACACATCAGCTTTGATGAGATCGAACCGAGAATGTTTTCTTTTAACAACCCATTTGGAGCCTGTCCGGAATGTCATGGTCTTGGTTTTACAATGGAGTTCGACAAAGACCTCGTTATACCGGACGGAAGTCTATCTATTGATGAAGGGGCTATTAAGGCACCCGGTTGGTCAGCAGCATCCAATGAAGACAGTCACGTTAACAGTATATTTAGAGCCTTATCTTTACAATATGGGTTTAGCTTAAAGACACCTTTTGATGACTTAGATAAAAACATTCAGGATATTATTTTATATGGTACAGGCAATGAGAAAGTACATGTTATTTATGCTCATAATCATGGAGAAGGTTCATATGATACAGCATTTGAAGGTATTCTTAACAGTTTGGAACGACGATATAAAGAAACAACTTCTGAATATATGCGTCAAGAATATCAAAGTCTTATGACGAATAATGAGTGTCTAAGTTGCCATGGTGCAAGACTTAGGCCGACCTCTTTGGCGGTTAAACTAGGGAATTATAACATATCTGAAGTAACAGAAATGTCAATCAACGATGTTAAAGCGTTTATGCAGAATCTTCCTTTGACAGAACGACAACACATGATTGGTGACCAAATTCTAAAAGAAATAGATGCAAGAATTAAATTTCTAATGGATGTCGGTTTGGATTATCTTTCTTTGTCAAGATCAGCAGGGACCTTATCAGGCGGAGAAGCTCAACGTATTCGATTGGCAACTCAGATAGGATCCGGCCTTGTGGGTGTTGTCTATATCCTTGATGAGCCTTCCATTGGTCTTCACCAACGTGACAATGTCAGGCTACTTGCTACACTAAAGCATCTAAGAGATCTTGGTAACACCCTCATTGTTGTTGAGCATGATGAAGATACTATGTTCGAGGCAGATTGTGTCGTAGATATTGGCCCTAAAGCCGGAGTTCATGGTGGCGAGATTGTGGCTATTGGAACAGCCGAGGAAATCATGGCGCACAAAGAATCTATAACAGGTGCTTATTTAAGTGGAAGAAGAAAAATAGCGGTACCTAAGGAAAGACGTCCGGTTAATGGCAATTGGCTAACCGTAAAAGGTGCATCAGAAAACAATCTAAAAAACATTGATATCAGTATACCCCTAGGTATATTAACAGCGGTAACAGGTGTCTCCGGCTCAGGAAAAAGCTCATTTATCAATGAAATACTGTATAAGCGATTAGCCAGAGATTTAAATAGAGCTAAGATGAAACCTGGTAGGCATGATGATATTGAAGGGCTTGAATATCTAGATAAAGTGATTGATATTGATCAATCCCCTATCGGAAGAACACCAAGATCAAATCCGGCAACCTACACAGGATTATTTGATCCGATTAGGGATATCTTTGCAAAAACTGTTGATGCTAAAATGAAAGGTTATCAAAAAGGTAGGTTCAGTTTCAATGTAAAAGGTGGACGCTGCGAAGCCTGTCGCGGAGATGGCATCAATAAGATTGAAATGCATTTTCTTCCAGACATATATGTACCTTGTGAAGTATGTCATGGTAAAAGATACAATAGAGAAACACTAGAAATCAAATACAAAGGAAAAAACATTTCAGAAGTCTTAGAGATGACAGTTGAGGATGCGATACAATTTTTTGAGCATATACCAAAAGTTAGAAGAAAGTTGGATTGTTTGAATGATGTCGGATTATCCTATATTAAATTGGGGCAACCATCCACAACCCTATCAGGTGGAGAAGCACAAAGGGTGAAACTGGCAACTGAACTTAGCAAAAGGAGTACAGGTAAGACAGTCTATATTTTGGATGAGCCGACGACGGGTTTACATTTTGCAGATGTTCATAAACTGATTAAAATCCTTCAATCTTTAGTGGAATCCGGTAACACCGTCATTGTTATAGAGCATAATCTAGATGTGATAAAGACAACAGATTATGTGATTGATTTGGGACCGGAAGGTGGCGATCGAGGTGGAAACATTGTTGCAGTTGGAACACCTGAAGAAGTTGCAGAGGTAGAGACTTCTTATACGGGACAATTCTTAAAAAAAGTTTTTGAAAAGCATATGCTGAGGGAAAATGATAAATAAGACTATATTGAAGAGATACAAGCTTTACAAATGATAATAAAAATCAATCCAGATTTAATGAATAAAACCTTGATTTATCAAGGTTTTATTCATTAAAAAAATAGATAAATTTGTTTACAGTATAAATATAATCTGCTATAATAAATTGTGTTATGCTCAATTTGATAATAAATTAACGAAAAGTGAGATGCCTTATGGAAATTTCATATGATTTACATATTCATACGGCTTTATCACCTTGTGGTCATGAAGACATGACGCCTAACAATATCGTTAACATGTCAAAGTTAAGTGACTTAGATGTTATAGCTATTACAGATCACAATTCTTGTGAGAATGTGGAAGCTGTTATGAGGGTCGCTTCAAAATCCGACTTAATCGTCATACCCGGTATAGAAATAGAGTCAAGAGAAGAAGTTCATCTGGTCTGTCTTTTTCCAACATTGGATCAAGTACAAAAGGTTCAAGACATCATATATAGCCATTTACCCAACTTACCAAACAATCGAAAAATCTTTGGTGAACAAATACTTTTTAATGATGAGGATGATCGGATTGGAACCATAAATCGATTGCTTTCATTTGCTTGTGATTTGTCCCTAGATCAAGTAGTACAATTGTGCATCGAACATGATGGTATATGTATGCCGGCCCATATTGATCGACCAAGCTACAGTATTATCTCAAACTTAGGTATGATTCCGGTGAATATTGATTTTCCAACCCTAGAGATTTCAAGTCATAATGCCATTGAACCTTTTATTCGTCAATACCCCAATCATCAAATCATTCAGAATTCAGATGCTCATGATCTTGGCTATATAGGTAGTTGCAACAAGACATTAGATGTACCTGAAAAAACATTAGAAGCAATTCTTGGAAAATTGAAAAACCCTTAGAAAACTATTATTTGAAGAATACCTTCAAAATAATATAGAGACGTAATCTGCATTTTCAGTGTCGTTAAGATTGTTAATGATTTAACTATATTGTAAAAAGTAGATTTAGTTCAAACGTAGTGTAACACAGATAACTTATTAAATATTATACTTAAGGAGGTAAATTATGGCTGTTAACACTGAATTAACTGTTGAAAAATTTAACGAATTAGAACAGTATATTGATTCAATGCCTTCCACAAAAGGCGAACTTATTCGTGTCTTACATAAGGCACAAGGTATTTTCGGATTTTTACCACAGGAAGTGCAGAAATTCATAGCCAAAAAGTTGGATTTATCAACAGCTAAAGTTTTTGGCGTTGTAAGTTTCTACTCATACTTCACGATGGAACCAAAAGGAGATAATCCAATTGCTATTTGTATGGGAACTGCTTGTTATGTAAGGGGTGCAGAAAAGGTACAAGATGCATTTATTAAAGAGCTAGGTATAAAAGTAGGCGAAACGACTGCAGACGGTAAGTTTTCATTAGATGCTTTACGTTGTGTAGGTGCTTGCGGACTTGCGCCGGTTGTATTGGTGGGCGAAAAAGTATATGGCCGTGTAACCGTAGAAGACGTTAAGAAAATCATTAGCAACTACTAAAATCATAAAGGAGGCATTCAAATGGCAAAAATAAAATCATTTGCAGATCTTAAGAAGATCAAAGAGGATGTTCAATCTCAAGTAGCCTTAAGAGAAAAAGGTGAAAATAGTGATACCTTGGTGAAGGTAAGAGTAGCCATGGCAACTTGTGGTATTGCTTCAGGTGCAAGGGAAATCATGACCTATATCATAGATGAGTGTGCTGCAAAAGGTGTAGATAATGTTGTAGTTACACAAACAGGATGTATGGGTTATTGTTATGCAGAGCCTACTATAGAAGTTGTTCTACCGGGTCAAGACGGTGTGGTATATGGTAATGTGGATAACAAAAAGGCACTTGAAATCATTGAAAAGCATATTGTTGAAGGCACTTTAGTAGACGGGATCATACCACAAACTCATAAAACAATCGAATAAAATAGGTTAGGAGGTTAAAAAATGGCTAACTATAAAATACAAATGCTGGTTTGCGGTGGTACAGGTTGTAAATCTGCCGAAGCAGACGGTATTGTAACGAATCTGGAAAAAGCTATTGTAGCAAACAATCTTAGTGATGATGTACAAGTTTTAACAACCGGTTGTTTTGGTTTCTGCGAAAAGGGACCTGTCGTTAAAATACTACCTGATAATACATTTTATGTACAAGTTAAACCGGAAGATGCAGAAGAATTGGTTGCTGAACATTGTGTCAAAGGAAGAAAAGTGGAGAGATTGCTATATGTTAATCCTGACACAAAAGAAATCATTTCTGATTCTAAGGACATGGACTTCTATAAGAAGCAAATGCGTATTGCCCTTAGAAACTGTGGCTTAATTGATCCTGATGTTATTGATGATTATATAGCAAGAGATGGGTATCAAGCTATAGGAAAAGCATTGACAGAAATGACGCCGGAAGATGTTATCGATTTAATCAAAGACTCCGGTTTACGTGGCCGTGGGGGTGGAGGCTTCCCTACCGGTCTTAAATGGCAATTTGCAGCAGGTTATGATGCAGACCAAAAATATGTCATCTGTAATGCGGATGAAGGTGACCCAGGTGCCTTTATGGACCGTTCAATTCTTGAAGGAGATCCACATTCAGTTATTGAAGCAATGGCAATATGCGGGTATGCAATAGGTGCTACACAAGGGCGCGTATATATTCGTGCAGAGTATCCTTTGGCGATTAAACGTCTAGAAAAGGCCATTAGTGATGCAAGAGAGTATGGTCTTCTAGGACAAGACATTATGGGTACAGGCTTTGAATTTGATATTGAACTAACTTACGGAGCTGGAGCCTTCGTATGTGGTGAAGAAACAGCATTGATTCATTCAATGGAAGGGGAGCGTGGTGAGCCAACCACAAAGCCACCATTTCCAGCTGAATCCGGATACTGGGGTAAACCAACCAATGTAAACAATGTTGAAACTTTTGCTAATGTACCAGCCATCCTTTTAAAAGGTTCAGATTGGTATTCTAAAATAGGAACAGAGCGATCAACCGGAACCAAAGTTTTTGCATTAGCCGGTAAAATCAACAACGTTGGTTTGATTGAAGTTCCAATGGGTACAACACTTCGTGAAGTTATATATGATATCGGTGGCGGTATCAAAGATGGTAAAAAGTTTAAAGCAGTTCAAACAGGTGGACCATCTGGCGGTTGCTTAACTGAAAAAGATTTGGATACACCAATCGACTTTGATAATCTTATAGCTGCAGGTTCTATGATGGGATCTGGTGGGATGATTGTCATGGATGAAGATGACTGTATGCCTGCGATAGCCAAATTCTATCTAGAGTTTACTGTAGAAGAATCATGTGGAAAATGTACGCCATGTCGTGTAGGTACAAAACGTTTGCACGAAATTCTTGAAGTTATTGTTGATGGTAAAGGTGAAATGAAACACATTGACGAACTAAAAAGATTAAGCCGTACAATTAAGAGTGCCTCACTATGTGGTTTGGGACAAACAGCGCCTAATCCGATTTTATCAACTTTGGATGCATTCTATGATGAGTATTTGGCCCATATCAATGATAAAAAGTGCCCTTCAGGACAATGTACATCTCTATTAAGCTATTATATACTTGAAGACAAGTGTATTGGCTGTACGGCATGTGCACGTGTATGTCCTGTAAACTGTATTTCTGGTGAAGTTAAGAAATTACATGTTATTGATCAGGAAACATGTATCAAATGTGGTGCTTGTTACGATACTTGTAAGTTTGCTGCTATTGAAAAACGATAATTGAGAGAAGGAGGCAAAACCAAATGTCAGATATTAGAATAGTCATTGACGGGAAAGAAGTTTTTGTTCCAAAAGGCAGCACCATATTGGATGGTGCCAAAAAACTTGGAATAACCATCCCCACTTTATGTCATTTAGATTTACATGATACAAAAATGGTCAATCAAACGGCATCATGTCGTGTTTGTGTGGTTGAAGTAGAAGGTAGAGGCAATTTAGCACCTTCATGTGCAACACCTGCACTTGACGGTATGGTAGTTCGTACGAATACCATGCGTGTCCTTGAAACAAGAAAGACAGTAACAGAATTGATTCTGTCTGATCATCCAAAAGATTGTTTAACTTGCTCTCAGTCTGGTGATTGCGAATTACAAGACCTAGCAGAAATGATTGGTATTAGAGAAATCAATATTACAGGCAAAGAAATGTCAACATATAAAAAGGATTATTCAACCTCTATTATACGCGACATGGATAAATGTATCATGTGCAGAAGATGTGAAACAATGTGTAATGAAGTTCAGGAAGTTGGCGCATTATCAGGAATCAATAGAGGTTTTAATGCTGTTGTTTCCCCGGCTTTCGAGTTACCATTGACAGAAACAGTATGTACACACTGTGGCCAGTGTGTAGCGGTATGTCCTGTTGGCGCATTATCTGAAAATGACCATACTTGGAAAGTTGTTGAAGCCTTAGCAAATCCTGAAAAAACCGTTATCGTTCAAGTAGCTCCTGCTGTTAGGGTAGCTCTTGGTGAAGAATTCGGACATGAACCGGGAACAATCATAACAGGTAAAATGGTAACAGCACTTAAGCAAATCGGATTTGATCAGGTATTTGATACTGATTTTGCAGCAGACCTAACCATTATGGAAGAAGGTACAGAGCTTCTAGGACGTCTTGGACGTTTTCTAGCAGGCGAAAAAGATGTTCCACTTCCAATATTGACATCATGCTGTCCTGCATGGGTTAACTTTGTTGAAAGTCAGTTTCCAGATTTAATTGATATTCCATCATCCGCCAAATCGCCACAACAAATGTTTGGTGCAGTAGCAAAATCTTATTATGCTGATATCTTAAAGATTGATCGTAAGGATTTGGTGGTTGTATCCGTCATGCCTTGTTTGGCCAAAAAATATGAGGCAGATAGAGCCGAGTTTAGCGTAGATGGTAATCCGGATGTGGATCTTGTTATCTCAACAAGAGAGCTTGCACATTTAATTGAGCAGGTTAATATTGATATTGATGAACTTGAAGATTCTGAATTTGATAAGCCACTTGGCGTTTCAACAGGTGCAGCAGTTATCTTTGGTTCCACCGGTGGTGTTATTGAAGCTGCACTTAGAACAGCTTATGAAGTTCATGTTAAGAAACCTTTACCAAAAATTGATTTTGAGCAATTAAGAGGCTTTGATGGTGTTCGTGCTGCGGAAGTTGATTTTGATGGTTTGAAGCTTAACATTGGTATTGCTCACGGACTTGGAAATGCGAAGGCGCTACTGACTGAAATACGTAATGGTAACCCTAGAAACTTCCATGCTATTGAAGTTATGGCTTGTCCTGGCGGTTGTATCGGTGGTGGTGGCCAACCTTACCATCATGGTGATTCATCCATCATCAAAAAACGTATGGATGCTATTTATCAAATTGATAAAGACATGCCAATTAGAAAATCTCATGAAAATGTAGCAGTAATGGAGCTATATGATAAATATCTTGGAGAACCGATGTCACACAAGGCCCATGATTTATTACATACACATTATAGCCAAAAAGATAAAGCATAATGATATAGATTATGTTTAGAGAGAAGTAGTAGCCATGGATGCAAATCTAAGGTTACTACTTTTTTATGCTATTTCAATTTGTCCTATGAAAACCCTTCCCAATACCTCGAGGTTATGCACAGTATTATAAATTGAGGATTAGAGAAGTTAGATGAGGATATGAAAATATGAGGTAAGTCTTTTCAAGTCGTGTAGGAATAAGAAGTCATAAAGTCGATATGTAATGTTCAATTATTGATATATCTGTAACATATGGTTGATTAGTACGTTGACATAATATAGTTATTGAAATGGCATTATCCACACAAAAAACTTGAAAAATCCTTGAAAAATGGGGTTGTACACAGAGTTGAACACACTATCCACAAGTAAATGCAGTTAAAATAATAATATAAACCAGGTTATCCACAGGCGTGTTCAATAAAGTCACATAATCTTCTGACATTTCTTAAACAGTAAATAAACGAAAAAAAGAGGTTTCAAAAGAAGGATATGCGCATTAAAGACAGAATATTAATATTATAGCAAAAGCTATAATTTTGTTAAAACACGTTATCGTGTTTGAAAGGAGTTGTTCGTATGCGTTATACAATAAGTGGGAAAAATATCGAGATCACCAACGCATTAAGGGAAGTGGCAACTAATAAACTCAGTAAGTTGGAAAAGTACTTTTCAGAAGACACTGAAGTACAAGTTACCTTGAGTGTTTTAAAGAAAAATCATATAATTGAAGTCACCTTGCCATTGAAGGGAACTATTATTAGAGCCGAAGAAGAAGCTGAAAATATGTATGCAGCTATAGATCTTGTTATAGATGTGTTGGAGCGACAATTGCTTAGGCACAAGAAAAAATTAATAAACCGTCACCGCCATCATGGTACATTTAGAACAGCCTTCGCGCAGGCTGATTATGAAGATGATGAAGGTATGGCTATTGTTAGAAGTAAAAAGTTTCCTATAAAACCAATGGATGCTGAAGAAGCATGTATGGAAATGGAACTTTTGGGACATAGTTTTTTTGTATTCAGGGATCGAGATACAGAAGAACTTGCCGTGGTCTACAAAAGAAAAGACGGACAATTTGGTTTGATTTCACCTGAATAAAGAATTCAAAATCTTCCGGTATGAGCCGGAAGATTTTTTTAATACTTTTTTTAAAACTATAGGGTAGGATAAGTTGGTATTAGGATAAGGCTGAATTATTCAATACAATAGGTTGAATAACCTAAGGGTTAATGGTAAAATTGTGTAATGTTGGAAAACACAATAGAAATTGTCTTGGAAGGTGAAAAAATGTCACTAATTAGAAAAATATTTAAAACACATAGTGAACGAGAATTAAAAAGAATCATGCCCCTAGTGGATCAAATTGATAACTTGGATGCAACTTATGCGCGTATGTCAGACGATGAACTAAAAGATATGACCACTATTCTTAAGCAACGTTTGGATGAAGGAGAAACCTTGGATGATATTTTGCCCGAGGCTTTTGCAACGGTTAGAGAAGTAGGACATAGAGTGCTTGGCTTAAAAGCTTTTAGAACGCAGATTATCGGAGGTATTATTTTTCACCAAGGTCGAATTGGTGAGATGAAAACTGGTGAGGGAAAAACCTTAGCAGCTACCTTACCGGCTTACTTAAACGCCTTATCCGGTAAAGGTGTTCACGTTGTTACGGTTAATGATTATTTGGCCGCGCGTGATGCAGAGGAAATGGGTAGAATCTTTAATTTCTTAGGTTTATCCGTAGGTGTACTTATTAATGGGATCACCAATGAAGAAAGACATGCGGCATATCAAGCCGACATAACCTATGGTACAAATAATGAGTTCGGATTTGATTACCTAAGAGACAATATGGTTATATATAAAAAAGACATGGTTCAAAGAGAATTGAACTATGCGATCATCGATGAGGTCGACTCTATATTAATTGACGAGGCGAGAACGCCATTAATTATATCGGGAAGTAGTAGTAAATCAACCCATCTCTATCAACAAGCGAATATGTTATCAAAAAGATTAAGAAAAGGTGAAGTCATTGGTGAAGTCTCAAAATTAAGTGCCATACTTAATGAAGAGGTTGAAGAGACCGGTGATTTTGTATTGGACGAAAAAGAAAAAAATGTTACTTTAACGGCAGAAGGGGTCAAAAAAGTAGAAGCTTATTTTCAAATCGAAAACCTTTCTGATCCGGAAAATATGGAGATATTACACCATATTAATTTGGCACTTAGAGCCAATTATACCATGTTTAAGGATAAGAATTACGTCATAAAAGAAGGTGAAATCGTTATTGTAGATGAGTTCACTGGCCGATTAATGCCTGGAAGACGTTATTCAAATGGATTGCATCAAGCCATTGAAGCCAAAGAAGATGTGGATGTTAGACGTGAAAGTAAGACACTAGCAACCATAACCTTCCAAAACTACTTTAATCGATATAAAAAAAGAGCCGGTATGACAGGTACCGCATTAACAGAAGAAGAAGAATTTAGAGAAATTTATGGTATGGATGTTATTGTTATCCCTACCAATCGACCAATCGTACGTCTAGACCATGCGGATGAAGTGTATAGATCCCATGAAGAAAAAATCAGGGCTATCGTAGGTGACGTAAAAGCATCCTATGAGAAGGGACAACCGGTACTCGTAGGTACAGTCACCATTGACTCTTCAGAAGAGCTGAGCCGTGAATTAAAGAAGGCTGGCATAAGGCATAATGTTCTGAATGCAAAGTTTCATGAGCGTGAAGCTGAGATTGTGGCAAATGCCGGACAATTTGAAGCGGTTACCATAGCAACCAACATGGCCGGTCGTGGTACGGACATTAAACTGGGTCAAGGTGTTATAGAAGCAGGCGGTCTTAAAATCATTGGTACGGAACGTCATGAATCAAGACGAATTGACAATCAGTTAAGGGGTCGTTCTGGACGTCAAGGTGATCCGGGTGAATCCAAGTTTTATTTATCTTTGGATGATGATCTTATGCGTCTTTTTGGATCGGATCGTTTTAAGAGTACCATTAGTCGGCTGGGATTGCCGGAAGGTGAGCCAATAGCCGCAGGCATCTTATCCAATGCAATAGAAAATGCACAAAAAAAGGTTGAAGGTAATAACTTTGGAATTAGAAAGCATTTGCTTGATTATGATCAAGTCATGAATGAGCAACGCGAGATCATCTATGAGGAACGAAGCAAGGTTCTGGATGGTCAGAACATGCGAGAAGTTATAATGAACATGATTGCAGACAATATCAAAAGGATTGTCAACGGTTTTTCTAACGGTATGGACCATCCGGACGAATGGGACCTGCCCGGTATGATGGAGCAAATGCATAATATCATACCCATACATCATGTTCAGATGACCGACGATGAAAAAGATGGTATGAACCGTGAAAAATTTATTGAATTCATTACGAATAAAGCTTATGAGCTATATAAAACAAAAGAAGATGAATTTGAAGATGTTGAAATATTAAGAGAAGCAGAACGGGTTGTTTTGCTTAGATCCATTGATCAAAAGTGGATGGATCATATTGATAGCATGGATCAAATGCGTCAAGGTATTGGACTTAGGGCTTATGGACAGAGAGATCCTTTAGTAGAGTATAAGTTTGTTGGCTTTGAGATGTTTGATGACATGATTGAAAGCATTCAGGAGAGCACCGTTAGAGCCATGTATTCCATTCGAGCGAAAGTTAAGATAGAACGTGAACAGGTGGCTAAAATTACAGGAACCAACAAAGGTGAAAGCTCAAAACCGGCACCGATTAAAAGAGCAGAAAAGAAAGTGGGACGTAACGAACCTTGTCCATGTGGAAGTGGTAAGAAATATAAGCAATGTCATGGTAGATAAGATTTATATAGGGCAACAAGATTGACAAGTAGTATAAAAAAAGAGGTGTTGAAATGATTGAGTTGGAACAAATACGACAACAATTAAAAGGGTATGAAAATAAACTAGAAGAACTGAGGGCTTCTCTTTGACATCCCTGGCGCGGAGAACAAACGACAAGAGTTAGAAGCACAATCCACAGCTGTAGACTTCTGGAATAATCCTGAGGCATCACAGGAAGTTTTGAAAAACATTAAAGTACTCAACGATAAGATTGATGACTTTAAGAAAATATTGCAAGACTATGAAGAACTTGATATACTTATAGATATGGCACAAGAAGAATCCGATGAGGATCTCTTAAGCGAAATCAAGGAATTGGTAGCTGGCTTTATAGCTAATTATGATGCTATGGTTATAGCAACCTTGTTAAAAGGACCTTATGATAACAACAATGCAATTTTATCTCTTCATGCAGGTGCAGGTGGGACGGAATCATGTGATTGGGTTGAAATGCTCTATAGAATGTATATGAGATGGTCCAATCAAAAGAACTTTCATCTGGATGTGATTGACTATCTTGCAGGCGATGAGGCAGGCATAAAATCAATCACCTTTGAGGTTAGTGGTGAAAATGCTTATGGTTATCTAAAGGCTGAAAAAGGTGTCCATAGGTTGGTCAGAATATCACCATTTGATAGTTCGGGAAGGCGTCACACAACTTTTGCATCCTGTGATGTCATGCCGGATATTGAAGAAGATATAGACGTGGAAATTAATTCTGAGGACATTAGGATTGACACGTTTAGAGCAAGTGGTGCTGGAGGCCAACACGTCAATAAGACGGACTCAGCTATTAGGATTACTCACATACCAACAGGTATTGTTGTACAATGCCAAAATGAAAGATCTCAACATAAGAATAAGGACAAAGCTTTAAAGATGTTAAAGATTAAGCTTTTTGAAGTAGAAAGACAGAAGCAGCATGAAAAGATGACTGATATTCGTGGCGAAACCAAAGAAATTGGCTGGGGAAGTCAAATAAGATCTTATGTTATGCATCCTTATAATATGGTCAAAGACCATCGTACCAATCATGAGACTGGAAATGTCGGTGCGGTGATGGATGGACAGCTGGATGATTTTATAAACGCATATTTGAAGTGGATGGCAGTGCAAACCATTAACTAAGGAGGAAAGCTTATGGCAACGTTACAACAAGTTGTATTTAGACTGGACAAAGAAGAATATGGCTTAAACATTATGAAGGTAAATGGGATTGAAAAATACCAAGAAGTTGTAAAAGTACCTAATGCACCGGAGTATATAGAAGGTATGATTAACTTAAGAGGCGAAGTACTCCCCATATTCAGTTTGAGGAAAAAATTCAACTTGACTGACAAACCTCATGATGATGATACAAAAATTATTGTTGTCAATACAAATGGTATCAAAGTAGGATTTGTCGTGGATTCTGTGGAAGAGATTCTTCAGATTGAAGAAGAAGTTATTGAAGTAGCGCCAGCCATCGTTGCAGGGATTAATAGAAAGTATATAAAATCTGTAGCCAAAGTAGAGCAGCGTATGATTGTTCTCATTGATATCGACTTAGTCGTAACAGATGAAGAAAAAATATCCTTAGGTGAAGTTATTGCGGAAGTATAGACCAAAGAGTTGTTCCATAAAATGGAACAACTCTTTTTCAATATTAGGAAAATAATACTTTCCAAATATTGAAAACATTAGGTGTTGAAACTCAGGTAAAACTATGGTATTATCTTTCTATGAAATACAAATGTATTTCCAGTAAGAACATATTTGGACAAAGTGAGGTGCATCATGCCAGATCAAGCTAATTTCTATATCATACAAAGGAAAGCTTTACCGGAAGTTTTTTTAAAGGTCGTACAAGCAAAACAATATCTGGAAAAAGAAAAGGCGATGACCGTTCAAGAAGCTGTTGAAGCGGTGGGTATCAGTAGAAGCTCTTTTTATAAATATAAAGATACCATTTTTCCTTTCTATGAAAATTCAAGAGGTAGAGCTATAACATTAGGTATGAGGATTGATGATGAACCCGGACTTTTGTCCTTGCTTCTTAATTGTATAGCCAAATATCAGGCGAATATACTTACGATACATCAAACAATACCTATTAATGGTGTTGCGGATATTACATTTAGCATAGAGGTGTTACCGACAACAGGAGATGTTCAAGATATGGTCAATCATTTGATTGAGACAGAAGGCGTACATCAAGTTAAGATTTTAGCTAGGGAGTGATAGA
This sequence comes from Clostridiales bacterium, assembly GCA_024636985.1. GTDB lineage: Bacteria > Bacillota > Clostridia > Lachnospirales > Vallitaleaceae > Petrocella. The sequence continues at coordinate 14,989 of JAGXFY010000021.1, read as the reverse complement.
ATGGCAAAAATAGCGATTTTGGGATATGGTACAGTTGGATCAGGTGTCGTTGAAGTTCTTAAAACCAACCAAATCAGTATCAATAGAAGAGCTGAAACAGATATTGAATTAAAATACGTATTGGATTTGAGAGAATTTCCGGAATCATCTATTGAGCATGTATTAACCCACGATTATATGGATATATTGCAGGATGATGAAGTTGACATTGTTGTAGAAGTCATGGGCGGTATAGAACCGGCGTACACATTTGTTAAACAAGCCCTTGAAAGAGGGAAGAGTGTGGTAACATCAAACAAAGAATTGGTCGCAAAACATGGCCCTCATTTGCTTGAAATTGCAAAAGAACATCATGTAAATTTTCTTTTCGAAGCCAGTGTTGGTGGTGGTATTCCTATTATACGCCCTTTGAATCAATCATTGACAGCAGATGAGATTTACGAGATTGAAGGCATACTTAATGGCACGACCAATTATATTCTATCTAAAATGAAAGATGAAGGTCTTGACTTTGATGTCGCATTAAAAGAAGCCCAAGACCTTGGTTTCGCTGAGCGTAATCCTGAATCGGATATTGAAGGTCATGATACTTGTAGAAAAATAGCTATTTTATCCTCATTGGCTTTTGGGTGGCATGTGGATTATGAAAATATTTATACAGAAGGTATCACAAAGATTACCCAAAAGGATATGGTTTATGCAAAAGCTATGGGTATGGACATTAAGCTCCTTGGCAGATGTAAAAAAGAAGGTGATCAAGTGTGCTTGGCTGTTATACCAATGCTCATCGGCGCCAATCATCCATTAAATAATGTGCATGGCGTGTTTAATGCCATTTTAATCAAAGGTAATGTTATTGGTGATGTTATGTTTTATGGTGCAGGTGCAGGCAAATTACCAACAGCCAGTGCAGTTGTTGCAGATATTATTGATGCCTCTAAACATAAAGGGAAAAATATCATCGTTCAGTGGAGCATGAAAAAAATGGAGCTCATGCCAATAGCGGATGGACACTTCAATTATTTTATCAGAGTAAAATTGCATCAAGAAAAAGAAGGAAGAGCTGTTATTGAAAAAACTTTTAATCATGTAGAATGGGTTCAAGTTGAAGAGGATCCAAATTCAATAGGGTTCATAACAGACAGTATACGAGAAGGCGATATTGCAATAAATATTGAAAAGTTAAGCAAAAGTGAAGAAATCATAGCTGTTGAAAGTATGATACGTCTAGAAAGGTAGGTATAAGGATGAAGTATGTAGTCATTCTAGGAGATGGCATGGCAGATCGGCCTATAGAAAGATTAGGGAACAAGACACCTCTACAAGTAGCAAAAAAGCCAAATATAGATGCTTTAGCCATGCAAGGTGAGGTCGCCCTTGTAGATACAATACCAAAAGGCATGGCGCCAGGAAGTGATACGGCAAATTTATCAGTTATGGGCTATAATCCCGAAGTTTATTATACAGGCAGATCCCCTCTTGAAGCAGTTAGTATGGGAATTAATATGGAAGATGATGACATCTGTTTCAGATGTAATCTTGTTACGCTATCAGAACAAGAATCTTATGAAGATAAAATCATGCTGGATCATAGTGCTTCAGAAATCACAACAGAAGAAGCCAGAGAGCTAATGGAAGCCATCGATCATGTGTTTTCTGATACCATTAGAAAGTTTTATCCCGGCATATCCTATAGGCATGCACTCATATGGAAAAAAGGTTCATTAAATGTTGAGTTGGTACCACCCCATAACATTTTGGAAAGTCAAATCAGGGATTATCTGCCAAAGGGTGACTTTAGTGACCTCATTTTAGAAATGCAGAAAACCAGCTATGAACTCTTAAATGACCATCCTATTAATCTAGATAGAGCTAAAAGAAAACTTAATAAAGCCAATAGCATCTGGATATGGGGCGAAGGAACAAAACCTAGTTTGATATCTTTTAAAGAAAAATATGGTAAAAAAGGCGCTATGGTTTCAGCCGTTGACCTATTAAAAGGGATTGCCATTGCCAGTGAGATGACATCTATTGATGTAGAAGGGGCAGATGGTAGTTTGCACACGAATTATGAAGGGAAAGTAAATGCATCCCTTGAGGCATTAAGAACGGGTCATGATTTTGTATATCTACACATTGAAGCGCCGGACGAATGTGGTCATAGAGGTGAATTGGAAAATAAGATACTGGCGATTGAGCTCATTGATGAAAAAGTTGTCAAACCTCTTGTTAAGGGTTTGACAGAGTTGAAAGAAGCATATAGAATATTAATTATGCCGGATCACCCTACACCGGTGGAAATAAGGACACATACTACAGACCCTGTTCCTTATGTGCTTTATGACAGCCGTAGGGCGTTAGATGAGAATCTGACTTATGATGAGGTCATGGCAAAGAAAAACGGTGTTCGATTTAAAAAAGGTCATGAACTCATGGGGTATTTTTTAGCGGAAGAATAAGCTTGGAAAACATACATAGGAGGAAAATATTGTGCTAATTGTTAAAAAATTTGGCGGCAGTTCTGTAGCCGATCGGGATCGTGTATTTAATGTTGCCAGAAGAATCATAGAAGATTACGATCAAGGACATGATGTGGTGGTTGTATTATCAGCTCAAGGGGATACAACAGATGAATTACTGGCGAAGGCAAAAACCTATTGCAGCTTGCCTTCAAAAAGGGAAATGGACATGTTACTTACAACTGGTGAACAGATCTCGGTATCCTTAATGGCGTTGGCACTTCAAGAACTAGGTTATAATGCTGTTTCTTTGAATGCAACCCAAGCAGGAATGTATACATCCTCTTCCTATGGGAATGCAAGACTTAAGAACATAACAGGTGAACGGATTACGGAAGAATTGGACAGAAAAAACATCGTTATTGTAACAGGTTTTCAAGGGGTCAATCGGCATGACGATATTACGACCTTGGGTAGAGGCGGCTCCGATACAACAGCAGTGGCGCTTGCAGCAGCTCTAAATGCGGATAAATGTGAGATTTATACAGATGTGGAAGGCGTTTATACAGCAGACCCACGTGTCGTTAAGACAGCTAAAAAATTACAGGAAATAACCTATGACGAGATGCTGGAATTGGCATCCCTCGGTGCAAAAGTATTACATAACCGTTCAGTTGAAATGGCAAAAAAATACGGTGTCGAACTGGTTGTACGATCAAGTTTGACAAGAGCAGAAGGAACAGTTGTTAAGGAGGAAAGTACAGTGGAAAAAATGTTGGTAAGTGGCGTAGCAGCAGATAAGAACATTGCCAGGATAGCGGTAGTTGGTATAGAAGATGAACCTGGAAAGGCATTTAAATTGTTTAGAATCATGGCAAAGGAGAATATTAATGTTGATATTATTCTTCAATCCATAGGGCGAAATAATACTAAAGATATTTCCTTTACTGTGGACATCAATGATGCCTACCATGCAAAAGAAGCCATAGAAGCGCACCAAGAAGCTTTGAGCTTTGAATCGGTATCAGTGGATGAACATGTTGCAAAAGTATCCTTAGTAGGTGCAGGCATGCAATCGAACACAGGTGTAGCGAGTAAAATGTTTGAAGCGTTATATGACGCTGGTATAAACATAAAGATGATATCAACATCTGAAATTAAGATTTCATTATTAATTGACGAACGTTATACAGATGAAGCCGTAAACGCTATCCATGAAGAATTTAGTCTGGGTCAATAACATAGCTTTTCATTAAACAACCATAAGACCATCTCAAATAGAGATGGTCTTTATATATATAAACACACCCGCTTTTCTTGTCATACCTACCAAGATATGCTATAGTATTTATGCTTGATTAGAGTCTCAAATCATGCTTAAATGAATAATAAATAAGAGAAATCCTGATTGCTTCATAAAGTATAAACATAGGGATTATTTGGATATAAGGAGAACTGGATGGATATTAATAAGGCATTGCAGCAAGAATTCTCGATTCAAAGCTGGCAAGTGGAAAATACAGTAAAATTGATTGATGAAGGCAACACCATACCATTTATAGCGAGATATAGGAAAGAAATTACAGGCTCGCTGACAGATGAACTTTTAAGAGATTTGTATGATCGGTTATCTTATTTGAGAAATCTGGAGCAGAAGAAAGATCAAGTTATAGCCACGATTCTAGAACAAGGCCAGTTGACAGATGACCTAAAGTTAAAGATTAATCAAGCACAGACTTTAGTAGAAGTTGAAGATATATATAGACCTTTTAGACCCAAAAAGAAAACAAGAGCGACAGTTGCAAAAAGTAGAGGATTAGAACCTTTAGCCATGTATATCTTATTGCAGCAGGGCAATACGCCTATAGATGAAGAAGCAAAAAGGTATGTTGATTCAGAAAAAGAAGTGTTAACAATAGAAGATGCAATAGCTGGTGCCAAAGACATAATTGCAGAGAACATTGCAGATGATGCTGATTATAGGAAGTACATTAGAGCCCAAAGCTTTGAACAAGGTATCATTCAATCAAAAGCAAAGAAGGATCAAACAGCATCTGTTTTTGAGATGTATTACGACTATGAAGAAAACATTAAGAAAGTAGCACCTCATAGAATTCTTGCCATTAATCGGGGTGAAAAAGAGAAGATACTAAATGTTAAAGTCATTGTACCTGAAGAAAGACTTAATCAATATTTATGTCTAAAAGTAATAAAAAATTCGGACAGTATATACGCCACACCATTAAGAGATGCTATTAGCGATGCATATAAACGTTTGATTGCACCCTCCATAGAAAGAGATATTCGAAATGAATTGAGTGAAAAAGCAGAAGAAGGTGCCATCGATGTTTTTGGAAAAAATCTAGCCCAATTGCTTATGCAAGCACCTATATCAGGGAAAGTGGTTTTGGCGTTAGATCCGGCTTTTAGAACAGGCTGTAAGTTTGCAATAATCACTGGAAATGGTAAGGTGCTTGAAACAGGTGTTGTTTATCCGACCGAACCTCATAATAAAGTTATTGAGGCAAAAGCCAAACTTAAGCCGTTAACACAAAAGCACAAAGTACAATTAATCGCTATAGGTAATGGTACCGCTTCTAGGGAAACAGAGATCTTTGTGGCTGAGATGTTAAAAGAAATAAAAGAAAAAATTCAGTACATCATCGTAAATGAGGCTGGGGCATCGGTTTATTCTGCATCAAAACTTGGAACTGAAGAGTTTCCTGAGTTTGACGTAGCACTTAGAAGTGCAGTATCCATTGGTAGAAGGCTACAAGACCCATTAGCTGAGCTGGTAAAAATTGATCCTCAGAGTATCGGTGTTGGGCAATACCAACATGACATGAATCAAAAAAGACTGGCAGAGGCGTTAACAGGTGTAGTCGAAGACTGTGTGAATAAAGTGGGCATAGATTTAAATACAGCATCTCCCTCACTATTAGCATATATATCCGGTATTAGTAAACCTTTAGCTAAAAATATTGTAGCCTATAGAGAAAGCGTAGGTGTCTTTAAAAATCGAAAAGAATTACTTAAAGTACCTAAACTAGGTCCAAAAGCCTTTGAACAATGTGCTGGTTTCTTGAGAATTCAGGGTGGTAAGAATCTTCTTGATCAAACAGGTGTCCATCCGGAGAGCTATGATGTAACCATTAAACTTTTAGAAAAACTTGGACTATCTTTAGAGGACATCCAAGAACGAAAAGTCCAAATCAGTAAAAAAGTCAGTAATTTTGAAGCTTACGCAAAGGAGCTAGAAGTAGGTATACCAACACTAACAGACATTGTCAAAGAACTGGACAAGCCTGGACGAGACCCAAGAGATGAGATGCCTGCACCTATTTTACGTGTAGACGTACTGGATATGAAAGACCTAAAAGAAGGTATGATACTTAAAGGTACCGTTCGTAATGTTATTGATTTTGGTGTTTTTGTGGATATTGGTGTGCATCAGGATGGTTTAGTGCATATATCACAAATGACAGACCGCTATATCAAACATCCTCTAGAAGTTGTATCTGTTGGGGATGTGGTCGAAGTACAGGTCATGAAAGTAGAGATAGAGAAAAAACGCATAGGCTTAACCATGAAAATCAACAGTGGTAAATCAGTAGAATAGAATAAAATATCTGATTGCGTGAATCATGAGCAATATATAGGAGGTTGTTATGGCAAAAGAAATAAAGGTATCAGGGAAGTTGATTGTTAAAGATGTGGTTACATTCATGTTTTATCATAATTATAGCAGATGGGGCGGACGTTTAACCGCATTGCTTGGTGTGGCCGGACTTATATTGGCACCAATCTTTTTAATCAATAAGGATATATTAAGTGCATTAATATTTGCTTTTTTAGCATTTGCCTATATCGTTGTAACACCTCTTGACTTTTATGCTAAAGCAAGACGTCAAATTCACATGAACCCTGTATTTAAGAATAAAATGACATTTATCTTTGAAGATAATCTTTTACGCGTGAAGCTTTATACAGGTGCCTCACAAATTGCATGGCAAGACGTTATTAAGGTTGTTATACTTAAAGAAATAATATTTATCTATTTACAAGAAAACCATGCCTTGATTGTTCCAAAAAGAAATTTCCTAAAAAAAGAGGATTATGATACAGTCAGACGGCTGATAGAAGACAAGAAATTGTCCATACATAAGGATAAAAGAATGGAAGAAAAAGTAAATGAACAAGAAAATCTATGAATCAATAACAGAGGCAGAAACTCAAGCAATTGGGGAAAAGTTAGGAATGGAAGCAAAGCAAGGTGAAGTATATTGCTTGGACGGAGAACTGGGAGTTGGCAAAACGGTTTTTACAAAAGGCTTTGCTAAGGGTCTTTCTATCCATGAACATGTAACCAGTCCAACCTTTACCATTTTGAATCTTTATGAAAGTGGTCGTTTGCATTTTTATCATTTCGACGTCTACAGAATATCGGATCCCTATGAATTGGAAGAAATTGGATATGAAGATTATTTTTATGGCCAAGGCGTAACTATGGTTGAATGGGCATCGCGTATTGAAGAGCTCATTCCAAAAGAGGCCAGATATATTACCATCGAAAAAGACTTAAGTAAAGGCCTCGATTATAGAACAATTACCATAGAAGAAGGTGATTAAGTGAAAATATTGGCAATAGAGAGTTCAGCTATGGTGGCAGGCGTAGCAATCATAGAAGACACTAAGATTATTGGTGAATATATTCTAAACAACAAAAAAAATCATGCACAAACCATTATGCCGATGCTGGATTCACTCAAAGATCAGCTTGGTTTGGAGTTATCATCACTAGACGCTATTGCAGTATCTAAAGGTCCTGGATCGTATACTGGTCTTAGAATTGGTAGTGCCACAGCGAAGGGATTAGCACATGTACTTGGCGTTCCTATCATTGGTGTATCCACCATTGAGAGTATGGCACATAACATTCAAACAACAGATAGCATCATATGTCCCATGTTGGATGCCAGAAGACAACATGTTTTTTCGGGTGCCTACGTATATGAGGGTGATAAGATGAATAACCTAATACCCATAGATCAGATGCTTGTTACAGAACTACTCGAGCAACTAAAAACTTATAATAAGCCTATTATTTTTTTGGGAGATGGATTTGAAGCCCATGAAAGTGTCATTAGAAGCTACCTTTCAGAAGATGAAATCATAGTCGCAAGAGCCATTGAATTTTTACCAAGAGCCAGTACATTAGGGTTTTTAGCTATAGAAAAATATAATAAAGGTGAATGGGAGGATTATCTGACCCATCAGCCCAATTACTATAGATTATCTCAAGCAGAACGAGAATATGAGGAAAAGATGAATGGAAATTCGTGAAATCGTTGAAAAAGATGTGGAGCAAGTTTATGCCATAGAGTTAGAGGCTTTTTCATCGCCCTGGACGAGGGAATCTATTCTAATGGAAGTCATCAGTCCAAGAAGTCATTATCTTGTTATGGAGAATGAGGGCGAAATAATTGGTTATGCAGGATTGTGGAAGATTTTTGACGAGGGACATATTACCAACATCGCCGTAAAAAAAGGTTATCGAAATAGGGGTTTGGGGTTAATCTTAATGGAGAAGCTTATGGCACATGCACAAGAAAACCAAATAAAAAAGCTGACATTAGAAGTAAGATGTGGTAATTTTCAAGCATTGAAGCTATATAAAAAACTTGGCTTCGTTGAAGCGGGGCGTCGTAAAGGATTTTATGACTTTCCCAAAGAAGATGCCATTATTATGTGGAAAGAGCAACTAAAATAATATGAACAGTTTTTCACTTGAAATCCACTAGAATTATGATACAATGCTAGTGGAAGATGCTCAGAGTAAGAACTGGCCATACATATCAAGGAGGTAATTATGAAGGAAATAGATACATTATCGATTAATAGTATTCGTATTTTGTCAGCTGAAGCTGTGCAAAAAGCAAATTCAGGACACCCGGGACTCCCTATGGGTGCGGCACCTATGGCTTATGAATTGTGGGCTAACCATATGAACCATAATGGAAAAGATCCAAGTTGGGTTAATAGAGACCGTTTTGTCCTTTCCGCCGGACATGGATCCATGTTACTTTACTCATTGTTGCATTTATTTGATTATGGATTAACCATTGAGGATATTAAGTCCTTTAGACAGTGGGATAGTAAAACACCTGGGCATCCGGAATTTGGACATACCGTTGGTGTTGAAACAACCACAGGTCCCCTTGGTGCAGGATTTACGAATGCAGTTGGTATGGCCATGGCAGAAGCTAATTTAGCTGCTAGATTCAACAAGGATCAAATGGACATTATTGATCACTATACTTATACAATTGTTGGAGATGGTTGCTTAATGGAAGGTATTACTTCGGAAGCGGCTTCCCTTGCAGGAACACTCAAACTTGGTAAACTTATTACACTTTACGATTCAAACAGCATCACCATAGAAGGAAGCACAGATTTAGCTTTTACAGAAGATGTAGGTGCACGTTTTAAAGCTTATCATTGGGAAGTGCTTGAAGTTGAAAATGGAAATGACCCTGTAGCCATCGGTTTTGCGATAGAAAAAGCAAAGAAAAACCTTACACAACCTTCACTCATTATTGTAAAAACATTAATCGGTCACGGATGCCCTGCAAAAGAAGGTAAGCACAGTGCCCATGGAGAGCCCTTAGGTGATGATAACATTGTTGAGACTAAAAAGAATTTAGGTTGGACGGAGTCAGAGAGTTTTACTGTGCCGAAGGAAGTCTATGAACATATGGCAAGTGTTAACAATAAAGGCGTTTTAGCCCAAGAAGCATGGCAAAACAAGTACGAAGCCTACAAAGAAAAATATCCGGAACTTGCCCTTGAACTTGAAAACCAGTTAAAAAATGAACAAGATTTAAGTGCGTTAGATGATGATGCTTTTTGGACATTTGATGAGAAATCAAATGCGACAAGATCTATTTCAGGAGAAGTTATACAGAGACTTGTTAAGATTATTCCAAATTTATTTGGAGGCGCAGCAGACTTAGCTCCATCTACCAAAACCTATATGAATGGGCAAGGCGATTTTTCAGCATACCAATATGAAGGGATGAACATTCATTTTGGTGTACGTGAGTTGGCAATGGCAGGCATAGGGAATGGTATTAGTATTCATGGTGGTTTTAAAGCTTTTGTTTCTTCATTTTTTGTCTTTAGTGATTATATGAAGCCAATGGCAAGACTATCAGCCATTATGCATCAACCCTTAACTTATGTCTTAACCCATGATAGTATTGGTGTAGGTGAAGATGGACCAACCCATCAACCGGTTGAGCAGTTGACCATGTTGCGTACAATCCCGAATTTTACAACGTTTAGACCGGCAGATGCCAAAGAAGTAGCGGCTGCTTGGTACTATGCTGTAACAAATAAGCATACACCTACGGCAATTGTGCTCACCAGACAGAATGTACCTTATTATCAAGAAACCGGAAAAGAAGCGTTAAAGGGTGGTTATATTTTATCAGACTCTGACAAGTCTACTCCGGACTTGATTCTATTAAGTTCAGGATCAGAAGTGGAATATGTTTATGAAGCGGCAAAAAAATTAAGATCAGAGGGTATGGATGTCAGAGTGGTCAGTATGCCGGCAATGAATCTCTTTGATGCACAATCGGAAGCGTATAAAGAAGCTGTATTACCAAAAGAATGTCGAAGGAGAATTGCCATTGAAGCAGGTGCAACAGCTATTTGGTATAAGTATGTCGGCTTAGATGGTAAAGTACTAGGTATAGATACATTTGGAGCTTCAGCACCAGGTTCGAAAGTATACGAAGCCTATGGTATTACGACAGAAGCTGTATATAATGCTGCAAAAGATCTTTAAGAAGTAAATATGAGCTGCCCTCTCGTTGATTGGTTCAACAAGAGAGCAGCTTTTTTAATCTCAAGGAATAAGGAAGTTTCCTTTCGAACCGTTCAGAAATATGAGCAGAGCTCATAACGAAGCGTAGCTTCTTTTCTTGATAATCTTGATGCGCTAGAACCTTGGAGACATTTGTGTTATAATATTGACACTTAAACCAATAAATAATAATAAAAAGAGAGAAGCAAAACTATGTTAGATTTATGTTTATTAGGAACAGGCGGTATGATGCCATTGCCCAACAGATGGTTAACATCCCTGATGACAAGATACAACGGCAGCAATCTATTGATTGATTGTGGCGAAGGTACTCAAATTACTCTAAAACAAAAAGGGTGGAGCTTTAAATCAATTGATATTATTTGCTTTACACATTTTCACGGTGATCACACAAGTGGTTTACCTGGATTACTTTTAACAATGGGGAATTCTGATCGAACAGAACCCTTAAAAATAATAGGACCTAAAGGTGTCATACGTGTCGTTAACGGACTTAGAGTCATAGCACCGGAACTACCCTTTGAAATAGAGTTCATAGAGCTTGAAGATGATTTTAATCGTATTGATTACAAAGGATATCAGATTGAAGCCTACAAATTGAACCATAAAGTGACGTGCTATGGCTATAATATTATCATTAATAGAACCGGAAAATTTGATATGGATAAGGCCAAAGCAGCAGATATTCCAATTAAATATTGGTCGGTATTACAAAAAGGTGATCAAGTTTTTCATGAAGAACGTCTATTGACGCCAGACATGGTGCTTGGCGAGGAAAGAAAAGGTATTAAAGTAAGTTACTGTACAGATACAAGACCGATCGACAACATAGTCATACACGCAAAGGAAGCGGATTTATTCATATGTGAAGGGATGTATGGCGACCCGGATGAAGATAACAAAGCAAAAGAATATAAGCATATGACCTTTTGGGAAGCAGCAGAACTGGCAAAAGCAGCGCATGTAAAAACAATGTGGCTAACTCATTTTAGTCCGGCCCTTGTAAAGCCAAAAGATTTTGAATATGTGGCACAAAAGATATTTCCAAATAGTTTTGTGGCAAAAGATCGTCAAACGATAACGTTAAAATTCGAAGACTAGTGCAGCAGACTCATATTTTACGTTATTTTTCCGATATATTTATAGAAGGGCTTAGAGATGATAAGCCTTACATGTAAATGACGTGTTGTACAAGGAGGATTTCTATGAGAAAGATTATTGCCGTACTGGTCTTAATAGGATTAGGTGCTTTATTGATTTTTAATCCAAGCATATACAACAAAAATAAGGAAGAAGCAGCAGAAAAATTGTTTGATGAGATTATTGAAGAAAAAGAGATACTGCCACTAGCAAAAGCCAATACAGGTATGTTAACATTCAATGTTGAAAAGCTTCAAAAAAGTCCTTATGAAATCATTAAGTTCAATACCATGTTGATGAAAGTTATGTATTCAGGGAATCTAACAGAGGAAGAAGTCAGACTGCTTGCAAAAGTTCAAAGAACTTATTACACTGAGGACTTGTTAGAGCTAAATCCTGAAGAAGAACATATGGCAAGTATCATTGAAGAAGTTAGAAGAGCCGCTGAAGGTGAAGATCACATTGTGGATTATAGGGTGATGTTGCCGGAATATAGCCCTACTGATAATACTTTAGCGTTTGTAAAAGTCGTGTTTATTCCAAACAGCGTCGGAAAAAGTGAAAATATTCAACAACAGTATGTATTGGAACGATCGGAGGGACTTTGGTTTATCAAAGGATGGGTTCCGGTTGACGATACAATCATAATAGAATAGTAGGTAACAAAAATGAAAAATGAAAAAGATATGATTATATTAGCTATTGAAACATCATGCGATGAAACATCGGCAGCAGTTGTTAAAAATGGCAAAGAAATACTGAGCAATGCCATATCCTCACAAATTGAATTGCATGCCAAATTCGGTGGTGTAGTTCCGGAGGTGGCATCGCGAAAGCATGTTGAAAAAATGAATCCGATTATAGATGAAGCTCTAAATGCAGCAGGAATTACCTTTGCGGATTTAGATGCAGTAGCGGTCACCCATGGCCCCGGGCTGATAGGTGCCCTGTTGGTAGGTTTGGCTGAGGCAAAAGCCATTGCATTTGCCCTTGATATTCCGTTAATAGGCGTACACCATATTGAAGGTCATATATCCGCAAATTACATTGAACATAATTTAAAACCACCTTTTTTATGTATGGTGGTCTCAGGTGGTCATACGCACTTAGTAGAAGTCAAGGACTATGGAAGCTATAATATTATCGGGCGAACCAGAGACGATGCTGTAGGTGAAGCCTATGATAAAGTTGCTAGAAGTATCGGACTGGGTTATCCGGGTGGTCCCAAAATAGATGTATTAGCAAAAACGGGTAATGGAGAGGCTATTGATTTCCCAAGAACATATTTAGAAAAAGGGTCTTATGACTTTAGTTTTAGTGGTATCAAATCGGCGGTTTTAAACTATCTGAATCAGATGAAAATGAAAGATGAGACCATCAATCCATCCGATGTGGCTGCATCGTTTCAAGAGGCGGTTATAGAAGTTATCACAAACAAGACTATGATGGCAGCTAAAAATCTGAATATAAGTAAAATAGCATTAGCCGGTGGTGTCGCCTCAAATAGTCGACTTCGAGAAGAAATGCATCGAAAAGCTAAAGAGAATGGCTATGAGCTCTATTATCCTTCGCCAATTTATTGCACGGATAATGCTGCTATGATTGGTATAGCGGCCTACTATGATTATAAAAACGGTATACAGCATGATATGTCACTGAATGCCTCATCCAATATTCAGTTTGGTTAAGGTCAGGGATAGAAAAATCATATGAAAGTCAATATGAAAAATTATAAGGTACAGATGAATAAGAGGTCATTATGGAAATCAATGTGATTGTTTTAGCAGCAGGCATGGGGAATCGAATGGAACACCATCAGAATAAGCAGTTTATTCAACTGGCAGGTTATCCTATTTTGTATCATACTTTAATGGTCTTTCAAGAAATGAAAGCCATCCACAACATTTTTCTGGTCGTACGAGAAGATGAAAAGTCTTATGTTGAAAAAAATATACTTACTTTGAATAATTTTTCAAAAGTCAAAAAAATGGTAAAAGGTGGTAATGAAAGACCGGATTCAGTACATAACGCTTTAAAGTCTATTGAAGGTGAAGGCTTGGTGCTGATTCATGATGGTGCAAGACCCTTCGTCAAGGAAAAAGATATATTAAAACTCATTCAAGTAGCTATTAAATGTAATGCGGCTGTTTTAGGTGTACCGGTCAAAGACACAATAAAAAGCGTTGATAGAAACCATATGGTTATAAAAACGCCGGATCGCAGGTTGTTATGGGCCGTTCAAACCCCACAAGCCTTTGACTTGAATTTGATTAAACAAGCCTATGAAAAACGATATGCATGTTCCACAGATTTTTGGGATGATGCCATGTTGATAGAAGAATTAATGAATCATGATGTAAAAATGGTAGAAGGCTCCTATGATAATATCAAAATAACCACACCATCCGATTTAGCTTATGGTGAATGGATTGCAAAGCATCAAACAGACGATTAATACCGGAGGACATTATGCCAAAAAGAAAGGAACAGGAAGAGTTGGACAAAGATGAGCGCATCAAAAAACATGTTAGGAGTCATCCGAGCCAAAATGAAAAAGGACTACCACGACTCAATAGGATAGAGCCAAAACATAAACCGATGAAGAAAAAAAACATTAATCTTTTAGACACCTACGAAAAATATGGCGATGATTTCGAAGGCTATGAGGAGTGAATATTTTCATACAAAGCATATTGTACTTAGAGTTTTCTGACAACAACAGAATCTCATGGTATTTAAAGGGTAATAGTAAAAAATAAAAGCCGCTATTGAGCGGCTTTTAGGCGTTTAGTACTTGAAAAAGGACTGCATTTTGCATAAATAAAAAAAAGAAGAAAAGTGTTGACACCATTAATGAGATATGATAAATTAATTAAGCGCCAATCAGTGCGCAAGCATACATCTGGAGAGGTGTCCGAGTGGCTTAAGGAGCTGGTCTTGAAAACCAGTGATCCCGAAAGGGACCGTGGGTTCAAATCCCACCTTCTCCGTTGAAATCTAGACCATTAGATTTCTAGGAATATTAGAAGTGCAACGTGTGTTTATTCAACGTTTGGAGAAGTACCCAAGCGGCTGAAGGGGCTCCCCTGGAAAGGGAGTAGGTCGTTAACGCGGCGCGAGGGTTCAAATCCCTCTTTCTCCGTTTAGTAACTTAAGAAAATGTTGAAATAGCATTGACTTAGCAAAATGGTTATGATATAATACTTTTCGCTGACCTAAACGGTTTGCGAGGTAAAAATTAAGACCTGAACATTGAAAACTGAACAGTAAACCAACCTATCAAAAAGTAATTTAAAACGGACGCTATGTAATTCATTATGTAGCAAAAGCAAGCTTGGTTTTTTAGTAACAAGAGCGAAAGCTCAAGTCAAAAAAAGACCAGCGAGTATTCTATAGCAAGAGATTAAACATGAGAGTTTGATCCTGGCTCAGGATGAACGCTGGCGGCGTGCCTAACACATGCAAGTCGAGCGAGAAGGTAGTGAGTGATTCTTCGGAT
>JAGXFY010000020.1:0-18576 GCA_024636985.1 Clostridiales bacterium | reverse complement strand
TGAAAAAAAATAATATAACAATTACAAGTGTTAAAAATGGTCCCTATGTTATATCAAACCTAAAGGAAATCAAAGAATCTGTTGGTATAAAGGTACCGCTAGAGGCTCTTACCCAATCCTTTTGCCGTTGTGGTCAGTCAAGAACAAAGCCTTTTTGTGATGGCACCCACGGAAAAATTGATTTTTATAGTGAAAAATCAATAGATCGACAACCAAGACACTCTGATATTTATAGAGGAGAAAAAATAACCATTCATGATGACAGAGGCATATGTTCTCATGCGGGATACTGTACAGATGGCTTACCAAAAGTATTCAGAATGGGAACTGAACCTTGGATAGATCCGGATGGTGAGGCTGTTGAAAAAATCATTGAGACCATAAAAAAATGTCCATCCGGTGCACTTAGTTATTCGATAGATTTTGTTAAATATGATACTTATTCGAATACACCAGAAGTTACCATTACTGAGGATGGACCATACGTGGTTAAGGGGTCAATTGAATTAAAAGATGATGATGATCCTGAATCATTGGAACATTATGCACTTTGTCGTTGTGGGAATTCAAAGAATAAACCATTCTGTAATGGGCAACATTGGTATGAAAAATTTGAAGATGACGGTAAAGTTAAAAAGCTATTTGACAAAGTAATCATAAGTGGTGAGAACTATGATAACAAATTCGCAATAATTCAGAAATTAGCAAAGACCGGTAAAAGTGAAAATTCTGCTATGAGAACTCTTGAAACTTTCCCAGATTTTAAAACAGTTTTATTTAAGGGTACCCAACTTCACAGAATGCCTCTAAATGGAGATGTCCCGGTTAACCTCAAGACAGTAATTGGTAAGACGGCTAAAAAACCTATAGTACTTAACCTTCCTTTTTATGTATCTCATATGTCTTTTGGCGCTTTATCAAGAGAAGCGAAGATTGCTTTAGCTAGGGGTAGTGCCATTGTCGGAACCGCCATGTGTTCAGGAGAAGGTGGTATGCTAATTGAATCCAGAGCGGCGGCAAAAATATACATTTATGAACAAGGGACGGCCCACTTTTCTTATGATGAAGATATAATGAAAATGGCAGATGCAGTTGAATTAAAAATAGGCCAAGGGGTTAAGCCGGGTCTAGGTGGTCATTTGCCCTTTAATAAAATTTCGCCAGAAATAAGAAAAATTAGAGGACTCAAAGAAGGTGAGGCATCCATATCCCCTGGAAGATTGGCTGGGGTTGATTCTCTAGAAGATCTTATTAATAGAGTGGATCGCATACGCATGGTGACGGATGGGGTCCCAATAGGCATAAAATTTGCAGCAGGACATATTGAAGAAGATATCGCTTTTGCACTACAAGCAAATCCAGACTTTATTACAATAGATTGTCGTGGTGGCGCAACAGGGTCTTCGCCTAGGTTTTTGAAAGATAATGTTGGGATTCCACCAATATTTGCTATTAGAAGAGCTAGAAAATATCTGGATCAAGTGAACAGTAAAGTTTCTTTATGCATAACCGGAGGTTTTAGAGATAGCTCTGATATTGCTAAAGGAATAGCCTTAGGTGCAGATGCAATAGCACTCGCTACGGCATCCATGATTTCTATTGGTTGTTTACAATCTAAAGTTTGTCATACGGGTACTTGTCCTGTAGGTATAGCAACACAAGATGAAGACTTAAGAAGCGTTTTTAATATGGAAGAATCCATTAAGCATTTTGTTAATTTCTATAATGGAACTGCGAATGAGCTAGAGGTTTTTGCCAGAAGCAATGGAAAAAATGATATACATCAGCTCGATGTGGATGACCTAATTACAATTAATAATGAAGTCTCTTTAAATACCGATATTAAGCATGTTTAATGCCTTTAAGGCCTCAAAACAATAAAAAAACGCTACAAAAAAGACCAATTGGGTATTTTTTCTTCCGGGGACATTTTTATTTATCAAGAGAATGTATTAATGGTATATCTATGTTTACTAATATAAGGTATAATAATAGAAAGTATGAAGGCAACGGGTGAGGAAGGTGAAATGAGTGCTATTATCATGGGAACTCGATATATTGACTATTACAATGATTGCCAGTATAACATCCATTTGTCAGGCGATTGTTCTTCATATTCAATATAAAATCAGTCCTGATTTTCCTTGCATTAAGATATGGTGGTTAGGGTCAATCGCTCAAGCTATGGGTTTCACTTGTATCCTTTTTTTGTCGAATCCATCATTATATTTATTAGCGGTGCTTGCAAATCCGTTAATATTGCTGGGGCACCTTATTCATAATAAAGGTATTGCCGTATTTTTTGATATTAAAACAAAACAAGGACCATATATAGTATTTTTTGGTGTCTTTCTTGTAGCTTATTTCTATTTTATTGTTTTTAACAATAGTATTGTTGGACGTGGTGTGATTGTTTCACTGTTTCTTTTATTGGTATTGTTTTCTAATGCATTCAGGTTGTTTAAGAACAGTAAGGGTGTGAGTTCTGCTTCTGTTCGACTAACAGCAATAATTTATGCACTTCACGGTAGTTTTTCTACTCTCTATGGCATAAATATCTTGTTTTTTTCAAAAATTCAATCCTATGATACATTTAACCAATCCTTTATGATGGTTGGAGTATTTATCGTACCTATTATTGCAAATATGCTCATTGTTTTTGGGTTTATACTAATGGTAAATCAGCGACTAAACAGCAAGAACAATATCTTGATGGATCAACTTAAGTTAGAAAAAGAAATAGCTGAAGATAATTCTCTTAAAGATAGTTTGACCGGTTTAATGAATCGAAGGTATCTAGACAACATACTTGAAAAAGAATTTAATAGATTAAAGCGTAGTAATGCAAGAATGTCCCTAATAATGTTAGATATTGATTACTTTAAAAAATATAATGACTATTATGGTCACACTTCAGGCGATGCGTGCTTGAAACAAATTGGAAAAATTCTTAATTCAATTGTGATTCGCTCAGGAGATACGGTTGCACGTTATGGTGGAGAAGAATTTTTTGTTGTATTACCGGAAACAGATGAAAAGGGTGCAATGGTGATTGCTAAGAGAATTCAAGCTATAATTGAAACCCTTGCAATACCGCATGCGTATTCAAGCGTTTCAAATAGTGTGACAACAAGTATCGGTGTCGTTACAATTAAACCGATGTTGTTAAAAAGTCCTGAAGAAGCCATAGTGCTTGCAGACAAAGCAATGTATCTGGCGAAACAGAAGGGTAGAAATCAAATCTATGTGAGTGATATCCAATAATTATGACCATTTGGATTAAGTCGACAGATCATGCTGATTATGCTTAAACCATAAATAATATAAACAAAAATATGGATAAACTAAAATCAGACAAAAATTCAACCCCTTCATCTTATATTCTTCAGAACTTAAAAATCAGCGATTCAATCAACTAAGTCTTATTAGCTAATCTCGTCGCTGAGAGTTTTTTCTTAGTAGAAATATAGCATATGAATGCACCAGCGTCAAGTTTTTGGCCAAGGGAGGTCGCGTTATTCTAACTGAATCAATCAACTTTTATTTTGCCTTCCCATAAGTTATAATTAGGATAGGACCGGAAGCAGATAGTACAAGGAAGGTAAAACAAGACTATGAGAAACACGATAAAAAATGAATTCAGTAAGATGTATGGAATTGGCGATGATATAGGCAGGGCATTAGACATACTCGGTTATGAAAAGCCTTTAGCTGTTCAAGATAGAGTTATGTCTCATATACTTGAGGGAAGGGATTTGATTGTACAATCTCAGACGGGAAGTGGAAAGACAGCGGCTTTTGGTATTCCCATAGCCGAGAAACTAGAGATGGATGAGAATCTACCACAGGTACTGATACTCACGCCAACAAGAGAACTGGCGGTTCAAGTCTGTGAAGAGATTGCAAGTATTGGCAGATATAAGAAAATACGTTGTCTTCCAATCTATGGTAAACAACCGATTCATATTCAATTAAGGCAGTTGAAACAACGCGTCCACGTTATAGTTGGAACACCGGGGCGACTTGGCGATTTGATAAAAAGAAAGAATCTTGTGTTGGAACAAATTAAGTATTTGGTCATCGATGAAGCGGATGAAATGCTAAAGAGAGGTTTTCTTGAAGATGTAGAGGCAATTATTAAGAAAATACCGAAAGAACGTACAACTTTACTTTTCTCAGCGACCATGCCACCGGAGATAGAATTCATATGTTCAGAGCATATGATCAATCCTTTGCGCATAGAAATGGAATCGACCCAGGCGCCGATAGACCAAATCAAGCAAGTGTGGTATGAAGTTGCAGATGATTGGAAATTTATGCTCTTAACAAAGTTAATGGATGAACTGAAACCAAGGAGCTGCTTGATTTTTTGTAACACAAGAATCAAAGCAGACCAATTGGTCCAGAAGTTGATTAAAGGTAAGTACGATTGCATGGCACTACATGGGGGCATGGCCCAAAATGATCGACTAAGAGCAATCTCCACCTTCAAAGACGGAGAAGTCACTTATTTAATTGCTACAGATCTGGCTGCTAGAGGGATTCATGTGGATAGCCTTGATTTGGTGATTAACTATAATGTGCCCATTGACAATGAAAACTATGTTCACAGAATAGGTCGGACAGGACGTGTTGGTGAAGAAGGCCGTGCCATTACATTTGTATCTACACATGATCAAAGAAAGTGGGATGAAATACAAGCATTTATAGGGTATAAAGTCCCATTAGAAGATGAGAAGATATTACAACAAAAGGCAATTTCAAAGAGGACAGGAACACCGATTAAGCCAAAGCCAAAAAGAGAAAAGAAAGATCAGCTTCACAAGGATATAACAAGGTTGCGTATCAATGCCGGAAAGAAGAAAAAGATGCGTGCCGGTGATGTGCTGGGCGCAATAAGTAATCTAACTGGGATTGGCTCCGAAGATATCGGTATTATCGACATTCAAGATTCCTGTACCTATGTGGAGATTTTTAATCATAAAGGTCAGATAGTGGAAGATGGGCTGAGCAAGGTAAAAGTCAAAGGTAGGGATGTTAAGATAAAGAAAATATAGTTGAATAAAATGTTTAAAAACAAGATGTATCATCAACCTAAAAACTTATTTGACCAGTCATGTGAGGTTTTAGGTTATTTAGGTTTTCTAGCTATGTAGGGTTTATTATCTTTTGCAATTAGAATAAACATACGTAACTAACAATGGATATTTATAGACAATAAGTATAAATTAGGACCGTAGACCTATTTACTCTAGGCACGGAGTATCATATTCTTATATTATGTACTTGAGAGATTGACTATTTTAAAGGGTGAGAAAAAGCATAGTCCCTGTTGAAGAATAAATATGAACTTACACAGAAAGGAGATATATATTGTTTTAACTTATGAATTCAATATATAAAAAATCAAGATGAAAATTAATTTATCAAAGCGTATTGCCATATTTGTAGGAAGTCTTGTCATTATTATTTCAATGGTATTGGGCGTGACAGCTATGACATTTAGTTCGAGTATCGTCATTGAGACGGCTGAAGAATCCATGTTAGAGTATTCAACTGAAGTAGCTGAACATATATCAAGTCTCATCGATACTCGATTGGCTATTCTAAATGAACTATCTTTGAAAGAAAATATCAACAGCATGGAATGGGAAATTCAAAAAGCATCCTTGATCAATGATATTGAAAGATTAGGTTATCAAGACATGGGTGTGGTGCTAACAGACGGAACCGCGAGATTTGTATTAAGTGGCGAAACAGTACAATTAGATGACAGAGAGTATGTACGAAAAGCACTTAAAGGTGAGGCTAATGTTTCGGATGTGGTGATCAGCAAAATAACGGGAGAACCAATATTTATTGATGCTGTTCCAATTCGTGCAGATGGAGAAGTAATAGGTATTTTAATAGGTACACGTGATGGGGTTTCACTCAGTGAATTAACCGATCAATTAGGCTTTGGTGAGAATGGGTATGCCTTTATCGTAGGCTCAGACAGTACGATGTACGCTCATCCCAAAAGAGAATATGTACTTGAACAAGAAAATCCTTTTAAAGATATTGAAACAGATGGTGAATTAAAGGCTTTTGGTCTTGCATTAAAAGAACTTGGCATTGGGAATCCGGGGCTTGCGAATTATGAACTATCCGGATCGAAAAGAATTACAGCCATGGCGCCTATACCCCATACGAATTGGATACTCGGAATAGGTAATTACGAAGAAGATTTTCTAAGTAGAACGGTAGAGCTTAGGAATATTATAGTGATCATTTCTGGTATTGTGATCATGATAGGGATAGCAAGCGCTTTGATTATTGGTAGCTTCATCTCAAAACCCATTACGTATTTATCCGGTTATGTGGATCGACTTGCGCGTTATGATTTAACAAATGAAGGCGATCAAAGCATCAAAAAACACTCAAATAGAAGTGATGAGATAGGCGTAATTGCTGTATCACTTTCAGTGATGAGAGATAATTTTGTTGAATTGGTCAAACAGATTTTGGATACTTCAGGCCAAGTGGCAGCCACTTCAGAGGAACTAACATCAACAAGTCAACAAGTAGCAATAGCAGCGGATGAAGTTGCTAGAGCAGTTGAAGAAATGGCCATAGGTGCAACGGATCAAGCAAAAGAAACGGAGCATGGTGCGACAAATGTAAATCAATTAAGTGACTTGATTACGCAAGACCTGCATTTTATAAAAGAGTTAAATAGCGCTGCGAACCAAGTGAATACACTCAAAGAAGAAGGCATCGAAGTCTTATCTGATCTTGTTAATAAAACGAAAGCAAGCGAAAAAGCGACAAACGATATACATGATGTCATTCTTGAGACAAGTCAAAGTGCGATAAAAATCGAAAACGCAAGTCAAATGATTAAAAATATAGCAAATCAAACCAACCTTCTAGCACTAAATGCTGCGATAGAGGCAGCTAGAGCTGGTGAAGCCGGAAGAGGTTTTGCAGTCGTAGCCGATGAAATCAGAAAGCTTGCCGAACAATCCAATAGCTTTACAGATGAAATCGTAACCATCATCCAAGAACTTTCTGGAAAAACAGAGCAATCTGTTGTTACGATTAAAGAAGTAGAAAGCATAATATCATCCCAAGCTAAAAGTGTTGATAGTACGAATGAAAAGTTCGAAGGTATATCAACAGCGATAGAAGGCATGAAAATGGTTATGGAGGGCTTAAACAAGGCCAGTCATGAGATGGAAATCAAGAAGGAGGATATGGTAACGATCATTGAGAGTTTATCAGCAATCTCCGAAGAAAACGCAGCCAGTACAGAACAAACGTCAGCATCTGTCGAAGAACAGACGGCTGCTATTCAAGAAATCGCTGAAGCCAGTGAAGAACTTGCACTCTTGGCAGAGTCCATGCAAAAGGTAGTTTCAAAATTCGAACTAGATGCAGCTACTTACTAGATGTCATATTAAGATTCTTTTACTTACAATGTATAGTGCATATGTAGGCAGAAGAATCTTTTTTTATCTATGACTTTCTTGGTCATTTACAGCAAACACCGTCATTGACTTTGAATGCTCAGGATGCTATAATTATAAAAAATAGATATCGTTGCACGGCGAAGTGCAATGACAAGAGCGGAGAAGCTTGCAATAAAGCATAGGATTATGCTTTGTAGCGGGCTTTTGTATTTTTAGGAAAAAATCCCATAAAGGAATGAAATCTATGGAAAACTTTGAAAAACAAAGAATTATTCAAGAATATGTTCCCGGAAAACAAGTAACCCTTGCCCATATTATCGCAAAACCACAAAAGAGCATCTACATGAAATTAGGTCTTGCAGATGAGCATAGTGATGCAATTGGTATTCTTACAATCACGCCCAGTGAAGCGGTTATTATTGCAGCAGATGTTGCAACCAAAGCCGCAAATGTAGAAATAGGTTTTATTGATCGATTTAGTGGTTCTTTGGTTGTTATAGGCGATGTTTCCAGTATAGAATCGGCCTTAAATGAAATCCTAAATGTATTGACCAATGTGTTATCTTTTACGCCGACAACGGTCACAAAATCATAATATCATGAAAAAATTTATGTTAATTGGGGCTGTGGGATCGGGTAAGACCACGTTTGTTCAAGCGATGATGAAAGCAAGTTTGAAATACAAAAAAACACAGGCGATGGAATACTATGATACCATCATTGATACACCGGGTGAGTACTTGGAAAGTCGAAGATATAATAATGCCTTAATTGTTGCATCCTGTGACTGTCATATGGTACTATTATTTCAGGACGCAAGTAGCAAAAACTGTCTATTTTCTCCAAATTTTGCGTCAGTTTTTACGAAGCCTGTAGTAGGTATAGTTACAAAAATAGATGAAGAAATAAAAGATATAGAGTATGCAAGAGATTGTCTTACATTGGCAGGTGCAAAAAAAATATTTGAAATTAGTGCAATAAAGGGTTTAGGTCTAGAGGAACTGGAAGACTTTCTAGAATAAACCAACCTTTTCAATATATTTTAAGGAGGACAATAGAATGAAGTGCAGAATAGTAGTAACCGACGATGAACTTATTACTAGGATGGACCTCAGCGAGATTCTTAAGGAAGAAGGCTACGATGTAGTAGGACAAGCTTCTGATGGATTCGATGCAGTTGAATTGTGTAGAAAACTTAGACCGGATTTGGTGCTTATGGATGTGAAGATGCCTATACTGGACGGTATAAAAGCATCAAAAGTAATTATCAATGAAGAACTTGCTCTTAGTGTTGTGTTATTAACAGCCTATAGCGGCATTGAGTTTTTGGAGCAAGCCAAAGAGGTGGGTGTAATGGGGTATATTGTTAAACCTGTTAGCAGTCAGAACCTTATTCCGACTATTGAGATTGCAGTAGCAAAAGGAAAATTAATCAAGAAAATAAAAGAGGATGCTGAAAAACTTAAAGATCAGTTAGAAGCCAGAAAATCTATAGATCGTGCAAAAGGCATTCTTATGGATAAAGACAAAATATCAGATAATGAGGCTTATAATCTCATTAGAAAGTTGAGTATGGAAAAACACGCTTCTATGAAGAACATTGCTAATACCATCATCATGAATCATGTAGAATAAGCTGGGAGCAGATAAGATGCTAAGAGAATTGTGTAATAAATATACGGATCTTAATGATGAAGACATTATAAAACTAGAAAGCATTTCTAAGGTACTACCAATTATAGCAGATCTCGTGAAGGCAGATGTGTTTATTGACTGTATGACCAGTGATCCCAATGCAGCAATTGTTGTGGCCGAAGCCAAACCGACTTCCCACGCATCTATGTATGAATATTCCGTGGTTGGAGAATTGGCCTATAGAAAAAATGAACCGGCAGCACTTAGGACATTAGATATTGGTATGGCGACAAGAGATCTGAAGGCCTTAACCCAAGAAAACAAAAATGTAAAACAAAACGTTGTACCCATACAAAATGATAAGGGTGATGTTATTGGCGTATTGATTATGGAACAAGACATTACAAAATCGGTCAAGCAAAATGAGAAAATGGAATTTCTAGCTGAAACAACAGGACAACTTACAGAATCCATACTCAATGTTAAGGACAGTGAATATACAGTAACCTATCATATTAACGATGCCATCATTATATTTGATCAGCAGGGTATTAGTAATTATGGTAATCCGGGTGCCAAGAAATTATACGAAGAATTAGGGTATAGAGACAGTATCATAGGTATGAATTTTGATAATCTTGTGTTAGATGGATGTGTTTTTGACAAGCTTATAGAAGAACCCAGCTTAAAAATATCAGAAGTAACCGTCGGCAAGCTCACCTTACAAATAAAATATGCAACATTAAAAAGGCATAATATTATTACGGGGCTTACCATGCTCATCAAAGACATAACGGAAGTAAGAGAAAAGGAAAAGGAAATTATACTTAAGTCTGTCGCCATTCGAGAAATTCATCATAGAGTTAAGAATAATTTGCAGACGATCGCAAGTCTTCTAAGTCTTCAGTCCAGAAGGATTAATAACGATTTGGTCAATGAAGCCTTTAATGTGAGCATCAACAGAATTCTTGGTATAGCGGTTACACATGAACTTTTGGCACAAAATGGGGTAGATGACGTCGACCTAAAAACCATTGTAACCAAGATCAAAGAGAGTACTGTTAGATATGGTTTATCAACATTAGATCATATTACTATATCCATAGAAGGAGACAGTCTGACAGTCAATTCAGATAAAGCAACCTCAATAGCCTTGGTCGTCAATGAGCTCTTGCAAAACTCTATTGAACATGCCTTTGATGAAAAATCTAACGGTTCTATTGATATTTGGATTCAAAAGGGAAATCTGTATTCGAGTATGTCTGTCATAGATAATGGCAAAGGATTTGACGTAAAATCCATAAAGCCAGATAGCCTAGGGCTGAATATTGTAAGCAGTATTGTAAAAGACAAGTTACAAGGTCATCTGGAACTGTATTCTGGTGAAAACGGCACAAAAATAATATTCGACTTTATAAATGAATAGAAAACACAACGCAGTGTTTTCATAAAAGGCAAAGTTGGCCTAAGGAGTATGTTCGCATACTTTTTAGGCCAATTTTTGCGTTTAGGGAGGGGCTAATTTGGAAGAAAAAATCATTAGCGTAGGCATCGACATCGGTACTTCAACAACCCAATTGGTATTTAGCAGGCTGACCATCGAAAACACGGCATCGGCATTTTCTATACCTAAAATTAGCATTGTAGAAAAAGAAGTCATTTATAAGAGCAAGATTTATTTCACACCCTTAATATCAGAAACAGAGATTGATGGGGAAGCCATTAGAAAAATTATAGAAAAAGACTATAAAAAAGCTGAAATCAATCCAGAGGATGTGGACACAGGTGCAGTGATTATAACCGGTGAAACGGCAAGAAAAGTGAATGCATCTCTTGTACTTGAAAAACTGAGCGGATTGGCAGGTGATTTTGTTGTTGCCACAGCAGGACCGGATCTTGAAGCCATCATCGCCGGAAAAGGTGCCGGCGCAGATCTCTTTTCCAAGTCAAAAAGAAGCGTCGTTGTGAATCTAGATATCGGAGGTGGAACGACCAATATATCGGTATTCAAAGATGGTGAGATTATAGACACCACGTGTTTGGATCTTGGAGGTCGACTTATTAAGATTCATCCAGACAGCATGACAGTAGAATACATATCAAAAAAAATGAAAAAATTAGCAAACAACATGGACATTCAGATAGAGCTAGGCCAGGTGATCTCGACGGATAGGATAAATAGGATAACGAACCGGATGGCAGAACTGATTGAAGAGGTTCTGGGTATAAGAAAAGCAACAGAAGATCTGAAGTTAATACTGACGACAAAGGACTTAAAAAGAAATTATGAGATTAAATACATCTCATTTTCTGGCGGTGTTGCAGACTGTATATATGGGACCTATTCAGAAGAAAAAAAACTTATTTATGGGGATATCGGTGTTTTTTTGGGCAAGAGCATACAAAAACTGAATCTGTCCGATTATTTTGACATATATGAACCAACAGAAACCATCAGAGCTACCGTTGTTGGTGCGGGCAGTCATACGACAGATATTAGCGGGAGCACAATAACCTTCTCAAAAGATATTTTTCCGCTTAAAAACATACCGATTCTTAAGCTTTCAGCGGAAGATGAGCAATTGGGTTATGAACAACTGCGTCAGGCAATCAAAGAAAAAGTCAGTTGGTTTGGCCTGCATAATGAAAAACAACAGGTGGCTTTAGCCATTAAGGGGGTGAAGAGTATAAGCTTTGGTGAGCTGAAGTTACTAGCACAGACAATTGTTGATGGGATGGCGGAAATCATAAGTATGGATGTTCCGCTGGTAGTTATTGTAGAACATGACATAGCAAAGGCACTAGGACAAACTATTCAAACATATTTAGAGTATAAGAAGGACGTTGTATGTATCGATGCTGTTAATGTAAGTAATGGGGATTTTATCGATATAGGAAAACCTTTGGCAAATGGGAGGGTCGTACCAATTGTAATCAAAACATTAGCATTTGGATATTAGTCATCAATATAAAAGAAGAGGTGATAGTATGAGGTTAAAAACCAAGTTATTTGGAGATGTGTATCAATTTAGCACAGTCAAAGAAGTCTTAGCAAAGGCAAACGAAGAAAAATCCGGAGATAAGCTGGCAGGCATCGCCGCTAACACAGTTACAGAACGTGTAGCTGCCAAAGAGGTTCTTAGTAATCTTATGTTGAAGGATTTGAGAAACAACCCTGTAATACCATACGAAACGGATGAAGTCACAAGGGTCATCCAAGATGCGGTCAATGAAAAAATCTATGCAGAGATTCAAAACTGGACCGTCAGTGAACTAAGAGAATGGATTCTAGATTCAAGTACAAAAGAAAGTGATCTAGTAAGAATTAGCAGAGGTTTAACCAGTGAAATGGTTGCAGCAGTCACAAAAATCATGTCCAATCTAGATCTGATCTATGGTGCCAGTAAGATTAGAATAACAGCCCATTGTAATACAACCATAGGACTCCCAGGTACCTTATCTATAAGGTTACAACCCAACCACCCGACAGATGATTTGGACGGCATTATGATATCTACCATGGAAGGACTTTCATATGGTGTTGGTGATGCTGTTATAGGCCTTAATCCGGTTGACGACACCGTAAATAGTGTTAGTAATGTCTTAAAAATATTTGCAGACTTAAAAAACAAATGGGAGATTCCGACCCAAGCTTGTGTTTTAGGTCATGTTACAACCCAGATGAAAGCCATAAGAGAAGGTGCGCCATCGGACTTAATATTCCAAAGTATAGCAGGCTCTCAAAAAGGAAATGAAGCATTTGGTGTTACAACTGAAATGCTAGATGAAGCGAGAGCTTTGGTGCTAAAAGAAGGAACATCAACTGGACCAAACGTTATGTATTTTGAAACGGGTCAAGGATCTGAGTTGTCATCGGACGCCCATCATGGTGCAGATCAGTTGACTTTAGAAGCAAGATGCTATGGGTACGCAAAAAGGTATCAACCATTTTTGGTCAACACAGTGGTTGGCTTTATTGGACCCGAATTTTTGTATGACAATCAGCAGGTTATAAGAGCAGGTCTTGAAGATCATTTCATGGGCAAATTAACAGGTATACCAATGGGCGTGGATGCTTGTTACACCAATCACATGAAAGCAGATCAAAACGACATTGAGAATCTAGCGGTACTTCTTACAACCGCAGGATGCAACTATTTCATGGGTATACCGGTTGGGGATGACGTTATGCTGAATTATCAATGTACAGGGTATCACGAAGCACAGACACTCCGAGAATTGTTGAATTTGAAACCAATTAAGGAATTTGATTTATGGTTAGAAAAAATGGGCATTAGAAAGAACGGTAAGTTCACAGATAGAGCAGGTGACGCGTCCATTTTTCTTAAGTAAAACGAGGAGGAATCTCAATGAAACTTAAGACGAAACTATTTGGTGTTTCGTATGCGTTTACGTCTGTAAAAGATGTGTTGGCAAAGGCCAATGAAGAAAAATCCGGAGACACTTATCTAAAAATAGCTGCTGAAACTGCTCAAGAGAGGGTGGCGGCAAAAAGAGTTCTAAGTGAACTAACATTAGAAGATTTAAGAAAGAATCCGGTCATTCCCATGGAAGAAGACGAAGTAACGAGGGTGATTGATGGTCTGGTGAATGAAAGTATTTATAATGAAATCAAAAACTGGACAGTTGGTTATTTAAGGGAATATGTACTGATGCATTCAACGACCAATGAAGATATCATACGTATCGGAAGAGGCCTTACCGCTGAAATGGTAGCCGGTGCTGCTAAGCTTATGTCGAATATGGATTTGGTCTATGGGGCCAGTAAAATCAACATATGGGGCAAAGCCAATACCATCGTCGGCTTACCGGGAACCCTTTCCTTTAGGCTCCAACCCAATCATCCGACGGATGATCCTAATGGCATTATAGCGTCCATAATGGAAGGCTTGTCCTATGGTTCAGGCGATGCGGTTATTGGTGTCAATCCAGTTGAAGATACGGTGGGCAATACCAAAAACATCATGAACTGTATTTATGACTTTATGATGAAGTGGGAGGTACCAACCCAAACCTGTGTTTTGTCTCATATATCCACACAGATGGAAGCCGTCAGACAAGGGGCACCGGTATCGATTTTTTTTCAAAGTGTTGCAGGAACGGAAGATGCCAATAAGGCTTTTGGCATTGATGCAGCGCTCATTGATGAAGCATATGAATTGATTAAGAAGCAAGGCATAGCTCCCGGTCCGAATCTTATGTACTTTGAAACCGGTCAGGGTTCAGAGATGTCACTGGATACGGATCATGGTGTAGATGAGATGACGCTTGAAGCAAGAAGCTATGGCTTTGCAAAAAGATACAATCCCTTTATGGTCAACAATGTATCTGGCTTTATTGGCCCGGAAACTCTATATGATGGAAGACAAATGATTCGGGCAAATCTTGAGGATCATTTTATGGGAAAACTTATGGGCTTACCTATGGGTATGGCACCATGTTATACAAACCATACTAAAATGGATCAAAACGACCAAGAAATTGCGACCATGTTACTTGCTATGGCCGGTTCCAATTATTATATGGGTGTACCGGTGGGAGATGACATTATGTTAAGTTATCAGGATACCAGTTTTCACGATGATGCAACCTTACGTGAATTACTAAACAGGAAACCGACCAAAGAGTTTTTCAAATGGCTCATGGATATGGGCATCATGGATGAAAGCGGCAAGCTAACAGCAAAAGGTGGAGATCCATCAATATTTTTGAAAAGGTGAGGTGAATTAAATGATATCTGAGAAAGAATTAAAAGTAATAGTTGAGCAAGTTTTATCAGAAATGAAGAACAAGGATTTTGAAGGATCAAAAAAAGTCACCGGAACAAGTCAAAGCGAAGTCGACCATATAGATGACAATGAATTGTCAGATATTACTATGGTGGATATGAGGAAACAATTGTTGGTACCTAATCCAGAGAATGGAGAAGAGTATTTGCAAATGAAAGCAAAAACTTCTGCTAGGGTTGGTGTGTGGCGAGCAGGCCCAAGGTATAAGACTGAAACTTTACTAAGATTCAGAGCAGATCACGCTGTAGCGATGGATGCTGTTTTTACAGATGTATCTGAAGAAATCATTGCAGAAATGAATCTTTTCACTGTAAAAACAAAATGTAAGGACAAAGATGAATATCTAACCCGACCGGATCTTGGTAGAAAGTTTGATGACGAAGAAGTAGCGCTAATAAAAGAAAAATGTAAAATGAACCCACAAGTCCAAGTCATTGTGGCGGATGGTTTAAGCTCAACTGCAATAGAAGCAAACATTAGGGATATATTACCCGTTTTATTCCAAGGACTAGAGGGCTATGGCATAAAAGTTGGCACACCATTTTTTATTAAATACGGTCGCGTACCTTCTATGGATGTTGTATCTGAAGTAACGGGTGCGGACATTACATGTTTGTTTGTAGGTGAAAGACCTGGACTGGCTACAGGAGAAAGTATGAGTGCTTATATAGCCTATAAAGGAACCGTAGGTATGCCGGAGGCAAGAAGAACAGTGGTTTCTAATATCCATCAAGGCGGAACTGCAGCCGTAGAAGCTGGTGCTCATATTGCACACATATTAAAAGAAATGCTGGATCAAAAGAAAAGTGGTCTGGAATTACAATTGTAAAAATAAGGAGGGACAACAATATGAAAAATGATGCAATTCGTGCAAGTGTACTGAGTGTTAAACTGATTCCTAATGTGGATTCAGATCTGGCGAAGGCCCTAGAATTAAAACCGGATCAAAGATCTATAGGACTCGTTACATCCGATTGTGATGATGTTTCTTATACCGCACTGGATGAAGCGACAAAAAAAGCTCAAGTTGAAGTGGTCTATGCAAAATCATTTTATGCTGGAGCTGCAAATGCTTCCACAAAACTAGCAGGTGAATTTATCGGTATTTTAGCCGGGGCAAATCCTGCAGAGGTAAGAAGCGGTTTAGATGTGGTCGTTGACTTTATTGCAAACGATGCATGCTTCTATAGTGCCAATGAGGATGACACCATTCCTTATTACGCTCATTGTATTTCAAGAACAGGCACCTATTTATCCAAGGTAGCTGGTGTAGAAGAAGGAGAAGCGCTTGCCTATTTGATAGCACCACCTATAGAAGCGGTTTATGCACTGGATGCAGCACTCAAATCATCTGATGTTAAGATGGTACAGTTTTATGGACCGCCATCTGAGACAAACTTTGGTGGTGGGTTATTAACAGGTAGTCAATCTGCATGTAAATCCGCTTGTGACGCTTTTGCAGCGGCGGTTCAATTTGTTGCAGATGACCCAACCAAATACTAATAAGAAAATGTGGTGAAAAACATGAAAAATATAGCCCTGGGAATGATAGAAACATATGGGTATGTAGGGGCAATTGAAGCCGCCGATGTATGTTTAAAGGCAGCCAATGTGACATTATTAGGCTGTGAATTTGTAAAGGGCGGATTGGTAACCATACATATTAGAGGTGATGTTGGTGCTGTAAAAGCATCGATTGACGCAGCAGAGGTGGCGGTGAAAAAAATAGGTCAACTTTTATCCACCCATGTCATTCCAAGACCCAGTGATGATGTAGAAAAAATATTGCCAATGCGATCGGTCGAGATTTCAGAGAAAGAAAATCATAAGTCTGAAGAAAACCTTCAAGAAGAAAAGGCCACCTTAGAATCAAATCCATCACCTAAAACTAGAGAAGGCTTAAAAAGTCTTAAAACAGTTGATTTAAGAGCATTGGCTAGAAAAATCGATGATCAATTTGAAGGTGTACTCTCTATTGAAAGAAGTCAGATTAAGTATTCCAAAAAAGATGAGCTGATTGAAGCCATCTTGAAGTTTTACAAAGGAGTGAAATAGGAGATGATCAAGGACAAAGATTTAAGCTCCATTCAAGACGTCAGAAACCTAGTGGAAAAAGCAAAAGAAGCACAACAATTACTTAAATTGAAAACCCAAGAGGAAATCGATTCTATTGTAAGAGCAATGTATGAAGTAGCTTATAAAGAATCAGACCGATGGGCCAAAATGGCTGTCAGTGAAACTGGATTTGGTATTTATGAACATAAAATCATAAAAAACAAATTCGCCAGCAAAGCGGTTTACGAATACATCAAGGATATGAAGACCGTAGGTATAATCAAGGAAGATAAGCAGAGAAAAGTAATCGAGATTGGGACACCAGTAGGGGTCATAGCAGGTTTAGTACCTTCTACCAACCCTACATCAACCGCAATTTATAAAGCGCTTATAGCCATAAAGTCAGGGAATGCCATAATATTTAGTCCACATCCCAAGGCACTGAATTGTATTAGTGAAGTTGCTAGGATTATGGAAGAAAAAGCAGTAGAAGCTGGCGCGCCAGAGGGCATCATAAGATGTATGTCCATACCGACATTAGAAGGCACAGATGCTTTAATGAAGCACAAAGATGTGTCTCTGATCTTAGCAACAGGTGGTTCTGCAATGGTTAAAGCAGCATACAGTTCAGGCACACCGGCGCTTGGCGTTGGACCGGGGAATGTACCAGCCTTTATTGAACGGAGCGCAGACATTCCACTGGCAGTAAAAAGGATTATGGACAGTAAGACTTTTGACAATGGCACCATATGTGCTTCTGAGCAGGCGGTAGTCACCGAGAACTGTATCAAAGAGGAAGTGAAAAAAGAATTCATAAAAGCGGGCGCATACTTTTTAGAAGGAGATGAACGGGAGCAGGTAGGAAAAACCATTCAAGATGCATGTGGACGGTTTAATGCTAAAATTGCTGGTAAGTCTGCAATAAAGATAGCAGAAATGGCAGGAATACATGTACCAGATGATACAAGAGTGCTCATTGGTGAAGAAACGCATGTCGGCATACAATACCCATTTTCAAGGGAAAAGTTAGCGCCTATATTGGCATTCTATTCTGAAGAAAACTGGGAAAAGGCATGTGAAAAATGTATGGAGCTGTTGGAATATTATGGTTTAGGACATTCTCTAGTAATTCACTCTAAAGATGATGATATCATCAGGGCTTTTGCGATGAAAAAGCCGGTATCCAGACTGCTTGTTAATACATCTTCAGCTCAGGGCGCCATAGGAGCAAGCACTAATTTGGCACCTTCTCTAACACTTGGGTGTGGTGCCGTTGGAGGTAGCTCGACTTCTGACAATGTCAGCCCCCTTAATCTAATTAATATTAGAAGTGTGGCCTATGGCACGAAGGAATTAGAAGACATTCAAGATGAATATAAGGATGAAGTGATAACCAATACATCTTCACATGCAGATCTAGAAGTTGAGACAATTACAAAAATGGTTTTAAAAGCGTTACAAAACTATAAACAATAGTTAAAGTGTTAAAACGATAGAGTTGAAGGGTTACAAACAATATATAGTTATGGATGGATCAACCTCATCTATAGGTTGGAAGTAATTTAGAGAAGCTCAGTTATGATATTTTAACCAATAATAAATCAAAAATTTAGGAGGATATGAAT